>VGES01000001.1 GCA_016869765.1 Alphaproteobacteria bacterium
CCGATACCGAGGCCACCACGCGGTTACGCAAATCCAGCGAATAGGGACGCGCCATCGCTGCTGGCCTCCAATCCAGCCAGCATCTTGAATCACGAATCCCCGACCAAGGGAATCCCCGCCGATTCAACCTTTCAGAAACGCGCTCTAGGCCTTGGTATCGACGGCGCCCCCACCCGCGGCCGGAGCGGCACCCGCCGCCGGGGGCCTCTTGACGACGCCCACCATCGCTGGCCGCAACAGACGGCCCGCAATGGTGTAGCCAGGCTGGATGACCTGGGCCACGGTGCCGGGTTCGCGGGTCGGGTCGTCGATCTCGAGGAGCGCCTGGTGGAGGTTGTGATCGAATCGCTCCCCTAGGGGACTGACCCGCTTGATGCCGTGGCGTTCGAGAATAGCCAGACATTCCCGTTCGGCGAGCGACACGCCCTCGTGTAGCGCCTTGATCGTGTCGTTGCCCGCGATGGCCTCGGCCGAAATCGAGTCCAACGCGCGCCGCAGGTTGTCGGGCAGGTTCACGACGTCGGTCGCGAACTTGGACATGGCGTATTTGGCCGTGTCTTCGACCTCGCGTTGGGCGCGGCGTCGCACGTTCTCGGTTTCGGCCAGGGCCCGCAACAGCTGATCCTTGAGTTCGGTCACCTTGGTCTCGAGCTCGGCGATCTTGCCGACGTGATTGTCGTTCACTGCCGGGATCTCTCCCGAAACCGTCGGATCGATCGGGGTGGAATCGTTGGCGGCCTTGCTGCCGTCGTTGTCGTTGTCGGTCATGTTCGTCGTGTTGCTGGTTAGCCGACGTTGCGGCTGATCAACTTGGCGGTGAAATCGACCATCGGAATGATTCGGGCGTAGTTCAGTCGGGTCGGGCCGATGACACCGATTGCGCCGACGATCCGGTCGCGCTTGTCGAGGTAGGGCGCGATGATCACCGAGCAGCCGGCACGATTGAACAGGTTATCGGCCGCCCCGATATAGATGCGAACGCCCTCCGCGTCACGCGCCATGTCGAGCAGGTTGACGAGCCCTTGCTTGGTTTCGAGCGATGCGAACAGTTCGCGCAACCGTTCGAGGTCGGCCGAGGCATTGACATCGTCCAGGAGATTGGCGCGGCCGCGGACGATCAGGGTCGGCTTGTTCTCCGGATTGCCGCCCCAGTCGGCCAGACCGTCGTGGATCAGACGGCCGGCGATGGCGTCGATATCGAGCCGGTGCTGTTTTTGTTCGGCGGCGATCTCGTCGCGCATCTCACCCAACGTCCGTCCCCGGACCCGGCGGTTGAGATAGTTCGTGGCCTCGATCAGCGCCGAGGGGGTCCAACCCTCCGGCGTCTCGATCAGCCGGTTTTCGACCTGACCGTCTTCGCCGACGATGACCACCAACACGCGATCGCGGGCGAGGCCGACGAACTCGACGTGGCGAATGGCGCTGTTGCGCTTGGGCGCCACGACGACGCCGGCACAATGCGACAGCCCCGACAGGCCGTCGATCGTATCGGTCAAGACCTCCTCGATGGATCGTCCGCTCCCCTTGCAGCGCGCCTCGATGGTTTCGCGCTCGGCGCCCGTCAGGTTGCCGACCTCGAGCAAGCCGTCGACGAAAAACGCGAGCCCGAGCGGCGTTGGCACGCGTCCGGCCGAGGTGTGCGGCGCGTACAAGAGGCCCTGCCCCTGCAATTCCGCCATGACGTTGCGAATCGTGGCCGGCGACAGGCCGAGTTGCAGGCGCTGCGACAGCCGCTGCGAGCCGACGGGTTCGCCGGTCTCGACGTAGGCTTCGACGATCTGCCGGAATATCTCGCGGTTGCGTTCGCTAAGTTCTTGTATCATCGACAAAATGTGCGCGGGCCCTCGGGCGGTCGCGCGGCTTCAATGTAGGAACCGGGGGCGAGAGCGTCAACGAAGGACGCCCTGGACCGCGGCCCGCCCGCGGGCTATAGCGCGGGACCCATCACCGACATCATGGCGACCATGAGCCGACCTTCGACGACGATCCGGCCCTCCGGCCGAAAACCGGACGAACTCCGACCGGTGACTCTGGAACTGGGTGCGGCCCGTTATGCCGAGGGATCGTGCCTGGCACGCTTCGGCCACACGCATGTGCTGTGCACGGCGAGCGTCGAGGACCGCGTGCCGCCGTTCCTGCGCAATAGCGGTCAGGGCTGGGTGACGGCCGAATACGGCATGCTGCCGAGGGCCACGGGCGAACGCACCCAACGTGAGGCGGCTCGTGGCAAGCAGAGCGGCCGCACGCAAGAAATTCAGCGCCTGATCGGCCGCGCCCTGCGTGCCGTGGTCGACCTCAAGGCGTTCGGCGAACGCCAGATCACCATCGACTGCGACGTGTTGCAGGCCGATGGAGGAACACGAACTGCAGCGATCACAGGCTCCTATGTCGCGCTCTATGCCGCCTTCGATTGGATGGTCAAGCAGGGGAAGATCGAACGCGTGCCGATCGCCGACCAGGTGGCGGCGGTGTCGTGCGGGCTTTATCAGGGGACGGCCGTGCTCGATCTCGACTATGCCGAAGATTCAACGGCCGAGGCCGATGCCAATTTCGTGCTGACCTCGGGCGGCAAGATCGTCGAGATTCAGGGCACGGCGGAACGTGAACCGTTCAGCGACGGCCAGTTCCGCGAACTGATGAAACTCGCCAAAGACGGGGTCGCCGACTTGGCCATTCTCCAGCGCAAGGCGCTCGGGATCGCGTGATGGGTCGTCGGTTCGACGCTTCGACGCTGGTCATTGCGACCCACAACCCAGGCAAGGTTCGCGAGTTCGATGATCTGTTTCGGCCCTTGGGCGTCACGCTGAAGTCGGCGTCGGCCCTCGGACTTGCCGAACCCGAGGAAACCGGGACGACCTTTCGCGCCAATGCCGAGCTGAAGGCCTTGGCCGCGGCAAAGGCCAGCGGGCAGGTCGCGCTCTCCGATGATTCCGGCCTCGTCGTTCCGGCGCTCGACGGCGACCCGGGGATCCACTCGGCGCGGTGGGCCGGCCCGACCAAGGATTTTGCCGTCGCCATGCAGCGCGTTCACGACCAGTTGGTCGCGCGCAACGTTTCGTCTTCGCGCTGCCGGGCCCACTTCGTTGCGGCCTTGTCGCTCGCCTGGCCCGACGGTCACTGCGAGACCTTTCAAGGCGAAATTCACGGGCAACTGGTCTGGCCGCCACGGGGCGAACGTGGCTTCGGCTATGACCCGATGTTCATCCCGGAAGGGCACGCCGAGACCTTCGGTGAAATGGACCCGGCGGCCAAGCACGCGATGTCTCACCGCGCCCACGCCTTCCGCCAGTTGATCGATGGCTGTTTCCGCTCGCCCTGACGAGGGGCTCGGGGTCTATCTCCATTGGCCGTTTTGCGAGGCGGTCTGTCCCTATTGTGATTTCAACGTCCGGGTCGCGCGTAATATCGATCAGGGTGCCTGGGCCCACGGCTTTCGCCGCGTCATCGAACGACAGGCCTCCGACTGGGACGGCCCACGCCCTCCCGTGGCGTCGATCTATTTCGGCGGCGGCACGCCGTCGCTGATGGCGCCGGCCCTGGTCGCCGCGATCATCGATTCGATCGGTCGGGTGTTCCGCTTGGCGCCGGACTGCGAAGTGACGCTCGAAGCCAATCCGACATCGGCCGAACGAGCGCGCTTCGTCGATTTCCGGGCGGCCGGCATCAACCGCCTGTCGCTCGGCGTACAGGCGCTCGAGGATGCCGCGCTGCGCTTTCTCGGACGCTGGCACGATGCGGCGGAGGCACGAGCGGCCATCGCCACGGCGCAAAAGGTCTTTGCGCGCTCGACGTTCGATCTCATCTACGCACGGCCGGGCCAATCGCTTACCTCCTGGCGGCGTGAATTGGCGAGCGCGCTCCCCATGGCGCAGACTGGCGGCCATGTGTCGCTCTATCAGCTGAGTTTCGAGGAGGGCACGCCGTTCGGTCGCGCTGTGGCGCAGGGCGATATCGCTCCCCCCGACACCGACACGCAAGCGGACTTCTATTTGGCGGCGCAGGAAGCCTGCGAGCACGCCGGCCTTCCGGGCTACGAAATTTCCAATCACGCTCGGCCCGGCGAGGAAAGTCGGCACAATCTCGTCTACTGGCGTTATGGGCACTATCTGGGGATCGGGCCCGGCGCTCATGGCCGGGTGAGGCGCAACGTGGGTCGGCTCGCCACCGTGGAGACAGCTGATCCCGGAGCATGGCTAAAGCAGGCCTCGTCGACCGGCGAGGCGATTGCGGAGAAAACCGTGCTCGATCGCCGGGAGCAGGCGGAGGAACTCCTGTTCATGGGGCTCAGGTTGACCCCGGGGGTGGCTCGGGAACGCTTCGCGGCCGTGACCGGCGTCCCGCTCGCGTCAGCTCTCCGGCGAGACCAGTGTCACGACCTTATCACCGAGGGCTTGGTCGAAATCGATGCGCCTGGTGTTCGGTTGACGGCTCGCGGACGGCCGCTTCTCAACACGGTCTATCGCACGATTGTCGATCGGCTCAATTGCTGACTTGGAAGGTCTCGGGCGCCTTGCTGAGGATGCGCATCCCACGCGGGCGCACTTCGAGGACGGAGAGGCCCCGCTCCGCGACGCCATCCGGGCGGAAGCGGAATATCCCGTCGACGCCCGCGAAGCCGGACGGATTGGTGAGCGCCTTCTCGGAGAAGTCGGCCCCACCCGGCAGGCGGGCCAAGACCGCGGCGAGCGCAGTCGCATCGTAGGCGAGGGTCGCCAGGCGCTGTGGCGCTTCGCCGAACGATCGCTCGTAGCGCGTTCGGAACTGCTCGCGCTCCTCCGCCGGCGGGGCGACATACCAGCCGCCGACCAAGGCGGGCTCGCGTCCCAGGGTCGGATCGTCCCACAGACCTGTGCCCAGGAACCGCACGCGGTTCGGGTTCACGTCGTAGAACGGCAGGAGCGAGGCGATCGCGCGCAGGCGCTCCCCGCCCTCGGCGATCAACACGCTGTCGAACCCGGCTTGACCGATGGCGCCTCGCTCTTCGAGGCGGTTGAGGGCCCGCCGTGCGACATCGCTGTCCTGGGTCTCGACGTCACGGCGCAGCGCGTCGAGTTCGTCGCGCCGACGGCGATAGTCGGCCAGCCGTTGCACGGGCTCGCTGAACTCTTGGGCGTTGCTGGCGTAGCGCTCGACCCGGACCACGGCGACGCCGGCACGGCTCGCGGCCGCCTGGAGACTGGTTTCGATCGTCGTCCCGTATGGCGACGCAGGCACGATTGCGGCAAAGCGCGCCAACCCTTGAGATTTGGCGAAGGCGACGAGGCGTTCGACCTGCTGTTCGGGCGTAAAGCCGATCAGATAGACTCCGTTGCCCGCGACCTCGCGATCGGTCGAGAACGCAACGATGTTGACGCCGCGGTCGCGTGCGATCGGCGCGATGGCCTGGACGGAGGCGCTGAACACCGGTCCTAAGATCAGTTGGGCGCCTTCCTGCAGCGCCGAGTCGATCGCCTGGATCGCGCCCTCGGGCAGACCTTCGTCGTCCTTGGGCAGCAGCTGCAAACGCGTATCGCCCATGTCGAACAACGCCATGGTTGCGGCGTTGAGCAGGCTCTGGCCGAGGGCAGCATTCGGGCCCGAAAGCGGCAGCACCAGCCCGACGCGAATCGGTTCCTGTCCGGGTGGCGGCAGCAACTGCGGTCCGCGCGGCAGGGCCGGTAGCCGCAGGGCCACGCGATCCTCTTCGGCACCCGGCGCGCGCGCGGGCGCCGGCTCGGGTGTTGGCGCCGGGGTGACGGTCACCGTCTCGACCGGGGCGGCCGGGGGCGGCGGGGCCTCGACGGCCGTAGGGCGCGGCGCCGTGACCGGGGCTGGCCCTGGCGTCAGCTGCTGCGGCTGGCCCAATATCGGGCGCAGTACGTTCGCGGCGAGCGCGTTGATCGCCGGATCGTTGCACCCGGTCAGGGCAACCATTACCAAGGCCAGGCATGCCCAAGAGGCGAAGCGTTTCACGGAAGGTCCTCCACCAATCGGCCGCGGAAGCGACACGCTCCGTCGGCCACGGGGTCGAACGTCTGGATGCTAGCGAGCGGCCGGCGGCAAGTAAATTGGCCCCGGGCCTCTACGTCACCGCGACGCCGATCGGCAACCTGGGCGATGCCAGCGAGCGTATGCGATCCACGCTCGCCGCGGTCGATCGCATCCTCTGCGAGGATACGCGCGTCACTGGCGCCATGCTGGCCCGATTCGGCATCGCGACCCCGATGTTGCCCTATCATGACCACAATGCCGCCCGGGTCAGGCCGCAGGTTCTCGACATGTTGCATCGTGGCGAACGGGTGGCGCTCGTCTCCGACGCCGGAACGCCGCTCATTTCGGACCCCGGTTATCACCTCGTGCGGGCGGTGCGCGCCGCGGGACACCGCGTTTTCACGGTTCCCGGTCCGTCGGCCATCATCGCGGCGCTGGCCATTGCCGGGCTGCCCACCGATCGGTTCCTGTTTGCTGGATTCTTGCCGAGCAAGGCCGAGGCTCGTCGCAGCACGCTGACCGAGCTCCGGAGCGTCCCCGCGACGCTGGTGTTCTTCGAAGCCCCCGGCCGACTCGCGGCGAGCGTCCAGGCGATGGCCGAGGTGTTCGGTCGCCGCGAAGCCTCGATCTGTCGCGAACTGACCAAACTGTTCGAAGAGGTCCGGCACGGAACCCTGGACGATCTCGCAACGTCTCTTCGGGGTGCCGATGCGCCGCGGGGCGAAATCGTCGTGGTCATCGGACCACCCGAGGAGACACCGGTTAGCGATGCTGCTGTCGACACGTTGTTGCGCGAGGCCATGGTGACGGTCTCACTGCGCGAGGCGGTCGATCGGGTGACGGCCGCCACCGGCCGGACGCGCAAGGTGGTCTACGCGGCGGCCCTGGCGCTGCGCCGTGATGACGGCTGATCGCCGCGCCGCCGAGGCTCGCGGACGCTGGGCCGAGCGCATCGCGGCCTTGGCCCTACGAATCAAGGGCTATCGCATCCTCGCCCGCCGCTTCCGGGTAGGTGCAGGCGAGATCGATCTGATCGCCCGCCGCGGTGGCCAGTTGGTGGCAGTCGAGGTCAAGGCCCGGTCCGACCTCGTGACCGCCCTCGAGTCGATCTCGCTGCGACAACGCCAGCGGATCAACGACGCCATGGAAATCTTCTGCCAGCGTCATCGGGCGTTGGCCGGGCTGCCTTGGCGGTTCGATGTCGTCGTCGTGCGACCGGGCCGCTGGCCGCGTCACATCGTCGACGCCTGGCGCGACGATTGAGGGCGGCGTGCAACGTGCGCGGCCCTCGTTATAAGATGGCCCCAGGGGCCGCTGGGCAAGAACGGAGGTTGCGCGTGGCTGCCACGGTTCGTCTGACAGTTTTGCTGATGCTGGGCTTGGCCCTCGGTGGGTGTGCGGGCGCCGTGATCGGCGCCGGTGCGACCGCGGGAATCGCCGCGATGCAGGAGCGCTCGGTCGGCGGCGCGATCGACGATGCCGGCATCAAGCTCGGGATCAAGGATCGCCTTCTCGCCGCGAGCGACAAGCTGTTCCTCACCGTCGGGGTCGAATCGGTCGAGGGCCGCGTGCTGCTCACGGGGAACGTCGCCAGGCCCGAGGATCGCGTCGAGGCCGGGCGTCTCGCCTGGCAGGTCCAGGGCGTGCGCGAGCTCTACAACGAGATCGAGGTGCGCGATCGTTCATCGCTCACCGACTATCTGCGCGACGTGCGCATCTCCAACGAACTGCGGTTCAAGATGATCGCCGATCGCGACGTTTCGGCGATCAACTTCAACGTCGAGACGGTCAACGCGGTGATCTATCTGACCGGCATCGCGCGGGATCAACCGGAGCTCGAACGCGTGACCGGGCATGCCCGCGCCATCTCCGGGGTGCAGCGCGTGGTCAGTTACGTCGTGCTCAAGAACGATCAGCGGCGAAGCTGAGCGTGGCCCCGGACCGCGAAAGCCTCGAACAGCAACTTCGCGCCGTCGCCGATCTGCCGGATCACCGTATTCCCATCGGCCGCACGGCGTTGCTGCTCGCGGCCCTCGATCGGCCGCGCGTCGCCCTCGAACGCTATTGGGAACACCTGGCGCAGCTCGGCGAGGACATCCGGTCGAGCGGGGCGGAGTCGCTCGATGATCGTATTGCCGTGTTGCAGCGTGTGCTGATCGGGACCATGGGTTACGCCGGCGACACGCTGACCTACGACGACGAACAGAACGCCAACATGATGCGGGTGATCGATCGTCGCAAAGGATTACCCGTGGCGCTCGGGATTCTGTTCCTCGATGCCGCCGATTCGGCGGGTTGGCCGATGGTCGGGCTCACCTTTCCGTTCCATTTTCTGGTTCGGCTCGAGGTCGGCGCCGATCGGGTGGCCATTGATCCGTTCAACGGCGGCACGATCGTCGATAGCGGCGGCATGCGCGCGATGTTGAAGCGCTTCGCGGGTGAGGCCGACCTCAAGCCCGAATTCTACCAACCGGCCAGCCGCCGCGATGTGCTCGTCCGGTTGCAGAACAACATCAAGTCGCGGGCCGTGCAGGCCGGCGACCTCGCCCGTGCCAGCGAGGTGCTTCGCCGCATCCTGATGTTCGCGCCGGCGCTGCCGTTTTCCTGGCGCGAGCTCGCGAGCATCGAGGGCCACCTCGGAAATCTGCGCGATGCCATGGCCGCGGCCGAGCACTACCGCCGTCTGGCGCCCAACGATGCCATGCGCCACGAGGCCGCCAAGCTGCTGCAAAATCTCAAGTCCCGCCTGAACTAGAAAGTGCGTTGCCCATGAGTCTCGCGGTCGCGATCCAGATGGACCACATTTCCGGCATCAACATCGATGCCGACTCGACGTTCGTGCTCGCGCTCGAAGCGCAGGCCCGGCGGCATGCCCTGTTCCATTATCTGCCGCGGCAGCTGTTTCTCAAGGACGGCCGGGTGCTGGCGACGATGCAACCGCTCGAGGTGCGCCGCGAGAAGGGCAACCATTTTTCGCTGGGCGCACCAGAGGTCGTCGACCTGGCCACGCTCGACGTCGTGTTGATGCGCCAGGACCCGCCCTTCGACATGGCCTACATCACGGCGACCCACCTCTTGGAACACGTCCACCCGCAGACCTTGGTGATCAACGATCCGGTGTGCGTGCGCAACGCACCCGAAAAACTGTTCGTGACGCATTTCGAAGGCGTGATGCCGCCGACGTTGATCACCTCGGATGCCGCCCAGATCAGGGCGTTTCGCGAGCAGCACCAGGACATCATCGTCAAGCCCTTGTTCGGCAACGGTGGCGCCGGCGTGTTCCACATCCGCCCGGGTGACGAGAACCTGAATGCGCTGCTCGAGATGTTCACGCAGTTCTATCGCGAGCCGATCGTCGTGCAGCGTTACGTGCCCGAGGTGCGTCTGGGCGACAAACGCATCATCCTGGTCGAAGGTGAGCCCGCCGGTGCCGTCAACCGCGTGCCGGCCGAGGGCGAGGCGCGTTCCAACATGCATGTGGGCGGTCGACCGGTGAAGTCGAGCCTGAGCAAGCGGGAGCGCGAGATTTGCGAGGTTATCGGCCCGGCCCTCCGGGAGCGGGGCCTCGTGTTCGTCGGCATCGATGTGATCGGCGACTACCTGACCGAGATCAACGTCACCTCGCCCACGGGCATCCAAGAGATCAACCGCTTCGACGGCATCAAGATCGAAAGCCGGATCTGGGATGCGATCGAGCGCCGCCACGCCAAGCGGCATCGCGGCCCGAACAGCTGACCCGGGGACGAACGCCATGTCGCTCGACAGCGTTCTGCTCACGCTTCACCTCCTGGCGGTCGTCGTCTGGGTCGGCGGCATGTTCTTCGCCTACGTGATGGTGCGTCCGGCCGCGGTGACCGCCCTCGAACCGCCGCAGCGCGGCGCGTTGTGGCAGGGCATTTTCGAGCGCTTCTTCGTCTACGTCTGGGTGGCGGTCATCGTGCTGCCGGCGACCGGCTATTGGATGATGTTCGAACGCATGGGCGGCTTCGCGGGCGCACCGCTCTACGTTCACCTCATGCAGGGGCTCGGGCTCGTGATGATCGCGCTGTTCCTGGTGCTCTACTTCCGGGCGTTCCCACGCTTCCGCGCCGCTCGCGCCGCCAAGGACCTGGCGGCCGCAGGCGCCAGGCTGGGCGACATCCGGCGCACCGTCGGCATCAACACGATCCTCGGCTTTGTGACGATCGTGGTGGCCGCCCTGGGCCGCGCCGGCGCCTTGGGGTGAGGCCGGGAATGCCCGCCAGCCGACTCATGCGCGGGGAATGACGTGCGCTGGCGTCGGGCGATCATCGTGGTTGTTGGGCTGGGCGCGCTCGCGCTCGGCCTCACGCTCCTGTTTCCGGAGAGTCTTGCGGGCGATGATCGGGCGCTCGGGGTCACGGCGGCGGTCCTGACGATCGCCTATCTGTTGGGCGTTGGTCGCTTCTCGTTCGGGCAGTTCTGGCGCGGTGCCGGGCTCTGGCTGCTGATCGCGCTCGTGATCGCGATCGGCTACGCCTTCCGTGAGGACGCGCGCCTCGTCGGCGAACGGCTTCTGGCCGAGCTGTTGCCCTATCGCGCCACGGCCAAGGGCGGCGCGGTCGTCATTCGGCGCAGTCAGGATCGCTCGTTCATCGTCGAGGCCGAGGTCGAGGGCAAGGCGATCCGCTTCCTGGTCGACACCGGCGCGAGTTCGGTGGCGCTCAGCCAGAGCGACGCCCGGCGCTTGGGCCTCGATCCCGACCGGCTCACCTACAGCGTTCCGGTTCAAACGGCCGCTGGGCCGTCGGCCGCGGCGCCGATCCGGCTGCGCCGCATTCGGGTGGGCTCGATCGTCGTCGAGGACGTCCGCGCCCACGTCGCCCAGCGGCTCGAGGGCAGCTCCCTCCTCGGCATGACGTTCCTCTCCCGGCTCGGGAGCTACGAGGTCGTGGGCGATACCTTGACGCTCCGGCCCTAGGCGGGCCGCGGCGCGGTAGGCCCGCCAATCGGGCCGGGCCTCGGCTTCGCGCCGGCCGCACCGGGTGCAGCGCAAAAATCGGTCTAATCCGCGGATAGGGAATCCAGGACCGAACCGCGCCCGAAGGGGCGCCAGCGCCAGGACCCGATGATGAAAACAGCGGTTGCACCAGACCAGGACGTCGAGCCCCTGCTCGGCCAACCATCGCAACGATGTCACGCCGCACCATCTGAACCGGAATAGGAATAAAAACCTATGTCGGTTGCAGCAAGCCCGTGGGCGACTCAACCCATCGTCGTAGCCGGGGGGCCGTGATGGTCGCGCGAATTGCCACAACGGCACGGAGCTCACCAGCACGGCCATCCTACGTTGGTCGCAGGACGCCAACATCGAGTGGCACTACATCGCGCCCGGCAAGCCAACCCAGAACGCTTTCATCGAGAGTTTCAATGGCCGGCTGCGTGACGAGCTGCTGAACGAGACGCTGTTCACCTCGCTCGCTCATGCTCGCGCGGTCCTGGAGGCCTGGAAGGACGACTACAACACCGTCAGACCGCACAGCGGGCTCGGCAACCTCCCACCGGCGGTCTACGCAAAGCTCAGCGCTCCCGACATGCAACGGGATGGGGCGCCGCGCTCAGTCAGGGGCTTCGCGCCCCATCCCGTTGCATCACCGAGCCGCACAGGCTCAAATGACGAACGGACTCTATTCATCGCTGGATGAAAGAAGGGGCTCAGGTCACTTTGTCAACAAAGGCATAAGCGCCGGGAATCGAATGAGAGGCAGGTCACCCCCCGACCGCGATCCAACCCAGGGGACCCGTCGTCTCTAGAGGTCGTCATGGGAGGCGCGGGTCGAAGGACCGCGGCGTGAACCGAACCTCGGCACGACCGGCAGGCGATTCGTGCGACCGTCACCCGACCACCCGGGGTCGTCATGGCGTCGTCCCATTGCTTCGGGCTCTGCCGTTCCGTAACAGTCTTCCGGTCAGATGCTCGGCCCGACCGCCGGGCGGCGGCAGCTGGCGGCCGTTGACGATCACAGCGGCGACTCCGCTCGGTCGCGACACCAGGCGATCGGCGCCGGCCGGCAAATCGTGGATGCGTTCCAGCGGCCCGGCGCCCACGGTTGCCGGATCAAAGACGACGACGTCGGCCGGGCGGTCGAGCGCCAGGCGACCGCGATCCGTGATGCCGAACACCTGCGCGGTGTGACCGGTGAGCCGGTGCACCGCCTGTTCCAGCGTCAGGACGCCGGTCTCGCGCACCCAATGGTCGAGCAGGTAGGTGGAATGACAGGCGTCGCACAGCTGGCTGAGATGCGCGCCGCCATCACCGAGCCCTAGCACGACCAGCGGATCGGAGACAATTTCGGCCATCTCGCCTTCGTCGAAATTGGCGCGCGGCATGCGGAAGCGCGCGCTGAGGTCGCTCTGCAGCGCGAGGTCGAGCATGACGTCGATCGGATGGGATCCGAGCTCCCGCGCCAACTGGTCGAGCGGACGCTCGTTGAAGGCAGGATTGGGCGTGAAGGACGACACCACCATCCTGCGGAAGCCGGCCAGCATTCCGGCGGCCTCGCCGGTGCCACCGGGAAAGTGCTGATGGTTGGTGCCGCGGCCGTCGACCTCGGCCTTGAAGGCGTCGCGAAAGCCGCGGTCGGCGTAGTGGCGGCGGAGCTCGTCGGCGCTCTGGGCCGTGCGCGCCGGCGCGAAATTGTGCCAGGTGTCGAATGCCATCGGCATGGCGAAATCGAACTCGAGTGTAATCGGCCGGGCGCCGCTCTGCGGATGGATCGGCAGGCCGCGATCGCGCTGATCGTGGGCGCGGGCCAGGTGGTTGCGATGGGCGCCGGGGCCCATGCCGTAGGAAAGCAGCGAGGTCCACGACAGCGGCCGACCGGTCGCCGCTACGAGCGCCTCGTATTCGTCGAACCGCGGCAGCCGGCCGACGTTGTAGTGGATGATGCCCTGACCGCTCGCGGCCATCGCCTGGGACAACGCGAGTATCTCGTCGAAATCGGCGAGCCGCGACGGCACCGGCTTGCCGCCGAAGCCGTAGTGGACGTTGCTGACCGAGGTGGCGAAGCCGATGGCGCCGGCGTCGATCGCGCCCCGTACCAGTTGCTTCATCACCGCCAGCTCGTCGGGCCGGGCGCGCCGCTCGGCGGCTTCTTCGCCCATCGCGAACAGGCGGATGGGCGTATGGCCGGCCATCACGGCGACGTTGATCGCGCTGCCGCGCGCCTCGATCGCGTCCATGTACTCGGTGAAGCTGACGAAGGGCCATTCTGCGCCCATCCCCGCGTCGAGGGCGTCGAGGGGCATGCCTTCGACCCGCTCGAGCGTCTGCAGGATCAGGCGGCGGTGGTCGGGCCGCGTCGGCGCCACGCCAAAGCCGCAGTTGCCGATCACAACGGTGGTGACGCCGTGCCACGGGGAGACGGTCAGCATCGGATCCCAGAAGATCTGAGCGTCGTAATGGGTATGGACGTCGACGAAGCCGGGGGCAACGACCTGGCCGCCGGCATCGATGGTGCGGCGGGCTGCGTCGGTCGCCTGGCCGAGCGCGACGATCCGGCCGTCGGCGATCCCGACATCCCCGCGGTAGCGCTCGGCGCCAGTGCCATCGATGATGGTGCCGCCAACGATCTTGAGGTCGTACGTCATCCGCTCGCTCCTATGCTGGCGGGGGTATCGCTGAGGGCACGTACTACGGGAGGTCCAACGGTCGGCCGCCTAGAACTTGCGGCCGCCAAAGATCGTCGAACCGATGATCTTGCCGTCGTGATCGGTCACCGGCTCGTAGCGAACCGTACCGTCGGGATTGCCGATCGGCCAGACCTCACGAATCGTCGAACGTGCAAAACCGGCGTCGATCAGCAGGGCCCGAGCGTCAGCGTGGTGCAGCGTGCCCCAGAAGGGTTCGCCGTTGTAGTGCGTGTCCCAGTCCCAATAGTAGGCGTCATAGTCGTCGAGCCCGCGCGCGAACTGGGTGTCGATGTGCATGGTGACACCGCCCTTCTTCAGAACCCGGTAGCATTCAGCGAGGATGCGCGGGGTCGCCTTGGCCGAGGTCTCGTGGAACAGGCCGTGCGACACGACAAAGTCGAAGGACTCGTCGGCGAAGGACAGGGACTCGGCGTTTTCTTGGCGGAAGTGCACTTTCTCGCCTAGCGCCTCGGCACGGGCATGGCCGTAGCGCAACTGCGGCGCGGCCACGTCGACGCCATAGACCTCGGCATCGGGGAAGCGCTCGGCATAGGCCACCGTCGAGCCGCCGATCGTGCAGCCGAGGTCGAGGATGCGGCGCGGCCGCAGGCCGGGGAACTCCTGGCGGATGTAGTCGATCGTCGTATAGCCCGGGATCGCCCGCTGGATACGCTCGCGCGTGTCGACATAGTTCAGGGCACTGCTGCCACGAATAGGCAAACCGTAGTAGTAGGCACCGCGGTCGAACATCGCCCCGGCAAAGATGTCGTCCGCAATGATCTCGCTGTGATAGCCGCCCGGCATGCAGTGGATGTCGATCGCGGTGTTATAGCGCGGCACTTCGAGGTTGGGGTCGAGCCACAGGCTGCCACGCGGCCGTTTTACCTCGCTCTGCTCGAGCAGGCGCGGCATCTCGTGCATCACGATCTCACCCACCGTGTCCCAGTTCATTTCCTGGATGGTACGGGCGATCGAGCACCAAGCCTGGACGAAGGGATCCCGCTCCATGGCATGGCGCCATTCATGGCGGTCGCGCGGCGCGCGGCCGTGCTTGGCCTCGAATTTCGGTCCCACCCGTTTGGTCGCCACCAGGCGATCGCCAGGATAGACGTTGTCCTCCATGTGCATCTTGAGTGCGGCGATGAAGTTCTGCCGCGCCAGTTCGTCCATCGTCGGCAACGGCATCATCGGATGGGCATAGGGTTGTTTCATCGCGCAACTCCGGGCATCAGAGTGGAACCGGGAAAATTCATTGTAGTCGGGGAAACCGGCGGCCGACAGGGTCCGCCGGTCACCCCTCCGGTGGCACGGTCTGCCGCAGCGACGGTCGCGCCGAGATCATCTGCCGCCAAGCCCCGTCTTGGCGGATGCCACAAGGATCGGCGAAAAGCCGCCGACCTGACCCTCGGCCGCGCGCTTCCCCGAGCTGCCCTCGGGGCTCGACGATCATGGGTGTGCTGCACCGCGGGGCGCCAGGGCTCGACGAGGGACAGGCCGTCCATCTTGCAGCCAACCGGCACCGCGGCGGCAATGCGCGCGGCGGCGTCGAGGTCCGCGATCGTGAACGGATTGCCGATCAGGTACCGGCGGTTGGCGCGCCAGAGGGACGTCGATCGCCGGCGACTCGGTCATCGTCAGGTCGCCATCTTGCATCGCCGGCACTTCGGGGCATCCCTCGCCGATCGATGCCGTCAAGCGGCGGTGGATGTCGTCCGCACGACTTTGTAAGGCCACGGCTTCTTCCACGATAGTTCGTGCCAGCGCGCCCCGAGGACGCGCGCTCCTCCAAGGAAGGTGAGCTCGGGCGCATGGACGTTCACCGTCGCCTGACCCGACCACAGTTTGCTCACTGCCGTATCGATCATGGAACTGACCGCCAATCGCCGCACGATGGTGTGCTCGGTCAGATCGTGCAGCACGGTCTCGGTGAAGTGGTTGTTCGCTTTGGCCTGATCGGGAAACAGGCGAAGGCCGTCGACGATCGGCGGCACGTCGCCAGCGCGCTCCAACACGATCGCAAAATCGAACACACTGCGGCGGCCACGAGAAAGAATAGCGCTAATCTTGTCGCCGGGGCGCCAATCTCGTCGCAATGGAGGACGGGACAGACACATTTCACCGAGCTTTTGCTGCCATCCGTAAAGCTCGCGCCCGACGGCAAACTCGGCGTCGCTCGAGCACCACAGAAAGGGGCACCATTGGCCGACAAGTCCTCCGCCTTCGACCATGAAACCGAGGACGGCTTCGCCGAACTGTGCCTGGTCAGGGTTCTCCTGGACAAAGCGTTCTCCGAGACCGTAATCGCAAACCAAGTCGTGCAGGCTCAATCGGCAAACCGGATCGCCCACGAGTTTGAGCGGTGGCGGCAGAAGGTCGGCCACCGCTGCTGGGTCGAACACCAGAAAAACCGAAGTGCTGTAGCCCTCAAAAGACCATGGTGGCGGTCCGTAGAGCGAGTGCCTCCCGCCGCCGCCAAGGGGCGCAGAAAAACCGCGCCAAGGTGTTGTTGCCATGTCTGCTCCCTCGCGAAATTGGGTTGGAATGGTGCGTCGACAAGGGCGCCTTGTCCGAGCGCTCCGCCATCGACAAACGTCGAACTATGGCGATCAGGTCTTCGCCTTGATTCCACCCGCGGCACCCGTGACCGCGTCGGTCGCCTTTTGCATGTCGTCGTAGTCGATGGCCGGCATGGTTACGACGGTGCCAAAGCCTTGCAACCGGTACCAAACCGAAAAGGCGAGGACCGCCGAGGGTGTCGCGGCCTCAACGACGTCGACGAAATCCCACTCGCCAAACACGTAGGTTCCGAACACCCGCTTGACGCCGAGCTTCTCCAGCATGGCGCGCGCGAGATCACGCCGCTCTATCGGGCGATCCATCCCGTGGGCGTTGTGTTTTCCAATGAGCACGTAACGCATCATCGTGAACCTCCGGTTGCGGCAACTCCGAGATGAATGGATGTCGGAACTGCGATGTCCTCAGTTTCTGTCGGCAGACATTCGCGGCGGGATCGGATCGCAGCCGTCCGTCGACGATGTCGTTCCGATTGCAATTCTTGGAAAGAAGAATAGCACGCATCCGAAGTGAGGCCATTGGGACCCGCGTAGCATTGACGTTTCGTGTCGTGGGCTTCCGCTCGCTCTTATGCTGTTGACGGCTCTTGACCGTTGGCTATCCTGATATCGACAATTTGTACGGATCGAAGCACAGCCGGAGACCGTGACGGCTCCGGAACCGATGCCGTCTAAAAGGGGGAAACGCTCATGCCGCGCTTTGTTGGAACTCTGCTTTGGGTCTTTTGCGGTCTCGTGCTGTCGCTTTCCACTGTCGCGAACGCCCAGTCGTCCGCGCCGATCGGGTCGTTGATCCTGGGTGTCGGCCCGGACGCGTCGGCGGGCTCGGTTTTGGCGGGCGTCAGGAAAGGGATTTTTCAGAAACACGGCGTCACGGTACAACTCAAAGTCTTCAATTCGGGACAGGAGTCTCTGGAGGCCGTACTGACCGGCCAAGCTGATACCACGATCAACGGGCCATTCAACATTCCGCCGGTCGCGGCGCGTGGGGGCAAGATCAAGATCCTCGCTGAATTGGAACGATCAGATCAGCAGTTTGGTGTCGCCGCGAAAACCGGAATCAAGGGGCCCCAGGACTTGATCGGCAAGAAGGTCGGGACTCAATTCAATACCTCACCTGACTACTACTATCGCCTTTACACGAAGAAGTACGGCCTTGATGAAGGCAAGATCACGCTCCAGAACATCGCCTTCGCGCAATTGGTTCCCGCGCTTGCCAAAGGCGACATCGACGCGTTCTTCGCGTTCGAACCACATATCACGCGTGCCGTCGAAGCAGTACCAGGCGCGACCATCATCCATCGTTCGGGCCAGGAGGGCGTAATGCCGCTCCTCGTGTACCTCGGCGCATCCGAAAAGCTCTATTCCAACAAGGCGCTTGCGGTCGCTTTCATGAAGGGGCTCGTCGAGGCCGGCGACTGGGTCAACAGCAATCGCGATGAGGCGGCGGCAATGCTGGTAGCCGAATTCTCGCTCAAGCCGGAAGACGCGAAGCGGTTCAACTCCTACTTCGACTATTCGGTTCGGTGGAACAGAAAGTCGATGGCCGAACTCGAAGCGGTGAATCAGTTCATGAGCGACAGAAAGTTGCTGCCGCAGACCGCTGACCTATCCAAACTCGTGGCTGTTGAGTTCCTGAAGGAGGCTGCGCCTGGTCGGGTCGAGTGACGCCCATTGTGCAGTCTGATACCCGCATTGCCTTCGACGGAATATCGTTCGCCTACGAACATGGTGGACCGCCGGTCGTCTCCGATACCGAACTGACGATCGGCAAGGGGGAGTTTGTCCTCCTGTTGGGTCCGGGCGGTTGCGGCAGGACGACCGTGCTCGTCCGCCGAACGATGAACCGTGAGGCAGTGGCTATTGGCCAGAAGCACTGAGCCTTTGGTCATGGGCACGGCGCGTGTGCGTACGCGGCTGTCCGACCGAAACCGTTGGAATTGGTCGAGTCGGCTCGGAAGGATTTTCCTTTCGGGGATCTCCGTTGCTGCCGCTCTGACGGTTTGGCAGCTCTTGAGCACGACTGTTCTGATTTCGATCGTGTTTCCGCCCTTTACGTCGACGCTCCGGGCGCTGACAGAGGGGATCGCTTCGGGCGAACTGCTTGGACATCTGAGCATCACGATCCGTCGCGTCATCTTCGGATTCCTGATTGGCAGTGCGGCGGGGGCCTTCATCGGTTTGCTGATGGGGTCATTCGGATTCGTTCGAAAATTCCTGGACCCATACATCAACTTCCTTCGTTTTGTGACCCCGATCGCTTGGATCACTCCGGCCGTTATTTGGTTTGGCGTCAATGAGGGCTCGAAGCTGTTCCTCATCATCTATGCGACGGTGTTCATCGTCCTCCTGAATACGATGGCTGGGGTGATCCATATTCATCGTGATCGGTTGCGAATGGCGAATGCCTTCGGCGCCCGCTCGTGGCAGATATTCCTCTACATCACTTTGCCTGGCGCCGTCGGTTTCATACTCACGGGCATGCGTGTCGCCTTGGGCAATTCGTTCATGACCGTCATCGGTGCCGAAATACTCTCGGCGAGCAGCGGTCTAGGCTACTTGATCTATACGTCTCGAGTTTTTTTTGAAGCCGATGTGATGTTTGCGGCGATCCTGGTTCTAGGACTATTGGGTTTCGCGACCGATCGGCTCTTCGCGACTGTCCAACATCGCGTCTTTTGGCGCTATCAGGCCGGACGCTAGGTCATGACGACGAGTTCATTGAACCGAGAAACTGTCGAACGGCTGTTCGTCGCCGTGATCGGCAGCAAGCGCGGTCGTGAACGCCTGAAATCCTTCGGCATCTATCTACTCTCGGTCGCGTCCGTCTTGGTGCTGTGGGAGTGGGCGGCTCGTGCATTCGGATTGCTGATTCTGTTTCCGCCGCCGAGTACGGTATTGGGCACGCTGTCGGGGCTTGTTCTTGACGGGTCGATCGGGCTGGCCGCGCTCTTCAGCGCCGGCCGAATTCTCTCCGGTTTCCTGATCGGGAGCCTGATCGGCGTGTTTCTCGGACTGCTAATGGGCACTTCTGCGGTGGTTCGTGCCCTCGCCGAGCCGTACGTACACTTCTTGCGATTTGTCCCGCCGCTGGCCTGGTTCGCGCCCGTGTTGCTTTGGTTCGGCACCGGTGAGACGACGCGTATCCTGTTGATCACATACACGACGGTGTTCGTCGTAACGCTGAATACGATAGCGGGGGTGTCGGCCGTTGCAATCAACAAGGCCCGCATGGCCCGCACCCTCGGTGCCGATCACAGGCAGGTATTTTTTCTTGTCACCTTGCCGGCAAGCATGCCGTTCATATTCACGGGGATGCGGCTGGCGATGGGGAACTCGTTTGCGACCGTCGTTGCAGCGGAGATGTTGGCGGCCGACAATGGTCTTGGCTACATGATCACCAGTTCCCAGCTCTCTCTCGACATTCCCAAGATTTTTTCGTCGGTCATTGCGCTCGGGGTGCTTGGCTTTGCCGCCGACCGGCTGTTTCGAGCGCTGATCGATCGCTTCGGCGGTCGCTATACCGTACGGCAGTCGGCCTTCGAGTAAGTTGGTGCCGACCGGCTGTAGCAACTACCCGTCCGCTTCGAGGGCCGGTTCACCCTCTAGGGCGCGACGGTCGATTGGACGGGCAGCCTTTTCGACCCTCGACATCGTCGTCACCCCGGTACGTTCGGGTGAAGCGAGCCCGCATCGCCGTAACGGCGTGATCTCGTTCCTATGACCGCCGCCATCACGGTCGATCTTGTGCTGGCGCCGACACCGGCGGTCCGTGAACTTGTAGGCGAACTCGAAGCCGAGTTGTCGCGGCACTACCCCGCCGAACAACGCCACGGCTTGGCGCTCGATGCGATCTTCGCGCCGCACATCCGGTTCTTCGTGGCGGCGGTCGGTGGTCGGCCGGCGGGTTGCGGCGGGGTGGCGCTCCTTGAGGACTTTGCCGAACTGAAACGCATGTACGTTCGCCCAGAGTTTCGTGGACGAGGGGTGGCAGACGCCATCCTCGATCGGCTGACCCGCGCGGCCGTCGCGGCGGGGCATTCGTTGTTCCGGCTCGAAACCGGTACCAAGCAGGACGCCGCGATGCGGTTCTACGCCCGCCACGGCTTCGAACGTCGCGGCCCGTTCGAGCCCTATGCGTCCATGCCCACGGCCTCGATTTTGGGCAGTGTGTTCATGGAAAAGCGAACTTCTTCCGCGACGTGAGCCGAGCCAACTCTTGTCAACCCGCTCGCTCCACGCTCGCGCCTTGCTCTTGAGGCCCAGGCAGGGATACCCCTCGGGGCTGGTTCGAGCTCCACAAAGTGAGCACCCTTTCGATTTCGCGTTGTTCGCGGCGCGACGCCGAACCAAAGTCGATTTGTGAACTCTGGCGCGAACGGGGCACAACGTTGACTGTGTCGCTCCCAGCCGCCCAAGTCGGGGCGAACGGCTGTCCGGACGTTCGGTGCTGCTCGATCAGCGCCAGGAACTCGGCATGATCGATGTTCCAGGTCTGGACCAGGGTGCGGCTGAAGCCGGTTGCGATCCATGGCGCGACCGCCCGTAAGCGGTTTAGCGCTTCTGGCGCGTCCAATACATGGATCGGCAGGATCACGGCGTGTGCGTCGCGGTTCCAGATCGCGAGCTGGTACCAGTATATGGTCTGTTCACCATACGCCCATACCAACTGATCGATGTCCTGATACAGGAGCACGTTGTTGAGCGGGTAATAGATGCGCGGCCCGACGACGACGAAGGGGATCACGGCGAAGGGATCGGTGTCGACGATTGGTCCGCCGACCGCGTACGTCCGCAGATCGTGGACCATACGTTGGCGTCTCCGCCAGCGCTGCCCCGCTCGGAACAGGCACCAGCCGAGCGGAGCGGCCACCAGGAACAGCCCGATGCCCACGATAACTGGCTCGTCTTCCTCAAGAAGCCCCATGAACAGGAAAAGGCTTCCGAACAAGACACCGGGGATCGCGAGGCCGATCGTCAGGGGCGAGTGGTGCATGTCCCGCCATAGACGAGGCAGACCCACGCGGATCGCCAGCCAAGGCAATGTGGCGCCGATCAGGATCGCTCCCGCGATCATCATCTCTACGTTGGTGTCGTCACCCTCGAACAAACCGCCGGCAATCATAAGACTGCCAACCAGCCAAGGTGGTGTTAGCAGCACGATCCATAGAATGCGAAGTCTGCGCCCCGTTCTCGACGTCTTAAACACGGACGCCTCCGCGATTGGGCTCGAGCGATTGCACCTGGGCCACGAAGGGCGCCAACGCGCCCCGCCGCAGCACGTTAAGGGGCGACGGCCTGGCATTGGCGTCGAACATGAATCCGTCCGCCTCCGTGCAGTCGCTGGGTAGCGGCACCGGAAAATCCGCCGCAATCGCCGCACGGATTCGGGCGTAGCCGAGCGGCCGATCGGCAGAATTGGGTACGATCAACAAGACGCGGCGCGGGTCAATGGCGCTGGCGACGCGCATGACTTCCCAGCGCGTGCCGGCGCTAGTTTCCGGCTGCAGCACGACGGCGGCGGCCCGGATGAGCAATTCATCAACCTTCGCCTGCCATTCCTCGTCGCCCACGTACATGCGGGCCGCCCCGAGCGTGGCGAATTTTTCGCCCGGCGCCCCAATGGCGACGAACGGGCCGATCTCACGGAGGCCCCGTGCGAGAGTCTCTTCGGTCGGATCGCTTGATATCAGAGACTCGATCGCCCGCCCGCCGTGGCGAAGACCGAGCGGCATGCCACTCTGCAATCGTTCATCGGCGCGGAATGGCCGCAGGTAAACGACGGGCGGGCGTGAGTCGGCCGCAAGTACTTCGGCCGCATCGCGCGTCCTCAGCTTGCGGCCGCGCTTTACCATCCAAAACGAGAGGGTAACGGCGAGCGCGATCAACAGGAGATCGACCGGTCTGGGATCGTCGCCCAGATAGAAGATCGAGAACCAGGCTTGGGCGAGCGCCGCGAGCGGCGGCACCGCCGCGCCGACGAGCAGCAGCAGGCCGAGCGGCCGCGATCGGAACGGTTGGTGGACGACGTTGGTGGGCGGCGGTGCGGCGGGCGGCAGTTCGTCGCTCATGATGCGGAATCTACTTCCGGCCGCCCTGCTCGATCCACGCCTGCGAAAACGACGGCTGGAGCGTTGCGCTGGGGCCGTCCCCCCAAAGGTCGAGACAGGCGAGTGCACGCTCGAAGAACCACACGCCATCTCCGCCCTCGCCGGGCTCCGGCACGATGATCCGGTGCTTTCGTTCACGCAGCTCGTCGAGGCTCAACCAACGAAATTCGCTTCCGGCCATGTCGCTTCCCGTCGCGACCACGGCATTCGTTGCCTGCAGCAGAAAACACGCACTTACGATCGCCGGTATGGTGTCGTCATAGCGGACCGAATAGGCGTGAAAGATGCCGAGCGGTCGCACGTTCAACGCCTCGCCTGCTTCCTCGCGGATTTCGCGAAGGACGGCATCGACCAGGGTCTCGCCCTGATCGACGAGACCTGCGACGACCTCCAGAGCGGGGCCTCGTTTCGGGTGCCTGAGCAACAAAAACTGGCGCGACGGATCGACGATGAAGGCGCACACCGAGACCGGGAAGAGCGCGAACTCGCGTCCCGCCGAATCGACGATGGTCGGGTGGCGCGCCAATCGGGTTTCGCCGCGGCGCCTCAGCCCGCCGGTGCCTTCTGTTCGCCGCGGACGAGCTTGCCCGGGAACGTGCCGGTCACCTGCCCGCCGCGGAACGTGACCTTGCCCGAGAGCACCGTCGCTTCGTAGCCCTCGGCCTTCTGCGAGAGGCGCATCGCGCCCCCGGGCAGGTCGTGGGTGGCGCGCGCTGCCCGCAATGTCAGCCGGTCGTAGTCGATGACGTTGAGGTCGGCCTTGTAGCCGGGCTTCACGAGGCCGCGGTCGTGAAAGCCGATGATACCGGCATTGCGGCTCGTCAGCGCCCGCACCACCCACGGTATCGGCATCCGCTCGCCCTGGCGATCGCGGGTCCAATAGGTGAGCAAGAATGTGGGCATGCTCGAATCGCAGATGCGCCCCAGGTGCGCGCCGGCATCGCCGAGGCCGATCACCGCCTCGTCGCGCCGCAGCATGTCGAGAACGACGTCCAGGTTGTGCGCCGCGAAGTTGCGCGCCGGGTGATAGAGAATCCCGTTGCCGTCGTGTTCGAGGAGCGTGTCGTAGGCCACTTCGAGCGCGCTCCGCCCGGTGCGCTTGCCGATATGGTCGAGGCGGTCCTCGATCCGCGGTGAATAGTTGGGCGGATCACCCATCGGGTACTGCGCCTCGACCATGCGCGCCATGGTCATGACGCGAACCTCCTTGGGTTCGGCCTGGGGCGCCTCGGCCAGGAGCTTGGCGCGCAGCTCCGGGGATTTCATGCGCGCCACGCGCTCCGCCAGACTCAGACGCGCGATCGCCTTGTAGCTCGGGCAGTAGCTGAACGGATGCGAGGTGAGTTCGAGCCCGAACAACACGCCGACCGGTCGGGCCACGACCTGCCCATACATCCGGGCGCCGTCCTTCTTCGCCGCGGCCGCCGCTTCGGCGAGTTCGCGCCATTGATTGGGCCGATCCTTGGCCTGCAGCATCGGGAAATGCACCGGCCGGCCGCTCGCCTTCGCGATGCGGGTCAGCATCGCGAACTCGGGCGAATAGCCGAGCGAGGTGTCGAGGTCGCTCGCCGACATGAAACTGCCCTGGCCGAGATCTTTCAGCGCGAGCGCAATCGCCATCAACTCGTCTTCGCCCGCCGTGGTCGAGGGGACGACATCGCCCGTGCCCGAGCGATGGCCGACGGCGCGCGAGGTCGAGAAGCCCATGCCGCCCGCCGCGACGCCTTCCTTGACGATCGCCGCCATGCGTTTGATGTCGTCGGGCGAGGCCGGCTCACGCCGCTCGCCGCGCCGGCCCATGACGAAGATGCGCACCGGCACGTGCGGCACCATGGTCGCGAAGTCGACGTCGACGCGACGGGTCTCCAGGGCATCGAGGTATTCCGGGAACGTCGTCCAATTCCACTTCAGGCCGAGGTTGAGCGCGGCCGCCGGGATGTCTTCGACCCCCTCCATGACATCGACCATGATGGCGCGATGCTCGGGCAGGCTGGGCGCGAAGCCGACGCCGCAGTTGCCCATGAGGATCGTCGTGACGCCATGGTCCGAGGACGGTGTCATGCGCTGATCCCACATCACCTGGCCGTCGAAGTGGGTATGGATGTCGACGAACCCGGGCGTGACGAGTTTGCCTTTGGCGGCGATCTCCTCGCGGCCCGCATCGGACACTTTGCCGACGGCGGCGATACGGTCGCCCTGGATCGCGACGTCGCCTTCGAACGTCGCATTACCGCTGCCGTCCGCGATGGTGCCGCCGCGGATCACGAGATCGTATTTCGCCATGGTCTACTCCTGTTGGGCGCGGATCACCGGCGCGCCAGAGCCAGTGTGCGCCTCGGTTCGGGGCAGGGCAACCGGAGCCGCTTCAGGCTTGAGCGTTGCGGGAGGGATAACCCCAGCTATTGATGAGACGCCGGTAGATCGAAACCGTCGGCCGCGCCTTTGAGGCGCCCCTCGGCGGCGAGCTGCGCCCAGATTTTTTCGGCAACGCGAGCCCCCTCGGAGATCACCTGGCGTTCGTCGTCAACGATAAGCGCTCCGTCGAAGACCTGAAAACGCCCGTCGGTGGCGACGTGGCGCACGCTCAGGCCGTTGGCATAGAGCAGATGGTGCAGCGGGTCTGGCGGCAACGCGCCGGCGCCGACCAGGAATCCGGCGAGATCGATCACGGCGAAGTCGGCCCGGGCGCCCGGGGCGAGCCGGCCGAGGTCCGGTCGTCCGAGCGCGTCGGCCGCGACGATCGTTGCGCCCGCGAGCGCGTCCCACACGGTGGGTGCGATCACCGGCCCCGGATGGCGGCCCGATACCAGGCCGGCGCGGATGCGCCCGCCGATCACCGCGAGCTTCAGGTTCTCGAGGTAGTCGTTGGAATGGGTGTCGATGCCGATATTGACCAGGAGCCCCGCCCCGAGCGCTTCCGGGTACGGTTGGCTCGTCCGGCTGGCGCCGCCCGCCGAAGGGCAATGCACGTAAACCACCCCGTGACGGCGCAGGATGGCCGGATCGCTCGTCCAATCGAGCGCCATCATGTGGGCGCCGAACACCGGCATGTCGAGGAGACCCAAGTGTTCGAGCCAGGCTGCGGGCGTCATCTGCCAAAGTCGCCGCACAGCGGCGGTTTCCGACTCGCCCTGGGCCAAATGAAGGTGGAGTCCGGTGCCCAGCTCGAGGGCGGCCGCGCGCAGTGCCGCCATCGTCTTCGGCGTGTGCGTGTCGGTGGCGTGGGGCGACATCATAGGCCGCAGCCGTCCGTCACCCGCGTTCATGTGGCGGCGGCCGAAATCCAGGTTGGCCGCAATTTCTCGAAGCGTGTCTGCCTCCGAGGCGAACAGCACCGCATCGTCGGTGCGGGCCCAGATCGCATCGACCCGCGGCGTCGCCGGGATCATCGCACCGGGATAGCCGCGCACGCCCCAACGTTTGGCGATGCGCACGTAGGACTCGGCCTGGCGCAACGTCTGGCTCATCTCGAGTTGCGTGGTGCAGCCCGAGCGCAGGATTTCGGCCAGGTTGTAGGCGGTGAGCGCATCGAGGTCGTCGTCATCGAGGGCGGCGACGAGGCCCGCCGAACGCCGCGCCGAGCGCCCACCTTCGATCAAGCCCCGCGTCGGCGTCGCACTCGCCACGTGCGTATGCCCCGAGACGAATCCGGGCACGATCAACGCCTCGGGCACCGCGACCACCGGCCAGTCGCCGACGTAGCGGCCCTCGACGATCGCTTTGATTACCCCGGAATCGACGATCAAATGGGCGTTGCGCCGCAGCGTGAGTCGGCGGCCCTCGGCCGCGACGATCCATCCGCCCTGGACGACGTACTGCGAGGCGCGCGGCGTCATGCCGGCCGACGTCGACGCACGATCGGGCGTGCGCCGCGCCGCGTCCGCTTCTTCTTGGACGGGCTGGCCGATTTGGCGAACTCCGCGCTCCAGTCGAGCCACCGGGCGAGCGCGGCCTTGGTTTTCAATCCGGCCGGGGCGACGTAGACGAATCCCGTCATCGGCCGGCCGGTGAAATCCATCGCGCGCACGTGGGGCTTGGTGAGGGCCGCGTCGTAGCGTTCCGGCCCGACCCGGGCACAGAGGTCGTTGCCCACGATGCCGCAGCACATCTTGCCGTGCAGCATGAAGCAGAGTCCGCCGAACATCCGGCGTTCGCTCACGCCGGATCGGCGGGCAAAGTGGGCGCGAATGCGTGCGGAGAGTCGTTCGTCGTAGGCCATCGGCCGGCAGTGTAGCAGCCGGTCACGACGAAGGGGCCGGCCAGATGCGGCGCGGCCCCCTGGTTCGTGCGAGGCTTAGCTCGTTGGCGCCGTGCGGGCGAGGTTCTCCACCTTGCCGGCGAGTTCCTTCATCAACGGTGCGACCTTTTCGAGCGAGATGGCCATCGCCGCCTTCTCGACCGGCATCTGGCAGTCGCCGCCGTACTCGTTGAGCACGGTGCTCGACAGCTTGATGATCGCGACGTAGCGCTCCTGGCCGGGGATGACCGACTCGGTCATGGGCTTCAGGTATTCGGTCTGGAGCCGGACCGCGATCTTCTCGTAGGCCGGCCAATAGCCGGCGGTCACCGCGCCGTGGCGGGCGCCGAGCGTCCGCTCCTCTTCGGCCAGGGCCTGGCGGGTGCCCTCGAGTTCCGTCCGCTGGCGGGCGATGGCGCGCCGGGCGCCCTCGGCCGTGCGGCGATAGTTCTCGAGATCGCTGAGCACGCCGGTGTAGGCGCGTGCCCAGGGACCGGATTTGCACTGGGCGGCCTTTTCGGTGGCGCTGCGATAGGTCTCTTCCACCGCGCGATGGTCGGCGGCCGACGCGCGCATGGCGAGCTGGGCCTCCACGATCGATTGACGGAGCGCGGACAGGTCTTGTTTACCGAACGCAAGGGTAAGCGTGGGGGCGGCGAAGGCGATGGCCAGGGCTGCACCGGTGCACAGAAGCGTCTTTTTCATGATGACCCCTCCCGAGGTGTTTGACGCTGGCACCCTAGGGACGGATTGGGGCCGAAATTTCGCGCGATCATGGCGTAATCGTGATTTTTTTCATGCGCCCCGAAATGCATCGTCCGCTGGTGTTCGTCGAGAGCACCGCAGGTCCTTTGGCCGGCACCCCGACCCGTCTACCGACCCCGATGCGTCACGGGCGCGAAAGCCCCATTGTCGCCGTCATCACCGATGTATGATTCGGCCGGTGAGCGTCAGGGACCTCAGCGAAACCAAGCCGAGTTGGCGACGCGGCCTCGGGGTCTATCTCGAGCGGCCGGTGCTGGCGATCATCTTTCTCGGGTTCTCCGCCGGCATTCCACTGGCCCTCACCGGCCAGACCCTGTCGGTGTGGATGAAAGAAGCCGGCGTGTCGCTAACGACCATCGGCCTCTTCGCCCTGGTTGGAACGCCCTACGTGTTCAAGTTCCTCTGGGCGCCATTGATCGATGCGACGCGCGTGCCCTTGCTCGGTTGCTGGCTCGGTCGCCGCCGCGGCTGGCTGGTGGCGACGCAACTGCTGTTGATCGCTGCGATCGTCGGCCTCGGCGCCGTCGATCCGGTCGCCGAGCCGGTCCTGACCGTGATGCTGGCCCTCCTCGTGGCGTTCGCTTCGGCGAGCCAGGACATCGTCATCGACGCGTTTCGCGTCGAGTATCTCGCGGAGCATCAACAGGCGGCTGGCGTGGCGACGTACTCCGCCGGCTATCGTGTGGCCATGCTGGTTTCGACCGCTGGCATGTTCGAGATCGTCAGCTATTTTCAAGATAGCGGTCTTGCCGGGAACGCGGGTTGGGCGTTCGGCTACCTCGTCATGGCGGCCTTCGTCGTCATTGGCATCTTTACCGTCTTCTCACTGCCCGAACCGCCGCCGCCAACCATCGCCGACGCGAGTCCGTCCATCGGTCAACGCCTCAGCAATGCCGTATGGGCACCGTTTGCCGAGTTCCTGTCGCGGGACGGTTGGCTCGCAATCCTCTTGTTCGTTACGCTGTTCAAGTTCGGCGATGCGTTCGCCGGAATCATGACCGCGCCGTTCGTGCTCGACATCGGGTTCGACAAGACCGACTACGGGCGTATCGTCAAAGTGTTCGGCCTGTTCGCGACGATGGTCGGGGCCCTCCTCGGTGGATGGGCTGTCGCCGCCTTGGGCACGCGCGCGAGTCTCTGGATCGCAGCGATTGTCCAGGCGCTCTCGAATCTGATGTTCGTCGCGCTGGCCTACGTCGGCGCCGACTACACCATGCTGGTGGCGACGATCGCGGTCGAGAACTCGACCGGGAGCTTCGGTTCGATCGTGTTCGTCGCCTATCTCGCCGGCCTGTGCCGTGATCGTGCCTTCACGGCAACCCAATACGCACTGCTCTCGGCGCTCGCCGCCGTGGGTCGGACGATCCTTTCGTCTTCGGCCGGTGTTTTCGCGGAGGGGTTGGGCTGGCCTTTGTTCTTCGTGCTCACGACCGCAGCGGCGATCCCGGGCATTCTTTTCCTCGCCTGGATCAGCCGCCAGCGGCTCGGGTTCGTGGCCGCCGACCCGGCGACACCCCGCCCCTGAACGCCCGCTTTCCGGCGACACGCCGCCGGCAAATCTGCTAGAGAGGCGGGGTCCTCCGGGGGGAGTTCATTATGCATCTGGAATTTTGGTACGCGCTGCTCGTCTTCTTGCACGCGCTTCTCTTCGTCTATTGGCTTGGTGGCGATCTCGGCGTGTTTTACGCCAGTCGCTTCCGCAACAACTCGGCGTACGACATCAAGACGCGGCAGGTGGTCGGTAAGATCACCGCCGACATCGACATGGCACCACGCACGACGCTCGTGCTGATGCTGCCGGTCGGCTTTTCGGTGGCCGTGGCCAGCAACCGCATCGCCATGGATGCCCTGTGGCTGATCCCGTTGTGGGTCGGGTCGCTCGCCTGGCTGGCGTTGGTGTGGTGGCTCCACATCGAGAAGGACACGGCCAAGAAACAGCCGTGGGCCAAGAACGATCTTCGCTTGCGCCTGCTGTTGCTGGCCGTGCTTACCGTCTTGGGTGTCTACAGTTTGGCGACGCGCGAGCCGATCGCCGACGGCTGGTTGGCCATCAAGGTGCTGATCTTCGCTGCCTGCATCTTCTGCGGCTACATGATCCGGGTCACCGGTCGGCCGTTCTTCGAAGCGACGCAGCGCATGAACAAAGAGGGTCCCTCGCCCGAATTGGACGCCATCCTGCGCGCCACCGCGAGCAAGCCGCGGCTCTGGGTGAAGTTCATCTGGGGCTTCGTGGCGCTCGCCGCGTTCATCGGGTTGTGGAAGCCCATTCTCTGACGCGATAGCCGGGTGAGGTCGGCCTCACCCGGCGTTGTTCCGGGGGCCCAAGCCCCCTAGGATTTGGGCCGGGGTTGCAAGGGGCCGTTCCATGGACTGGCAAGTTTTTTGGATATTCATCCACGTCGCCCTGCTCGTGTACTGGCTCGGCGCCGATATCTCGGTGTTTCTCACCTCGCTCCGCGTCAAGAACGCCAACTACTCGAAAGAGACGCGGATGGCGCTCGTCAAGGTGCTGAATTTCGTCAACTGGTTTCCGAGCGGCGCCAACATGTTCATGCTGCCGGTGGGCCTGATGCTTGCCGACGGCCTCGGCCATTCGCCGGTCACCGGCTGGTGGTTGGTCCTGGTGTGGGTCGCGGCGTTCGCCTGGCTGCGCCTGATCTGGGTCGCCGGCAACAAGCGCGGCACGCCCGAGGGCAAGCGCCTGTCGACGATCGATCTCTACCTGCGCTACGCCCTCATCGCGTTGCTGGTCGTCGTCGGCGTGATGTCGCTCGCGACCGGCGAACCGTTCACGGCCGCCTGGCTCGCCGTAAAGCTCCTGCTGTTCGCCTACGTGCTCTGCATGGGCCTCGGGATCCGGTTCTCGTTCGCCAACTTCGGCCCGACCTTCGGCCGCATCATGGCGCAGGGTTCGACCCCGGAACTCGAGAAGGAGATCACGCGCCTCACCTACGCGGTGAAGCCGTGGGTGCTGCTCTTGTGGGGTGGGCTCGTGGTGATGGGCTACATCGGCATCGCCCAGCCGCAATTCTGACGGGGACGACCATGGACTGGCAAAGCGTCTTGAAACTGCTCCACGTCGTCACCTTCGTCTATTGGGTGGGCGCGGATCTCGGCGTCTTCTACTCGGCGCGACTCATTATCAACAACCCACAGTATTCGGTTGCCACGCGGCAGGTGCTGCTGCACAACCTCGGGATCATCGACATGATCCCGCGCTACATGCTGCTCCTGACCTTCCCGGTCGGCGCGCAACTGGCGGCGGGGCTCGATGCCTCGCCTCTCACGGGCGGATGGCTATGGCTGATCTGGATCGCGTCGATCGCGTGGATCGTCTTCGTGACCATCATTCACCAGCGCGAAGGCCAGCCGATTGCAAAAACCATGGCGCGTATCGACCTGATGTTGCGTTATGCGTTCCTCGCGTTTCTCGTCGTCACGGCGATCATGACCATCGCCGGCGGCGGCTTCTACAAATACGAGTGGATCGGCTGGAAGGTGCTGGGCTTCGCCGCGGCGGTGTCGTGCGGCATCGGCATTCGCCTGTCGTTCACGCCGTTCATCGTCGGCTTCGGTCGCCTGGTCAAAGAAGGCTCGAACCCCGAGGTCGAGGGCCTGCTGCGCAAAGGTCTCAACGGCGCGGTTCCCTGGGTGCTCGGCATTTGGGTGTTCGCGGCGATCGTCGCCTTCATCGGGCTCAGCCACGAACGCCTGTTCGGCACCTGACCGGCTAGCGGCGTCGCGCCAGCACCTTGATTCCCGGCTTCCAGTTGAACAACCGTCGTTCGACGGGCAGGCCGTGCTTGGCCAGGAGCTGGGCCAAGGCGCGGTAGGTGAAGTAGAGGCAATGCGAGGGTGGCGCGAAGGCGTCCCAGTCTTTCAGCATCTTCGGCCGTCGCCAATGGCCGATGTCCGGCGTCGTGAGAAAGAGGATCGCGCCCGGTGCGAGGCAGCGCGCCAACGCAGCGACGAACCCGTTCACGTCGGTGACGTGTTCGATCACCTCCGAGCAATAGGCGGCATCGAAGCTCGCGCCCGACCAGACCGCGGCGAACGCTTCGATCGTGCCGAGAAAGTAGTCGTTGGACGGGTAGGTGCGACGCGCATAGTCGACCGAAACGGGATCGATCTCGACTCCGGTCGCCGTGAACCCTTCGCGACGCGCGGCCTCGACCATGAAGCCGCCGCTCGATCCGACGTCGAGGAGCGTCAAGCCGGGCCGCGCGCCCATCGCCCGAAACAGCGTGCGGGCCCGTCGCCGGGACCGGCGGAGTTTTTTCTCTGCCTTGGCGAAATACCCGGCCGTGGCGCCTTGATACGCGTCGCGATACAGGCGGGCGACCTCCTCCGCCGTCGGCAGGTGCTCCATGGCCACCAGCCCGCACGTCAGACACTCGCGGAGGGCGTGCCCGCATTCCGGGGCATAGGGTCGACGTTCGGATGATCCGCAGGACGGGCACTGGCTGGACACGGCCCCACGTTCGGTCATGGCGGTATCCGAATCAAGCGACGGACTTGAGTTGATCGAGAGCTCTCCCTAGGTTGCGGGGCGGAATCGTCGATTGCGACGGAAGGTTGGCTTGGTGCCTCTGCCGTGCGCCGGTACAATCGTGACCGGCCAAAGGGGGGCCGAGCGTTGGGTCAGGAGAGAAGCGGACGTGCTGTCATCTGACGGCCGGCTGGAAGTCAGGCTCGCCGCGGGCGCCGATGACGTGCGCGCGGCGCAGGCACTGCGCTATCGCGTCTTCTATGACGAGATGGGTGCGGAGCCGACGCCGGCGATGGCCAAGGCGCGCCTCGACTTCGATCGTTTCGATTCGATCTGCGACCATATGTTGGTGATCGACCACAGCCGACCCAAGGAAGACGCCGTGGTCGGGACGTACCGCCTGCTGCGATCGGACGTCGAGGCCAAGGCCGGCTGCGGCTACTACTCGGCCGACGAATACGACCTGTCCCCGATCATCCGCCAGCTACAGAAGCACAACGGTTGCGAGGTCGGACGCTCGTGCGTCCACCGCGAACACCGCAACAACGTGACCATCCAATTCCTGTGGCGCGGCCTGGCGCGTTACTACCTCGACCACAACACGACCCGGATCTTCGGGTGCGCCAGCTTCTTCGGTACCGACCCCAGCGTTCACGCCCTGCCGCTCTCCTACCTTCACCACTATCACCTGGCACCGGCCGACGCCCGGGTGCGGGCGGTGCCCGGCCGTTACCAACGCATGGACTATCTGTCCAAGGACGAAATCGACGTGCGCGCGGCGATTCGTGCCGTGCCGCCGCTGATCCGGGCGTATCTGCGGCTGGGCGGCGTGTGCGGCGACGGCGCGGTCATCGATCGGCAATTCCGGACGACGGACGTGTTCGTCGCGCTGTTCATGGAAGACGTGCCGGAGAAGTATCACGACTTCTACGAGCGGGAAGTTGCCCAGGCTTCCTGACCGATCGGCCTCCGACCGCGCCGACAGATAACCTCCGATGAGTGTCTCCCCCATCGACGATCCGCTCGGCGAGTCGGCCTCGCCGATGATGGCGCAGTACCTGGCGATCAAGCGCGAACAGGCCGACTACCTGCTGTTCTATCGCATGGGCGACTTCTACGAACTGTTCTTCGACGATGCCGCCAAGGCCGCAAAAGCTCTGGGCATCGCCCTGACCAAGCGCGGTCGCCACGCCGGTGAAGAGATTCCGATGTGCGGCGTCCCGGTGCATGCCGCCGACAATTACCTCGCCAAGCTCATTCGCCAGGGTTTCAAGGTGGCCGTCTGCGAGCAGGTCGAAGACCCGGCCGAGGCCAAGAAGCGCGGCAGCAAAGCCGTGGTTCGGCGCGAGGTCGTGCGTCTGGTCACACCGGGCACGCTGACCGAAGAAACGCTGCTCGACTCGCGACGCAACAACTATCTCGCTGCCGTGGCGCGGGCGGCCAACCGCACGAGCCTGGCCTGGCTCGACATGTCGACCGGCGAGTTCTTCGTGCAGGAGGTCGACGCCGGCACGCTGGAGACCGAACTCGCACGCGTGGCGCCGGGCGAATTACTGGTGTCCGAAGCGCCTGACGCGGGGATCGAGCAGGCGCTGACGTCGTTCGGCGGTACTGAAACCCGCCTGCCGCGGGGCGTGATCGACAGCACCAAAGGGGAACGGCGCCTGAAGGAGGTCTTCGGCGTCGCCGCCTTGGATGCGTTCGGCGACTTTTCGCGAGCCGACCTCGCGGCTTGCGGCGCGTTGATCGACTACGTCGATCTCACCCAGCGTGGACGGCTGCCGGCGCTTCGTCCACCCCGGCGCCACGAGGCGAGCGGAACGATGATCATCGATGCCGCGACACGGCGAAACCTCGAGATCACCGAGAGCCTTCAAGGCGGTATCGAGGGCAGCCTGCTGTCGGCGATCGACCGCACGGTGACGAGCGGCGGGGCGCGGCTGTTGGCCGCCCGGTTGAAGGCGCCGCTTACCGATCCGGTCGCCATTGCCGACCGCCTGGATGGGGTCGAGTTCTTTGTCGCTGCATCCGGCGCCAGGGCCGAGGTGCGTGATCGCCTGCGCCGCGCGCCGGACATCGAACGGGCCCTCGCCCGCCTTTCGCTCAATCGCGCGGGGCCACGCGATTTGGCGGCCGTCCGCCTCGGACTCGACGTTGGCACCGCGTTGCGCCAACTCGTGCAGCCGCCCGAGAGCCACCCGCTCGCTGTTCAACTCGTGGCACTCGGCGCCCACGACCGGCTGGTCGGCCTTTTGGCTGGCGCGTTGGCGACCGAGCTGCCCCTGTTGGCGCGCGATGGCGGCTTCATCACGCCGGGTTTTCGTTCTGATCTCGACGAACTCCGGGCCCTGCGGGACGGGAGCCGACGACTGATCGCCGAACTCCAGCAGCGCTATGTCGAGCAGACGGGGATTGCGAGCCTCAAGGTCCGGCACAACAATGTGCTCGGGTATTTCGTCGAAATCACCGTCACCAATCTGTCCAAGCTCGACCGCGAACTACCCGAGGAAATCCGTCGCACGTTCATTCACCGCCAAACGTTGGCCAACGTCGTCCGCTACACGACGGTCGAGTTGGGCGAACTCGAGGGCAAGATCACCAGCGCCGCCGACCGTGCTTTGGCGCTCGAGCTTGCCCTGTTCGACGAACTCGCACGAGCCGTGCTCGGCGAGGCCGACGGTATCGCACTAGCGGCCGAGGCGATCGCGGCGTTCGACGTTGCTACAGCGCTCGCCGACCTCGCCGTCGAGCAGACCTACGTGCGGCCCACCGTCGATCGCTCCCTTGCCTTCGAGGTGGTCGAGGGACGCCACCCCGTGGTCGAAGCGGCGTTGCAGGCGGGACGCGCGAAGGCGTTCGTTGCCAACAACTGTGACTTGGGGCCCGATCACCGGCTGTGGCTGGTAACGGGTCCCAACATGGCCGGCAAAAGCACCTACCTGCGCCAGAATGCGTTGGTCGCCGTGTTGGCGCAAATGGGTGCGTTCGTGCCTGCCGCCAAGGCGCATCTCGGCGTCGTCGATCGGTTGTTCAGCCGGGTCGGGGCCTCCGACGATCTCGCCCGTGGGCGATCGACGTTCATGGTGGAAATGGTCGAAACCGCGGCGATCCTGCACCGCGCGGGCGAGCGCTCGCTGGTCATTCTCGATGAGATCGGTCGTGGGACGGCGACGTTCGATGGCTTGTCGATCGCCTGGGCGACGGTCGAACACTTGCACGGCGTCAACCGCTGCCGCGGCCTGTTCGCAACGCACTACCACGAACTTACCTTGCTCGCATCGAGACTCACGCGCCTCGCCAATCACACGATGCAAATCAAGGAGTGGGAAGGGAACGTCGTATTCCTTCACCGGGTCGTGCCGGGGGTGGCCGATCGATCCTATGGCATTGCCGTCGCAAAACTGGCCGGGCTTCCGCCCGAGGTGCTCAAGCGCGCCACGGCAGTCCTGGCGACGCTGGAGCAGGGCGAACAGTCCGGGGCGATCGCGCGGCTGACCCAGGAGCTGCCGTTGTTCGCCTCGGCCCGGCGGCCCGAGACTGCGTCGCCGCCGCCCGCCCTTGCCGCGTTGGCGGCGCTCGATCCCGATGCCCTATCGCCCAAAGAGGCCCTCGAAGCGCTCTATCGTCTCAAAGCCCTGATCGATTCGTCGAAGGCCTGATGCCGTTGCATGGGTCACATGCGCCCGCGATGGTTGTAATTCGGCCAGCGCTCTGCGATGCCTTTCTCCCCGCTCGTCGTCTCGCCTATGCCTGAGTCTTCGATCTCTCGAACCACGGCGTACCTGTTGTTGATCGTCGCGATGGCGATTGCGGCGGGTAACCCCGTCGTCGGCCGCGCCGTGATCGAAGACGTGCCCCCAATGGCGCTGACGTTCTGGCGATTCGTTGCTGCGGCGATTGCGTTGCTCCCCTTCGGCGCGGCGGCCATGTGGCGGGATCGGGCGCTGTTGCGGCGTCACGCCCCGCTAATCGGTGTGTTGGGTGTCCTCGGCGTCGGGGTCTACAACGCGTTCCTCTATCTCGGCGTTCAAACGACCACGGCGATCAACGCCTCGCTGATCGTCGGCGCAGTTCCCGTCGCCGCAGCGCTTCTCACGGTGGTCATGTTGCGCGAGACCCCGCACTGGCGTCGCGCCGTCGGCGTGGCACTCGGTTTCCTTGGGATCGTCGTGACCATCGCGCGAGGCGACCTTTCGGTCGTTCTCGATCTGGCTTTCGTACTCGGTGATCTGCTCATGCTGATCTCCGCCCTCGGGTTCGCCTCCTACTCCGTGCTTCTGCGCAAGCTACCGCGAGGTCTTCACCCCGTCGGGTTCATGCTGATCATCGATCTCGTCGCCCTCGCGGGGACTACACCGTTCTATGCGGCCGAGGTCGCCATGGGCCATCGTTTCGACGTCACGCCGGATGTGATCGGGGCGATCCTCTACGTCGGGGTCATGGCGACGGCCGTGTCGTTCAGCCTCTACAACGTCGGGGTCGCGGCAGTCGGCTCGCCGACAGCATCGCAATTCGTCTACCTCGCTCCGGTGTTCACATCGTTGATGGCCGTGGTCTTCCTCGGCGAGAACCTGCGCCTCTATCATGGCGCGGGGATCGCACTGATTTTCGCCGGCATCTACCTGTCGACCACGGCCGATCGGCGCCAATCGGCGAACCGCGAGACGACCGGCCCATGATCTCGGCCTCGGGCTGGCGCACCGTCTTCCTGTCGCCCCATGCGTTCATCGTCTATTCGGTGCTGCTCGGTTCGGCCAACAACGTGATCGGGCGCGCGATCGTCGACGAAATGCCCCCGTTCACGTTGTCGGCGATTCGCTTTCTCACGGCTGTCATTGCACTGGTCCCCCTTGCCCTGCCGGCTCTGATGCGACAGCGCGAGGTGTTCCTCCGGCACTGGAAGTTCATGGTCGTGATGTCGGTCCTCGGCATCAGCGTCTACAACCCCGCGGTCTATTACGCCTTGCGTACGACGACCGCGGTCAACGCGTCGCTTCTGAGCGCGTCCATGCCGGTCATCTGTCTGCTGTTGTCCTGGCTGTTTTTTCGCGAACGAGCGACCTGGCTGCGCGGGCTCGGCATCGTCGTCAGTCTCGTGGGCGTGTTGGCGACGGTGACGCGAGGTGACCCGGCGCTCTTGATCTCGCTGCAAATCAACGAGGGCGATCTTCTCGTCCTCGTCGGGCTTCTCTCCTGGTGCGTTTTCACGGTCAATCTGCGCCGCTTACCCGCGGGCCTCGATCCATTCGCGTTCATGCAGGTGACAATGGTCATCGGCCTCCTCGCCATGTCGCCCCTGGTTGTTCTCGAACTCGAGAATGGGCCGACGCCAAATTTCAGTACCGACAACATCGTGGCCGTGCTCTATCTCGGGATCGGCGTCGCGGTCGGGGCGTATTACTGCTGGAACCGCGGGGTGGCCGGGGTCGGTGCGACCGTAGCGGCGCAATACGCGTATTTGAGTCCGATCTACGCCAGCCTTTTGGCGGTCATCTTCCTCGGCGAGGCGGTTCACGGTTTTCACCTGGTTTCGATCGTCTTGATCTTCCTGGGAATTTTCCTGTCCACGCGCCCGGCCGCCGAATCGAAAACCGCGGTGCCATGAGCGAGCCGCTTCCAGGGCTCCGGCGGTGGATCGTCAACCCTTACGTCGTGCTGACCCTGAGCATGCTTGTCGGTTCGGGAACGTTGGTCGTGGGACGCGGCGCCGTCGGGGAGATTCCGCCCATAGCGCTCACCTTCTGGCGTTGGGCTGTCGCCGTGGCCGTCCTGATTCCGATCGGGATAGGCCCATTGCTGAGGCAACGCCGCGTACTTTTGCGGCATTGGCTTTTGCTGCTCGGCATGGGGGCCACCGCCTGTTCGTCGCATCACGTATTTTTGTTCTATGGCTTGGAGAGCACGACCGCGATCAACGCCTCGATTCAGATCGGTGGGATGCCGGTGGCCACGGTCGCCCTGGCCGTGTTGCTCACGCGCGAGCGCGTCGATTGGCGAGTTCTCGCCGGCATGGCGCTCGGCTTCGCTGGGGTGGGCCTAGTCATTGCGCGCGGCGACCCAGCCGCCCTCCTGCGGCTCGAAATCAACACCGGAGATGCGCTCGTCATGGCGGCTGTTTGGTCCTGGGCTGCCTATTGCGTGATGCTCGGTCGGCTTCCCCATGGCATTGACGGCCGCGGCCTGCTGCTGGCAATGGCTGTGATCGGCCTCGTGATCCTGACGCCGTTGTACATCGCGGAGTTGGCGAGCGGTGACCACATGGTGATCTCGACGGCGACCGTCCTCTCCATTCTCTATGTCGGAATTTTCCCGTCCGTGATCGGCAACATGCTCTGGCAATACGGCGTGCGGTTGCTCGGACCGTCACGGGCGAGTCAGTTCACCTATCTCGGCCCGATCTTCAGCGCGACATGGGCGTTCGCCCTGTTGGATGAAACGCTTGCTCCCTACCATGCGGCGCTGCTGCTCATATTTCTCGGCATTTATCTCGCGACACGGGCTCCCCGTCGGGCGGTGGAGTGATGGTCGGACGCTGGAATCCCTATCTCGTCCTCGTGCTCGCGATGCTCGCGGGCTCGGCGAACCAAGTGGTTGGGCGCAGCGCGGTCGGAGAGATCCCGCCGATCACGCTGGCTCTCGCGCGATGGTCGGTCGCCTTGCTCGTGTTGCTGCCACTTGCCGGCGGGGCGCTGTGGCGGGCGCGCCGATCGTTGCGCCGTTCCTGGCTTGTCGTCCTGGCGCTAGCGGCGACGGCGATTGCGCCGTTCAACACGCTGCTCTATCTCGGGCTCGAGCACACGACGTCGATCAACGCCTCGCTGGTGCTGGCCTCCATCCCGCTGATCACGATCGCCTGTTCCTGGCTCTTCCTAGGCCACCGGGCCGCGAAGACGGTCGTGCTCGGGGTCCTGATCGGCCTGGGCGGGGTTCTCGTCATCATCTCCCGCGGCGACCCCACGAGCCTCGCCGATCTCGCCCTCCACCGTGGCGATCTTCTCGTGTTGCTCGCATCGATCTGCTGGGGGCTCTACGGAATTCTCCTGACCAAAATGCCCGGACCAATCGATCCTATGGCGCTGCTTCTCGCCATGGTGGCGTGCGGCGTCGTGATGATCGCACCCTTCTTCGCTTGGGAGCGTATCTATGGCCCGCCGGTCGTTTGGAGTTCCGAAGGCGTGGTCGGCATCCTGTACATCGGCGTCGTCGCGTCGGTCGTCGGCTTCGGCCTCTGGAATCTCGGTGTCGCCAAGGTGGGACCCAACGTCGCCAGTCAATTCATCTATCTGCAGCCCGTGTTCGGCGGCTTCTGGGCGATCGTCCTCCTTGGCGAGCCGCTCGAAACCCACCATCTCGGAATCCTGCTGGTTTTCCTCGGCATCTTTCTCGCTACTCGTGAGCGGACAGGAAAGGCGGGTCGAGCATGAACCGCGTCTTGCAGGGGTTGCAGTCGCCCGCCGTGCTCCTCTGCCTCGCCACGCTGTTCTGGGCCGGGAACAACGTGGTCGTTCGCGCGGTCATCAGCGATATCCCGCCGATCGCGCTGTCCTTCTGTCGCTGGTCGTTCGCCTTCGTGCTGCTCACGCCCTTTGTGCTGCCACATTTGCGTCGCCAATGGCCGATCATTCGATCGAACTGGCGACTGCTCGTGCTCCTCGGTTTTCTCGGGGTGGCGATCTACAACACGTTCGTCAACCTGGCCGTCGTGACCACGACCGCGATCAACGTTTCGCTCGTCAATGCGGTTACGCCGGCCGTGACGGTCTTCATCGCCTGGGTCATGGTGGGGGCGGTCGTCACCCGGCGAGTCGTGCTCGGCATGGCCCTCTCGTTCCTCGGCGTCGGCTTCATCGTCGCCAAGGGAGACCTCGGCACGCTGCTCGAGTTCACGTTCACGCCCGGGGACATCCTGATGCTGCCAGCCGTGATCGGGTGGGCGATCTATACCGTGGGTCTTCGCTTCCGGCCGGTCGAGCTTCACCCGTTGGTGCTGGTGTGGGTCACGTTCTTCGTCGGCTCGGTCATCGTTGGATTCGGGGCGATCGGCGAGTGGCTGATCGAGGGCAGGGGTTTCGAGCTTACGACCGCCAACCTGGCCGCGATCGGCTACGTCGGCGTATTCCCGTCCCTGCTCGCGTTCGTCTTCTGGAACCGCGGCGTCGAGCGCCTGGGGGCCGATGTCGGCGCGCAGTTCCAGAATCTGACGCCGATCTGGGGCACGTTGGGCGGGGTGGCGATTCTCGGCGAGGCGCTGTACTCCTTTCACCTCGTCGGAATCGCCCTCATTTTCGCCGGCGTGTTCCTCGCGACCCGCCGATCCTGATCAGGATTTGGCCGATGCCTCGCGGATCGAGGCGTTGGCCCCCTGAGTCGCGAATACCAACCCGATGACCATCGCGACGAGCGCGGCCCAGACCCACAGGCTCGGCAGTTCCTGGAACAACACGAGGGCCCAAAGCGAGCCCGAGCCGACGCTCACGTAGTTGAACTGCGAGAAGAACACGGGGCCCGCCAGACGAATGATCTCGAACAGGAACCAGAATGTGATCGCGTTCACGAGCGCGGCCCATAGGACACCCCACACCGCTCCGCTGGCCAGGGTCCAAAACGGCACGAAGCCTTCGAACACCAGCATGATCACGAACATCACCGCCGAGGCGACGAGCAGGACACCGCCGCTGAGTCCGATCGAGGTGCTGGCGGGCGGTCGCAGTACGGCCACCGAAACGTTGTTGGCCGCGAACCCGATCGGGGCTAGGAGCGCCAAGATCAGCCACCCGGCCGCCTCTGGGGACGGCAAGCTGCCCTCCGGCAGCACGATCAAGAGAATGCCGATGAAGCCGAACACGACGCCCATGATCGAGGCCTGACGGAACTTCTCGAGTCGCATGATGAAGGCAAAGAGGTAGGTCAAGGCCGGCGTCAGGGCGAGAAGCAACGTCAAGACCAATGGTGGGACCTTTGCCGCGACGTACGCAAAGACGATGAACGGGATTATGTAACCGAACAGCGCCGTGAAACCGTACTGCCTCAGGTGGGCCGTGCTCATCTGGGGCAGGCTCTTGGTCGCGCCGCCGATCACGAGAACAGCGAGCGCAGCGATCAGGGCCTGCCAGAACGTGTAGGCGATGAACGGAAATCCGGCCTCGATCGCGATCTTGTTGGCCGAGAACACGCTGCCATAGACGACCCCGCCCACCACCAACAGCACCAGCGGCAACGTCCGGGACGTCGCGGGATTCTCGGCCATCGCAGGCTCCTTTCCTTGGGAATCAAGGGGTTCACGGTAGTCGCTGGGCGGGCGTCGGTCAAACAACGGAGGGCTTGCGCTACCGGCCCAAGCGGGGCACCTAGTGCGCATGGACGGGATCGCCCAGCCGCGAGATATCGTCTCGCGCCGCCATCTGCTCGCAACGCTCGATGCGCTGGCCGAGGACGGTGACCCACGCGGGGCTGCAGCCCGGCAAAAGGCCAACGCGGCGTTGGCCGCGGCGCTCGCCGATGGTCGCAGCGAAATCCGCCGCCGGTTTGAGGCTGGCGCGAGCGGGCTCGAAGCGGCCCGCATGACGACCCATCTCGTGGATCAACTGGTGCGAGCGATCTATGACTTTGCGACGCGCCACGTCTATCGCGTCACCAACCCGACCGAAAACGAGCGGCTGTCGGTCATCGCCGTCGGCGGCTACGGGCGTGCCGAGATGGCGCCGTACTCGGACGTCGATCTTCTGTTCGTGCATCCCTACAAATTGACGGGCTGGGGCGAGCAGGTCGTCGAATACGTACTGTACGCGCTCTGGGATCTCGGCCTCAAAGTCGGCCAGGCGGTGCGCTCGATCGACGAATGTGTTCGGATCGCCCGGTCCGACGTCAGTGTGCGCACGGCCTTGCTCGAGGCCCGTTACTTGTGGGGCGATCAGGCGCTTTGCGACGAACTCCGGCGGCGATTCCAGAACGACGTGGTCCGTGACACAGCCTCCGAGTTCGTCGCTGCCAAGCTTACCGAGCGCGAAGTTCGTCACAGGCGGTTGGGCGATTCCCGATATCTCGTCGAACCGAACGTCAAGGACGGCAAAGGAGGCTTGCGCGACCTCCATACGCTGTTCTGGATCGGCAAATATCTCTACGGCCTGTCAAGCGTCGATCAGTTGGTCGACGAGGGGGTCCTGACGCGGGGGGAGCTTGCCCGCTTCCGCCGTGCCGAGGCGTTTCTCTGGACCATTCGGTTCCATTTGCACTACCTGGCCGATCGCGCCGAAGAACGGTTGACCTTCGACGTGCAGACCGAGATCAGCCTTCGTCTCCGCTATCGACAGCGCGGCAAGACGAGCGCCGTCGAGCGCTTCATGAAACACTACTTCCTGGTGGCCAAGACCGTGGGTGATCTCACCCGCATCTTCTGTGCCGCCATCGAATCGCAGCACAAGATGCAGAAGCCGCGTTTCGGCCTATTGCGCCTCGGGTTGTTTCGCCGCGAGATCGACGGGTTCGTGGACGAGGGCGGCCGGCTCTCGGTGGCCGACGAGCAGGAGTTCGAACGCGATCCGGCGGCGATGGTCCGTCTGTTCCGGGTCGCCCAGGTGCACGACCGCGACATCCACCCCCACGCACTCAAGCTCATCACGCGCAGTCTCCGCCTCCTCGATCACGCCCGCCGTGACCCGGCCGCCAACGGCACGTTCCTGGAGATTCTCACCTCGACCCAGGATCCCGAGACGGCCCTGCGCCGAATGAACGAGGCCGGCGTCTTCGGTCGTTTCATTCCCGACTTCGGCCGCGTCGTCGCCCAGATGCAGCACGACATGTACCACGTGTACACGGTCGACGAGCACACGATCCGGGCGATCGGAATCTTGAGTCAGATCGAGCGGGGCGTGCTCAAAGACGACCATCCATTGGCGACCGAGATTCTGCCGCAGATTCTGTCACGACGCGTACTGTATCTGGCGGTCCTGTTGCATGACATCGCCAAAGGACGTGGTGGCGATCACTCGACGCTGGGCGCTGAAATCGCCGAATCGCTGTGCCCGCGACTCGGGCTCGCGAGCGAGGAGACCGAGACCGTCGCCTGGCTCGTGCGTCACCACCTCGCCATGAGTCACACCGCCTTCAAACGCGACGTCCACGACCCCAAGACGATCAGCGACTTCCAGGCCCTGGTGCAGAGTCCGGAACGCCTGAGACTGCTTCTGGTGCTGACCGTGGCCGATATCCGGGCCGTGGGCCCGGGTCGATGGAACGGCTGGAAGGGGGAGTTGCTGCGCGATCTCTATCACGCCACGGCGGAGGCTTTGGCGGGAGGGAGTGAACGGGCGACGACGGCGCACCGGATCAACGCGGCGCGCGACGCATTGCGGCTGGCCCTCGCCGATTGGACGAACGAAGAGTTCTCCCGGCACGCCGAGCGCTTCTACCGTCGCTATTGGACGGGCACGGACACCCAGACGCAGGCGCGCCACGCGCGGCTGATGCGGCGTGCCGACGCCGCTCAGTTGGCGGTGACGATGGACTCATCGCCGGACCGTTTTCGCGCCGTGACCGAGTTCACGGTGTACACCGCCGATCATCCCGGACTGTTCTCGCGGCTGGCCGGCGCGATCGCGGCGAGTGGCGCCAATATCGTCGATGCCAAGATCCATACGACCTCGGACGGCATGGCCATCGACACCTTCTGGCTGCAAAACGAGGATCGCCTGCCGTTCGACGAGCCCGACCGTATCGCTCGCCTCGAACGCAACGTCGGTCTTGCCTTGGCTGGCCGGCTGCGCATCGACCAGATTCTCCGGGAACGTGGCGCGTGGCCGAGCCGGACGCGCGTGTTCGCGGTGTCGCCCCGCGTGCTCATCGACAACAACGCCTCGAACATGCACACCGTCGTCGAGGTCAACACGCGCGATCGACCGGGGCTGTTGTACGACGTGACGCGAGCACTGACCGAGCTCGGCCTGTCGATCGCGAGCGCACACATCACGACCTACGGCGAACGGGCGGTCGACGTGTTTTACGTCAAGGACGTGTTCGGGCTGAAGATCACGCACGACGGGAAACTCGAGCGCATCCGGTCGCAGCTCCTCGACGTGCTGTCGTCCGGGACGCGTTCGGGCGAGGCTGCGGCCTAACTCGCAGCGTTCGTCGCCGGCCGGATCATCAGGGTCCGGCACAGCAGACCGCTCACGCCGGCGATGCCCAGCAGCAGGGCCATAATCGTGGGTGTCCCGTCGTGCAGCATCCCGACCAGCGCCCCCGACGCCGCACCGATGAGGAACTGCAATCCGCCCATCAGGGAGGACGCCGTTCCGATCATGGTCGGAAATTCGGATAGCGCTCCCGCGGTCGCGTTGGTGTTGGTCATGCTGATCGACGGCATGAAGAGATAGAGCGGAATCATCGTCGCGATCAGCCCGCCCGACAGGCCGAAGGTCACGACGGCGACCGCGCATCCCATGCTCGCGGCCAGGATCGTACTGACCATCAGGAGGCGATCGCTTCCCCAGCGCCGGACCAGCAAGCCGTTGGCGAAGGCGCCCAGCATGAAGCCCGTGACGTTGAACCCGAAGGCCAGGGTGTAAGCGATCGGAGAGAGCCCGAAGTACTCGATGAAGACGAGGGGTGAGCTCGCGATATAGGCGAACAGACTGGCCGAACTGAATCCGGCACACAGGGTGTAGCCCAGGAAGCGGCGGCGCGCGAGCATCGTCGCAAAGTTCCGCAGCATGGCTGCCATGCCGAACGGCACGCGACGTTCCTGCGCCAATGTCTCGGGAATGGCGAGTTTGGTGCCAGCCCAGGTCGCGAGGGCAAACACCGCGAGCGCATAGAAGATCGATCGCCAGCCCCACTCGACCAGTAGCAATCCGCCGGCAAAAGGCGCCAGCATGGGGGCGAGGCCCATGATCAACGTGATCAAGGAGAGCATGCGGGCCGCCTCGTCGCGCCCGAACATGTCCCGGACCATGGCGCGCGCCAACACCGGGCCGGCGGCTCCCCCGATCCCTTGCGCGAAGCGCCATGCGGCCAACGAATCGATGTCGTTCGCGAAGGCGGCCCCGACACTCGCGCCGGCGAACACCAGCATCCCGAGCGTGAGCGGCAGCAGTCGGCCCCACTGATCCGAGATCGGCCCGTAGAGGATCTGGCCGGCGGCAAATCCGACCATGAAGACGCTAAGGGTGAACGGCACGCGGCCGGAATCCACCGCCATCTCGTCGGCGATGGCCGGAAAGGCCGGCAGGTACATGTCGACCGTCAATGGCGCGATCGCCGACATGGATGCCAGCAGGATCAGGTGGATGACAGAAACGCGCGCGGTGGCCGTCGTCATTCGGGGCGCGGCCGGAGGAGTGCGAGGCGCGTGAGGAAGGCCGCCAGACCCGAGCAGCCAATCGCGAGCGCCATCGACACCGTCGGGTCAGGATGCAGCTTGCCGACGATGTAGCCGGTCAGGCTCCCGATGCCAAACTGTGCGGCGCCCAGCAACGCCGAAGCGGTGCCCGCGAGCTTGGGGAATTCCGACATGCCGCCAGCCGCGGCGTTGGCGCCCACCATGGTGACGCTCGACATGAACATCCAGGACGTGATGATGAGTGCGACGATTCCACCCAGCCCGGTTGATCCGACGACGATCACCACGCACCCCATGCTTGCGGCGACCACCGTGCCGACGGTGAGCATCCGGTCGGCGCCATACCGCGGCAAGAGACGGCTGTTGATGGTGGCCCCGATCATGAGCCCGGTGACGTGGAAGGCGAACAGCAGCCCATAGTAGTCGGGGGGAACGCCGAACACCTCGATGAACACGAACGGGGATCCCGAAATGTAAGCGAACATCCCGGAGAACACGAACCCGCCGCACAGGATGTATCCGACGAAGCGCGGGTTCTGCAGCAGCGTGAAGTAGCTCGCGGCCATCGCCGTGACGCCGTAACGGGTGCGTGCCTCCCTGGGAAGCGACTCGCGAAGCGCGAAGAACACGAGGGCGAGGCAAATCGCCCCGAACCCCGTCAACACCCAGAACACGGCACGCCATCCGGCGTAGGTCAGGACCTGACCGCCGATGATGGGCGCGAACATCGGTGCCAACCCGGTCACGAGGATCATCATCGACATCAAACGCGCGGTCTCGTCCTTGCCGAACAGATCGCGGATCATCGCCCGAGCCAGCACTGTTCCGGCGCAGGCGCCCAAGGCTTGTAGCGCCCGCATGACGATGAGAAGATCGATGCTCCAGGCCACCGCACACCCGGCGCTCGTGATCATGTAGACGATGACGCCGATGCCGAGCGGAACCCTGCGGCCGAAACGATCCGACAGCGGCCCGTAGACCAACTGTCCGACGGCGTAGCCGACGAGGAACGTGCTGAGCGAAAGCTGGACTTGGCTCGGGTCGACCCGAAAGTCGGAAGCGATCGTCGGCAACGCCGGCAAGTACATGTCGACCGACAGCGGCGCGAACGTCGTCAAGGCGGCGAGCGTCAGGACGAGGCGCGAGAACAGCGAGGCTTTCGGTTGCACGGAGGGGGTGGTTCGGTGCCTGCGGGCGGGAACCCGACCATATCAGGCCAGCTCCGGTTGCGTCATAACGTTTGCGCTGGCTCGACTTCCGTCGCACCTTTCGTTCCGAGATGAACCTGTCGCGCGCGATTGCCACCGTGGGTGGCTACACCATGGTGAGCCGAATCCTGGGCTTCGCGCGCGACATCCTCGTGGCGGCGGTCCTTGGTGCCGGCCTCGTCGCCGATGCCTTCTTTGTCGCTTTCAAGCTACCCAATTTCTTTCGTCGGCTCTTTGCCGAGGGCGCCTTCAACGCAGCGTTTGTGCCGACGTTCTCGGAGGCAAATGCAAGTATCGGCGCGGCCGCGGCGGCACGATTGGCCGGTGAGGTCCTGAGCGTCCTCGTCGTGTTCCTTTTTTTCCTAGTGACCCTCGCTCAGATTTTCATGCCGCTCGCCATGTACGGATTGGCGCCCGGGTTTGCCGATGAACCGGTGAAATTCGATCTGGCGGTCGAGCTGACTCAGATCACGTTCCCGTATCTGCTCTTCATCAGCCTCGTCTCGCTGCAAGGCGGCATCTTGAACAGCCTCGGCCGGTTTGCCGCAGCCGCGGCAGCACCGATCCTGCTCAATCTCTGTCTCATCGGCGCGTTGCTCCTGGCCCATCGCGGGTTTCCGACGCCGGGCCACGCGCTGGCCTGGGGTGTGGCGCTGGCCGGCGTCGTGCAGTTCCTGTGGCTCGCGTTCGAGCTAAAGCGGGCCGGCTTCGTTCTGCGCTTTCCGCGACCGCGCTGGACGCCGGGCGTTCGCAATGTCCTGCGGCTCATGGCACCGGGGGCGCTTGGCGCGGGCGTCGTCCAGATCAATCTGTTCATCGACGTGATCATCGCCTCGCTGCTCCCCGAGGGGTCGATTTCGTTTCTCTACTTTGCCGATCGCATCAACCAACTGCCCGTTGGCGTGATCGGTGTTGCGGTCGGTACGGCGCTGCTGCCGATTCTCTCGCGACATCTCGCGGCAAACGATGCTGGTGCAGCCTCGGCGGCTCAGAACCGGTCCATCGAGGCCGCTCTCCTGCTCACGCTGCCGGCGGCAGCGGGACTCATGGTGCTGGCGCATCCGATCGTCGCCGTGCTCTACCAGCGCGGCGCCTTCGATGCGGTCGCCGCCGCGGCGACGGCCGAAGCCCTGATCGCGTTTTCGTTCGGACTACCGGCCTACGTGCTCATCAAGGTTCTCACGCCCGCGTATTTTGCCCGCAAGGACACCCGAACCCCGGTTCGAATCGCGATTGCCGCGGTGTTGGTCAACGTCGCGTTGAATCTGGCGCTGATGGGACCGCTGCTCCACGTCGGCCTGGCCCTCGCCACGGCGGTGGCCGCATGGCTGAACGCCGGGCTGTTGGCGGTCGGCCTGCGCCGCCGCGGCTACTGGGTGGCCGATCCGAGGCTCACGGCGCGCTTGCCGCGGACTCTGGCGGCCACCGCGATCATGACGCTGGGCCTGTTTGCCGCGAGATCGCTATGGGCCGACGGCGGGGCGTCCGGGATCGTTACCCTCGCTACCATGATCGCGGCCGGAGGACTGGTGTTTGCCGTGTCGGCCAATCTTCTCGGTGCCGCGACGCTTGGCGAATTTCGTTCCTTACTCGCGCGCCGGCGCTCACCTTGACCCCGCTAGGGGCGTCACGCCATAACTCGCAGCGACAGCCAGGACCGTGACGATGAAACGAATCTTCTCCGGCGTGCAGCCGACCGGGAATCTTCATCTCGGAAACTATCTTGGCGCGATTCGCAACTGGGTGCGGCTCCAGGCCGACTACGAGTGCCTCTACTGCGTGGTCGACCTGCACGCGATCACGATGCCGCAAGATCCCGTGGCGCTGAAGAACGCGACTCGCGAAGTGGCGGCCAGTCTGCTCGCCGCGGGGATCGATCCGGCCCACAGCATCGTCTTCAACCAGAGCCAGGTCGGAGCCCATGCCGAGTTGGCGTGGATCTTCAACTGCATCGCGCGTATCGGCTGGCTCAATCGCATGACGCAGTTCAAAGAGAAGGCTGGCAAGCAGCGCGACAGCGCGTCCGCCGGGCTCTACATCTATCCCAACCTGATGGCCGCCGACATTCTGCTCTACAAAGCGACTCACGTTCCGGTGGGAGAGGACCAGAAGCAGCATCTCGAACTCACCCGTCAGATCGCCGGGTCGTTCAACTCGACGTATGGCGTCGAGTTGTTCCCGATGGTCGAACCGTTGATCTTGGGGGCCGCGACGCGCGTCATGAATCTCCGCGACGGCACGAAGAAGATGAGCAAGTCGGATGCATCGGACTTCACGCGCATCAACCTCACGGATTCGCCCGATGCGATCGTGCAGAAGATCCGCAAGGCCAAGACCGATCCAAACCCGCTGCCCGAAGCGGCCCAGGGACTCGAGGAACGTCCGGAGGCGGCGAACCTCATCGGGATCTTCGCGGCGCTGTCCGACGACAGCGTCGAATCGGTGTGCCGGCGGTTCGCCGGGGCCCAGTTCTCGGCGTTCAAGGAGCAACTGGCGACGCTCGCGATCGATACCTTGGCTCCGATCACCGGAGAAATGCGCCGCCTGCTCGCCGACGTCAGCTATATCGATCGCACGCTGCGCGAAGGCGCCGAAAAAGCGCGCGCGATCGCGGATCCGATCCTGCGGGAAACCCAATCGATCGTCGGTTTTCTCCGACCGTAGGTCGTTGATAGTCGATCGCCGCGGCCTATCTTAGGGGGACACGGCCGGAGGACACGCATGGTTCAACCAGCGCCCCAGGATTCGGTGGGCCCGGAGGTCTACGACATCGACGAGGAACGCCAGGCCCCGCCGGCTGGGCGGTGGTCCGCGCGAGGTTTGGCACGCTGGGTGTGGCGCGGCACTATCGCTCTCGTTGCCACGCTCGCGCTCTACTACGTCGCGGGGATGGCCATCATCCATACCATCGACGACAACCTCGCTTTCGAGCCGGCGGCCGCGAACGAGCGCGGCAGCCGGAGTGTCGCCATCGCCGCCGCCCTGATCGATCGCGAGGTGAACGATCACGGCTGGACGGCCAACGATCCTTTCTTCATGCCGTCCGCCCTGCTAGACAACATGCCGAATTTCCAGCAGGGCATCGTGGCGGCGTTGGCCCGCTTCGCCTTCGAGCTCACCGATCAGATCGGTCGTACGCGAGGGTCGAGCCAGGCCGACGCCGACCTGCAGGAGGCGGCGGGTTTGCTGCAATATGCGGGCACGAAGTGGGTATTCGATTTCTCCACGTCGCTGGCACCCACGGCCACTTCGGAGGCCCAATACCGCAAGGCGCGCCGGGCGCTTCTCAACTACAACGAACGCCTATCGCGGGGGGAAGCCGTCTTCGAGCGTCGTGCCGACAATCTGTTGGCGACACTCGATCGCATCGCCGCCGATCTCGGCTCATCTTCGGCGGCGCTGCAGACGCGGATCGACAATGGGCCTGCTGTGTTCGATACCGAGGCCGACGACGTCTTCTATCACGTCAAGGGGCAGCTCTACGCCTACCACCTGATCCTGCGCGAACTCGAGCACGACTATCATCGCGTGATCCGAGAACGCGATTTGACGACGGCGTGGCGCCAATTGCTCGAGTCGACATCTCATGCCGCAAGACTGCAGCCGATCGTGATCATGAACGGTGCGCCGGACAGTCAGTGGATTCCGAGTCATCTTGCGGGCCAGGGCTTCTATTTGCTGCGCGCCCGCACCCAGCTACGCGAAATCACCAACATTCTGCTCAAGTAGCCTCGCCTTGCGGCGAACCGGCAATCGGGGCAAGGTGGGTGCCGGACAACACCACCCGACCATCGATGACCGGACCCACTGGAAAGCGAAAATTCCTGATCGTCGTCGACGACACACCGGAGTGTCACAAGGCGCTGCGGTTCGCTTGGCGTCGTGCCAAGCACACCGGAGGCGCAGTAACCTTGCTGCGGGTGACACCGACGGCCGATTCCGAGTGGATGGCCGTCAAGGAGAAGATGCGCGAAGAGGCCCAGGCCGAGGCCGAGGAGTTGCTGCGCAATCTGGCGGCGCTCGTGAACCAGGAGTCGGGAATGCTCCCCGAGCTCGTGGTTCGTGAAGGCGACTCCCGCGATGTCGTGCTCAAGCTCATCGACGAGGATCGCGACATTCGGGTGCTCGTTTTGGGGGCTTCCAGCAGCGACGAGGGGCCGGGGCCCCTGGTCAGCTACATCGCGGGTAAGATTTCCGGGTCGATGCATATTCCAGTGACGATCGTGCCGGGATCGCTCACCGACGTGCAGATCGACGAGCTGACCTAACGCCCATTTTTTCGCCACACTTCACCGCCATGGTCGCAACGGCGTGCCGGGATAACGTGTGGATAACCTTCACGTCACTTAGCGCATGATTGTTCACACCGTCGTCGACAAACGGGTCTTGACCATTGACAAACAACGATTCGATGGGGCTTATGTGCCGCCCGGCGGTGTCCCCGATCGTTGCCGCGATTCCACTCTGCGCCCGCGTCGTTCGTCGTAGCGAGAGATATTCCTTGTTGCCACATTCTGCCGTCGCAATAGTGCCTCGACGATCAACCAGTTGGGACGGAAGGATGCGCTTCAGTCTTTCCCGGTTTGGTCTCTCGTTCGAGCGTGCGGGTCTCGGACTTATCGCCTGCGCCGTGCTTGCGCTCTACATCGGGGTTATCGGTTCTCAGCCCTGGGTGGCGCGCGGTAGCAGCAAGCCCGGGTTTGCCGTGGTCGCCCTGAACTGGGACCTACTCGGCGGTTCACCCCAAACCGAAGGTGTCGCCCGGGATTCCGGTCACGATACGCTCGGCAACTGGGCGTGGCTCGCATTGTCGCCGCCCACCCGCGCGCGCGAGGTGCCCTGGGCATCGGCCCAGCCCGCCAAGCTGTCGCCGGTTTCGTACCGTCCCGTCGTTGCCCAGAGCGAGGACACTTCGGTTTCGCCCCAGGAACGCAAGGAACAATTCATCGCGGGACTGTTGCCGCTTATCATCCGGGTCAACGAGGGGATTCTTCAGGATCGTAGCCGGATCACCCGCATTCGCCTGCGCGAGGGGTCCGGCGTCGGCCCCAACAGCGAAGAACGGGCCTGGCTCGGCAGTTTGTTCGATGTCTACGAGATCGAGGCAGGCGATTACGCCGAGCTGTTGCGCCGGCACGACATCGTGCCGCCGTCTTTGGCCATCGCCCAAGGCGCCGAAGAGTCGGGTTGGGGCACGTCGCGCTTTGCCGTGGAGGGCAATGCCCTATTCGGCCGTGTCACCGTGACCAAGGGTGCCGGAATCGTGCCGGCTCGTCGCGATCCCGATCAGGCGTTCGAGATTCGGGCCTTCGACGATTTCGAAGATTCGGTCGCCGATTATGTTCGAAATCTCAACCGGCATGCGGCCTACCGCGAATTTCGCGCCCGCCGCGAGGCGATGCGTGTCCGTGGCGTTGCGCTCGACAGCCATGCCCTCGCCACTACGCTAAACCGCTATTCGGAACGCCGCGAGAAGTACATCCAGACCATTCGGACGATCATTCGCAGCAACGACCTGACGGTCTACGACAGCTATCGCCTGTCCGATCTCGATCGCGACGGCTAACCCTCAGGTCTTGGCGAGGTCGGTCAGCAGCTTTCTTGCGCCGTCCCGCAACAGATTCAGGTCCGACGTCACGAATACCGCATCGTACCCCCGTTTCAGGAGACGGTCGCTGGCGCCGAGTTCGATCCCGCCCAGCCATTTTCCGGACGCTTTGATCGCGCGCTCAGCGCGATCCAGCAGGGCGGCGACCTCGGGGTCGTCGAATTGTCCTGGTTTTCCAATGCTGGCGGATAGGTCGAGCGGGCCAATGAACAACATGTCGATGCCCTCGACCCGGGCGATCTCGGGTACCCGTTCGACCGCGGCGGCCGATTCGATCTGGACGATGATCATCAGTTCGGCGACGTGCTGGCGAAGATAGTCGGTCCACCCCCGCCCATAGTCGCCGGCTCGAACCATGCCCGCCGCGCCGCGCCGCCCCGCTGGGGGGTAGCGACAAGCGTCGACGACGGCCCGCGCTTGCTCTGCCGATTCGACCCCCGGAACGATGACGCCCTCGAAACCGGCGTCGAGGACGCGCTTGATTCCGGCAGGGTCATGGGAGGCCACGCGGACGAGCATCGTGGTCGGGAATGGTGCGGCTGCGCGCAACTGCGGCAACGCTTCGCTCAGGGCCCCCTGGCCGTGTTCCTGGTCGACGAGAAATGCATCGAACCCCGCGCTCCCAAGAACCTCGGTGATCGACGCCTCACCGAGATAGAGCCAGCAACCGACCGCCTGGCGCCTGGTGCGAAGCTTCGCCTTGAACGTGTTTGCTCGAATCACCAAGACCTCCTACGGCCGTCCGCCGGGCACATAGTACTGCATGCTGAACCACCGAAACCGGTCGCTGCCAGCGGGGACGGTGCAGTTGATGCGGGCTCGTCCGGCGGGGAGCGGGGCGGCGAAGCGCCCCTCGAAGCGCCGCTCTTCGAGTGCGACAAACGTGAACCCCGACTCCGAGGCGTAACATCTTAGGTTCCGGGGATTGGGGACGGACGGGGCGACGGTCAGCGCAAACACCGGCGGGTTTTGTGTCAACGTCGGATCGCTCGGCGACACCGTCTCGATCGGGAGCGGTAACGCGTTGATCACCATCCGGACACGCTCCTGGGCTCCATAGTTCTCGTTGAGGGCAAACCGCGGCCAATAGAAATGATCCGAGGTCATGTGCAGGGCGCCGGAATGCTGTCCGAAGGCCGCTTTGAAGCCCAATTCCCGAACGATGCCGACGGCCACGGTGCTTGCCTCGCCGTAGGGGTAGGCAAACAACGTTGGAGCCTGCCCGAGTTCGGCGACGAAGCGCGCCTGCGCCTCGAGAATTTCCCGCCGGATCCGTTCGGCCGACAGCGCCGGCAGGTGCGGGTGGCTCACCGTGTGGTTTCCGATCGTGACTCCCGCACGGGCGAGTTCTCGCACCTGATCCCAGGTCATGTAGGCGTCGCTCTTTTGTTCCAAGTCCTTGGTCGCTACGAAGAGCGTAAACGGCAGATTGGCTTGGCGCAGCCGCGGCCAACCCTCGGTGTAAACCGAACGCACCGCATCATCGATTGTGATCGCCACCGTCCGATCGGGTAGCGGACGCCCGGATTGCAACGCTTCGACGATCTCGGGCAGCGGCAGGACTCGGTAGCGTCCGCTCGACAGCTCCGCGAGATGTCCCTCGAACTGGTCGAGCCGAACATTGGTGGCCGGGTATCGCGACTCGCCAAAGCGGTGGTACATGATGACCGAAGCGCCGTCGGCGGCCGCGCTGGGGCCGGCTTCGGCGGCGAGCACACTCGCAAATAGTGCGATTCCGAGAACGTGCCGCGAAAACGCGATGCGGGCCCTCACGCCATTAACTCCGTTCCCGCCGCCGAGTCGCTCAGCAGCGGATAGCGACGCGCGTCGAACAGCTGATAGTGCCACCATTCATTGCGGTAGAAGTCCCATCCCGCCGTGGTCATGACGCCCAACAACAGCAATCGGTTGCGATGGGCCGTGGCGGAAACGTCTGGGGCGCCATGATGGGATCTTGGGGTGAAGGCGTCGAACGGGGTTCCCATGTCGAGTTCGTTCTCACTCGGGTCGACCAACGTAAGATCGACGGCGACACCCCGCGAATGGGGCGATCCGCGCCGGGGATCGGCCAGGAAGTCGGGGTCCGGCGTGTGCTGCCACAGTCGCCACTGGGCTTCGCTCGGACGAAACGCATCGAAAATCTTGAGCTTGAACCCGAGCCGCGCCGCGTGAACGATCGCTTCCTCGAGCCGCTCGGCGGCATCGGGATGCAGAAAACACCCGGGTCGACGATACACGGCCCGGCCCGTGAAGTTGCGAGCGTCGGCATAGATCATGTCGATGGCCAGATCGCGACGAGCGTGGCTAATCTCGACCAGGCAGGAAGATGCGTTGTCCATGATCGTCCAGACTAGCACGTTGCCATGAACATCTTGGCCCTCGATACGGCGATGGCGTCCTGCGGGGTGGCATTCATGCGCGCCGGCGCGATCGTCGCCGAGCGCTCGCTCCTGCAGTCACGCGGCCACGCCGAGACCCTGATGCCGCTACTCGAGGAATTTCGGCACGAGACGGGATTTGCCTATCGCGATCTGGCCGCCATCGCGGTCACTATCGGGCCGGGAACCTTCGCGGGAATCCGTGTTGGGTTGGCGGCCGCTCGCGCCATCGCCCTGCCCACAGCGGCGGCAATCGTTGGCCTGACCTCGCTCGAGGTGCTGGCCGCCGAGGCGATGGAGCGGACCTCGCCGGTTACCACTGGTGCCGTTGCGGCCATAACCGATGCGCGCAACGGCAAAGTCTATCTCCAAGTCGTCGGGGTCGACCGACTCACCCGGATCGAGGCACGTCTGGTTGCGATCGACGAGGCGGCGCGCCTGATCGACGGCGTTGCCGGAGTGCTTTGTGGCGACGGCGCGCCGCTCGTGGCGACCCACCTCGCGGCACCGCGGGTGATCGTCACCCGGGCGTCGGGCGATGCTCTGCAGCCCAGTCCACGATTGCTGGCGCTGCTTGCGGCGGACGCGATTGCGCGGCGGGGGCTTTCCGCCTTTCGCCGGCCACCGCGCCCTCTCTATTTACGTTCACCCGACGCAAAGCTGCCGACCGAACGCCGGCGACCACCGTGAACATCGACCAGGCGCAATTGGCCGATGCCGCGACGATCAGTCGCCTGCACGGTGCGTGCTTCGTGCGGGGTTGGTCGGAAAGAGACGTGGCGAATTTTCTCGCCTCGCCCGGAGCGATCGCCCTGATCGCTTCCACCGAAAAGCCGGTCGGGTTCGTTCTGGCTCGCCTGGTCCTCGATGAAGCCGAGCTTGTGTCGATCGGCGTTTGCCACGCCGGCCGGCGCAGCGGGGTCGGCCGCGCACTGGTCGAACGTCTGCGATCACTGCTTGGCGAACGAGGGGTTCGGGTGATTTTTCTCGAGGTTGCCGCCGACAACGCGTCGGCCATCGCTCTCTATGGGCAGGTCGGCTTCCGATCATCGTCGCGGCGATCGCACTACTACCCGCGCGAAAACGCTGCGCCCATCGACGCTATCGTCATGCGTCTCGATCTGCCTTGGCGGGCCCCTTGCGGATCATGACGCAGTGGACATCCGAGATTGCGTCCTCGCGCTCGATGGCGACGATCTCATGTCCCTCCTCGCGAGCCGAACGTGGAACGTTCTCCAGCGGTTCGCGGCCCCTCAGTCGAACGCGCAGAAGTTCGCCGACCGCCATCTTCTCGATCTGCAGCTTCGTGCGTACGAAGGTAATGGGACACGTATCGCGCGTGATATCGAGTTGATACTGGGCTTCCACGGGCGGTTCGCCTGCCTTGGGTCGACGGCCCTATTTCTAGCATGCGTGCGGCCCGCGGGTTCGCGCCGCGATTGGAGGATGCGGCGAGATTCGGATATAAAGCGCGAATGTCCGATCGCCTAGAGCGTCTATGCGCCGACAAAGGGCTGAAGATGACCGGTCAGCGGCGGGTCATCGCCCGAGTGCTGTCCGAGGCCGCCGACCATCCGGACGTCGAGGAATTGCACGCTCGCGCGGCGAAACTTGATCCTGGGATTTCGATCGCCACGGTCTATCGGACCGTTCGCCTGTTCGAAGAGGCGGGAATTCTGTCTCGTCACGACTTCGGCGACGGGCGCTCGCGTTACGAGGAGAGTCGCGAGGCCCATCACGACCACCTGATCGACCTCAAGTCTGGGCGGGTGGTCGAGTTCCAGGATCCCGAGATCGAAGAATTGCAACGGCGTATCGCGGCGCGTCTCGGCTTCCGCCTCGTCGATCATCGCCTGGAGTTGTTTGGTGTCCCGCTTGATCCGGTGAACGCCGACGGCTCTGAGAAAGACCCGGCCAAGACTCGCGGTCGCTGACCGCCATGACGCACCTTCGCGCCGCCTGGAGTCTGGTTCTCATCGTCGCCGTTACGGTCGTCTGCCTGATCGCGCAGATTATCGTCTTCTATCTGCGCAGCCCCCTGTCCCGCCAAATTCCTCGCCTCTACCACGGCTTGGCACTCAAGGTGATCGGCCTGCGCGTGGTGCACCACGGCGAGATTGCGGCCGAGCGACCGATTTTGTTCGTCGCCAATCACTCATCGTGGCTCGACATTCTCGTTCTCAACACGCTGACGACGGTCAGTTTCGTGACCAAGGCCGAAGTCCGTACTTGGCCTCTGATCGGCTATTTCGCCGTGCTCCAGCACAGCGTGTTTGTCGAACGCCGCGCGGCCCGGACCGCCGATACCAAGGATGAAATTACCCGCCGGCTCGAGATGGGCGATCGGCTGGTGTTGTTCCCCGAAGGCACCAGCAGCGACGGTAATCGCGTGCTCCCGTTCAAGAGTGCGTTCTTCGCGGTGGCGGAACGGCCGATCAACGGCCGGCCGTTGCTGGTACAGCCGGTCTCGGTCGCCTATACGGCGCTGGATGGCATTCCCCTGGGTCGGCAACTGCGACCGATTTTCACGTGGTTTGCCGACATGGATTTGTTCTCCCATCTCTGGGGTGTCATGGGTGCAGGCCCGGGCACGGTCGAGGTGCAGTTTCATCCGCCGGTCACGATCGAGGCCTTTGCCGATCGCAAGGCCTTGGCAAAGGCCTGCGAAGCGCAGATCGCGCAGGGTCTTTCGGACTCGCTTTCGGGCCGAACCCGCGACCCCAAACCCCGGCGCTACTGGCTGGTTCGCCCCGAACGCCGGCGTCGCCTTGACTCGAAGAGTGCGGGTGTTAACGTCGCCTAGCGCTGCGGCCACGGCCAGCGCCGTTTACGCCGGAGCCGAGGAGCATTGACGAAGAAACTGTTCATCAAGACCTACGGTTGCCAAATGAACGTTTACGACTCCGCCCGCATGGCGGAGTTGCTGGCGCCGATAGGTTACGAGGTGGTGGAAACGGCTGAAGGCGCCGATCTGGCCATCTTGAACACCTGCCACATTCGTGAACGAGCGGCGGAAAAGGTGTTCTCCGACATCGGGCGGTTGCGCGAGCACCAAGAACAGAAGGTCCGTTCCGGAGGCCGGATGCTGCTGGCCGTGGCCGGTTGCGTCGCGCAGGCCGAGGGGGAAGAAATCCGGCGTCGTGCCCGCAACGTGGACATCATTGTCGGGCCCCAGAGCTATCACCGTTTGCCGGAACTCATTGCGCGTGCGAGCCGGACGGCCGGCGTCGCCCTGGACACGACGTTCCCGGCCGATTCGAAGTTCGATCACTTGCCCGGGGAACGGACGGCAGCGGGGCCGACCGCATTCCTGACCGTTCAAGAGGGCTGCGACAAATTCTGCACATTTTGCGTCGTCCCCTATACGCGTGGTGCCGAGCATTCGCGGCCGGTTGCGGAAATTCTCACCGAAGCGAGTCGTTTGGCCGAGTCTGGTGTTCGCGAAATCACCGTGCTGGGCCAGAACGTCAACGCGTATCACGGCTCCGATGAAACAGGTGGGACGCTATCGCTTGGGGCTCTGCTGCGCTGCCTCGCCGAAATTCCAGGCGTAGCGAGGTTGCGCTACACGACCTCGCATCCGCTCGACATGCACGACGAGCTGATCGCAGCCCATCGCGAGGTTCCGGCCGTGATGCCGTTCCTGCATCTGCCCGTTCAGAGCGGCTCCGACCGCATCCTGGCAGCGATGAATCGTCGCCATGACGTCGATACCTATCGTCGGGTCGTCGATCGGCTCCGGCGGGCCCGCCCGGACGTGGCGTTGTCGAGCGACTTCATCGTTGGCTACCCCGGCGAGACTCGTGCCGATTTCACGGCCACGCTCGATCTCGTGCGCGAGATCGGGTTCGCTCAGGCGTTCTCCTTCAAGTTCAGCCCGCGGCCCGGGACACCGGCCGCAGCCCTCGGGGATCCTGTGGCCGAGCCCGAAAAGCTGGCTCGTCTATACGAGCTGCAGGAACTCCTGAACTCGCAGCAACGCGAGTTCAACCGCGCCATGGTCGGCCGGCGATTGCCCGTGCTGCTGGAGGCGCCGGGCCGCCATCCGGGGCAGCTCGTTGGTCGTTCGCCCTACCTGCAGGCGGTTCATCTCGACGCCCCCCGCGACAAGATCGGCACCGTCGTCGAGGCCGTCATCGTCGCCGAAGCGCCGAATAGTCTGGTTGGGCGCCTTGCCGATACGGCCGGCCGGGCCGCTGCGGCCTAGGACGTCGATTGACTCACAGCGAATCCCCCGAATCCGCTGCTTCGCAGGTCGTTGCTTTCGAGGACAACGCCTTGCTCCCGGCGCTGTTCGGTCGCCACGATCAGCACCTCGCCCGCATCGAGCAAGCCCTCGGGGTGTCGATTTCCTCACGCGGCAATCGCTTGGCGATCAAGGGGGATCCGGCCGCGCAGGCGACCGCGCGACAGGTGCTCGAGACCCTATATCGACGCCTGAAGGCAGGCGAAGAAGTCGCCATGGGCGATGTCGAGGGGGTCCTGAGGTTTGCGGCCAGCGACGATGGCGGCGACGGGCTGACGATTCGCACCAAGCGCCGGACAATCGCGCCGCGCTCGCTTGGTCAACGCGCCTACCTCGAGGCCCTCGAGGAATACGACTTGGTGTTTGGGCTCGGTCCGGCCGGGACGGGCAAGACGTATCTGGCGGTGGCCAAGGCGGTCTCGCTGCTCATGCGGGGAGAGGTTGCGCGCATCGTATTGTCGCGCCCCGCGGTCGAGGCGGGCGAACGCCTTGGCTTCCTCCCGGGCGACCTCAAGGAGAAGGTGGACCCCTACCTGCGGCCGCTTTACGACGCGCTGTACGATATGTTGCCTGCAGAGCAGGTCTATCGTCGCCTGGAGAGCGGTGAGATCGAAATTGCCCCCCTCGCCTTCATGCGTGGTCGTACCCTCTCGCATGCCTTCGTCATTTTGGACGAAGCCCAGAACACGACCCCGATGCAGATGAAAATGCTGCTGACGCGCCTCGGCGAGGGCTCGCGCATGGTGGTGACCGGGGACCTGTCGCAAATCGACCTGCCGGTGGGCGGTCAGTCGGGCCTGCGCAACGCGTTGGCTATTCTGCGCGGCGTCGAGGGTATTGCCTTCGTCGAGTTTACGGATGCCGACGTCGTCCGTCACCCGCTGGTGTCGCGCATGGTGCGCGCGTACGAACGACACGAGGCTAACCAGCCCCAACGCGGGAAACCCTCGCCGTGACCACGGCCATCCTCGTCACGTGTCGGACCGAACGCTGGCGCACGTCGCTGCCTGGGGTCGAGGCGTTGGGCCGTCGTGCGGCGTTGGCAGCGATCCGAGGGGTCGCTGGCCGTAGGTTGTCAGGGGAGCTCGGCATCGTTTTGGCCGATGATCGGTTCGTGCGCCGCCTCAATCGCGAATACCGTGGCCAGGACCATCCGACCAACGTGCTGTCGTTTCCGCTCGACCGTGCGGCAACGGTCGGCGATCGCCTGCTCGGCGACGTGGTGCTGGCCCTCGGGACCCTGAGGCGTGAAGCCCGTCAACAGAGGAAGACCTTGCGATCGCATTTTCTGCATCTCGTGGTTCACGGCGTTCTCCACCTCCTCGGTTTTGATCACGATCGGTCACGAGCCGCGAAGCGAATGGAGACCTTGGAGCGACGAATCCTCGCCGGGCTCGGGGTCGACGACCCCTACGCAGAAAAAGCGGTGCGACCGGCGGCGAAAGCGCGAAAACCGCGATGAGCGATAACGACCCGTCAGACCAGCAACCCGAACGAACCTCCAGTGTCATTCGATCGTTGCGCGGCCTCCTGCGCTCCATCGGAGTCAGTCGGGGCGAGGAGGTGTCGCTGCGCGAGGAATTGCTCGCGGTCCTGCGCGATTACAGTGGCGAGGAGACGATGGACCCGCAGGAACGGGCCATCCTGTTCAATCTGGTTCGCATCGGCGAATTGCGGGTCGGGGACGTCATGGTCCCGCGCGTCGATATTGTCGGTATCGACGCCACCGTCAGTCTGGAAAATCTCGTCCGAATCTTTCGCGAGCAGTTCCACTCGCGTCTTCCGGTCTACCGCGCCTCGCTAGACCACGTGATCGGGATGGTTCACGTCAAGGACCTGCTCGCTACGTGGGGACGAACCGAGGGGTTCGATTTGCGCAAGATCCTGCGCGAAGTGTTGTTCTGCCCACGATCGATGCCGGTCCTCGACCTTTTCGTCCGCATGCGCCAGCGCCGCATTCACATGGCGGTCGTCGTCGATGAGTACGGCGGGACCGATGGCTTGGTCACGATCGAAGACATCGTCGAAGTCATCGTCGGCGAGATCGACGACGAACACGACGAGGTCGAACGCCCGCGCATCGTCACGATCAGTCCGGGAGTCTTTGAAGCCGACGGCCGGGCGTTGCTGGCCGATCTCGAAGCGGTCCTGGGCGTCGATCTGCTACCCGCCGAACGAGACGAAAGTGTCGAAACGGTTGCTGGGGCCGTCGCAGCATTGGCTGGCCGGATGCCGCAACGTGGCGAGGTCATCGGCCATGCGACGGGAACGACGATCGAGGTCGTCGAGGCGGACGCCCGCCGTGTGAGACGGGTCCGTGTTCGGAAGTCGCACGATCATCCGATCGACGAGAAGGCGGGGGCTGCGACCCTCCCATGATCGCCCTGGCGAGCCGCCTGCGCGGCCTTAGTGGCTGGCGGCGCTGGTTGGCGGCCTGGCTCGCAGGGGCGTTGGCGGCGACGGCCTTTGCGCCCTGGCACATCACCGTTGCGCTGTTCCTCGCTTTTCCCGTGTTGATCTGGTTGCTCGACGGATGTCGTTCCCGGCGCGCCGGGTTCGCCACAGCGTGGGCCTTTGGCCTCGGGTGTTTCATGGTGAGCCTTCACTGGCTCGCGTACCCGATGCTCGTCGATCCGGTGCGCTTCGCGTGGATGATCCCCTTTGCCGTCACGGGCCTGCCCGCCCTGCTCGCGGTGCTTCCCGGTATTGCCGGTGCCGCGTGCACATGGAGGCGCCCAGCGGGGTGGCGCCGACTGCTTTGGTTCGCGGTGTTATGGGCCGTCGGGGAGTGGCTGCGCGGGCACCTGTTCTCTGGTTTTCCGTGGAACCTGGTCGGTTACGTATGGACCGGCCACGACGCCATGATGCAAGGCGCGGCCGTCCTTGGAATTCATGGCCTCAGTCTGATTACGATAATGCTTGCGACGGCCTTAGCGGCCCTCGGGGATGAGGGGCCCCGGCGTTGGGCCCCGCCGCTCCTCGCCATCATCGCAATCGGTGTCCTGTGGCTAGGGGGAGAGGGCCGCCTGACGACGGCCGAAGCGAACGCGGGCGGCCCGGTCATCCGCATCGTACAGCCCAACATCGAGCAGCGCCTCAAATGGCTCGCCGGCGAGCGCGAGCGCAACCTCGCCAAGCACGTGGCCCTCAGTCAGCGCGCCGGCTGGGACCACGTCGCAATTCTGGTTTGGCCCGAAACGGCGTCGAGCTTTGCGCTCGAGAACGATTCCAACGCGCTTCGCTATGTGGCGGCGGCCATCCCGCCGGGCGGCCACTTGCTCACCGGGACTCCGCGAATCGAGGGCGAGGGCGAAGGCCTTCGAGTTTTCAACAGCCTCATCGTCGTCGACGAGCAAGCGAAGTTGCTGGGGCGCTATGACAAGCACCACCTCGTTCCGTTCGGCGAGTATCTGCCTTGGCGAACCATCCTCGGCGTCATTGGCCTCGACAAACTGGTTTCGAGTTCACCGGTCGACTTCTCTCCGGGGCCGGGCCCCGCCACACTGATGACCGACTCGATTCCACCGTTCAGCCCGTTGATTTGCTATGAGGCCATTTTTCCGGGGAACGCCGTCGCCATGGGAATGAGGCCTGCGTGGCTCCTGGGGATCACCAATGACGCTTGGTTCGGTCCCGACGCGGGGCCGGCGCAACACCTGGCAATGGCGCGACTCCGCGCCGTCGAGCAGGGGCTCCCCCTTGTCCGAGCGGCCAACACGGGAATTTCGGCGATCATCGACGGCTACGGTCGGGTGCTGGCGCAGCTTCCGATCGGTCACGAAGGCGTCATCGACCGGAATCTACCGCCGGCGCTGTCGCCGACGCCGTTCTCCCGCTTCGGGGACCGCGGTTTTCTGGCCCTGGTGCTATTGGGTCTCGGTGTCAGCCAATTGGGCCTGCGGCGCGAACCGCGTCAACAGGCGCATTGACCTGCCCGGCGTGTCTGCCCTAAAACTCGAAACGCTGGTCGGTTAGTCAGCACAAGTGCATTGGCTCGCGTCCTTTTTGGGGGAGGTCGGGAGCACGTCAATAAGGTCTAAGCCAGTGCCCCCAAAATCCTCTTCGACGAGACTCGATCCTATCGATGCGCACGTCGGCGGCCGTGTTCGCCTCCGTCGCACGCTTCTCGGGATGAGTCAGGAAAAGCTCGGCCAAGCGGTCGGGTTGACGTTTCAGCAGATTCAGAAATACGAACGCGGCCTCAACCGCATCGGGTCGAGCCGCCTATTTCAGTTCAGCCGAGTCCTCGATGTACCGGTGTCGTTCTTCTTCGACGACATGCAGCTCGATCAGGGAAAGCCCCGGGTCGATGTTGCGACGACGGGCATGGACGACGACGACGATAGCTTGTCGCGCCGAGAGACACTCGAGCTCATTCGCGCCTACTATCGGATTACCGACCGCGGAATGCGCCGACGGGTCTATGAGCTGATCAAAGCGATCGGGGGTGAATCGATCGAGACCTCCGGCAATACGTCCTCGGCTTGACCTCGCGGCCCAGACCCGAATAAATCAGCCGCCCGTCTGAGCGGCCGGCGCCCTGGCGTCGCCGCCCGGCCGATTCCTGGAGCCGCCAAGGAGGCGCTGAATGGCCCGTACCGACTACCTGTTCACGAGCGAATCGGTTTCCGAGGGCCACCCGGACAAGGTCTGCGACCGCATTTCCGATGCCGTGGTCGATGCCTACCTGAAGGCCGACCCGTACGCGCGTGTCGCGGTCGAGACGCTGTGCACGACCAATCGCATCGTCATCGCCGGTGAGGTGCGGGGCCCGGCCTCGATCCTCAAGTCGATCGAGGGCCTCGCCCGCGAGGCCGTGCGCGACATCGGTTACGAACAGGACGGTTTCCACTGGAAGAAGGCGGTCGTCGAGATTTACGTGCACGCCCAGTCGCCCGATATCGCCCTGGGCGTTGATGCCGCCGGCAACAAGGACGAGGGCGCCGGTGATCAAGGCCTGATGTTCGGATACGCTTGCCGCGAAACGGAATCGTTGATGCCGGCGCCGATCTATTACTCGCATCGCATCCTTCAGGATCTGGCGAACGCACGAAAGGGCGGCAAAGTTCGCGGCCTTGGGCCCGATGCCAAGAGCCAAGTGACACTGCGCTACAAGAACGGAAAACCGGTGGGCGCGGCGTCTGTCGTTGTTTCGACCCAGCACGACGAGAACCTGAGCCAGGACGACGTCCGTGCCATCGTTCGGCCATTCGTCGTCAGCGCGTTGCCATCCGGCTGGATGTGCTCCGAAGAGTCGTTCTACGTGAATCCGACTGGGAAGTTCGTCGTCGGAGGCCCCGATGGCGATACCGGGCTGACCGGGCGCAAGATCATCGTCGACACCTACGGTGGCGCAGCGCCCCACGGCGGCGGTGCCTTCTCGGGCAAGGACCCGACCAAGGTGGACCGTTCAGCGGCCTACGCCGCCCGCTATGTCGCCAAGAACGTGGTCAGCGCCGGGCTTGCCGATCGTTGCCTCATCCAGGTCGCGTACGCGATCGGCGTCTCCAAACCGCTGTCGCTCTATGTCGACACGTTCGGTACCTCGACCGTAGCGGAAGACAAGCTCGAGGGCGCGATCACGGAGGCGATGGATTTGCGGCCCCGAGCCATACGAGAGACGTTGGGGCTGAACCGTCCGATCTACGCACGCACGGCGGCCTACGGCCATTTTGGTCGCAAGCCGGAGGCCGACGGTGGTTTCTCCTGGGAGCGTCTCGACCTCGTCGACGCCCTCAAGTCGGCTGTGCGATAGGGCGGAGACGACTTCGCCAAGCTCCGAACGGTCTCGTTTCTACGGTCGGCGTCACGGTCACCGGCTAAGCGCGCTTCAACGCCAACTTCTCGCGCAGGAATTGCCGCGGCGTGACGTGATCCTGCCGCCGGCCGGCGTGGCCCTCGATCCGGCCATCCTGTTTTCGCCCGCCGTGACGGCGGTTTGGCTCGAAATCGGTTTTGGCAGTGGCGAACATCTCCTGGCGCAGGCCGAGGCCAATCCAGGAGTTGGCCTGATCGGTTGCGAGCCCTACATCAATGGAATCGCAGCGGCGCTGCGCCCTCTGAGCGAGAGACCCGATCTCCCGGTGCGCCTCACCATGCAGGACGCACGCGCCGTCCTGTGGACGGTCGCCGATCGGTCGCTTGCCCGCGTGTTTCTTCTTTTTCCCGATCCTTGGCCGAAACGGCGTCATCACAAGCGACGGTTCGTCCAACCGGCGGCTCTGGACCAGCTTGCCCGCGCGATGATCGACGGCGGGGAATTTCGCTTTGCGACCGATCATCGGGAATACGCGCGCTGGACCCTCGGGCACGTGCTCCGGCATGGGGCCTTCGAATGGCTCGCGCGCTCGCCGAACGATTGGCGCTCGCGCCCGGCGGATTGGCCGGCGACGCGCTATGAACGTAAGGCCGAACGGGCCGGTCGTGCCCCGATCTTCTTGCGGTTCCGCCGGCGTCCCCGCCTCGGGGCTTGAAAGTCTCGGGATTCCGCCTAATATCCCGGCCAATCAACAACAACTTCGCTTTGCAACCCTGGAAACGGGGCCTAGCAGTGGGCGAAAGCCCGCTCGTCGTTTTGCTGTTTTCGCATGGTCGATGTCGCTCGAATCGAAGGTTTGATCGCCCCGTCGCTGGCCGCGATGGGGTTTGCGATCGTGCGCGTCCGCTTTCTCGGCGGTGCCCGCCGCGCGACGCTCCAGATCATGGTCGAGCGAGCCCTGCCCGAGCATGGTGTGCGCTTGGACGACGGCGGAATATCGGCCGATGACTGTGCCGAGGTAAGCCGCACGGTGTCGGCCCTGCTCGATGTCGAAGACCCGATCGCCGGTGCCTACGAGCTCGAAATCAGTTCGCCGGGAATCGATCGCCCCCTACTGCGACCGGCAGATTTTCGGCGCTATCGTGGCTTTGCTGCCCGGCTTGAGACACGGCTGCCGATCGACGGCCGGCGGCGCTTCGCTGGCACTTTGGACGAAACCGACACCCAGCACGTGCGATTGATCGATCCCGATGGCGCGGTGATCTCGGTTCCCTTCGCCGCCATTCACGCCGCCAAGCTGCAATTGACCGACCATCTCCTGCAAGAAGTGTCGCGCCTGCGATCGCAGGCCCAGACCAAGGAAGAGGCCCTATGAAACAGCCCGAAGTGCGTCGCACCAGCCAGAACCGAATTGAACTGCTGCAGATTGCGGATGCGGTGGCCCGCGAGAAGGTGATCGAGCGCGATACCGTGCTCAAGGCCATGGAGGAGGCGATCCAGAAAGCGGCGCGTTCGCGCTACGGCATGGAAAACGACATTCGTGCGGAAATCGACCGGTCGACCGGCGAGATCAAGATCTTTCGCTGCCTCGAGGTCGCTGATGCCATCGAGAGCGAGGCCAAGCAGATTCGTCTCGACGACGCGCGGGAGCGCAACCCCGACGCCCAGGTCGGCGACATCATCGCCGAACCGCTGCCGCCGCTCGACTTTGGCCGCATTGCGGCACAGACCGCCAAGCAGGTCATCGTGCAAAAAGTGCGCGACGCCGAACGCGAGCGTCAGTACGAAGAATACAAGGATCGCATCGGTGAGATCGTCAACGGTATCGTCAAACGCGTCGAATACGGGAACGTCACCGTCGACTTGGGCCGAGCCGAGGCCATCATTCGCCGCGACGAGCTTCTCCCGCGCGAGACGTATCGCCAGGGCGATCGAGTCCGCGCCTATGTCTACGATGTCCGCCGTGAGCCACGCGGGCCACAAATCTTTCTGTCGCGCACGCATCCCAAGTTCATGGCCAAGCTCTTCGCCCAGGAGGTGCCGGAGGTGTACGACGGCATCATCGAGATCAAATCGGTGGCGAGGGATCCCGGAAGTCGCGCCAAGATCGCGGTGATGTCGAACGATTCCAGCATCGATCCGGTCGGAGCGTGCGTCGGCATGCGCGGCAGTCGCGTCCAGGCGGTGGTCAACGAGTTACACGGTGAGAAGATCGATATCATTCAATGGTCGCCGGATGACGCAACGTTCATCGTCAATGCGCTGGCCCCGGCCGAGGTCACCAAGGTCGTGCTCGATGAGGACGCCCATCGTATCGAGGTGGTGGTTCCCGACGATCAGTTGTCGCTTGCGATCGGACGTCGCGGCCAGAACGTACGGCTGGCATCCCAACTGACGACCTGGGACATCGATGTCTTGACCGAGGCGGAGGAGTCGGAGCGCCGTCAGGAGGAGTTCCGCCAACGCAGCAAGTTGTTCATCGACTCGCTCGACGTCGATGAAGTGATCGCGCAGCTGTTGGCGACCGAGGGGTTCGCGTCGGTCAGGGAAATCGCCGAAGTTCCTCCTGGGGATTTGTCTTCGATCGAGGGATTCGACGAGAACGTCGCGAGCGAGCTTCAGAATCGGGCGCGGGTCTATCTCGAGAAGGTCGACCAGCAGCTGACGGAAGAGCGGCGCACCCTTGGCGTGAACGACGAGGTGGCTGCGATCGACGGGTTGACCCCGGCCATGCTCGTGACGTTGGGCAAAGCGGGCGTGAAGACGCTCGACGATCTCGGCGATCTGGCGGGCGACGAACTTCGCGAAATGCTACCCGAGGCGGATTTCGGCGAAGAGGAAGCCAATGCGATCATCATGGCCGCTCGCGCGCACTGGTTCGAAGGCGAGGAGGCCGGAGGAGCGTCGAACTGACCCACCGGTTTGGCGCGAGCGGCGGGCTGACCGGCTAGCGGTCGTCGGATCGGTGCCGAAGGAACAAGACCTAGTGGTGCCGGACTCTCGTGCGTTCGCTTGTTTGTTCCCCCGCCGGACCGGGAATTGGGTTTGGCGCATGGCTGGGGAAATGTGGTACATGCTTGCCCTCCGGCCTGTGGACAGTGTGAGCGGATCGCGTCCGAATTGGTTCGACGCGGCGTTGTGTATTAGTGGGTCGGTATCGATGTGGCGAAGGACGGCCGAGTGATCGCGCGATGAGTGACGAAAACGACGAAAAGAGACCATTGTCGCTAGGCGGCCGGCCGAAGTTGGAGCTGCGCGGGCGTGGCGCCGGTGGCGGCGGCCAAGTGCGCCAGAGTTTCTCCCATGGGCGATCGAAGACCGTTCAGGTCGAAGTCAAGCGCAAGCGGGTTGGCCCGCCGCCGACCAAGCCGGTCGCGAAAGATCCGGAGCCGGTGAAGGTCGAGACCCTGAAGCCGGTCCCCCCGCCTCCCCCGGCGGAGGTCGTCGAGAAACCTGCGTCTAAGACTCAGTCGCGAATCGTCCTCAAGGCGCTGACCGACGACGAAAAAGCCGCACGAGCGCGAGCGCTCGAGGACTCGATCAAAGCCTCTGCGGCGGCACGCCGGCAAGCGGAGGAGCAAGCGACCAAGCGCGCGGCTGAGGAAGTGCGCCTCGCGGTAGAGCGCGAGGCCGCGACCCGCCGCGAAGCCGAGGAAGCCGAGCGCAAACGACAAGAAGAAGAGTCGCGCCAAAAGGCCGCCGAGGCGGCGGCGGAGCGGCTCAGCCGCGTCCCGACAACCGAGGCGGGCACCGCCGCGACCGAGGAAGACGATGATGCCCCACGGCGTCGTCCGGGCGCGAAGGTCGACCCGCGCCGCGCGGTCAGTCCACGCCGAGGCGATGAACGCCGGCGGACCGGCAAGATCACGCTGACGCAGGCCCTGGATGACAGTGAACGCGTCCGCAGCTTGGCCTCCGTCCGTCGGCAACGCGAACGCGAAAAGCGGCAAGCAGCCCGCGACGTCGGGTCGCAGCAACCGGCCAAAGTCTTTCGGGACGTCGTCGTTCCCGACACGATCACCGTTCAGGAACTCGCCAACCGAATGACCGAGCGCGCGGTCGACGTCATCAAGTCGCTCATGAAGATGGGCATGATGGTGACGATCAACCAATCGATCGATGCCGACACCGCCGAGATCGTGGTCGGCGAGTTCGGCCATCGCCCGAAGCGCGTTTCGGCGTCCGATGTCGACATCGGCTTCATGCGCGAGCCGGACGATCCGGCGAGAATGCAGACCCGTCCGCCCGTCGTGACCGTGATGGGCCACGTCGATCACGGCAAGACATCGCTGCTCGATGCGCTACGGGAAACCGACGTTGCGGCCCACGAGGCCGGCGGCATCACCCAGCATATCGGGGCCTACCAAGTGACGCTCGGCTCGGGTGGACGCATTACGTTCTTGGATACGCCCGGTCACGAGGCGTTCACGGCCATGCGCGCGCGTGGCGCCAGGGTCACCGACCTCGTCGTCCTCGTCGTGGCGGCCGACGACGGCGTCATGCCGCAGACCATCGAGGCGATCCGCCATGCGCGTGCCGCCAAAGTGCCGATGATCGTCGCCGTCAACAAGGTCGACAAGAACGGGGCGAATCCGCAGAAAATCCGGCGCGATCTGCTGCAGCATGAGGTCGTAGTCGAGGAACTGGGTGGCGACACGATTGCCATCGACGTTTCGGCCAAGGCCAAGACCGGCCTCGACAAGCTCGAAGAAGCGATCCTGCTGCAGGCCGAAGTTCTCGAATTGAAAGCCGATCCCAACCGAGCGGCGGAAGGCGTCGTGATCGAGGCGCAGCTCGATCGGGGTCGTGGCAGCGTGGCGACGGTTCTCGTTCAGCGCGGCCGTCTCAGAGTGGGCGATATCATCGTCGCTGGTTCCGAGTGGGGGCGCGTGCGCGCCCTGGTCAACGATCGTGGCAAGGCGGTCGAAAGCGTCGGTCCGGGTGAACCGGTCGAAGTTCTCGGGCTCAACGGAACGCCGTTGGCCGGCGACGACTTCGGGGTCGTCGATTCCGAGGCGCGCGCCCGGGAGATATCCGCGTTCCGCACCGATCGCACCCGAGCCAAGGAAGCCGCGACGGCCTTGGGGTCGCGTAGCTCACTCGATCAGCTGTTCAGCAAGATGAAAGAGGGCGCGGCCAACGAACTGCCGATCGTGGTCAAGACGGACGTCCGAGGTTCGTTGGAGGCCATCCAGGGCGCGCTGGAAAAGATTTCGAACGACGAGGTCAAAGTTCGCGTGCTTCACGGGGCGGTTGGCGGCATCAACGAGTCCGACGTGACTCTGGCCCATGCCTCGGGAGCTCTGATCGTCGGGTTCAACGTTCGCGCCAACGCCCAGGCCCGCGAGCGCGCGAAACGCGACGTCATCGACATCCGTTACTACTCGGTGATTTACGACATCGTCGACGACGTCAGGGAGATGTTGTCGAAGAAACTCGCACCGACGCTCAAGGAGCGGATCCTCGGTCAGGCGCGCATCAAACAGGTGTTTGCAATCTCCAAGGTGGGCAAGATCGCTGGTTGCGAGGTCATCGACGGGTTGGTCCGCCGGGCTGTTCGGGCCCGATTGTTGCGCGACGATATCGTGTTGCATGAAGGCGAACTCAAGTCCCTCAAGCACTTCAAGGACGACGTGCGCGAAGTTCGCGCGGGATCGGAATGCGGAATTGGCTTGGAGGATTTCCAGGACGTGCAAGAGGGCGACATCATCGAAGCCTACGAAGTCGAGTCGATCGCGCGTACGCTTTAGCCTTGGACTTGGCCCAAGGGGGACATCATGACCAGGCGCTCGGTACCCCCGGGCCAGCGGCAATTGCGTGTAGCCTCGCTCGTCCGCGAAGGATTGGCCGAACTGTTCTCACGCGGTGACGTGCCTGAGCTCGAATCGGCGATGGTGACCGTCTCGGAGGTCCGCATGAGCCCGGATCTGCGCCATGCGACGGTGTTCGTCACCGCCCTGGGCGGCGAGGCCGACGGCGAAACGCTCGAACGTCTGAAGCAGGCGGGGCCAAGTCTGTCGGGTGAACTGGGTCGCCGCCTGGGACTGCGCTTCGCTCCTAAGTTGGCGTTCGTTCGCGACACGTCCTTCGATCGCGCCGCCCGTATCGAAGCTCTGCTTCGTCCGAAGGATTCCTCGCCGCAATGAACGTCGAAGGCCACCGTCCCCACGGTTGGTTGGTGATCGACAAGCCCGAAGGGATGACGTCGTCCTCGGTGGTCGGTCGCGTGCGTCGGCTCACAGGAACGAGGCCGGTTGGACATGCAGGGACGCTGGATCCGCTGGCGACCGGCGTCCTTCCGGTCGCCCTCGGTGAAGCGACCAAGACGACCAGCTTTGCGATGACATTCACCAAAAGCTACCGCGTGACCGTTGCCTGGGGCGAGGAGAGATCGACCGACGACCGCGAAGGGGACGTCGTCGCCGCCTCGGGGCGGCGCCCGACTGTCGAAGAGGTCTCGGCCGCCCTACCCCATTTCATCGGGACGCTCTCCCAGCGCCCACCGGCGTTTTCCGCCATCAAGGTCAGCGGTCGACGGGCCTATGCGATTGCGCGTTCTGGTGGCACGCCCGAGCTCGCCGATCGTACAGTCGTCGTTTACGACCTGCGGTTGGTCTCCGGCGACCGGAATGCCGTGTCGCTCGAGGTCGATTGCGGCAAGGGTTTCTATGTGCGCGCCCTGGCCCGTGATCTGGGTCGGTCGTTGGGAACGCTGGGCTACGTCCAACGGCTGCGGCGGACTCGGGTCGGTCCGTTCACCGAATCGGCGGCAATTTCCCTGGATTCCCTGGGGGACTTGGTCCATAGTGCGCGCCTCATTGAGGTCCTGCAGCCGCTGTTAACCGCGCTGGACGACATCCCGGCGCTGGCTGTCAGTGACCTGGACGCGACGAAAATCCGTCACGGCCAGAGGATCATGGTGAGTTCGCCCGCGGTCGACGGCCTGGTGGTCGTCGTGCACGACGGGCGGCCGGTGGCGCTGGCAAGATCCGATCACGGCTCAGTGGCTCCGGTCCGCGTTTTCAATCTTTAGACCGAACGAGGCATCGATGTCGGTAACGGCTGAGCGTAAGGCCGAACTCATCAAAGAGTTCGCGCATGGGAAGAGCGACACCGGCTCCCCCGAGGTTCAAGTGGCGATCCTGTCCGAGCGGATCGCCAACCTGACCGAGCACTTCAAGACCCACGTCAAGGACACGCACTCGCGACGGGGCCTGCTAATGCTCGTCAATCGACGGCGACGGCTGCTCGATTATCTGCGGCGCGCGGACGAAGCGCGCTACGACGAGCTCATCAAAAAGCTCGGACTGCGCAAATAACCGGTGTCAGAGCGTGCCGTGGCGTCTTGCATGCGGCTCATCTTGGTACGCGGTCGATCGTCCAGCGGACGACCGGCCGCTGTTCATGGCCGGGCCAGCGGGCGCGGCGAAAACGGGTGTCGGCAATCAGGCCGGCACGTAACGGGCGGGACGCGACTCGCAGGAATGAGGGGAAGATATGTTCGATATTCATCGCAAGGAAATCATGTGGGGCGGTCGCCGCCTGGTGCTCGAAACCGGCCGATTGGCGCGGCAGGCCACCGGAGCCGTGCTGGTCACCTACGGCGACACGACGGTCTTGTGTACCGCGGTCGCCCAGAAGTCGCCGCGGCCGGACATCGATTTCTTCCCGCTGACGGTCAACTATCAGGAAAAGACGTTTGCCGCAGGCAAGATTCCCGGCGGCTTTTTCAAGCGTGAGGGGCGGCCGAGCGAAAAGGAAACGCTGACCTCGCGCCTCATCGACCGGCCGATCCGCCCGCTCTTCGTCGATGGATTTCGCAACGATACCCAAGTGATCTGTACGGTTCTCTCCCACGACTTGGAGAACACGCCTGACATCGCGGCGTTGGTCGGAACATCCGCGGCGCTGACGCTTTCGGGGATTCCGTTCCTTGGGCCGATCGGCGGCGCGCGCGTTGGCTACATCAACGGCGAATACCGTCTCAACCCGACGCCTGCCGAAATGGCGGAATCGAAGCTCGATCTGGTCGTCGCCGGCACCCAGAAAGCGGTGATCATGGTCGAGTCCGAAGCTCATGAACTGAGCGAAGAGACGATGCTGGGCGCCGTGATGTTCGGCCATCAATCGTTCCAGCCGGTGATCGACTTGATCATCGCCCTGGCCGAGCGCTGCGCGAAGGAGCCCTGGGTGGTGCCCGAGGACCCGCAAGCAGCGGCTCTGGCGAAGCGGGCCGAACAGGTGATCGGCGCCGACCTTCGCGCCGCCTATGCCGAGCGCGCGAAGCAGGCGCGCAGCGAGTTGCTTGCCAAAGCGAAGGAAAAGATGGCGGCGGCGCTGGCCCAGGAAAGCATCGACGCTTCGGCCGGCGATCTGATGAAGGACCTGGAAAAGAACATCGTCCGCAATCAGATTCTCGACACCGGTATCCGCATCGACGGACGCGACACCAAGACCGTACGGCCAATCGAGTGCGAGACCGACATTCTGCCGCGAACCCATGGTTCGGCGCTGTTCACGCGTGGCGAAACCCAGGCCCTGGTCGTCACGACGCTCGGGACCGGCCAGGACGAACAGATCATCGATGCGCTCGAGGGCGAATACCGCGAGCGCTTCATGCTGCACTACAATTTTCCGCCGTATTCGACGGGCGAAACCAAGTTCATGTCCTCTCCGGGCCGCCGTGAAATCGGCCACGGCAAGTTGGCGTGGCGGGCCGTACGTCCGTTGCTGCCCGACGCCGAGAAGTTCCCCTACACGATTCGCGTGGTCTCCGAGGTCACCGAATCGAATGGGTCGTCTTCGATGGCGTCGGTGTGTGGCTCGTCGCTTTCGTTGATGAGCGCCGGTGTTCCCCTCAAGGCGCCCGTCGCCGGTATCGCGATGGGGCTCATTCTCGAGGATCGCGGCTTCGCCGTGCTGTCGGACATTCTCGGCGACGAGGATCATCTCGGCGACATGGACTTCAAGGTGGCCGGGACCGAGCACGGCGTCACAGCGCTGCAGATGGATATCAAAGTCAACGGCATAACCCGCGAGATCATGCAGACCGCGCTCGCCCAGGCGCGCGACGGTCGCCTGCACATCCTCGGGGAGATGAGCAAGGCGCTCAATCGCGCCCGCGACTCGATCAACCGCTACGCCCCGCGCATCACGACACTGACCATCCCCAAGGACAAGATCCGTGAAGTGATCGGAACCGGGGGCAAGGTCATTCGCGAGATCTGCGAGGTGACGGGCACCAAGATCGACATCGAGGATGACGGGACGATCAAGGTCGCGAGCGCCGATTCGAAGGCGGCCGAGGCGGCGGTGCAGTGGATTCGCAACATCGTGGCCGAACCAGAGATCGGAGTCATCTATCGTGGCAAGGTCGTCAAGGTCGTCGATTTTGGTGCATTCGTGAACTTCATCGGCAACCGCGACGGCTTGGTCCATATCAGCGAGCTCGCGCCGCGGCGCGTGGCCAAGGTTGGCGACGTCGTCAAAGAGGGTGACGAAGTATGGGTCAAGGTCCTGGCGCTCGATGATCGCGGCAAGGTGCGCCTGAGCATGAAGGCGGTGGACCAACAAACCGGGCAGGCTGCCGCCGCGGCCGAGGCTCCGGCCGGTTCGTGAGCGAACTGGGCTCCCCGGCCGGCCCCTTTGGGTTTTGTGGAATCGTTCTATATTTACCGGTGGGACCTTTTGGCGAGGGCGCCGGTTGAAAGCTATCAACACTCTTAAGATCTCGGGTTTCGAGGTTCTGCCGCTGGTCGAGGGCGGCAAGGGCATTTCTGTATCGAACGGCGAGAGCTCCGGCGCCTGGGCCGCCGCCGGCGGGGTCGGAACGTTCTCGGGCGTAAATGCCGACTCCTACGACGTCGACGGACGTCCGGTTCCGCAGCGCTATTTCGGCCGGACGCGGGTCGAGCGCCACGAGGAACTGATCGCGTACGCGATCAAAGGTGGCATCACCCAGGCCAAGATCGCCCACGACCTGAGCGGGGGCCGCGGTCCGATCCACATGAACGTGCTGTGGGAAATGGCGGCCGCCGAACGGGTTCTCGTGGGCGTGCTCGAAGGGGCGAGCGGCCTGATCCACGGGGTCACCTGTGGTGCCGGGATGCCCTACCGCTTGGCGGAGTTGGCGGCCCGTTATCGCGTTCACTACTACCCGATCGTTTCGTCGGCCCGGGCGTTCCGCGCGCTGTGGAAGCGCGCCTACCATAAGTTTTCGGAGCGACTGGGCGGGGTCGTGTACGAGGATCCCTGGTTGGCGGGTGGACACAACGGTCTTTCCAATAGCGAAGATCCCGAAAAACCAGAGGATCCTTACCCGCGCGTCGTCGAATTGCGTCGTGTCATGCGGGAGTTTGGATTGGATCAGGTCCCAATCGTGATGGCCGGTGGGGTCTGGTTCCTGCGAGAGTGGGAGGATTGGTTCGACAATCCCGAACTCGGGCCTGTGGCATTTCAGTTCGGCACCCGTCCGCTGCTGACGAAAGAAAGCCCCATCTCCGATGCATGGAAGCGTCGCCTGATGACGCTCAAGGAAGGGGATGTCTATCTCAACCGCTTCAGCCCGACCGGAATGTGGTCGAGCGCGGTCGAGAATGAATTCTTGCGCGAAATGAAGGAACGCTGCGACCGCCAGATCGCTTACACCCGTGAGCCGATCGGCGACCACGCAGAATCCTTCGGCACTGGTCCGCGCCATCGTCCCGTCTTCGTCACGGCCCACGATCTCGCCCGGGCCCGTGAATGGGTGGCCCAGGGTTACACCGAGGCGATGCGAACCCCGGACTCGACGCTGATCTTCGTCACTCCGGAGAAAATGCGCGAGATTCGGACCGATCAGGTCGAGTGCATGGGTTGCTTGAGCGCTTGCCTGTTCTCCAACTGGTCACAGGATGAGGGCCATACGACAGGAAAGAAGGCCGATCCGCGGAGTTACTGCATTCAGAAGACGCTGCAGACGATCAGCCACAGCGACGACGTCCAGCACCAGCTGATGTTCGCGGGCCACGCCGCCTTTCGGTTCAGCAGCGACCCGTTTTACTCCAACGGTTTCATCCCAACGGTCAGACAGCTCGTCGAACGTCTGGTGACGGGAGACTGAGATGGCGCGATCGACCCCGCCCGCTCGATCCTTCGCTTCGGCGCTCAATCGTCTGCGCGCCGCTGGCCTGCGACCAACGCGCCAGCGTCTAGCCCTCGCCAAGACGCTGTTCGACAAGGGGCCGCGCCATGTCACGGCCGAAGCCCTGCACGCCGAAGCCCTCGACGCGCAAATGCGGGTTTCGCTCGCAACCGTCTACAACACCTTGCACCAGTTCGTGCGGGTCGGCCTGTTGCGCGAGGTCATGGTCGATCCTGGGCGTTCGTACTTCGATACCAACGTCGCCGATCACCACCACTTCTGGCAGCCCGACTCGGCGCGCCTGACGGACATTCCGCCCGAGCACGTCGTGGTCAGCCGTATCCCCGCCCCACCCCTCGGTACCGAGGTCGGGCGCGTCGATGTCGTGGTCCGGCTGCGATCCAAGAAAGGCAAGTAGTTTGGTTGGTTGAGGCGTTTATTGGAGTAATTCTAAACTATTGACAGACCCTCGAGGATTGCGCATATAAGCGGCATCACCGAGCCGACGGAACCAACGACCAAAGGAGGATGACAGATGGCAAGTCTCAAAGGCAGTAAGACGGAAGGAAATCTGAAGGCGGCGTTCGCCGGCGAATCGCAGGCCAATCGGCGCTACCTGTACTTCGCCCAGAAGGCCGACGTGGAGGGCTGGAACGACGTTTCGACCGTATTTCGCTCGACGGCCGAAGGCGAGACCGGCCACGCGCACGGTCACCTCGAGTTTCTCGAGTCGGTGGGCGACCCGGCGACCGGTTTGCCGATCGGTGACACGGCGAAGAACCTGAAAGCGGCGATCGCGGGCGAGACCCACGAGTACACCGACATGTACCCGGGCATGGCCAAGACCGCCCGCGCCGAAGGCTTCAACGAAATCGCCGACTGGTTCGAAACGCTTGCCAAAGCCGAAAAGTCGCACGCCGGACGCTTCCAGCGGGCGCTCGACGGCCTCAAGTAAGACCCAAGCCCTCGATACTCTGCGTGAAGGGGGCCCGTGCGGCCCCCTTCTAGTCTCAACACGCTCCGCGGATGAACCGATGAAAGAAGGCAGCCTGGAAGCTCCGGTTCGCCACCCCCTGGATTGGCAATCCGAATCTTTCGTCGATCTCGAGGCGCTCGATGCCGAGGTGCGTCGGGTCTTCGACATCTGCCACGGCTGTCGTCGTTGTTTCAACCTGTGTGATTCGTTCCCGCGATTGTTCGATCTCGTCGATGCCTCGCCGTCCGGGGAGCTCGACGCAGTGGCGAGCGCAGACTTCAAGCCCGTGGTCGACGCATGCACGCTCTGCGACATGTGTTTCATGACCAAATGCCCCTACGTCCCGCCCCATGAGTTCAATCTCGATTTTCCACACCTGATGCTGCGTTATCGGGTTGCCGAGCGACATCACGGGTTGCGTCCGGGCATTGGCGAGCGTCAACTGACCGAGACGGACCGCAACGGTCGACTTGCGGGTCTCGCCGTACCGATCGCCAACTGGGCCTCGCGACGGGACAACACACTGACCCGTCCCATCCTAAACGGGATCGCCCATGTGCACCGCGACGTCGAACTGCCGAAGTTCCACAGCCCGGCATTCGAGGCACGCTCGCACGAAGTGCCCGAGCGCAACACCGCGGCACCGGCGGCGCAGCGCAAGGCCGTGCTCTATGCGACCTGTTTCGTGAACTTCAACAACCCGGGCATCGGCGAGGCCGCGCGTGGCGTTCTCGCCAGGAACGGCGTGACCACCGAAGTCGTCTATCCCGAATGCTGCGGCATGCCGCAACTCGAGGGTGGCGAAATCGATGTCGTCGCTGCCAAGGCCAGGCGGGTGGCAGCGACCCTGCGGCTCTGGATCGACCAAGGGTACGACGTCGTGGCCCTGACGCCCTCCTGCGCCCTCATGCTGAAATTCGAGTGGCCGCTCATCGTTCCGGATGACGGCAACATCAAGGTCCTGGCCAGCGCGACGCGTGACGTCACCGAATATCTGGTCGATATCGCCAGGAAAGAAGGGCTGGCACCCGGGCTAAAGCCGCTAGGCGGTGGTGTTGCGGTCCATTTGGCCTGCCACGCGCGGGCGCAAAACATGGGGCCGAAGGCCGCCGAGCTGCTCAAGCTCATTCCGGAAAGCGCGGTCACGATCGTCGAACGCTGCTCGGGGCACGGCGGGTCGTGGGGCATCAAAGACCAAAACTTTCCGATTGCGGTCAAGAATGGCCGGCCTGCCGCACAGCGGGCGATCGACGCTGGGGCGACCTACGTCAGCTCCGAGTGCCCGCTGGCGGGAAAGCACCTGGTCCAGGTCATCGAGACGATCGATCCCGCGAAGCGCCTCGATCGCTCATTCCACCCCGTCGAGTTGTTCGCCAAAGCCTATGGTCTCGCGGTCGAGGGGGATTGATCATGGGTGTGCCCGAGCGCCGCATCGATCGCCGAGACCTGATGACGATGGAGGACTACGGGCGCATCCGTCAGGAAAAGCGTCGCGCGATTTCCGAACTCAAGAAGAACCGGCGGCTGGCGATCGGCCCCTTTGCGACGCTCTACTTCGAGAGTTACGACACGATGTGGATGCAGATCCACGAGATGCTCTACGTCGAGCGCGGCGGCGAGGACCAGATCGCCGGCGAACTGGCGGCCTACAACCCGTTGATTCCGCAAGGAAACGAGATCATCGCTACGCTCATGTTCGAGATCGATGATCCGGCCCGGAGAAGCGCCGAACTCCAGCGACTCGGCGGTGTCGAACACACCGTGGGCCTGAGAATCGCGTCGGAACGCATCGTGGCGACGATCATCGGAGAGGAAGAGCGCACGCGCGACGATGGCAAGACGTCGGCTGTCCATTTCTTCCGCTTCGTCATGGACGATCGCCAGGTCGCTTTGTTCAAGGACCAGGCGAATGAGGCGATGTTCTCGGTCACCCACCCCAACTATGGTCACCTCGCCATGATTCCGGCCGGCGTTCGCCAAGCCTTGATCGGCGACCTCAGTTGAACTCCTCGTTGGCGTAGGTGCCCCAGAGCTGGTCACGTAGGACCCAGCCCCGCCGACCCTGGAGGCTCAACCGGCACCACTGCGACCGGCACGACAGAATCTTGGCCACGACCCCGGCCTCGGCATAGGCGACCGGGGCCGACTGCTCCGATGGGTCGGCCCGAAGTGCCCGAGTCGCCCCTAAGATCATGCCGGTGCGATCCGACGACAGCAGCCGTCGATGAATCCAGGCCTCATCGCCCTCCACATCGCGAACCTTGTACCAGTTGTCGAACTCGGCCAGCGCTTCGACCGGCATGCCCGATCGTTTGTACACCCAGGCAATCGGATATCGAGTGCCGGGCCCGGAGCGGGCGTTCACGGTGGCGTGTCGCAGACTGACGTAATGTGGTTTGAAGGCAGCCTCGGCCGCCGTCGCCGGTGTGTGCGGGAGCACCCCTGCGATGAGCATGGCTGCCCAGGCCACGATCGCGGAAACGGGAAACAGCCACCGGCCATACTCCTCACGCGGATGCCGGGGGGGGTTCATGCCGCCGGTAATAACGGCCGTTCGCGGCCACCGTCAAGCCGCCGCGGCTTTCACGATCGGGAGGATTTTGCTAGACACGACAAACGCCTAGCCCACCGTGGCGTCAGGAGCGCTTGATGCCGCAGCGCCGGCCAAAACCCGTTGTCGTCGTGACCCGAAAGCTGCCGGACGTGGTGCAAACCCGGATGATGGAGTTGTTCGACGCGCGCCTGAACATCGACGATCACCCCTTTGGCCCCGCCGAGCTCGCCGCCGCGGTCCGCGACGCCGACGTCCTGGTTCCCACCGTTTCCGATCGCATCGATGCGGGCGTCCTAGGCTCGGCGGGTCCCAACCTCAAGCTCATCGCCAACTTCGGTAACGGGGTCGATCACATCGACCTGGCGGCTTCGGCCGATCGCGGAATCGTCGTCACGAATACGCCGCGGGTTCTGACCGAGGACACCGCCGACATGACGATGGCCTTGATTCTCGCGGCTCCCCGGCGCCTCACCGAGGGCGAGCGGCTCGTTCGCGCGGGTCTTTGGAAAGGATGGTCCCCCAGTTTCATGTTGGGGCATCGCCTTGCCAACAAGCGTCTTGGGATCGTCGGAATGGGGCGGATCGGGATGGCCGTCGCGCGGCGCGCGCGCGCGTTCGGATTGTCGATTCACTATCACAATCGCCGTCGCGTGGCGGAGGACCTCGAAGCCGAACTCGAAGCCACCTACTGGGAAAGTCTGGACCAGATGCTGGCGCACATGGACATCGTTTCGGTGAACTGCCCGCATACGCCGGCGACCTACCATCTGCTTTCGGCCCGGCGGCTCAAGCTCCTGCGACGATCCGCCTACATCGTCAACACGGCCCGCGGCGAGATCATCGACGAAAACACGTTGGTCGAAATGTTGGCCGCGGGCGAAATCGCCGGCGCGGGCCTGGATGTCTACGAGCACGAACCAAAGATCCATCCGAAGCTGCTCGGCCTCGACAACGTGGTGCTGCTGCCCCATATGGGTTCCGCGACGCTCGAAGGACGAATCGACACGGGCGAGCGTGTCATCGTCAACATTCGTACCTTCATCGACGGTCATCGCCCGCCCGACCGGGTGATCCGCGGGGCAACAATCTGAATGGGCTCCTAGACGAAGATGATCGATCCATCGGCGCCGGCGTCACGGAGGAAGGTGACAAGGCCGCCTTCGTCATAGTGCAAGTCGCTGCGCAACTGCGTCCGGCCCAGCCCGATGGCGCGTAACCCCATGTCACAGACGAGGAATCGGCCTCCCAGGTCGCGGCACGCCGCGAGCAACTCCTCGAACTCGCCGACGCCCTGGTCACGAAAGCCGCGGTCGATCGTCGCGGCGTCGGTCGCTTCCCCCGTCGGCAGCGTCTGCCAACCGGGAATCGCGAGGTCGGCACGCAGGGCCTCGATTGCCCTCATGGTGAAGAACAGGGTGACAGGCACCGAAATCGCGAGCGCAGCGGCGGCGGTCGCGAGGGCGTAGTGGACGCGTCGGAACTCGCCGGTGAACACGATGATCGCGAGCCGTTTGGGCTTGTCGGCGGGGTCAGGATTCATGGGCCGAGAGATCACGGATCGTGGCCTGGGGGCCGCACAGGCTGCAGGCGGGATCGGGCCGCACGCGCACCTTGCGGAACTCGCTGGTCAGAGCGTCGTAGATGACGAGGTGTCCCGAAAGGCTCCGGCCGATGCCGAGAATCTCCTTGATCACTTCGGTGGCCTGCAACGTACCGACAACCCCGGCGACCGCACCCAACACACCGCCCTCGGCGCAGCTCGGAATGAGCCCCTCGGGAGGTGGCGCCGGGTAGATACAGCGATAGCACGGATGTTCACCGCGCAAGTGCGACTTGAAGGTGGCGATCTGGCCGTCGAAACGCAGCACCGCCGCCGACACCAACGTCTTGCCTGCGAGATGGCAGGCGTCGTTGAGCAGGAATCGGGTCGGGAAATTGTCACAACCATCGGCGATGACGTCGAAATCCCGAATGACCGTCAGTACGTTTCCCGCCGACAGCCGCTCACGAAAGGCCACGACCCGAACCTCGGGGTTCAGCGCCTTCAGCGCCGCGATGGCACTGGCGGTCTTGGCTTCGCCGATGCGGTCCGTCGTATGGGCGATCTGGCGCTGCAGGTTCGACAGGCTGACATCGTCGTGATCGATGATGCCGATGGTGCCGACACCCGCCGCTGCCAAATACATGAGGAGGGGCGAGCCCAGCCCGCCCGCGCCAACCACGAGAACCCGGCTTTCGAGGAGTCGCGCTTGGCCGCTGCCGCCGACCTCGCGGAGAATGATATGGCGGGCATAGCGCTGAATCTGTTGTTCGGTGAAGTCCATGATCGGCGCGACCGGTCGGTCAACCGTCGGTTCCGGTTCCCGACCGGACGCCGGTGGACCCGAAGCCGCCCGCGCCACGGCTCGTGTCGGGCAACGTATCGACGGAATCCAACGTTACGCGACTGACGGGCGCGACGATGAGCTGGGCGATCCGGTCACCGCGGCGAATCCGCACGAGGTCCTTGCCGAGGTTGACCAGTACGACTCCGACTTCTCCACGGTAGTCCGCATCGATCGTCCCGGGCGCGTTTAACACGGTGATTCCGGCGCGCAGCGCCAGCCCCGATCGGGGTCGAACCTGACCCTCGTAACCCTCGGGCAAGGCGAGGCGAAAGCCGGTCGGCACGAGGGCCCTCGAACCGGGGTGCAACAACAACTCGGATTCTACCGCGGCAACCAGATCCAGGCCGGCGCTGCCCGGTGTTGCGTAGCGTGGCAACGGCAGGCCTTCGCCGTTCGGCAGACGCTCGATGGCGACGACGATGGGCTCCGTCATGGCGCCTCCTTCGCCGCTGCTGGCGCGGCGCCCGGCCGCCCGAACCACTCGGCGATCCGGCTGCCCAGGCGCTCGGCGACAGCCTCCTTGTCCATCTCCGGCCAGGGATCGATTCCCGCAGCGCTGATGACGGTGACGCGATTGCGCTCCGCACCGAAGACCGCGCCACCGGCGACGCTATTGGCGATGATCCAATCGCATCCCTTGGCCGACAATTTTGTCTTGGCGTTGTCCTCGACCCGGTCGGTTTCGGCGGCGAACCCGACGACCAGGGCTGGTCGTTGCTGGCCATGTCGCGACAGGGTCGCGAGGATATCGGGGCTTTCGACCAAGCCGAATGTCGGGACGGCCGATCCCTTCTTGAGCTTCGTCGGACTGGGCTTGGCGATCCGCCAATCCGAGACAGCCGCGACGCAGATCGCCGCGTCGACGGGCAAGGCCTTGAGGCAGGCGGCCAGCATTTCTTCGGCTGTTTGCACCGGGACGGTCAGCACACCGGGTGGGGTCGCGAGGTTCGTCGGACCGCTGACCAAGACGATCTCCGCGCCCAGCCGCGCCAGGGCTCCGGCGATCGCGTGACCCTGCCGCCCGGTCGAGTGGTTGCTCAAGAACCGCACGGGGTCGATGGGCTCCTGGGTCGGTCCCGATGTGACAAGTATCCGTCGGCCGGCCAGCGGAGCTGGTCGCGTCGGCTCCGCCGCCTCGAGGCGATGGCGGATCGCCGCCACTACGTCCTCCGGTTCCGCGAGTCGACCGAGCCCGAACTCGCCGTCGGCCAGTGGCCCTGCCGCCGGGCCGACGACGGCCACGCCGTCATTCTGCAGCCGGGCGATGTTGCGCTGATTGGCTGCGTGATGCCACATCCGGACGTTCATCGCGGGGGCGATCAGCACCGGCTTGTCGGTCGCCAGCAATGTGGTCGCGGCCAGGTCATCGGCGATCCCAGCAGCCATCTTGGCGATCAGATTGGCGGTCGCCGGCGCCACCACGACGATGTCGGCCTCGCGCGACAAGCGGATATGTCCCATCTCGCTCTCGTCCTTGAGCGAAAAAAGGTTCTGGTAAACGGGGTGTCCCGACAGAGCGGCGACGGCCATCGGCGTCACGAATTCGGTTGCGGCCTCGGTGAGGATACAGCGGACGCTGACGCCCTGGTCGCGCAGGCGACGGATCACCTCCAGGCTCTTATAGGCCGCGATGCCCCCGGCGATGATCAAAAGGACGCGTTTTCCGGTGAGCACAGCGTGGCCTCCTCACTCCCCGAGACGGTGCATCGCACGAAACTTTCAGCCGCCAGCACAATATCCGAGTGCCAGCAGCGCGGCACCCGCGATCATCGCCAGGACGACCTCGATCGACCGATAGGGGCGCCGTTGCGACGATAGGGCTTGCACGGTCTCGGGATGCAGCCGAAGTCCATTGCGGCGCGATTCGGCGAGCAGCCCCTCGGCCTCGTCGACAAGGCCTGGGAGTCGCCGGAGTGCGGCCAAAGCCCGACGAGCGCCATCGGCAGCCTGCCGCACGGGCCCGAGGTTGTCACGGATCCACTCCGCGATCACCGGCTCGGCTTTTTCCCAGAACACGACCGACGGTTCGATCGAGCGGGCCACCCCTTCGACGACGACCATGGTCTTCTGCAACAGCAGGAGCTGAGGTTGGGTCTCCATCTTGAAGCGCTCAGTGGTCCGCAGCAGTTGGGCGAGGAAGCGCGCGATCGAAATCTCGTTTGCCGGGCGTCCCAAGACGGGTTCGCCCATCGCACGGCAGGCCTGCGCAAAGGCAGCCAGCGATTGATCCGCCGGGACATAGCCTGCTTCGAAATGGATCTCGGCGGCCCGCACGTAGTCACGGCGCAGGAACGCCAGCATCAGTTCCGCCAGGTAGCGTCGGGAAGGCAGATCCAGGCGCCCCATGATGCCGAAGTCAACGGCCACCAGCGCTCCGTCATCGCGAACCAGAAGGTTTCCGGGATGCATGTCCCCGTGAAAGAACCCATCGCGAAACACCTGCAGCAAGAACACCCGCAACAGGTTCGTCACCAGCGCTTCGAGATCGATTCCGGCGGCTATCAGGCCCGGACGGTCGGCGATGTTGAGGCCGTGGACCCGCTCGAGGGTCAACACCCGGGTCGCAGTCCGTGACCAATCGACGGCAGGCACCAGATAGAGCGGGTCGTCGCGGAAATTGTCCGCGAGTTCGGAAGCCGCCGCCGCCTCGAGGGTGAGGTCCATTTCACGCTCGGTGCCGTCGGAAAAACGCTTCACGACGTCGACGGGGCGCAGGCGCCGCATGCCGGGCTGGGTGCGCTCGGCCAGTCGCGCGAGCCAAGCGAAGAGCGCGATGTCGCGGCGGAACGCCTGCTCGATCGCCGGGCGGAGGACCTTTATGGCGACCTCGCGGCCATCGCTCGTCACGGCAAAGTGGACTTGGGCGATGCTGGCTGCCGCGACGGGAACCGCGTCGATGGACTGAAACAGGTCCGCAACCGGCCGGCTGAACGCCTGTTCGATGGCCCGCCGGGTTTCCTCGACCGGGAACGGCGGCAATCGATCCCGCAGCATCGCCAGGTCTTCGGCCACCTCTTCGCCGACCAGATCGGCTCGCGTCGACCAAGTCTGGCCGAACTTGATAAAGGCTGGCCCCATTTCCTGCAGGGCGGCGGCGATGCGCTGCCCGCGGCGCAGGGTGGCGATCGCGGGAGCCGGTTTGGGTAGGATCGGCCGGAGAGCCTTGGCCAGAGCGCCCAGGCCGACCAATCCCAAAAGGTCGAGCGTTCCATGCCGTGCCAGGATGCGCGCGAGGCGGATAAGCCGCACGATATGGCGAAGGCTGGCGAGCACGCGGTCGCGCCCGGCTCAGAGCCGCCAAGCCGAATGGATCGCGACGATACCGCCCGAGAGGTTCCGGAAGCGAACGTGCGAGAACCCTGCCTCGGCAATCATGGTGGCAAACGTCTGTTGGTCGGGAAAACGTCGAATGCTCTCGACGAGGTAGCGATAGGGCGCGGCGTCGCCGACAACGATCCGCCCGAGTACGGGAATAACGGAAAACGAATAGCGGTCGTAAGGGCCTGCAATCGTCGAAACCGGCCGGCTGAATTCGAGGCAGAGAAAGCGGCCACCGGGCGTCAGCACCCGGCGTGCCTCCGCCAAGGCTTTTGGCAGATCAGTGGCGTTTCGTAGGCCGAAGGATACCGTGTAGGCCTCGACGCTTCGGTCGCGGAGCGGCAGGGCTTCCGCCCTCCCCGCCGCCCAGCGAATGCCGCTCAGCATGCCGCGGTCGATCGCCCGATCCCGCCCCGTCGCCAACATCGATGGGTTGGCATCGACGACGGTGATCGCCGGAGACGCCAAGCCCCCCGAGGTTTCGTGGTAGCGCTCGAGGAAACGCATGGCGATGTCGCCGGTACCTCCGGCCACGTCGACCAGGCGGGTCGGTGGCGACGGGAACAGCCCGGCGATGAACTCTCGCTTCCAGCGACGATGAAGGCCGCCGCTCATCAGGTCGTTCATCACGTCGTAGCGACTCGAGACCTGATCGAACACCCCTTGGACGAGTTGGTCTTTCTCTTCGGCGCTCACGCGACGAAAACCGAAATCCACCGCGTCCGGGACTGCAGGATTTGGGGTAGCCATCGCGGGCGACCATAGCGCAGGGTTGGTGAACACGCTACGTTCGCGAGCTTACCGTGCATGCCCGAATTGCCAGAAGTTGAAACGGTCGTTCGAGGGTTGCGGCCGCACCTCGAGGGTCGCCGACTCGCTCGTGTCGAGGTGCGTCGGCCCGACCTGCGGATTCCGTTCCCGCGCGGCTTTCGCCAGCGTCTCCACGGCCGTGTGATCACGACCCTGCGTCGTCGCGCCAAGTACATTCTCATGTCCTTGGATGACGGTCAGGTCTTGGTTGTGCATCTCGGCATGTCGGGGCGGCTTCTTGTTCACGCCCGTCCCGTCGCGCGCCAACCCCACGACCATGTCGTGTTGGCGACGGATCGCGGTTTTGAGGTTGTTTTCAACGATCCGCGACGCTTCGGCCTGATGACCCTTCTCTCCGCGGATCGACTGGACCGCCATCGGCTGTTTCGAGGCATGGGGCCGGAGCCCCTGGGCAACGAATTCAACGCCGAAATGCTCGAAGCGGCGCTGCGGGGCAAACGGACGCCGGTCAAGGCAGCGCTCCTCGACCAAAGGGTCGTCGCCGGATTGGGCAATATCTATGTCTGTGAGGCCCTATACCGGGCCGGAATATCGCCCCGTCGACTTGCTGCGTCGGTTGGTCGCGCACGTTCGGCGGGGCTGGTTGCGGCGATCCGCGACGTTCTGGAGGAGGCAATAGCCGCCGGTGGTTCCTCGCTCAAGGATTACGTGCAGTCCTCGGGCGAACTCGGCTATTTCCAACACCGTTTTGCCGTTTATGACCGGGAAGGACAGCGTTGCCCCGACTGCGACTGTTCTGGCCGAATTCGTCGGATCGTCCAAGCGGGGCGTTCATCGTTCTATTGCCCGCATCGCCAGCGCTAGTGGTTGTACCCGCTGCTCGGAACGAACGGTTGATCGGGTCATCGCCGTCGACTAATTAGGCGCCTTGGACGGCCCCAAGACGGACGGTCGCCATCCCATAGGGAGCCTCGTTCATGGCCTACGAGAACATTCACGTCGAGATGCTCGGCACGGTGGCTGTCATCACGCTCAACCGCCCCCAAGCCATGAACGCGCTGAACGCCGCGCTCATGGCCGACCTGAAGGCCGCGCTCGACGACCTCGAAGGCAACCCAGAAGTCGGCGCCATCGTCCTGACTGGAAACGAAAAAGCATTCGCTGCCGGGGCCGACATCAAAGAAATGCAAAACAAGTCGTTCGTCGACAACTACAACGGAAATTTCATCACCAAGGATTGGGAACGGCTGGAGCAGTGTCGTAAGCCCGTTATTGCCGCTGTCGCCGGGTACGCGTTGGGCGGCGGCTGCGAGGTCGCCATGATGTGCGACTTCATCCTGGCCGCGAACACGGCGAAATTCGGACAACCAGAGATTCGTCTCGGCATCATCCCGGGATCGGGTGGGACGCAGCGCCTTACCCGCTTCGTTGGCAAGTCTAAGGCCATGGAGATGGTACTCACCGGACGGATGATGGATGCAGAAGAAGCGGAACGGGCCGGTCTGGTGAGCCGGATCGTGCCGGCCGAAAAGCTGATCGAGGAAGCGGTCAAAGTGGCGACCGAAATTGCGGCCCTCTCGCGTCCGGCCGTGATGATGGCAAAAGAAACGGTGAACCGAGCCTATGAGACGACCCTGGCCGAAGGCGTCCACTTCGAGCGCCGGATGTTCTACGCCACGTTCGCGCTCAGTGACCAAAAGGAAGGCATGGCCGCCTTCGCCGAGAAGCGGAAGCCCAGGTTCAAGAATTGCTGAGAAATCTGCGGTTTCGGCGATTGACCCGCAGCACGGCCCGGCTTATAACGCCGCCCTTCCACCCACTTTGAGGGGATTGTCATGGCCAACCACAAGTCTGCCGAGAAACGGGCGCGTCGCGCCAAGCGTCGGACGGCCATCAACACGGCCAGGATGAATCGTATCCGCAGCTTCGTGCGAAAAGTCGAGGCGGCGATCGCGAGCGGCGATCAAAACGTCGCTAAAGCGGCGTTGCGTGCAGCACAACCGGAACTGATGCGCGGTGCGAAGCACGGTCTGATCAAGATGAACACGGCGTCGCGTCGTGTGTCGCGACTGGCGCAGCGTGTCAAGTTGATGTCAGCCTGACGCACGACCACACCTCTCGTTGAAGAAGTCCGCGGACGATGACTCCGCGGATTTTTTCTTTGCCAAGCACTTGATCGTTCACCTTGTCAAGCATTCGAAAATTCCCGTTCGCGATCTCGCGGCCACATCTTGTGGCCAGCGATCGATACGTTGAGGTCGAGACAAATTTCCGCAAAGCAACACGCCGAAATTTTTTTCGGCGTCGCACATGACTCTGATTGCAACGCCCAGGTCACCTGAGTAGTGTAAAAACCATCGAGCGGTTGGCGAACGTCAACCGATCCAAAAGCGAAGAGGGGAACGACTGAAGAGCTGCCTAAGAACGGTTCTCGGTGGTGGCACAGTGCTTGTTGGATGGTTGTGGTGGTTGCGTTGTCGTTATGTCGAGCTCGAACACGAGCCGGTAGACAGTTGGGGGGAGAAAGACCGCAGTCCTGATCGGGCAGGTCGAGCGGTCACTTCGCATCGATGGCTTACGCCGGAGACATCTCTGTCCAAGATTCATGGCGCGCCCTGCGTGAGGACGCGTCTGCGGTCTTGATCGACGTTCGCACCAAGGCGGAGTGGAACTTCGTCGGCGTTCCCGATCTGTCCACGACAGGGAAGTCCTTGGTTCAGTTGGAATGGCAGACCTTTCCCGGCGGCCAACCGAATCCGAACTTCGTCAGCGAGCTCAAGGCCAAGATCGGACCGGGGGCCAAGCTCTATTTTCTGTGCCGATCCGGTGGTCGCTCGCGTGCGGCGGCGGAAGCGATGACCGGGGCCGGGCACGCCCCCTGTTACAACATCGCTGGCGGCTTCGAGGGCGACCTGAACAGCCAAAAGCATCGCGGGACCCATAACGGCTGGAAGGCGGCTGGTCTTCCCTGGGCGCAGACCTGAGCATGGCAGACCCCACTAGCCTCTCCCCGGAGATGGTCGCGAACTGGGATCGCGTCCGCCAACGTCTCAAGAAAGAGATCGGCGATGCGTCGTTCAACAACTGGCTCCGCCAACTCGAATTCGCCGGGTTGCGGGACGGCCGCCTGAATTTGACGGTGCCCACTCGTTTTCTGCGCGATTGGGTGATCTCGCATTACGCCGAACGCATCGAGAACGCCTGGAAGGCCGAGTGTGGCGCGCGCGTGCCGGCTCAGGTCCAAGTCCGCCCAGTGGAGGCGCCGCCGGTGTCGGCTCGGGACGCCAGCGTCAGTGAAGCGGATCTCAAGGACGGGCGCGCGGCCGTTTCGTTCGAACAGAGTCTGGCCGAACTCGGGGCGCAGCTCGATCCCCGCTACACGTTCGAAAGCTTCGTCGTCGGAAAACCGAACGAACTCGCGTATGCGGCCGCCTTGCGGGTGGCGGAAGCCGACGGCGTGCCGTTCAACCCCCTCTATGTGTACGGCGGGGTTGGGCTGGGCAAGACCCACTTGCTGCACGCCATTGGCTGGCACATTCGCAAGCGCGACCCGAGCCGGCGGGTGATCTACCTGTCGGCCGAGAAGTTCATGTACCAGTTCATCCGGGCACTCCGTTTCAAAGACGTGATGCAGTTCAAGGAGTTGTTCCGTTCGGTCGACGTGCTGATGATCGACGACGTTCAGTTCATCAGCGGCAAGGAGTCGACCCAGGAGGAATTTTTCCACACGTTCAATGCTTTGGTGGATCAGAACCGGCAGATCGTCATCTCCGGCGATCGCTCCCCGTCGAATCTCGACGGCATGGAAGAGCGCATGCGCTCGCGGCTCGGCTGGGGTTTGGTCGCCGACATCCACACGACCGATTATGAATTGCGCCTGGGAATCCTGCAGTCGAAGGTCCAACAGCTGGGCAGCAAAGACGTTCCGCCGCAGGTCCTCGAGTTCCTGTCGCACCGCATCACGTCCAACGTGCGTGAGCTCGAGGGGGCCTTGACCCGCGTCGTCGCGTATTCGAACCTCGTCGGCCGGCCGATCACGCTCGAGACCACCCAAGAAGTGTTGCGCGACCTGCTGCGGGCCAACGATCGGCGCATCACGATCGAGGACATCCAAAAGCGCGTCGCCGAGCATTACAACATCCGAATTTCGGAGATGCACTCGGCGCGGCGCGCGCGGGCCGTGGCACGCCCGCGCCAGGTGGCGATGTATCTGGCCAAGCAACTCACTTCGCGCTCGCTGCCCGAGATCGGCCGCAAGTTCGGAGGACGGGACCACACGACGGTGATGCACGCCGTCAAACGCATCGACGAATTGCGCCAAACCGACTCCAATCTGGCCGAGGACATCGACCTCCTCCGGCGCATGCTGGAAACCTGAAAAACCGCAGAGTTCAGCGGGCTTTTCCCCCTATTTCGCGACAAAGAAACAGGCTGAGTCGGGCCCCGACGGTGGTATAATTCGGCCCCGTCGCACTGGCGGCGGAACGATCCAGTTTGGCTTCTTTCTGCGGTGCTTCGACCTCCATCTTTTGCGATCGGACGACCTAAGGACGCTCCAGGCGTCCACAGGATCGCAGGCGGGCTCGGCGTTCGCGAGAAGCCGGTAACCGCAGTGAAGGCCGATGAAACTGACAATTGAACGCGCGACGCTCCTGGCCGCCCTCGGTCACGTGCAGAACGTGGTCGAGCGGCGCAATACCATCCCCATTCTCTCGAACGTGCTCGTGTCGGCCGGCGATGGCCAGCTGTCGATGACGGCGACCGACCTCGACCTGACGATCGTCGAGCGGGTCGCGTCGGAGGCCCGTCAGTCGGGCGCGACGACGACGCCGGCCCACACGCTCTATGACATCGTTCGCAAGTTGCCCGAAGGGGCCCAGGTCGAGCTGTCGACGGGCAAGGACGACGCGAGATTGGCGATCGTGGCCGGGCGCTCCTCCTTCAGTTTGCCGTGCCTGCCCAAAGAGGATTTTCCGGCGCAGACCGACGACAAGCTGCCAACCCGATTCCGGGTGGCGGCCGAGGATCTGCGGCGGCTGATCGACAAGACCCGCTTTGCGATTTCGACCGAAGAGACCCGGTACTACCTGAACGGCATCTATCTCCACGCCGCAAAGAGCGCTGGGGTCGCGATGCTTCGTGCCGTGGCGACGGATGGACACCGTTTGGCGCAAGTCGAATCGCCGCTGCCCGACGGCGCCGCCGGCATGCCTGGGGTCATCGTGCCGCGCAAAGCGATTGCCGAGTTGCGACGGCTGATCGATCAGGTCGCCGACCCCATCGAGGTGTCGCTCTCCGACACAAAGATGCGGTTTTCGTTCGGCCAGACCGTCCTCACGACCAAATTGATCGATGGCACGTTCCCCGACTATCAACGGGTCATTCCGTCCGACAACGACAAGACCCTGGAGGTCGACTGCAGACGGTTTGCCGAAGCCGTCGACCGGGTATCGACGATCTCCACCGAGAAGTCGCGGTCGATCAAGCTCACGATCGGGAAGGATCGTTTGCAGCTTTCGGCCACCAGCCCCGAAGCCGGCAGCGCCAGCGAGGAGATGGAGGTGAGTTACCCCGGGGATTCCCTCGAGATCGGCTTCAACTCCAAGTATCTCCTCGACATCGCGACCCAGATCGACGGCGACATCGCCCGGATCGACCTGGCCGATGCGGTGTCGCCCACCATCGTCCGGGACCTCGGCGATGAGCGCGCGCTCTACGTCCTGATGCCCATGCGCGTGTAGCCGTTGGCATCGATACAAGCGTTTGCCGACACCCTGAGTCGACCGTCCGAGCACGTTGGCGGAAGGGGCTTCAGCGTCCGGCGCCTGACGCTGACGGACTTTCGTTGCTACCGGACGCTGCGGCTGGTAGCGGGCCCCGGGCTGGTCGTGCTCACCGGTCCCAACGGGGCGGGAAAAACCAATATTCTTGAGGCGATCTCCTACCTCGGTCCGGGTCGCGGGCTTCGGCGAGCCAAGGTTTCCGACCCGGTTCGGCGTGGGGCGGCCGCCTGGGCGGTGGCCGCCGACCTCGACTGTCCGGCCGGCTCGGTGGCGGTGGGAACCGGCCTGATCGCCGATGAGGGGGAAGCGCCGCGTCGAACCGTGCGCATCGATGGGCAGCCCGCGGGAAGCGGGGGCTCGCTGGCTCGGTATTTTGCCCTGGCGTGGCTCACGCCGCAGATGGATCGTCTGTTTGTCGAAGACGCCGCGGGTCGACGGCGTTTCTTCGATCGCCTGGTCTACGCCTTCGATCCGCTCCATGCCCGCCGTTTGTCAGCCTACGAGCGCGCCCTGCGCGAACGGGTGCGTTTACTGCGTTCCAGCGCCGGGGATGCCTGGCTATCGGCGATCGAACAAACGATGGCCGAACACGCCGTTGCCATTGCCGCGGCGCGTCGTGACCTGCTAGGCCGGCTGCAGCGGGCGCTGGGACAACCGCGCGGCCCGTTTCCGGGAGCCGCGCTTGCCGTAGAAGGAACGATCGAGGCTTGGCTCGAGACCCTGCCGGCCGTCGATGTCGAGACAGGGATGCGGTCCAAATTGCGGGAGAGCCGCCTGATCGATCGCGAGTCGGGAGGGGCGACGATCGGCCCCCATCGCAGCGACCTGATCGCCCATCACCTCGGCCACGGCATGCCGGCGGGTCTGTGTTCGACGGGTGAGCAGAAGTCGCTCCTGGTATCGATCGTGTTGACGCACGCCCGTTTGGCCGCAGGCCACCTCGGCGGGGCGCCGGCGCTCCTTCTCGACGAGGTGGTGGCACATCTCGATGAAGGCCATCGGGAAGCACTGTTCGCGGAATTGCGGTCCCTGGCGGGCCAGATCTGGCTGACCGGGACCGATCGCACGACGTTCGGCAGCCTGCGCCAGGACGCCCAGTTTTTCTCTGTCAACGCCGGCAGCGCACAGCCGGATTGAGCATAGTTCGAGGTCCGAAATGGTAGAACGAGCCCTAGACGGCAACGATCGGCACAGCGAGTACGGTGCCGATTCGATCAAGGTCCTGCGTGGCCTCGATGCCGTGCGCAAACGTCCGGGCATGTACATCGGTGATACCGACGACGGGTCCGGTCTACACCACATGATTTACGAGGTCGTCGACAATGCGATCGACGAGGCGCTCGCCGGTTATGCCGATCGGATCGACGTCACCTTGAATCCCGACGGGTCGTGCACCGTTCGCGACAACGGGCGTGGCATCCCCGTCGACATTCACGAGGAAGAAGGTGTCTCCGCTGCCGAAGTCATCATGACTCAGCTCCATGCGGGCGGGAAATTCGACGACAACGCCTACAAGGTGTCGGGCGGGCTGCACGGTGTTGGCGTTTCGGTCGTCAACGCGCTGTCGGAATGGCTCGAGGTGCGGATATGGCGCCAGGGCCGAGAACACTGGATGCGCTTCCGCAACGGCGATCCCGAGAAGCCGCTCGCCGTCGTTCGCGATGCCGAAGGCGCCGGCACCGAAGTGACGTTCCTCCCGTCCAAGGAGGTTTTCAGCAAGACCGAGTTCGATTTTCCGACCATCGAACATCGCATGCGCGAGCTCGGGTTTCTCAATCCGAGCGTCACGATCGTGCTCAAGGACGCGCGCGGCGTCGAAGAGAACAAGCTCGAGTTGCGCTACGAGGGTGGGGTCGAGGCCTTCGTCGTCTATCTCGATCGCAAGAAGCAGGCCGTGCATCCGACGATCGCTGTCCGTGGCGAACGCGACGGAATCGCTGTCGACTGCGCCCTGCAATGGAACGACAGCTATCACGAAACGATGTTGTGCTTCACGAACAACATCCCGCAACGCGACGGCGGCACGCACCTCGCCGGTTTTCGTGCCGGGTTGACCCGCACGATCAACCACGTTGCCGCCGAATACTCTGCCGGCAAGAAAGACAAGGTGCCATTGGTGGGTGATGACGCCCGCGAGGGACTGACCTGCGTCCTATCGATCAAGGTTCATGATCCCAAGTTTTCGTCGCAGACGAAGGAAAAGCTCGTGTCCTCCGAGGTCCGTCCGGTCGTCGAGGGATTGATCGGCGATCGCCTGGGCCAGTGGTTCGAAGAGCATCCGAGCGAAGCCAAGTCCGTTGTCGGAAAGATCGTCGAGGCGGCGTTGGCCCGCGAAGCTGCGCGAAAGGCACGAGAGCTGACGCGCCGGAAGAGCGCGCTCGATGTGTCGAATCTGCCGGGCAAGCTCGCCGATTGCCAGGAACGCGATCCCGGCCAGGCCGAACTATTCATCGTCGAGGGCGATTCGGCCGGCGGCTCGGCCAAGCAAGGGCGCAACCGTCGCTTCCAGGCGGTACTGCCGCTCCGTGGCAAGATCCTCAATGTCGAACGCGCCCGATTCGACAAGATGTTGTCGTCCAACGAAATCGGCACGCTGATCACGGCGCTTGGTGCTGGAATCGGACGCGAGGAGTTCGACCTCGGCAAGATGCGCTACCACAAGGTCGTGATCATGACCGACGCCGACGTCGACGGCGCCCACATCCGAACGCTGCTCTTGACGTTCTTTTATCGCCAGATGCGCGACGTCATCGATGCCGGCTATCTCTACATCGCACAGCCGCCGCTCTACAAAGTCACCCAGGGCAAGTCCTCGCAGTACCTCAAGGACGAGAAGGAGATGGAGGACTACCTGCTGCGCGAAGGGATGAAGGACGCAGTCCTGACTCTGAATTCGGGGGCGCAAGTCGCGGGCGAGGATCTCCGCGGCCTGCTGAGGGACGCGCGGACGACGCGCCGCCTGCTCGAAGCTCTGGCCCGCCGCTATTCGCGTGACGTGGTCGAACAGACAGCCATCGCCGGAGCGCTCAGTCCCGAGGTGTTGGGCGACCCCGAACGGGCCCAGCAGGCGGCGATCTACGTCGCCAATCGGCTCGATCAATTGGCGCCGGACACCGAGCGCGGCTGGTCGGGGGAGCCAACGGAGGACGGTGGACTGACGTTCCGCCGGACCGTCCGCGGGGTGGCCGAGCAACACGTCATCGATGGTCCGCTGATTCGTTCGGCCGATGCGCGGAAGCTCGACGAACAGGCGGGACGACTCCAGAAGAACTACCTGCGCCGCGCCACCTTGCGGCGCGGGGAGGACGAACTCCCGATCCGCTCGCCCACGCAGCTGCTCGATGCGACCTTTACGTTCGGACGACGTGGATTGACCATCCAGCGCTACAAAGGTCTGGGTGAGATGAATCCCGAACAGCTTTGGGAGACCACCCTCGACCCGGGTGCGCGCTCCCTGCTTCAGGTCAAGGTCAATCAGGGCGATGAAGCGTCCGACCTGTTCGAGACGTTGATGGGTGACGTCGTCGAGCCGCGGCGGGATTTCATCCAGGCCAACGCGCTGAACGTCAGCAACCTCGACGTCTAACCTGCTAACTAGTCGGCGAAGGCCGCTGCGTTCCGTGGACGCCAGCCGACGAGCGTGACAAATACCGTCACTGCCAGGGTGATGGCGGCCCCCATGGTGGTTGTCATCGGCAGGACCGAGCCGTCGTGGAGGATGCCCACCAACACGCCCACCAGGGCGCCGAACGACGACTGGGAAAAAGCGAGCAGGGCCGAAGCCGAACCGGCGATCGTCGGGAACGGCGCCATTGCGGCGGCCGTTCCGAGCGGAAACACGAAACCCATGGCGAAAGCGAAGACCGTCATCGGTCCGACGATCGTCGCCGCCGTGACAATGCCGAGCACCGGGAAGATTGCGGCGGCGAGTCCCGCGGCGAGCGCCAGCACCAACGAGCCTCGGAAAAGCCGCTCAAGCCCGACCTTGGGCAAGAGCCGGTCGACCAGCAGAGTGCCACTCAGGAACCCCCCGACCTGAATACTGATCATGAAGGGGAATTCGTCTGGCGCGAAGTGCAGAACTTCGATGAACACGAACGGCGAAGCGAACAGGAACGCGAAGAACGTCGAGAACGCGAGCATCATCGTTCCGCCATAGCCGACGTACGTGCGATCGCGCAGTAGGCGCCCGTAGTTTCGTAGCAACGCGCCGACATCGAGCGCATGAGGATCGGGCCGAACATTGGTCTCCTTCACCGAGATCACCGCGAGAATGAGCCCGAGCAATCCGAAGGCGGCGAGAAACACGAAGTTGGCGCGCCAGCCGAAGGCGGTGAGCATGAGGCCGCCCAAAACCGGCGCGATGGCCGGGGCCGCGGCGATGATCGTACCGATCCTCGCCAACATCGAGGCGGCCGCTTCGCGGTCGTAGAGATCGCGCACGATCGCCAGACAGATGACGCCCCCTGCCGCCCCGCCGAGCGCCTGAAGAAAGCGCAACACGAGGAGGTCCGCGATCGTTTCGATCGCCGTGATCGCCAGCGACACGACGATGAAGACCGCGGTTCCGACGATGAGCGGTCGACGCCGGCCAAAGCGATCGGAGACCGGGCCATAGACCAGTTGCGCCAAGGCGAAACTGATCATGTAAACGCCGATTGTCGCCTGCGCACCCGCGACACCCACCCTGAGCTCGCGGGCGATGGTCGGCAAAGAGGCGAGATACATGTCGGTGGCCATCCAACCCACGACCATGACAGTGGACAGGACGACGAGCAGGTAGCCGGTGCGGGGCAAGGACCACCTCAAGGGGTAAACGGCGCGCGACTATAGGAACCGCGGCTATCCGAGGCAAACCGTTCAGGCTCGGGTGCGCACCAGCGGTCCAAGGATGGCGAGGAACGAAACGATCGAGGCGGCAATGCAGAGCGCCATCAACAGGGCCATCGGGCGCGCGGAGTGGTCGAACAGCATGCCGACGGCCTGCCCGCTGATGACCGACCCCACCGCCTGGACAAAACCAATGAGCGACGACGCCGTACCGGCGATCTGGGGGTGGGGCGCCATCGCCCCGGCGAAGCACAACGGCATGAGCACGCCGAGCCCGAGCGTCACCACGGTGATTGGCATCAAAATGGTCGCAGCGTTCGGGGCCACGAGCGCGCCTATCACGAGGAGAACCGCACCGGTTCCGCACACCACGAGGGCCCCGCCGCAGACCCGGACCAGGGGGCGCCGCCGCGTCAATCGATCGGCCAGATAATTTCCGCAAATGAACGAACTCGCCATCGCGGTGAACACGAGGCCGAACACGGCCGGGCGCATGCTGAACACCGTGATGAACAGGTGCGAACTGCCGGAAACGAACACGAACATCCCAGCCAGCAGGAACGCGACGGTGAAACAGTAGCCCGCGAACTGCCGATCATTGAGCAACACGCGCATGTTGCGAAGCAGCGGAACCGGATCGATGGCGTGTGGGTTCTTGCGCGGGACCGTCTCCTTATAGACCCGGGCCACGAGCGCAACCAGCATCGCAACGTAGACCAGCGTCGCCACCAGCACGGCGCGCCACCCGAACACGTCGGCCAGGAAGCCACCCGCCATGGGGACCACCGTCGACACCGTGCCCATGACCATGGTGGTGCGTGCCAACATGCGTGTCGTCCCCGCAGGGTCGTGGGTGTCTCGGATGATCGTGCGGTTGAGAATCCAGGCGGCCGAGGCCCCGATGGCCTGAAAGAACCGGGAGGACGCCAGTACCCCGATCGTCGGCGCGAATGTGGCCACGGCCGTCGCCACGAAAAATACGCCGAGACCCAGCAGGAGGAGCGGACGACGTCCGAAGCGATCGGCGAGCGGCCCGACACAGAGCTGGCCGATGGCATAGCCCGCGACGAACAATGTCAGGGTCAGTTGCGCCGTCTCGACACCCACGCCGAAGTCGCGAGCGACGATGGGGACCATGACGGAGAACATGTCGGTTGTGATTGGACCGGATGCGACCAGGGCGCCGCAGAAGGCGAGCATTGCCGGAGAGTTCGGCCGCAACGTCATGGCCGTACCGGGTCGGTCATGACCGGTCGAAGCACGAAGCCGTAAATCGCTGCCCCAACCACCGCGGTCGCGGTCATGACCGTGACCATCGGCCAAGCGGTGCCGTCGAACAGGGTCGCCGCCAGGGTACCGAAGGTCGCTGCGGCGAGAGACTGGCCTACGCCCAGCAGCGAGGACGCGGTTCCCGCCATATGCGGATTGGGCCCTAGCCCGCCCGATTGGGCCAGTGGCATGACGAAGCCCACCCCGAGGGATGCGACCGCCAAGGGCAACAGATACCAAGGCCAAGGCACCGAGCCCAATGCGATCAGGACGGCGAGCGAGGTGCAGCCGACGACCGGCAGACAAACGCCGACCGCCATCAGCCGTCGGCGCCCCATGCGCCTGATGAGCGGGGCGGTGGCCAACGACGAGATGAACAGCGCGCCTTCCATGGCAAAGAACACGACTCCGAACAGCGTCGGCGTGACACTCAAGACTTCGACAAAAAAGAACGAACCATTCGCCAGGAATGTGAACGCGACGCTCAACGTGAAACACTGACACAACAGATACCCGGAGAACGTTCGATTGCGCAGCAACGTCCGCATGTTCCCCACGACCGCCCCGATCCTTAGCGACAGGCGACGCTCGGGCGCCGATTCGGGCAGCCAGCGCAGGACCGCCAGCACATAGGCCACGCCGAGGAAGCCGGGTAGGGCAAAGACCCAAGGCCAGCCGGCCACTTCCGTCAGGTAGCCACCACTGATCGGCATGGCCATCGACAAGACGCTCATGATCGCGAAGGTGTAACCCATCACGCGGGTGGTCTCTTCGGGCGTGTGAAGGTCCCGAATAACGGCCCGCGATAGAACCCAGGCCGAGGCGACGCCGGTCGCTTGGATGAACCGCCACGCGATCAGCGACCCGATGCTCGGGGCCAGGGCGCAGGCAACGCTGCTGACAGCGAGGAGGGCCATACCGGCGGCAAGGACTGGACGGCGGCCAAAACGGTCGGCCAGAGGGCCGACGAAGAACTGTCCCGTCGCGAAGCCGTACCAGAACACGCCGAAGGTCAACTGTGCGGTCGCGACATCGGTGGCGAAGTGGCCGCGGATTGCGGGCATCGCCGGAATGAACATGTCGGTGGAAAACGCGCCCATCGACACGAGTCCGCCGATGAACACCAGCAGTGCTGGGGACCCAGGTCGAAGCATTCAACCTCGTGCCGGCTCTCGTCGGCGCAACACCAGGAAGAGCGCGAGGGCGAGCGTGGCCAGAGTCAAGAACTGCCAAACCACCGGTCGCGGCGAGTCGTCGTAGAAGACCCCGACCATTTGCGCCGCGAGGGCGCCGACGACGGCCTGTAACAGTCCGATCAACGTCGAAGCGGTACCGGCGATCATCGGGTGTGGTGCCAACGCACCGGCAAATCCCAAGGGGACGATAAAGCCCATCGTGGCGCTGAAGGCGATCATGATCACGATCATCGTCACGACGCCGAACAATCCAACGGTGGTGGCTACTACCGCGAGGCCCATACCCGCCGCCAACAGCGCGAGCACCGTACCGTAGAGCCGCGCCGACGGCCCGCGGCGGGTAACTCGGGCGGCCACCGCTGAGGACACCATGTTGGTGAGCGCAATGGGGATGAACACGAGGCCGAACTCCGCTGGGGACAGTCCGAGCTGGCGGATAAACACGAAGGGGGCCGACGTGAGGAACGTGAACAGAACGCCATAAACCAGGGACACCGACACGGCGTAGCTCGCGAAGACGGGATCCGTCAGCAGTCCGCCGAAGTTCCGCAAGGTCTGGAGCGGCCGGATGGCGGTCGGATCGAGTTTGGGTACCGATTCCGGAAACCACAGGAGCACGACGACGGCGATCGCCAAGGCGTAGACCCCGTGGAACACGAAAATCGACCACCACCCGAATCCACCCAGCAGCTGAGCCCCGATCGAAGGCGAAATCAGCGTCGTCGAGGCCATGATGATCGAGGCCAGCGCCACCATCCGCGGCATCTGCGCGGGCTGGTGCAGGTCGCGAATCACCGCGCGACCGAGCACCAGGCCGAAGGCCGTTCCGATGGCCTGGACGAACCGACCGCCGATTAGGGTCTCGATCGACGGGGCGAGCGCGCATGCGAAGCTGGCGGCCGAGAACAGCAGCGCGCCCCCGATGATGGCGGGGCGTCGTCCCAAGCGGTCGGCGACCGGCCCGTAGATAAGCTGGCCCAGCGCGAAACCGGCCAGGTAGACACTCATCGTTTGCTGCGCCGTGGGCACGTCAACGGAGAAAATCCCCGGAAGGGCGGCGAGCGCCGGGAGGAACATATCGGTCGCAATCGGACCGATGCCGAACCAAGTGCCGATCAGGGCAACGAGCGCGAGCGATCCGGGTCGGAAAAGGGACGAGGTGGGCACTCGCGTCACCTTAGGGGGCCGACCCCGCGTTCGCAAACTTCGTCAGCCGAAGCGGTGCAGGGCCGCTCCGTTCTCGCGCAACCAGCGGCGGCAGTCCCGGTAGTCCGGGCACAGTCGAGCGACAATGCGCCAGAAACGGGGTCCGTGGTTCAGTTCCACGAGGTGTGCCACCTCGTGAGCGACCACGTAATTCATCACCGGTTCCGGCGCCAGCAGCAGTCGCCAAGAGAACGAGATTTGACCGTCCGCGGTGCAACTGCCCCAACGGCTTCGCGGGTCCCGGATCGTAATCCGCCGGACCCGGCGCTCGATCGTAGTCGCCATGACGCAGGCACGCTCGGCCAGGGTCTGGCGCGCCGAGGTGCGCAGCCAATCGCGCAGCCTTCGCGCCAGAAAGCGGGGATCCCCGCCAACGACGATGGCCTCATGGGTCAAGGTGACGCTGCCACGAAACGCCCGTTGATGCTCGATCCGGCGTTGACCGCCGCCGAACGGCAACACGGCGCCGTCGCAGAACGGAACATGAGGAGGCAATGCCCGGAGTTGCCGCGCGATCCAACCCGCCTTACGGCGCGCGAACGCGAGACCCTCGGCCTGGGACACGAAGCGCGGCAGGATCAACTTGACGCGCCCACCGCGTTCGTCGACTCGCAGGTTGATGTTTCGTGCGCGCTCGCTCACCGAAACGTCGATGACGAGCGCGTTTCCGGAAAGGTCGATGGTCGCCTGCGTCATGGCCCGATTGGCCGATTGCGCCCCGCCGGGAGGGGCGCAATGATAGTGCCATGACCACCGTTCCACCGTTCCATCTCGCTTTTCCGGTTCACGACCTCGCGGCAGCGCGGGCCTTCTACGGCGATCTTCTCCAGTGCCCGGAAGGACGCTCCAGCGAGGAATGGGTCGACTTCAACCTCTTCGGGCATCAGATCGTGGCGCATCTCGCGCCGTCGGAGCAACGAGCGGGACCGACCAATCTCGTCGACGGCGAGGACGTTCCGGTTCGGCACTTCGGCGTCGTCCTGGCGTGGGGCGACTGGCATCGCCTGGCGGATCGTCTGCGCAAGGCCAAGATCGAATTCGTCATCGAGCCCGGAATCCGATTCCAGGGCAAGGTGGGCGAACAGGCGACGATGTTCTTTCGCGACCCCAGCGGCAACGCGCTCGAGTTCAAGTCGTTTCGCGACCCCTCGCAGTTGTTCGCGCGGTGAACTCACGCCGGCCAGCGCACGATGCGCTCGGCGGGGTCCCCGGCTTCGCGCTCGCTGATGACTCGACCGCGCACGGACATCCCGGCCTCGTGGATGGTCCGTTTGCTTCCTGAGATCAGGTGATGCCACCAATAGAGGTCTTTCCCTTCGGCCACGAGCCGATAGGCACAGGTCGACGGCATCCAATTCAGTCGGCGGACGTTGCGCGAGGTGAGCACCACGCAATCGGCGACGAGTCGTTGGCGTGCCTCGTAATCGCGACAGCGACAGGTGTGGGTATTGAGGAGGCGGCAGGCAACGTCCGTGTAGTCGACGCCGCGCGCACCGTCGCCGAGCTTCACCAGACAGCACTTGCCACAGCCATCGCACAACAGTTCCCACTCGGACGCTGAAAGCTCCGAGAGTTTCTTGCGCCTCCAGAACGGGGCTTCGCTATCGGTCGTCAAGGTTCAGCGGTGCTCGCGGATGAATGCGGCGACCATCGGCTTGATCTCTTCGCGCCAGCGTCGCCCGTTGAAGATGCCGTAGTGGCCGGTCGCCTTCTGCAGGTGATAGCGTTTTCGTTCGGCGGCGACGTTGACGCACAGGTCGAGCGCGGCGCGGGTTTGCCCAACACCCGAAATGTCGTCGAGTTCTCCTTCGACAGCGAGCAGCGCCGTGTGGCGGATGGCGGCCGGCTCAACGGGCTGGCCACGCCACACCATGGTCCCGCGGGGTAGCGCATGCTCCTGGAAGACCGTACGAACCGTCTGCAGGTAGTACTCGGCCGGAAGGTCCATCACCGCCAGGTACTCGTCGTAGAATCGTCGATGAGCGGCAGCACTCTCCCCGTCGCCCTCGACGAGGTGGTCGAACAACCGCCGGTGCGCCCGGACGTGACGGTCGAGGTTCATGGTCATGAATCCGGTCAGTTGCAGGAACCCCGGGTAGACCCGCCGCCCATGTCCGAGGTGCGGCCAGGGAACGCGGTGGATGGCGTTGGCTTCGAACCAGGCGAGGGAGTTGTCCTCGGCCAATCGGTTCGGAACCGTCGGGTTGATTCGCGTGTCGATCGGTCCCCCCATCATGGTCAAGGAGAGGGGCTGTACCGTGTCTTTGGCGGCGGCCAAGAGTGCGGCCGTTGCCAGGACCGGCACCGAGGGCTGGCACACCGCCATGATGTGCAACGTCGGGCCCATGTGGCGCGCGAAATCGATCAAGTACGCGATGTAGTCGTCGAGGTCGAAGGATCCATGGCGAAGCCCGACGTCACGACCGTTGGTCCAATCGGTCACGTAGACGTCGTGATCGGGCAATAGCGCTTCCACCGTGCCGCGCAATAGCGTGGCGTAGTGGCCCGACAGCGGCGCCACGATCAACAGTCGAGGGTCCTCGCGCTCGATCCCCTGGCGCTCGAAGTGGAGCAGATTGCAGAACGGGCGATGCACAGCCACCTTTTCCTGAACGGCCACCTCGCGCCCGTCGATCACCGTGCTGTTCAAACCGAAGGCCGGCTTGTCACGGCGCAGGCTGGCGTAGGCGTAGAACTCGCACGCTGCCGCCGCTGTGCGGCCGACCGACGTGTGAGTCAGGGGGTTCAGGGGGTGGCGAAGCAGGACTTGCCCGCCGAGCGCGGCCATACGCAACGGGGCGGTGGCGGCGCGCTGCCACTCGTGGACGAGATACAACAACAGTCTATTCCCCGGCGGTCGGGGGACTTCAACCGCCTTCGTAACAAGCCATTGTACGTGGCCGGGGCGTCAAGAAGAAGGGTGCTCTAGAGGTAGCGGCGCAGATGGCGGGCGATCTCGTCGGCGTTCAGCCCGCCTCGGAAGTGCGTGACGTACCGCCCGTCGGGACCCATCAGGAACACCAGCGAGGAATGATCCATCAAATAGTCGGTGGAGCCGGAATCGCGGGCGCGCCCGAAGTAGACGCCGTAACTCCGTGCGATCGCCTTGGTCTGTTCGAGGCTTCCCGTGAGCGCGACCTGCCGTGGATGGAAGTGGCCCGCATAGTCCCGCAGCAAGTCGACGGTGTCCCGTTCCGGATCGATCGTCACGAAAATCGGTACCACCGGATCCGCGCGGCTGCCGAGCTGATCCAGGGCCTGATGGACGTTTTGCAACGTCAAGGGACAGACATCGGGGCAATAGGTGTAGCCAAAGAACACGAGCATGTATTTGCCGGCGAACGTGCGATCCGTGACCGTCCGACCCTGTTGGTCGGTGAGTTCGAATGGCCCGCCGATGGCCGGGTGGTTGAGGTTGGATTGTGGCGCGGTGATCGGGACGAGGAACCCGATCGCGGTCCCAACCGCCACCGCCAGCAGCGCGGCGACGATGATCACCCATCCTCGCGGGCGTGTTTTCTGCGCGGTCTCCGTCATCGCATTCCCAACCATGGGCGAAGTACGAACCCCCCCAGTAGCCCGATGGTGATCGCCGCCCAACAGACTCCGGGGCGGGCAAGTATCTCGAGGTGCAAGCGGGTACTGCGCCAGCCGACCGCGTGCAAGGCCGCCCCGATCAACCCGATCAAAAGGACAGCCCCGAGCAGACGAGCCAGCACGCTGCCGTCGGTGCCGAGCGCCTCCGGTCTTTGGCTCAACGCCAGAACGCTGCCGCCGATCAAGCCCAGGGACCACACACGCGCTATGAAGGGAGCACGAATCATCATCGGCCTGAATGTAGGCATCTCGGCCACGGCCGCAAAGCCCGACGCGATCCCTCGTTGACGGACTTGGCGGCGCTCCGCATGCTCCCGACGATGGGTGCGGGCTGGCAGCTCGACTTTCGCTGGGGGGCGCTGGCCGCCGACGCCGAACCTCTGTTCGTGCTGCTCGCGGCGATCCTGGTTGATGGCCTGTTGGGCGTGGTCGTCGCGCGGGTTCCCGTCAGTGGCGGCCCGTTCTTTCGTTTCGTCGAGGATTTGATCCGGCGGCTAAATCGCCCAGGGCGCACTGTGGCGACGCGGCGAACCCGTGGCGCCATTTTTGGCCTCGTGCTAGCGGGGTCGGGCGCCGGTTTCGGTCTGGCTCTATCGGCCATGACCGCCACCCTGCCATTTGGTTGGCTGGTAAGCGTCGTTGTGCTGCTGTTGAGCCTCGAATGGGGTCGCTCGATGGCGCGTGCTCGTGCTGTTGCTCGGGCCTTCGCGGGGGGCAGAGACGCCTTAGCATCTTTGCCCGCCCTCCGCGGCGACGGCCAGCCGCCCATGGCGACCGCCGATGGTTTTGCCGCCAGTCGAGGCGCCGTCGAACATGTCTGTGGTCGTTTCGCCGACGGACTGGTCGTCGCGGTGTTTTGGTTCGTCCTGCTCGGCTTTCCCGGGCTGATGGTGAGCCGATTCGTCGCCCGAGCCGCGAACCTGACGCCGCCCACCAACCCCGACCTGCGCGACTTTGGCGCCGTGGTGTGGCGTTTGAACGAGGCGCTATCGTGGTTGCCCCGGCGGATGGCGGCGTTGCTGCTCGTGCTTGCGGCCGTGCTCGTCCCAGGGGCCTCGGCGGCGAGGGCGGCTCGTCAATTCATGCGCGGGGCGCCCAGTGGCGGTGCAGCCACAGTGCTTGCGGTCTCCGCCGCTGCCCTCGGGCTTTCGCTCGGCGGGCCGCGACCCTCCGGCGATCCGGCGGGTGCCGGCCCGGCGCCCTGGCTCGGCCCAGACGACGGACGGGCACGCGCCGACGCTGCGGACGCTCGCCGGGCCCTCTACCTGGTTCAGGTGGCGGGTCTCGGAGTCCTGGTGGTTGTCGCTTTGGTCGCGGTTGCTCGCTTCGGGCCCTAGCGAACGATCGATCTTTCGCACGCAGTCGAAGCGATGCCCGAGCGGGGCCCCGGCGCGCGATCTTGGCTATCGCAACTCGCCTTCGAGCCGGTCGAGCACGTAGGTGGTGCGCGTGAGATCCCAGCGCATCTTGACGAGTTGGGTGTCCTCGCCTGTGACCCAGACCAAAAGCGGTGTCCGACCGGGAAGGGACGACAGGATGCGGTAGTGTCGGGTGGCGAACGTGCCGGCAGGTACCGTCACCCGTTCCTCACCGGCGTACTCGATCCGCTTGTGGGACAGACCCGCCATCGGACCCGAATCGCCTAGCGGGTTGGGCGATGATGCGGCGCCGGTGACGACTTGAATGCGTTCATCTTTGCTGCGGTCGAACATCACGGTCTGCCAGCCGTCGCCGGTGAGGGCATGGGTGACGAACACACTCAGCGGATCGGTGCTCCTCAGACTCTGGCGAACGCGGCCTTCGGCAACCGTGACGGCCTCACATTCGACCACATCACCGCGACACTGGAACCATGCCGATCCCATGTAGGCGCCTCGAACGGTGAGCCGAACGTAAGCATCGAGCGGCCGCCAAGCATCGTCCACGCTCTGGACGCAGTCACGCAGGATACGGTCGCGGTCGAGTTCGCAAACGGCGCGCAACGTTCGTTGGCCGGCGCCTATCGAGACCGCCACCCATTCGCGGCCGGTTTCACCAAAATCATCGTGATGGCGTGTGATGCGGCCGCGGTAGGTCCGATGGTCCATGTCCCAGTGTAGGCGCGGCCGTCGGTCGTGGCGAGTGTCACGTCTTGAGGCTAGCGCTCGAGCGTCGCGTCGAGCGAGCCGCGCAACGCGTTGGCTCCGGCATGATCGACGGCGAAATTCATCAGGATGTCGCGGGCGGACACGCGCTGTCCGTAGTAGGTCGCATTGGCGTTGTCGAGCGGTGTCAGCACGGCCCCTTCCAGAGAGGCGCCTGCAAACAAGCCCTTGGTACGCGAGTAGGCATAGACGTCGGCGCGGAAGTTGGTCGTCGTCGCGGCCTCCACCCCGCGGCCGAGGGGGCCGGCCGCGACGCTGGCGTCTCCCCCGAGCGTGACCCGATTGCGCAGGACCGCGTCGACCGCCCGGTCGGTCATCAGTAGCAACATGACTTCGGAGGCCTGTGCCCCGATTTGCAATCCGACGCTGCCCGCGCCGAAGGAGTAGAACGCGGGGGCACTCCATCGCCCGTCGCGCCGCGTCAGCAGCACGCCGTTGCCGCCTTCGCCACCGATGATGAAACCCGCCTTGAGGAGTTGCGGAATGATCAGGACAGCCTTGGCTCGCGCGAGCAGGATGCGCATCGAGCCCATGTCGGCATCGAGGCGAAACTCCTCGACGGTCGTTCGTGCCCGGTCGATCAAGATCTGGGCTTCCTGGGCCTGGACTTGACGTGGTCCGAGGGTGACGAGAACTCCGAGGAGAATCGCGAGCCCCACACAGGACCGCCAGCGACCCAATGCCTTTAGACCGAACACGACGTGCCTCCTTCTATTCACCAAGATTGAGCAACAACCCTCGCCGCCGCGCCACCTGGAAAAAGGCGTGGAAGGCGACGAGGCCGACGGTCAGATACACAAGGTTCAACAGGGCCGCGTTGAGCAACAGGTCCGCCCGAAACGCGCCATCGATCAAGATGGCACGCATGCCCTCGAACACATGTGTCGATGGCAGCGACAGGCTGATGGGCTGCAACCAGGCAGGTAACACGGCGACAGGATAATAGATCGCGGTAATCGGGGTCATGATGAAGGCGGTGCCCCACGCCAGGTTCTCGGCCCCCATGCCGTAGCGCATGATCAGACCGCACATGACAAGACCGATCGCCCAGCCCATCACCATCAGGTTGAGATAGAACCCGATCAGGGGCAACCCGAGCGCATAGATCGAAAAATCGAAGATCGCCATGGCCGCCAGGGTCGCGGGCACGAGCCCGACGGTGGTCTTCAGGACGCTCACCACCATCAACGACAGGGCGAGTTCGATGGGACGCAGCGGCGTTACGAACAGGTGGCCGAGGTTGCGCGACCAGATCTCTTCGAGAAACGAGTAGAACATCCCGATCTGGCCACGAAACAGGACGTCCCAGAGCAGGGCCCCAGAGAGCAGCACGCCGAAGGCTTGGGCAAAGAAGTTCGACTTGGCGGCCAGAAAAACCGTCAGGAAGCCCCACATCGTCATCTGCACGGTCGGCCAGTAGGTGAGGTCGAGGAACCGGGGCCAGGATCCGCGGAAGAGATAGACGTGCCGCAGAATCATGGCCGCGATGCGGCGGAGCGCCGCCAGCCACCAGGGGTGCGGGACCAGGGGCTGGGTCACGATGCGGCCGCCGTGCGCGATCCACCGCGCGCAACATCGAGAAAAACCTCCTCGAGGTTCGTGCGGCCATAACGCGCAATCAAGTCGGCCGGCCGTCCGCGATCGACCAACGCCCCGGCCCGCAACATCAGGACATCGTCACACATACGTTCGACCTCGGCCATGTTGTGCGAAGCGAGCACGATGGTGGCGCCGGTCTTCTGGCGATAGTGCGCGAGGTACTGGCGCATGCCGTCGGCCGTATCCGGATCCATCGAGGCGGTCGGTTCGTCGAGCAGGAGCAGGGCCGGTTCATTGAGCAGCGACTTGGCCAAAGCCACCCGGGTCTTCTGGCCGGCGGAGAGCGATCCGAAGGGACGATCGAGCATTTGGTGCACGTCGAGCTCCCTGGCGATCGCGCCGATGCGCTCGCGCGCCCGATTCAGCCCGTAGAGCCGGGCAAACACGAGCAGGTTCTCTTCGACCGTCAGACGCCGCGGCAGGTCGACGTAGGGCGAGGAAAAATTCATGCGCGGTAGGACCCGGTGGCGGTCGCGCAGCATGTCGACACCGAGCACGGTGACGCGGCCGCTACTCGGTAACAGGAGGCCCAGCAGAATTGCGATGGTGGTGGTCTTCCCGGCGCCGTTGCCACCCAAGAGGGCGGTCGTGGATCCGCTCTCGACCGAAAAGGTGAGATCCTGGATCGCCACGACGTCTTGATAACTCTTGCTCAAGTGCTCGACGACGATCGCCTCGGCCATGGCCGAAATATGGGGCCAAAGACCATGCGGTGCCAGCCACCTGGCGGTTTGCTCGCCGCGACACCGGCGGTCTAGGCTGCCACCATGACTCCAGCGTTGACCCCGATCTCGGGCGGGTTCGCCGGTTTGACCGTCGGATTGCCGCCGGCCGCCGGCGGTCGCGTGCGCCTCAAGACCCTGGTCCTCATTCGCTGGGTCGCACTGGTCGGCCAAGCGGCCGCCATCCTGGTCGTGGGCTTTCTGTTCTCCTTCCCGACCGACGTGGTGTCGTCCCTGCTGACCGTCGGGGTTTCGGCCCTTCTCAACCTCTTTCTCATGTTGCGCTATCCGGCGACGACGCGGCTCTCGGACGTCCAGGCCGGCTTCTACCTCGCCTACGACATCCTGCAACTCACGGTGCTGCTCTATCTCAATGGCGGAATCGCCAATCCGTTCGCGATCCTCGTGCTGGTCCCGGCGACGATTGCCGCAACCATCTTGAGTTTGCGCAGCACGTTGTCGCTGGTGGTCATCTCGGTCGTTTGCCTGACCCTCGTCACACTCGTCCACCAGCCGCTGCCGTGGTCGATGGGGTTCACGCTGCCCTCGCTGTATGTCGCCGGCATTTGGGTGGCCTTGGTGCTCGGCATGGGATTCATTACGGTCTATGCGTGGCGGGTGGCGGCGGAGAGCCGACTGATGGCCGACGCCTTGGCCGCGACCCAGTTGGCACTGGCCCGGGAACAGCGGTTTTCGGCCCTCGGGGCTTTGGCCGCAGCCGCGGCCCACGAACTCGGGACGCCGCTAGGCACGATCACGCTGGTAGCCAAGGAGTTGTCGCGCGAACTGCCCAAGGATGGGCCCCACGCCGAGGACGTCTCGTTGCTCGTGAGCGAGTCGGAGCGCTGTCGGGACATCCTGGCTCAGCTGTCCCGCCGGCCCGAGGGCGATCCGGCCCCGTTCGATCGGCTGGCCCTGCCGGCGTTGGTCGACTCGATCGTTACCCCGCTGAGGGGGGACGAAATCGAAATCCAGATCGACGTGCAGAACCCCTACACCCAGGGGGACCCGACGGTGCCGGTCGTGTCGCGGCGCCCGGAAATCCTGCACGGCCTCGGCAACATCGTGGAGAACGCCATCGATTTCGCGGCGACTCGGGTCACGATCCGCGTGTCCTGGGATACCGGCGTGGCCCGCCTGACCGTTCTCGACGACGGGCCCGGGTTTGCGGCCAGCGTCCTCGGCATCGTGGGCGAGCCTTACGTCACCACGCGCCGGGACCAGGACGGCATGGGCCTCGGCCTGTTCATCGCAAAGACCCTGCTCGAACGGACCGGGGCGACAGTGCTGTTCTCCAACGCACAAGGCGGTGGCGCCCATGTTGCCATCCTGTGGCCACGTGCGTTATTGGAAGCAGCCCCATGAACGAACCGACGGCTGCCCCAAAACCCGTGACCGACCGCACGTTATTGATCGTCGATGACGACCAGACCTTCCGAACCCGTTTGGCGCGGGCGATGGAGCAGCGTGGTTTTCTGGTTCGGACCGCCGCGTCGGTCAGCGACGTGGCGGCCGCACTCGATCCCGGGGCGTCAGCGTTCGCGATCGTCGACCTGAAGCTAGCCGACGGCAACGGAATCGACGTCGTCCCCGTGTTGCGGCGCAAACGGGCCGATATGCGAATCGTCGTCTTGACCGGCTACGGCAACATCGCCACGGCGGTGGCTGCCGTGAAGGCGGGGGCGGTCGACTATCTCGCCAAGCCGGCCGATGCCGACGACATCGAGGCCGCGTTGATGGCGAGCCGCGAAACCAAGGCATCACCGCCGGAGCATCCGATGTCGGCCGACCGCGTGCGCTGGGAGCATATCCAACGGGTCTATGAACTCTGTGATCGCAACGTCTCAGAAACGGCGCGTCGTCTTCGCATGCACCGCCGGACGTTGCAGCGAATCCTCGCCAAACGGTCCCCACAGTGACCCGGAAACACTTGATCTAAAAGCATTCTTGGCCGGTTCCTGCCATCTCTCGTGTAAGATGGGATCGCCATGAGCGAGCCCTACCCTCTCGCCGCCCTCGTCGATCGCCTGAACGAAGCCCGCGTGTTGTGCGTGGGCGATGTCATGCTCGATCGTTTTGTCCGTGGCACCGTCGATCGCGTTTCTCCCGAGGCACCGATTCCGGTGTTGCGCGTCGACCCGGAGCACAGCGACACGATGCTGGGCGGGGTCGGCAACGTTGCCCACAACGTGACGTCGCTCGGTGCGCGGGCGGTGCTGATTTCGGCCGTGGGCCAGGACGCTGTCGGATCTGAACTGATGGCGGCGGCCCGCGCCGTTCCGGGCCTGACGCTGGAGATCATTCCCGTACCCGGTCGGACGACGACGCTCAAAGAGCGCTACGCCGCCCGTGGGCAGCAGTTGCTACGCGTCGATCGCGAGACGACGGCGGAGATTGGCGAGGCGGCGGCGACGGCAGTGCTAGCGGCCGTCGAGCGCCACCTCGGCCAGTGCGGGGCTGTGGTCGTCTCGGACTACGGCAAGGGCGTTCTCACCGAGCGGGTTCTGCGCTGCATTCTCGATCACGCCGAATCCGCCGGATGCCCGGTCATCATCGATCCCTACGGGCTTGACTACGGACGCTACCGTGGCGCGGCCGTGATCTCGCCCAATCGTGCCGAACTGCAGCTGGCGAGTGGCCTGCCCTGCCAGCGCGAAGCCGAAATCATCGCCGCGGCGCGCAGCGTCATGCGGCGATGGGCTCTCCCGTGCCTGCTGGTGACCCGCAGCGAAGACGGTATGTCCCTGATCACGACCGACCAGGCGACTCACTTCTCGGCCCAGGCGCGTGAGGTCTACGACGTGTCCGGCGCGGGGGACACGGTGGTCGCGACCTTTGCCGTGGCTCGGGCCCTGGCGGCCGCGCCACCGCTCGCCGCCGCATTGGCCAACACGGCGGCGGGGATTGTCGTGCAGAAGCTCGGCACCGCGGTCGTCTATCCCGAGGACATCCTCGCCGCTTTGCACGAAACGCACCTCCGCCTGAGCGATGCCAAGGTCAAGCCGTTGGCGGCTGCCGCCCGCATCGTCGACGGATGGCGTCGCGCCGGCCAACGCATCGGCTTCACCAACGGCACGTTCGATCTTCTTCATCCCGGGCATCTGTCGTCTATTCGGCAGGCGCGGTCGGCGTGCGACCGCCTCGTCCTCGGGCTCAACAGCGACAGTTCCGTGAGACGCTACAAGGGGCCGACCCGGCCGATTCAGGGGGAAACGGCGCGAGCCCTGGTGTTGGCCTCGATCGAGCAGGTCGACCTTGTGGTGATCTTCGATGACGACACGCCGATGGCCGTCATCCAGGCGCTGCGCCCCGATGTCCTGGTCAAGGGCGCCGACTACCGGCTGGATCAGGTCGTGGGAGCCGAGTTCGTGGCCTCCTACGGCGGCAAGGTGATCCTCGCCGATCTCGTCGACGGCCAAAGCACGACCCGAACCATCGCCCGCATGGTCAAAAAGCCATGATCCTGGTCACCGGCGGGGCCGGCTTCATCGGCTCGAACATCGTTGCCGCCCTCACCGCGCTCGGCGATCGTGAAGTCGCGGTCTGTGACTGGCTCGGCCAGGGCGACAAGTGGCGCAACCTCGCCAAGCACGAGGTGACGCAATTCGTCACCCCCGACCAGTTGATGCCGTTCCTCAAGTCCGAGGCCTACCGGATCGACTCGGTCATCCATATGGGGGCGATCTCGGATACGACCGAAACCGACGTCGACAAGCTGATCAAGACCAACTACCAGCTGTCGGTCGACCTCTGGGATTGGTGCGCCAAGAACGAGGCGGTCTTCATCTATGCCTCGTCGGCGGCAACCTATGGCGACGGCAGCAACGGCTTCGACGACGACAGTTCGATGGCGGCGCTCGCCAAGCTTCGCCCGCTCAATCCGTACGGTTGGAGCAAGCACCTTTTCGACCGCCGCGTCGCGCGCATGCTGGCGGAGCATCAGCCGCAACCCGAGCAGTGGGCGGGGCTGAAGTTCTTCAACGTGTTCGGCCCGAACGAATATCACAAGAACCGGCAAGCGAGCGTGGCGTTACAGATTCACGATCAGATCCTGGTTGGGAATCCGGTGCGCTTGTTCCGCTCGCACAACCCGGAATATCGCGACGGCGGTCAGCGCCGCGACTTCGTTTGGATCGAGGACTGCGTGGCGATCGTCCAGTGGCTGCTCGATGAGACCGAAACCTGCGGCATATTCAATGTCGGGTCGGGCGAATCGCGCACCTTCCTCGACATGGCGGGCGCCGTCGCCAATGCCATGGGGGAGCAACTCGCGGTCGAGTTCATCGACACCCCGGAGGAGATCCGGGATCAATATCAGTATTTCACCGAAGCCAAGGTGGACCGGCTGCGAGATGCCGGCTTCACGCGTGCCTTCACGCCCCTCGAAGAGGCGGCAAAGCGCTACGTTCAGCAATACCTCTCGCAGCCGGACTCGTATCGCTGAGCGCTACCAGGTCTTGACCGGGGGCGATTTGACCTCGATCTGGATGCAATCCTCGATCGCTTCCGACCAGTGCGGCACGCCTTTGGGGTGGAACCAGGAGTCGCCGGGGTTGGCCATGAACTCCTTGCCACCGATGTTGAGCTTCAGTTTGCCGCTGACCAGATGGCACGCGGTCTCGTGGTCATCGTGCTGATGGACGGCGTCGCGGGCGCCCTTCGGGCGCTGGATCTCGAGCATCAGGATATTGTCGCTCTTCGACATCACTTTGACGCTGACCGGGACAGGCATTGGCTTGCCCTCGACCTTCTCGATCTTGGTCACCGGAGCCTTGCTGCCGTCGGTGTAGTTGGTCTTGAAGTTCTCGATCTTTCCGGGCACGGGTTCCTCCTGGAGCGTTTCGTTGTTTAAGGTGGACAGCTTGCGACCGATTTCGTCCTCGCTCAAGACACCACGCTCGATCAAGGCGGTCTTGATGGCGAGCAGCCAGGTCTCGGAATAGGTGCGCGTTTCGCTCTCGAGAGCGTGATAGAGATCGACCGCGCGCTGATGCAGGGCGCGATCGTAACTCGTCCCGCGTTGGCCGGTGACGAGCGTCAGCATGGCATCGACGCGCTTGTCGAAGAACGTGGGTTCGCGGTCGGTCCGATCGATCGGTCGCGGTGGCGCGGCGGTCATTCGGCGGCTCGCGCGGCGGCGTTCTGGAGCTTTCCGATGACGGCGTCCGTCGTTTGGATGTCGGCGAAGCTGCCGTTGAGGCTCATCAGGCTCGCGACGTGCTGCTCGTCGTTCGCCGCCGCATTGGCGTCGCTCACCATGATCACCTTGTAGTTCATCATCGCCGCGTCCCTTGCCGTCGCCTCGCAGCAGATGTTGGTCACGGTCCCGGCGATCAACAGCGTGTCGATGCGCCGAGCCAGGAGGTGTTCGTGCAGCCGGGACGATCCGGCGACGAACGCACTGAAGCGGTCCTTTTCGATACGCAGGTCCGTTGGTCGAGCGTCCAGACCCTGGTACAGCGCGTGCCCGACACCGCCGTCTCGCAGGCCATCGAGGATTGTCGCTTTGAGGGCGGGCGTGCAGAAGTGATCGAAGAATGTCGACCACGTCGCCGCCGACTTCGAAGTGAAGGTGGTCACGACCCACACCACGGTACCACCGGCCTGCCGGGTCGCCTCGGCCAGACGGTTGATGTTGGGCACGATCGCGCGTGCCGTCGTCAGGGACCCGGGCTGTCCGGCGCCGCAAAAAAAGTGCTGCATGTCGATCACGACCAGCGCCGTGCGGGCGGCCGCAATGGTCGGGAACACTTCGAGACGGCCACCGCGCCGGGCCCGCAGCCGTTCGAGCGTCGCCGCCGGATACTCAAGTCGGTGCATGGAACTCCCCTGGGCCAAGACTAGGGCTGTCGCCGCGCCAGGCCAAGGGATCAGGATTCGACGACGCCAAACCACCGTTCGCCGCGGGTTTGGCGGATATGGCCGGCCGTCGGTCCCGGGAAATGCGCGGCGAAGATCAACGTGTCGTCGTCCGTGTGGTCGGCCATGAAACGTTCGCGAGTCCGGCGTGACGCCACGGGATCGTGACAGAAAAAACTGCTCCAGTCGGGACGGCGGACCTGGATCGGGTGATGCATCAGGTCGCCGGTCATCATCGCTCGCTGCCGTTGCGACCGCAGGTGAACCGCATAGTGCCCTGGTGTATGGCCCGGGGTCGGGTGCAGGACGACCTCGTCATCCAAGGCGAAGTCGTTGTCGACCAGGGCGGCCTGGCCGGCTTCGACGATCGGTCGGACGCTGTCTTGGATCGGCAGATAGGCTCGGTCGCCCGGCTGTAACGCCGCGAAGTGTTCATAGTCGGCCTTCGCAAACACTTAGCGCGCCTTGGGGAACGTCGGCACCCATCGCCCGCCGTCGAGGCGGGTATTCCAACCCACGTGATCGCCGTGCAAATGGGTACACATGACGTAGTCGATGTCACTGGGCGAGAGCCTGAGCTGCGCCAGGTTCTCGAGGTAGGGGCGGCTCTGGCGATGCCAGAGGGGTTGCACCCGCTCCTTGTGGTTGCCGACGCAGGTGTCGATGAGGATGGTGTGGCGCGAGGTCCGGACCACGTAGCTGTGGATGCTGGACCGGATCTGGCCGCTCGCTTCGTCGAAGAAGTGTGGCACGAGCCACGCCCGGGCTTGTCTGGCCACGGCAGGGTCGTAGTCCGGGAAGGCCTGCGCCGGGTCGAATGCGAACTCGACCTCGACCAGCTTCTCGACGGTGATGGCCCCGATGCGCTGCGGGCGCATCAAGGGGTCACGTGGAACTGACAGCGGTCGCCTCGGCTGACGATACGCCCGGCGGTGGCGCCTGCGAAGTGAGCCGCGAAGATGACGACGTCGCGATCGGCGTGGTCGTGAACGAATTTCCGGCGCGTGCGGCGCGAATGGTTGGGGTCGCGGCAGAAGTTGCTGCTCCACTCGGGTCGGTGGACCTGGATCGGGTGGTGCATGAGATCGCCCGTCATCATGCCTTGGCGCCCCTCGGAGGTGAGGTGCACGCAATAATGCCCGGGCGTGTGGCCGGGCGTCGGGTAGAGCGAGACGTCGTCTCCGAGCGCGAAGTCGTAGCCGACGATTGCGGCCTGACCGGCTTCGACGATCGGCCGGACCGAGTCGCTGATGCTGTCGTAGCCGTGCTCTCCCGGTTTGAGCGCGTTGTAATGGTCGTAGTCGGCCTTCGAGAAGACGTAGCGCGCCTTCGGGAATGTCGGGACCCAACGGCCCTTGTCGAGGCGCGTGTTCCAGCCGACGTGATCGCCGTGCAGGTGCGTGCACATGACGTAGTCGATGTCGTCGGGTCCGAGGCCGAGTTTGGCCAGGTTCTCGAGATAGGGGCGCCTTTGCATGTGCCACTGCGGCAGCGGGCGCGGCTTGTCGTTGCCAACGCAGGTGTCGATCAGGATCGTATGGCGGCCGGTCCGCACGATGTAGCTGTGGAAGCTGAAGCTGAGTGTGCCCCTGGCGTAGTCGACGAAGTGCGGCGCGAGCCAGGACTTGTTCGCGGCGGTCACCGTCGGATCGTAGTCGGGCAGCGCCCGGACGGGATCGAAAGCCTCTTCGTACTCGACCAGTTTCTCGACGCGAATCGCGCCGACGTTTTGCGGTTTCATGACTCAGCTCAGACCGGTTGTTGTGAGGCGTGCGAGGAATAGACGGTGAAGCGGTGGCGGCCCGGGCCGACGAAGGTGAACCAATCGTGGATCCGCCCGCGCTTGAGCGCGGTCGGCCGCAAACGGAGGGATTGGCAACGCCGGCGGGCTGCGGCCACATCGTCGTACATCAGATCGAACGGTGCCGCCGAAACCCGGCGCGGCGCGGCTGCGCGGCGAAGGACGAGGTGAGTGCCGCCGCGCAGTTCCATGACGGCGAAGTCATCCTCGGACACGATCGGCCTCAGGCCGAGCGCCGTGAAGGTGGCGATCGCCACCGCGACTCTCTCCACTTTGAGCGCTACATGCCCGATTGCGGCGTCCGGGCGCCTATCCCTGGCTTTGCGCATAGTTCCTCCGTTGGCCAAATCTAGTCCCCGTTTTGACAGCATTCTTGGATTCCTGCTCTTGCAATCTAACTAGACTAAGACTAGTTAGATTGCATGAAGTCGTCGCAACGAACGTCTACGGTCGGGGTTTTTGAAGCCAAGACGCATTTGTCGGCGCTGCTCGAGCGCGTCGAGAAAGGCGAGCGATTCGTAATCACCCGTCACGGCCAGCCGGTCGCGGAACTTCGTTCGCCGAAAGCCGAAACACCAACGTCCTTCGAAGAGACCAAACGGTGGATTGAGAACTTCCGGGCGACTCACACCCTGGGCGACGTTTCGATTCGCGAACTCGTGGACGAAGGCCGCCGCCGCTGACCGGATGTTCGTCCTCGACACCTCAGTGGCCGTCGCTTGGCATTTCGAAGATCAGGGCAACGACTACGTGATTCGTGTTTGGGACCGGCTGACCAACGAACGGGCCGTCGTCCCCAAACTATTCCTTGCCGAGTTCGCCAATGCCATCGTCAGCGCGGTTCGCAGTAGGAAAGTGAGCCGCGAGGATGCTGGCACGATCATTCTTGGCATGGCCAGCCTGCCGATCGATGTCGATCGGGATGGTGATTGGAACGAAGCCTCTGTCGTGATGGAACTTGCGACCGGTCTGAACCTGACGGCCTACGACGCGACCTATCTCCAGCTCGCCCTTGCGCGTCGCATTCCGTTGGCGACCCAAGACCGAGCCCTGTTGGATGCGGCAAGGACGTTGGGGGTCACCGTTCTGTAGCCTGTCGTCTAAGGGTGTTGTTCCCCTAGCCCGCTCGGCGCGTCGAAAAATCGAGGCCGACGTCGAGGGCGCTCACGCTATGGGTGAGGGCGCCGAGCGAAATGAGATCGACGCCGCTCTCGGCCACGGCGCGGACGTTCTTGGCGGTGACGCCGCCCGAGGCTTCGGTGATCATCCGGCCCCCCACCATCGCCACGGCGCGACGCAGGTCCTCGGGTGTCATGTTGTCGAGCAGCACGGCATCGACGGGATCGAGCAACAGCTCTTCCAGTTGTGCCAACGTGTCGACCTCGACCTCGACCTTGACGAGATGGCCGACATGTCGACGTACGCGCGCCACCGCCTCGCGAACGCTGCCGGCCACCGCAATATGGTTGTCTTTGACGAGCACCGCGTCATCAAGGCCGAAACGGTGGTTCGATCCACCGCCCGCACGCACCGCGAATTTTTCGAGGGCGCGCAGCCCGGGTGTTGTTTTCCGCGTGCAGACGATCGCGGCCTTGGTGCCCCGGACGGCCGCAACCATGTCGCGGGTCGCCGTCGCGATGCCGCACAACCGCCCGAGAAAATTCAACGCCGTGCGCTCAGCCACCAGGATTGGCCGCGCTGCGCCACCGATGCGCGCCAGCGTCTGGCCTGCTTGAACGTCGCTGCCATCCGGGGCATCGATCGTGATCGTCAGCGAAGCATCGAGTCGGCGAAACACCGCGACTGCGACCTCGATCCCGGCGATGCGGCCCGGTTTGCGCGCGACGATGACGGCATCGGCGTGATCACCGGGGCCGGCGATGGCATCGCTCGTGAGATCGCCGGCCACGCCGAGATCCTCCTCGAGCGCGCGATCGATGACCGCCGCGTAGTGCGACGCGAACAGGGGTGGAACGCGGGGAGACGTCAAGCGTTCAGCGGCCGATCGCGACCATGCGCTCGACCGATCGCCGGGCCCGCTCGGCGATGTCCGCAGGAATCTCGACCCGCGGCTCCAAGGTCTCCAGCGCATGATGAATCTTGTCGAGCGTGATCCGCTTCATATGCGGACACAGGTTGCACGGACGGATGAACTCGACGCTGGGCAACTCGGCGGCCACGTTGTCGCTCATCGAGCACTCCGTGACCATCAGGACTCGGGCCGGTCGTCGCTGGCGCACGAAGTCGATCATGTTGGCGGTCGAACCGACGTAGTCGACGGCGTCGAGGACCTCCGGTGGGCATTCGGGGTGCGCGATCACCACGAGCCCCTCGTGGTCGCGGCGGTAGGCTGCGATCTCGGCGGCAGAAAAACGCTCGTGGACCTCGCAATGGCCCTTCCACAGGATGACGTCGACCTTGGTCTGTCGTGCGACCCAGCGCCCGAGATACTCATCGGGCAGGAAAATCACCCGTGGCACCTTGAGCGATTCGACGACTTTGACGGCGTTGCCCGAGGTGCAGCAGACGTCGGTTTCCGCCTTCACGTCGGCCGAGGTGTTGACATAGGACACCACCGGTACGCCCGGGTACTTCTGGCGCAAGAGACGCACGTCCGCGCCCGTAACCGACGCCGCGAGCGAACAGCCGGCATCGAGATCGGGGATGACGACGGTTTTTTCCGGGCTCAGGAGCTTGGCGGTCTCGGCCATGAAATGAACGCCCGCCATGACGATCACGTCGGCCTTGGTTTTGGCCGCCTGCTGCGCGAGCGCGAGCGAGTCGCCGACGAAGTCCGAGACGCAGTGGTAGATCTCGGGGGTCATGTAATTGTGCGCGAGAATGACGGCGTTCCGCTCGCGCTTCAGCCGGTTGATCGCAGCGACGTATGGCGCATGGTGCGGCCATTCGATCGCCGGGATGACGTTGCGCACCCGCTCATAGAGCGGCGCGGTCGATCGGGCGATCTCGTCGGTGTAGGCCAGGGCAGTGGCGGCGCTCAAAGGACGCTCCGCGGTTGCTTCAGGGTATGGTCAAAGTGGCGCACCCGACACGATTCGAACGTGTGACCTCTGCCTTCGGAGGGCAGCGCTCTATCCAGCTGAGCTACGGGTGCCGGTGCTTCGTTGGTTCCTTGTTTGCACCAAAAGTATTCAATGCGACCCACCCTTTCAACGGAGCCGCAGCGATCCTGGGGCGCTGTTTTAAGCCTTTGATCACGCTGGGTAAAGTGGTGCCCCGGGCACCCGCACCGCGGGCGCCCCTGCCCTAGCCGCGCCACAGACGGACGCTGAACAGCATCAGGAGGGTGAAGATTTCAAGACGCCCCAGGAACATGCCAAAGCAGAGCACCCACTTGGCCGCATCCGAGAGTGACTGAAAATTGCCGCTCGGTCCGATGATGTCGCCGAGGCCCGGCCCGTGGTTGCTCAGGATGCTGGCGGCGCCGCTGAACGCGGTCACGAGGTCATAGCCTAAGGCCGCCAACACGAGCGTGAGGCTCGCCAGCGACACGATGTACACCGCAAAGAAGGCCATGACGCTCGCCTGAACGTCGTCGTGCACGTGCTGGCCCATGTAGTGCATGGGAAAGACGCCATGCGGTTGCATCTGGCGACGAAGTTGGGCTCCGATCAGTCGTGCCAGGATCTGCAGCCGAAAGACCTTGATGGCGCCCGTCGTCGAGCCCGTGCAACCGCCGACGCACATCAGCAGAACAAAGCCGACCATGGCGAACCCACCCCACGTTCCGTAGTCGGCCGACGCGTAGCCCGTGGTCGTTGTCACGGAAGTCACGTTGAACAGAGCCAACCGAAGGGCGATGCCGAATTCGACATCGCGGGTGGCATGCAGCCACAGGGTCATCGCCAGGCTCGCCAACAACACAATCGCCAAGAAGGCTCTGATCTGGCTGTCGCTCCACAACGGGCGGAAGTGCCCACGGGCGAGCAAAATAAAGACGACCATGGGGCAGCCGCCGATCAGCATGAAGAGGATCGCGATCCATTCGATCGCGGGGTTTTGAAACCAGGCAAACGACGAATCGTAGTTGGCGAAACCGGCGGTCGACACGGTGGTCATCGCGTGCGTCACGGCATCGAAACCGCTCATTCCAGCGACGCCATAGAGGATCGCGCAGAGGGCGGTCAGCCCGACGTAGACGGCAACCGTCGCGGCTGCGACCGAAGAAAGCCGCGGCAGAACTTTGTCCGATTTCTCCGAGGACTCGGCCCGGAAGAGCTGCATTCCGCCGACGCGAAGGAAGGGCAGCACGGCGATCGCCATGACGATGATGCCTGCCCCACCGATGAATTGCAGGATTGATCGCCACAACAGGATTCCGGGCGGCATCGACTCGAGCCCGACCAGCACCGTCGCCCCGGTGGTCGTCAGTCCGGAGACAGCTTCGAAATAGGCATCGACGTAGCTGAGCGTGATGTCGGAGAACACGAACGGCAGGGCGCTGAAGGCCGAGAGGACGATCCACGTGGCGGCGGTCAGCACGAACCCTTGACGCAGATCGAGACGCATGGCGTCACCGCGGAAGCCCGTCGCGAGCGCGACGCCGACAAAGAGCGTTGCTGCCCCCGAGAGCGCGAACACGCGCCAATCGTCGTGGCCGATCGCGGCGTCGACCAACGCCGGCACCATCATGGCGACGGCCAGCGCCGAGAGAAACAGGCCGAGGATGAACAGCACGGGGCGAAAGTCGGTCATGGCTTGCCGCCTAACCGCGCCAGAGTCGTGGGGCAAACAGCATCAGCAACGTGAAAATCTCGAGCCGGCCGAGGAGCATGGCAAAGGAGAGGACCCAGGTCGCGAGATCGGACAGCGGCTGATAATTGCCGACCGGCCCCACGATGTCGCCCAGTCCCGGTCCGACGTTGCCGAGCGCAGCGGCAACCGCGGTGATGGCGGTAACGAAGTCATAGCCGCAGGCGGCGATGATGACAGTGAGCAAAGCAAACGAAAGCATGTAGGCGGCGAAGAAGGCCATGACGCCGACAGGGACGTCGTCCTGAACCAACTGGTTCATGTAGCGAATGGGGAAGACGCCATGAGGTTGCACCTGCGCTCGCAGTTGGCTCACGACACGCCGGACCAAGATCTCGAGGCGAAAGACTTTGACCGACCCCGAGGTCGAGCCAGTACAACCGCCGACGAACATGAGCATCAGCAGGAGCACCCACGCCAACCCGCCCCACGCGTTGTAGTCGGTCGAGGCGAATCCCGTCGTGCTGACGACGGAGGTGACATTGAAGAACGTCAACCGCAGGGCGCGTCCGAGCGGAATATCCTGGGTTGCGAAGAGCCAGAGCCCGAGCCCGACACTCACGACAACGATGAGACCGAGAAAGACCTGAACCTGACTACTCGTGAGAAATGGCCGGACCTGGCCGCGCGCCAACAGGATGAGCAAAACCAAGGGACAGCCGCCGAGGAACATGAAGATCGTGGCGATCCACTCGGCCTCGGGGTTCCCGAGCTGACCAAACGAGTTGTCGTAGTTGGCGAACCCTCCGGTCGAGGTGGTCGTCATGGCATGGGTGATCGCATCGAACGGGCTTAGGCCAACGACCAAGAACAAGAGGGCGCAGGCCACCGTCATGGCGACGTAGACGACCACCGTTGCTCCGGCTACGGAGGACAGACGCGGAAGAACCTTGTCCGATTTTTCGGAGGACTCGGTCCAAAACAATTGCATGCCGCCGATCCGCAGAAATGGAAACACCGCGATCGCCATCACGATGATTCCGGCACCGCCCACGAACTGGAGCAGCGCCCGCCACAGCAGTATTCCCGGCGGCAGGGAATCGAGCCCGACGATCACCGTCGCTCCCGTCGTGGTTAGTCCCGAGACGGTCTCGAAGTATGCATCGGTGAAGGAGAGCTCCTGCTCCGAGAACATGAAGGGCAGTGCGCCAAAAGCAGATAACACCAGCCAAGTTGTTGCCGTGAGGAGAAAACCCTGGCGGAGATCGATCTCCGTGAGGTCGCCGCGGAACGCCACGATAAGGGCAACGCCTACGAACAGGGTCAGCGCGGCCGCCGCCATGAAGACCTGCCAATCCCGATTGTCGGCCGCCAAGTCGACGAGGGCAGGGATCATCATGGTCACCGCCAGGGCCGACAGGAAGACACCTAGGATGTAGAAGACGGGGCGGACGTCGGACATCGGCGGGGACGAAACACCAACGCGGAAAGGCCCAATGGAGGCCGGTTGCGCCGGAATCTAGCCCTCTGCCTCGGGTCGGTCATCGAAAACCCGTGCCCGGCGCAGCCCTTTTTTTGGCCAATGCGTCCATCGCGGAGCCCGTTTCGCCCGAGTTGCCTGCGTCGGGCGAGCCGCTATCATGCGCGCCGCGTGGGCCCAGCAGGGAAGTGCGACGATGCAGCCGCCAGAGACGATCGTGGTCGAGAGCGACAAGGTTGCCTGTGACGGGGGCGACGTCTCGGGCCATCCGCGGGTTTATCTGAACCTGGGCGAGAAGGGCGAAACCGACTGCCCGTATTGTGGCCGGCGCTTCGTGCGACGGACCGGGGCCAAAGCCGCCCACGCCGCCTGATCGTTTCTGTGGATATCGGCCGGCGACCACTGGGGTCCGCGGCTAGCAGCGTGCGATAGTCGCGACATGGCCAAGACTTCCTCCGCGCCGGCGAAACGGCGGACGATCTATCTCGTCGATGGGTCGGGGTATGTCTACCGCGCCTACCACGCGCTGCCGCCCCTCACCCGCAAGCGCGACGGGATGCCCGTCGGCGCCGTCGTCGGCTTCTGCAACATGCTCAACAAGCTGATCGAGGATCACTTCGGCAACGGCGACGGCACCCATATCGCCGTCATCTTCGACAAGGGCGAGGTGACGTTTCGCAACGACATCTACAAGGAGTACAAGGCCAATCGCGACGAAACGCCCGACGACTTGATCCCACAATTCAAGCCGATCCGCGACGCCACGCGGGCCTTCAACATCGCCAGCATAGAACAGGCGGGCTTCGAGGCCGACGACATCATCGCGACCTACGCGCGGATCGCGCGCGAGGCGGGCGAAGATGTCGTGATCGTCTCGTCCGACAAGGACCTCATGCAGCTCGTGGGCGATGGCGTGACGATGTTCGACCCCCTCAAGTCGCGTCCCATCGGCCGGGCCGAAGTCATCGAACGGTTCGGGGTCGGTCCGGAGCGGGTCGTCGACGTGCAATCGCTGGCCGGCGATTCGACCGACAACGTGCCCGGCGTTCCCGGCATCGGCGTCAAGACGGCGGCTCTGCTGATCAACGAGTTCGGCGACCTCGACACGCTCTTGCGACGGGCCACCGAGATCAAACAGGAGAAGCGCCGCGAGAACCTGATTCAGTTCGCCGATCAGGCGCGCCTCAGTCGCGAACTCGTCAAGCTACGCAGCGATGTTCCGGTCGAGGAGTCCCTCGACGACTTGCAGTTCGCGCCGTCCGCGCCGGACAAGCTTTTGCCCTTTCTCGAGGACATGGAATTCTCGACTCTCGCCAAACGCATCCGCGCTCGCGATGGCGCGTCGCCGACAGCTTCGACCCCAGCGATCAGTGACGGCGCCACCAACGTCGCGACCAAGGGACCAGGCACGACCGCCCACACGGTCGTCGCCGATCGTGCGGTCCTCAAAGGATGGGCCGACCGGGCGCGACTGCGCGGCGCCTTGGCGCTGCATCCTGTCTTCTCCGGCCCATCGCCCCTGCGTGACCGCCTGATCGGATTGGGGCTCTGCATCGATCCCGGAACGGCGGCCTACGTGCCGATTGCCGCAGAACAGCCGCCGCAGGGCGGGCTTGCGCTCGAAGGTGGGGCCGCAGCGAGTCTCACGCTGCGCGACGTGATCGGGGAACTCGAGCCGGTTCTGAGCGATGCGGGCGTGCTCAAGATCGCCCATGACGCAAAGGTCCTGCTGGTCGCCTTCGCCAACCACGAACAACCGATGGCACCGATCGAGGACACGATGGTGCTGTCCTACGACCTCGAAGCGGGTCTGCATGCGCACGACCTCGAGTCCGTGGCGCCGGTGTTTCTCGACCGCACGCTGCCGACGCTCGCGGCGCTCACGGGCAGCGGCAAGAACGCTCGCGCCGTCGAGGCCCTGGCGGCAACCGAGGTATTGCCGGTCGCGGCAGGCGCGGCGGATGCCGTTCGTCGTCTCGCCATGGTGCTTCATCCCCGGCTCGTGCCCGCGCGCGCGACGGTGGTCTACGAGACCATCGATCGTCCCTTGCTGCCGGTGCTGGCCGACATGGAACGGCTGGGAATCCGCGTCGAGCCTACGGTTCTCAAGGAACAATCGCGGGCGTTCGCCGACCGCATGGTGGCGCTCGAAAAGGAGATCGAGAAGCTCGCCGGCCGGCCGTTCAACGTCGGCTCACCAAAACAGCTCGGCGAGATACTCTTCGAGAACATGGGGTTGGCCGGGGGGAAGAAGGGCAAGAGCGGCGCCTATTCGACCGGCGCCGACGTCCTCGAAGCACTTGCGGCGGAGGGCGTCACCCTGGCCGAGCGCGTGCTCGATTGGCGCGAGGTGTCCAAGCTCAAGAACACCTACACCGACAAGCTGCCCGAGGAGATCAATCCGGCGACCGGCCGAATTCACACGACCTTCGACGTGGCCGTCGCCAACACCGGTCGGCTTTCCTCAAACGACCCCAACCTGCAGAACATCCCGATCCGCACCGAGGAAGGACGCAAGATTCGTCGCGCCTTCGTTCCCGATCGCGGCCACCAGTTGCTGTCGGCCGACTACTCGCAGATCGAACTTCGGCTCCTCGCGCACATGGCCGACATTCCGCAACTGACGCGCGCCTTCCAGGACGGGACGGATATTCACGCGCTGACCGCGAGCGAGGTGTTCGGCGTTCCGGTCAAGGGCATGGATCCAGCGGTGCGTCGTCGCGCCAAGGCGATCAACTTCGGCATCATCTACGGCATCAGTCCGTTCGGTCTCGCCCGTCAGCTGGGGATCGCCCAGTCCGAGGCGCGTGACTACATCAACGCCTACTTCCAACGCTTCCCCGGCATCCGGGGTTACATGGAGGAGCAGAAAGAACTCTGCCGCAAGAACGGCTGGGTCAAGACGATCTTCGGGCGGCGCGTCCATCTCCCGGGTATCCGCGAGAAGAATCCGGCGGCCCGCGCCTTCGCCGAACGCCAGGCCATCAACGCCCCGTTGCAGGGCGCGGCAGCCGACATCATCAAGCGCGCCATGATCCGGCTTCCCGAATCCCTGGGCACGGCCCAGCTCCGCGCCAGGATGCTGCTGCAGGTTCACGACGAGCTGGTGTTCGAGGTTCCGGCCGGTGAAACCAAGGAGACGGCCGACCTCGTCAAGCAAGTGATGGAAGGGGTCGCCCACCTCAAGGTTCCCCTGGTCGTCGAGACGGGCATCGGCGGCAACTGGGACGAGGCCCACTGAGACATGGCCAGGGAGCCGGTCGACCGGGACCTGCTCGACGAACAGTTGGCGTACTATCGGGCTCGAGCACCGGAATACGACGAGTGGTTTCTGCGCACCGGGCGTTACGACCGTGGGGTGCAGGCGACACGGGATTGGTTCGCCGAGGTGGCCGAGGTCGAGCGCGCGCTCGACCGTTTTGCGCCGCGCGGTCAGGTGCTGGAGCTGGCCGCCGGCACGGGCTGGTGGACCGCGCGACTCGCGCGCTACGCCGGGGCGCTCACCGCGGTCGACGCTTCGCCGGAAACGATCGAGCGCAATCGCGTGCGAATGAAGGCGATGAACCTCGCCCTGCCAACCTACGTCCAGGCGGACCTTTTCGCGTGGCAACCCGTTGTCGCCTACGACGCGGTGTTCTTCGGCTTTTGGCTCAGTCATGTCCCGGAAGAACATTTTGCCGCATTCTGGCAATTGGTTCGGAACGCGCTGGCGCCGGGTGGCCGGGTCTTTTTCGTCGACAGCCGCCGCGATCCGCAGTCGACCGCCCATGACCATGTTCTCGACGATGGCGACGTCCAGTGGCGTCGGCTGAACGACGGTCGTCGGTTTCGCGTCGTAAAGCGCTTCTACGACCCGCTCGAACTCGAAGAAACCCTTCGACGCTTGGGCTGGCAAGCGGTCGTGCGGACCACGGCGCGCTACTTCCTGATCGGCGAAGCCTCCTGACGGCTCAGCCGCCGACGATCGTCCGACCAGCGCCCGGGCTTATGGTTTGACCGGTCACGGCACTCGCCGCCGGCGAGGCAAGGAAAGCCACGACCGCTGCCACCTCCTCGGGCGTCGGCAGCCGGCCCATCGGGGCCTTGGCAGCCTCGGCTTCGATGAACGCCGGACCGACCGAGGCCAGGGTCAATTCGCTTCGCATCAACGTCGGCGCCACGGCGTTGACGCAGATCTGCCAGGGAGCGAATTCCTTGGCCCAGGCCTTGGTCAGGCCGAGGAGCGCCGCCTTGGCCGCGGTGTAGTGCGACGCGGCGGGACTGCCCGCGAGGGCAAAATCCGAGGCGATCAGGACGATCCGCCCCCAGCGCTGGGCCTTCATCGCCGGCACCAGGAGTTGGGTGAGAAAGAACGTCGCTCGGACGTGGACCGCGAACATGCGATCGAAAAACGCCGCATCGATCGATTCGAACGGCGTATTGCGGCCGGAAATCCCCGCGTGGTGAACCACAATGTCGATGACGCCGCGTCCGGTGAGGCGTTCGCGAACGCGCGGCAGGAAGCGATCGAGGTCGGCGATGTCGCCGATCATGGACTCGGCCTTTCCGCCGCTCGCGCGCAGGGACCCGACGACCGCGTCCGCCTCGGCTTGGCGCACATCCTGAACGATGACGTGCGCTCCGGCGCTCGCCAAGGCATGGCAGTGGGCGCTGCCCATGCCCGGGCCGCCACCGCCTGTGACGAGCGCGGTGCGGCCCGCGAGCGGCCGGCTCATCGTGTTGGAGCTACTCGGCCGCCGCCCGTGCCACCCCGTCCCACTGCAGCAGGCGCTCGCCCAGCAGCCGGCCGAAGGTAAGTGCCGGCGTGAGCGACATGCCGTTGACGAATGCCTGGCCTGACAGCCTGGCAAAGCCCAGGATTTCGCCGGCCGCGTAGAGGCCCGGGACCGGGGTTCCGTCGTTCTTGACGACCTGCAGGCGTTCGTTGGCGTTGAGGCCACCGGGGCTGACGACGCTGAGGCCGCCGGCATGGATCGCGTAGAACGGCCCCTTCTCGATGCGCCGGAAGAGGTTCAAGCGGCCGAACTCAGGATCGTGCTGGCTGTCGACGGCTTTGTTGTACTTGGCGACCGTCGCTTCGAGATTGCCCGCCGGAACGCCAAGGCGTTGGGCGAGGCCGGCCAAGGTGTCGGCTTTGCTGTAGCTCGGGTGGTTCCCGAACAACTCGACCGCCTGGGCCCCCCGCACGGGATCGATCGCCGGGGCGTTCTGACGAATGCCTTCGTCGAAGACGACGAACATCGCGGTGTCTTTCTGTTTGAGCAGTGCGTGTTCACGATGATCGACGCTGGGGTGATCCTCGCGGACGAAACGTTTGCCTACGTGGTTGACGAAGATTTCCCAGGGCATGCGGCGTTGCGGCGCCAAAACGACGGCCGCCATGGCCGACAGCGGATCGTTCGGGTTGTCGAGCACGCCGGCGAACGAGCACAACAACTTGTCGCCGCCGTCGACTTTGGCGCCGATGGCGCGAGCCGCCCTGATGCCGTCGCCCCGGGAATAGGGATTGCAGCGAGAGCGCAACGGATAGCCCGGCGTGAGTTCCTTCCACAGCTCGGGATTGGCGGCGTAACCCCCGGTCGTGAGCACGACATTCTGCCCACGGAAGGTTTCGCGCACGCCGTTCTTTTCGGCCACGATGCCCGTCACGCGCCCGCCCTCGTGGAGGAGTTCGACCATCTTCGTGGCCAGACGCAGATCGATCTTGCCCGCGGCGACGAGCCGCTCGTGGACGGGACGGATCACCTCGAGGATCGACACCGCCAGATTGTTGCCCCAGTAGTAGCGGCGCGTTCGATAAGGTTCATGGCCCATGCTGGTGAGCGGCGTTTCCGGCGCCGGCTTGAAGCCGATGTCGATCAGCCACTCGAACGTGTCGGAGGCGTGCTGCACCGCCAATCGGCCGAGCGTCGGGTCGACCGTATTCTTGGCGATGCGCTGGACATCCTCGTAATGCTCTTGCCAGCTGTCCTCGATACCGAGCGACTTCTGCAACCGCGTGCCCGCGGCACTGATCTGGCCCGACGACCAGAACAAGGTGCCGCCCACCCGTCCGTCGGCTTCGATCTGCAGCACCCTGGCGCCGCGTTTGGCGGCGAAGATGGCCGCGGGCAACCCCGCCGATCCGGCACCGACGATGATCACATCCCAAGAACTGGACGTCATGTTATTCCTCCCCCGAGGTGGCTTTTCGGCGCGGCTGGGGCGCCGTTTCCGGCATCCTGCCAGAGCATGCCCGATGAGTCAGGCGAGAAAAAAAGACGGGGCCGCGAACGGCCCCGTTCCCAACGTCTATCGATCGTCGGTTACTCGGCGGCAGCCCGGGCCGTGGCCGACCATTGCAGCAGGCGCTGGCCCAGCAGCCTCCCGAAGGTCAGTGCCGGCATCACCATCATGCCCCCGACGAAGGCGCCACCCATGGTTTGGGCGCTGCCAAGCACTTCGCCCGCCGCATAGAGGCCGGGAATAGGCTTCCCCTTGGCGTCGGTGACCCGCAATTGCTCATCGGCCCCGAGGCCGACGGTCGAGGAGATCGAGGTGCCCTGGACGCGGATTGCGTAGAACGGGGCCTTCTCGATCTTCACCGGTTTGTGCTGACGACCCAGCACGTCGAATCCGCTGGCCACGGCGTCGTTGTAGGCGGCGACGGTCGCTTCGATGTTGGCGGGGTCGAACCCGGCCGCGCTGGCGAGCGCCCTGAGAGAGTCCGCCTTCTTGAACATCGGATGGTCCTTGGCGAAATGCGCGGCGATCTGCTCGCGCGTGTGATCGACGAGGACCGGTGGGGCGGCGGCAAAGATGGCGTCATCGAAAACGAGCCAGTGCCGCAGGTTGGGCTGGCGCAGCAGCGCGTGCTCGCGGATGTCGACGCTGGGCACGTCCTCGCGGACGAAACGCTTGCCGTGAGCGTTGACGGAAATTTCCCACGGCAGACGTACCTCGGGATGGTGGATCGGGCGAGCGAGGATCTTGGCGGGAATGGTGTCGGTCTGCAGCACGGCGCCGAACGAGCACAGGTACTGCTCCGCGCCGCGCCACGTGGCGCCGACCGACTTGCCGAGGTTCAGGCCGTCGCCCAGGGCATATTTCCAGGCGGCATCGCAATACTGCGGGTGTCCACTCAGTTCCTTGAACAGCGCGCCGTTCGAGGAATAGCCGCCGGCGGCGAGAACAACGTTCTTGCCCTCGTACACGATCTCCTTGCCGTCCTTGCCCTTGGCGCGCACACCGGTGACGCCGCCGCGGGCATCGGTCACGAGTGCGGTGACCGTCGTCTCGAGCTGCAGTGTCACGCCGCCCTTCTTCACCTCGGCCTGGAACAGCGGCAACAGCGTCTTGAGGATCGAGCGTCCCATATCCGGACCCCAGTAGTAGCGCCGGGTGCGGTAGGGCTCGTGCGCGTGGCCCAACACGGGATGTCCTTCGATCGGCACGAAGCCTTCCTGTTCGAGCCAATCATAGGTCTCTGCGGCATGGTCGACGGCCAATCGCACCAGGGTGGGGTCGGCCGTGTCTTTGCAGATGCGCATCACGTCGTCGTAATGATCGTCGGCCGAGTCCTGGATACCGACTTTGGCCTGGCGTTTGGTCCCGGCCGCACTCATCTGTCCCGACGACAAATGAAGCGTACCGCCGAGTTCATCGGCGCGTTCCAGCACCAGCACCTTGGCGCCCCGCCGCGCGGCGAAGATCGCCGTTGGCATTCCGGCGGTGCCGCCGCCGATCACGATTACGTCCCACATGTGGTTCTCCCCCGGATGGAGGCGGGATCAGGCGAACTGACCCCGCCGTTTGGTGCTGGCGCCCCGTCCCGACGGTTCGACACGGCGAACGATTTGTTCGCCGCGCTGGCGGGCGAGAACGCGGTTGAGTTGCTGGCGAAACGTGACCGTCGGGGCCAAACCGAACTCGGCGACGAGGTCGGCGTGCTCCTTCAAGAGATCTTCAATGCGACGGAGTTGTTCAGTCGAAGGGACGCTGCGGCTACCGCTACCGCCGCCGACACTGCCCGGCGTAGACATTGGGCCTCCCTGGCCATTCGAAGCGCGGTGCGGATCGTTCTTCGTTCTTGACCGCGCGCTTTGCCCGGTGTTCGCCGGGACTTGGTGTTTTGGGCCCGATTGACCGCCGGACCGCGCGTACGACCGCTGGGATCGCCTTGTTATCCTAGCTCATCGATCGATCTTGATCACCACGCGGCGGTTCTTCGCCCGGTTTTCCTGCGAAGCGATCAGATTCTGGCGCAAATCCAATGTTTCCTGGAGAGGCTGCGTATCGGCAAGGCCGACCGCGGCCAACCGCTTGGGCTCGACGCCACGCGAGATCAGATAGCGCGCGACCGAGGCGGCGCGCGCCGCCGACAGCTCCCAGTTCGAGGGGAAGCGGGGGCTATTGATCGGGGCATCGTCGGTGTGGGCCTCGATCGTGATCTTCGCGTTGGTGCGGGCAAAGTTGATGCTGACCAATTGCGCGATCCGATCGAGCGATTCTTCGGCGTCCGGCAGGATATCGGCCGAGCCCGGACCAAAGAGGCGGTCGCTCGCAAACGGCAGTGTCTGACCACGCTGCGCCGCCGGGGTGTTTGAGGATTGTTCGCCCGATTGACCGGATTCCATCGTGACGGTGTTCAGTTGCTTGCGTATGTCGACGAATGGAGTCGAGATTTCCTTGCGTGTGAATCCCTCGACGATGCCCTTCGAGACCGCCTCGAATTTTTCGGTGTTGGGCTCGGACACCGAATAAATCAGGACGAAGAAGCACAACACCAGCGTGATCGCATCGCCGTAGGTGCCGAGCCACTCGTCTTCGTTCGAGGGTGGGGGTTGAATCCTGGGGGCGCTGGCCATGGTCGGTTCGTCGTTCTAGCTAGGCCGCTTGGCGACGGGCCTGCTGTCGCCCGCCCTGGCGTCCGCCACCCTTTTCCACCGAGTAGTGGATGGCCGGGTCGAGGAAGCTGTTCATGCGATCCTGGATGTAGCGCGGGCTCTTGTGCTCGGCCAGCATGGCGAACCCCTCGGACACCAGGAAGTTGCGGAAGCGCAAAATGCCATGACGCTGCGTGAGCTTCGAGGCGGTCGGCGAGAAGATCAGGCGCTGCAACAGGATGCCGTAGAACGTGGTGATCAAGGCGACCGCCATGGCTGGGCCGAGCTGCGAGGAATCCCCGCCCAGGCTCTTGAGCATGATCACGAGGCCGATCAGGGTGCCCACCATCCCGAAGGCCGGCGCCAGAGAGGCGAGGGCTCGAAGGATTGTCGGCGTTGACGCTGGCGCGAGCCAACGTCCCGTCGGCGGCGGCGCTCAGCATCGAACGGACTTCATCGCCGGAATAACCGGTGATCACCAACTCGACGCCGTAGTTGAGAAAGTGGTCCTGTTCCTTCTGGGTCTTGATCTCGCGCTCCAGCGCCAGGATGCCGTGCTTCTTCACGAGGTAGCCCCAACGGATGATCTTGCCGGTTTCGAGGGTCAGGGTCTCGCGCGTGATCTTCGGTCGGATGACCAGATTGAGAATCTCTTTGAGCGCGAGCAAGACGTAGCGCGGCTCATAACCGATGAAGCCGGCGGCAAGGGTACCGCCCACGACGATCGCCACGGACGGTCCGTCCACGAAGATCGAGAGATCGTCGGTGGCAAAAAGAATGCCACCGATAACCATCGCGAACCCCGCGACGACCGCAAAGATGGTCGAGATCGAAATGCGCACGATCGAACCTCCCGAACCCGCCTGAATCCGGTGACTACAGGCCCAAGGCCGCGGGGATTATACACAGAACCTCACCCGTTAGGGCAAGCCCTTGATAGTAAATAGAAAACTTCCGTTCAACGCCGACGGGTGGTGGCCGGGCTAAGCGGCCCGGGGCGCGGCGTCGCGAATCTCTTGACTGACGCCCTTGGCGAACTGCTCGAAATTCTCGTGGAAGCGCGTAACGACGCGGGCCGCGGTGGTGTCGTAGGCGCCCTTGTCGGCCCAGGTCGCCCGCGGGTTCAGCACCTCGGTGGGGACGCCGGCGCAGCGCTCGGGCACCTGAAGGCCGAAATGGCGGTCGGTCACGAAGGGCACCGAATCGAGGTCGCCCCGCATCGCGGCGCTCAGGAGCGCGCGCGTGTACTTGATCGACATGCGCTTGCCGACCCCGAACGCGCCGCCCGTCCAGCCGGTGTTGACCAGCCAGCAGGTCGAGCGATGCTTGACGATCCGTTCACCGAGCAACTCGGCGTACACCGACGGATGGCGCGGCATGAACGGGGCACCGAAGCAGGTCGAAAACGTCGCTTGCGGCTCGTTGCCCATGCCTTTTTCGGTGCCGGCGACGCGCGCGGTGTATCCCGAGAGGAAATGATACATCGCTTGATCGGCCGACAACTTGGCGATCGGCGGGAGCACCCCGAAAGCGTCGGCGGTCAGCATGACGATGTTCTTCGGATGGCCGGCGAGGCCCGAGGGTACGGTGTTCGGGATGTAGGCGATCGGATACGATGCCCGCGTGTTCTCGGTGTAACGCTGCGAATCGAGATCGATCGTGCGCTGGACCGGGTCCATCACCACGTTTTCGAGGATGGTCCCGAAGCGCTGGGTCGTCGCGAAGATCTCGGGCTCGGCGTCGGCCGAGAGCTTGATCACCTTGGCGTAGCAGCCGCCTTCGAAATTGAACAGACCGTCCTGGCTCCAGCCGTGCTCGTCGTCGCCCACCAGGCGGCGATGCGGATCGGCCGAGAGCGTGGTCTTGCCGGTTCCCGACAGGCCGAAGAACACGGCCGAATCGGTCTTGTTGCCGACGTTGACCGAACAATGCATCGGCAACACCTGGCGATCGGGCAACAGGTAGTTGAGGATCGAAAACACCGATTTCTTGATTTCGCCGGCATAGGACGTACCGCCGATCAGCACCACGCGCTCGGCAAAATTGAGGATGATGAAGGTCCCGGTCCGCGTTCCGTCGACCGCCGGGTCGGCCAGTAGATTGGGGGCGTGCAGGATGGTGAAATCCGGGCGGAAGTCGGTCAGTTCCGCTTCCCGCGGCACGAGGAACATGTTGCGGGCGAACAGACTGTGCCAAGCGGTCTCGGTGACCACCCGAACCCCAATGCGGTAGCGGGCATCGGCGCCACCCCAGCAGTCCTGCACGAACAGCTCACGCCCTTGGTAGTAGGCCATGACCTGGCGGTAGAGCGCGGCGTATTTCGCGGGGTCGATCGGTCGATTGACGTTGCCCCACCAGATCTTCGATTCGCAGGAGGGCTCGCGGACGATGTACTTGTCGTTGGGCGATCGCCCCGTGTGAACGCCGGTCAGGACAACGAGCGCACCGCCTTGGGCGACCGAGGCCTCGTGGCGTCGCAGCGCCTGCTCGTAGAGTTCGGCATCGGTGAGATTCCAGCGCACGGCCGCGGCGTGGCGAATGCCCTGTTGGTCCAGGCCAAAGCTGCTGATACGGGGACCGGTCTGTTTCACGTCGTTCTCCGCGGGCAAAGAGGCGCCACGTTAGGGGGCGAACCGGCGGACTGCAAAGGGCGTCATGCCGCGGTCCGTCGGATGAGGGCGATGAAGGTCGTTCGAACCGCCTCGAGAGTTCGCACCGGACTCGGGAAGTCACCCCGGAAGTGTTCGCCCTCGCGCGCAAGATCGTATCCTTCGGGGTCGCAGCCGGTGATGCGCCAACCCGTGCCGCGACCCCCCAACTGCGCCGCGAGGGCGTCGATCCCCGCGGCATGGTCGTCATTCATATGGGTGCAGATGTCGGGTTCGGCGTCGATGACCGCGCCATACCCCTCGGCGTCGAAGCGCATCAGGTTCCCGTCGATCCAATGGATTTTGCCGAAGCCCGCTACAAGATGGGCACTGGTGGCATGGACCCGATAGAACGCGAAGTCTCCGAAGTCGGCATAGCTCGCCGCATCGCCATGGCGCGCCAGAAAACGGCGCCGCGCTATGGCGGCCTCGCCGCCACAACGTTCGATGCGGCCCTGCATGCTAAGCCTAGTGCCTGTCAGCCGGCTCTTGAGACCGGTCGTCCCGTCGAACAGCAGCGACACCCTGGGGTCGGCCGCGAAGTTCCTCGTGTGTTCGGCCAGCCGCGACAACAGCAGGATCGGCGCCCCGTTCGGCAGGCAGGCGGTCAACACGAGGGAGGCATAGGGCGATCCCGGGCCCGCCTCCGCGCCGGCGGCAATGGTCGCGAGAGCCGCCGTCGGGCAACGGCGAACCAAGTGTCGAGCCGGTCGATCCAGCGGGATGTCGGGCGCCATAGCGAGCGGAAAGCCTAACACAGGTCGGAAACGCCGGGCTTGGCGCCAACGTCATGGGAGAGATTGGAAAATAGCAACACAACCCCTAGATTCGGCCCTCGATTCTCGGGCTGTACCTGCCCAGGAGGGGCGCCAGTGCCCAATGCCTCGATCGCGCTCGTCGATGACGATCGCAACATCTTGACGTCCGTGTCGATCGCCCTCGAAGCCGAGGGTTACGCCGTGAGGACCTTCGGCGATGGCCAGGAGGCGCTCGACGGGTTGACCCGCCAACCGGCCGACCTCGTCATCTTGGATATCAAGATGCCGCGCATGGACGGAATGGAGCTGTTGGGCCGGCTGCGCCGCTCTTCCGACGTCCCGGTGATCTTTCTCACCTCGAAGGACGACGAAATCGACGAAGTGCTCGGCTTGAAGATGGGGGCCGACGACTATGTCCGAAAGCCGTTCTCGCAACGCCTGCTGATCGAGCGTGTCAAGACGATCCTCCGCCGATCCGATGCGCGCAGCGGCAAACTTCCGGCCGGCAGCGAGGAAAAAACCATCGTGAGGGGGCCGATGACCCTCGACCCGGCCCGGCATACCTGCCTGTGGCAGGAGAGACCGGTTGCGCTGACGGTGACCGAGTTCCTGATCCTTCAGGCACTGGCGACGCGCCCTGGCCTCGTGAAGAGCCGCGATCAATTGATGGACGCAGCTTACGACGATCAGGTCTACGTCGATGACCGCACGATCGACAGCCACATCAAGAGGTTGCGACGCAAGTTCCGCGAGGTCGACGGCGAATTCGACGCGATCGAGACGCTCTACGGCCTTGGCTATCGCTTTCGCGAAAAATAGTCGATCATGAGTCCCGCCACGCCTCCGCGGGCGGCACCAAATCAGGCGACGGGCGGCTCACGGCCAGCGGCCGGAACCCGAGGTTTCCCATCGATCACGTTTCGCATCCTGGTTCTCAACCTGCTGGCGTTGCTCGTGCTGGTCGGCGGCCTCCTGTATCTCGATCAGTTTCGCAACGGCCTCATCGTCGCCAAAATCGGCGCGTTGCGGACGGAAGGGGAGATCATCGCCGGTGCACTCGGCGAAACCGCGGTCGCTGACGAAAGCGGTGAAGTGGCCCTTGATCCGGCACAGACCCGGAACCTGCTGCGCCGCCTGTCCGAGCCGACACTCGATCGTGCTCGCGTGTTTTCGCTCGACGGGGCAATGATCGCCGACAGTCGTTCGCTGTTTCAAGCGGGCCGCGAGGTGCAGTTCGACATCCTGCCGGTCGAAGTGGAGCGGACCCTGGCCGAAGCCGTCTATGGCCGGTTGAACGATCTCTATCGCCGGATACTGCCCGAAAGCCAGCGTCTCCCCGAGTACATCGAATACGTCGAGCAACGGGCCGATCACTACGAAGAGGTCGCCGTCGCGCTCGGCGGCGAGTTCTCCTGGGCGCTGCGCGATCGCGGCGGTACGCCGGTGATCAGTGTCGCGATGCCGGTGCAGTCGTTCAAGCGCGTGCTGGGCGCCCTGATGCTGATGAGCGATGCCAGCGATATCGAAACCAGCGTCCGCGACGTGCGCCTGGCCATCCTCCAAGTGTCGGGTGTGTCGCTCGCGATCACGGTGCTGTTGTCGTTGTACCTCGCAGGCACGATCGCGCGACCCGTCCGACGTCTGGCGGCAGCGGCCATGTCGGTGCGCCGTCGCCGTGGCGAACAGGTCACGATTCCGGATTTCTCGGCACGGCGCGACGAAATCGGCGAGCTGTCTCGATCCCTTCGCGACATGACCGAGGCGCTCTATCAACGGCTCGACGCCATCGAGTCGTTTGCCGCCGACGTTGCCCACGAGATTCGCAATCCCCTGACCAGCGTGCGAAGCGCGGTCGACGCTTTGGACAAGGCGCGTGACGACGGGCAGCGTCAGCGCCTTCTCCAGATCATTCGCGACGACGTCAGTCGCATGGACCGGTTGATCACCGACATCGCAGCTGCGTCGCGTCTCGACGCCGAACTGTGGCGAAGCCAAATGGCGCCGATCGATCTCCGGGCCCTCGTCTCCGGATTGATCGAGGTGCGAGCAGCAACGGTCGAGTCCGGCCAACCGCGTCTCTCCCTGTCGGCGCCCGAGGGCGAATCTTACGTGGTCGAGGGTTTGGCCGAGCGTTTGGGCCAGGTGTTGCGCAACCTGGTGAGTAATGCCGAATCGTTCAGCCCGCCCGGGGGAACTATCGCAATTACCCTGCGCCGCGACGGGCTATGGGTCGAGCTCTGTTGCGACGACGAGGGTCCGGGGTTCCCGCCCGACGATGTCGACAAAGTGTTTGCACGGTTCTACACGCGGCGCCCGGCGGGCGAGGCCTTCGGCAAGCACTCCGGCCTCGGGCTCAGTATCTCGCGGCAGATCGTCGAGGCCCATGGCGGATCGATTCGGGCCGAGAACCGGGTGGACGCCAAGGGTCAAGTGGCTGGGGCGCGCCTGATCGTGCGGCTGCCTCGTGATCAAAGCGGCCCGCCACGTTGACAGTCGCGGCGCCAACCCACATTTTTTTGGCCATGGCGCTGATCCACGCGAGTTGTATCGACGTTCAGGGAGCCGCCGTGTTGCTTCGCGGCGCGCCCGGCAGCGGCAAATCCGATTTGGCCCTGCGCTTGCTCGATGGCGGGGCGCGCCTGGTTGCCGACGATCAGGTCGAGATCGCGGCCGTCCGCGGGGAACTGATCGCCAGCGCGCCAGAGGCTCTCCACGGCCTCCTCGAGGTTCGCGGCATCGGAATCCTGCGTTTGCCGGAGTCGCGCATAACGCCGCGTGCACGGGTTGGCTTCGTCGTCGACCTGGGGCCGGGCGCCGTGGTCCCGCGTCTGCCCGAGGATACGACGTGCACCATCGAGGGGGTGATCCTGCCGCTCCTGGTGCTGGCGGCCCTCGAGGCTTCGACCCCGGCCAAGATCCGATTGTTCGCCGCCGGCGTCGAGCGGATCAGTGCGGTGAAGCGCATGCCGCGTTCGCGTCGGCGCTGACGCCGATGACCAATACGACACGCGTCATGCTCGTGACCGGGATGTCGGGTGCCGGAAAATCGACCGTGCTCCACCTCCTGGAGGACCTCGGGTACGAGGCGATCGACAACATTCCGCTCGCGTTGTTGCGCAACCTGCTGACGCCGGTCGGCGACAGTCCGTTGACGCGTCATGATGCGATCGCCGTCGGAATCGACATTCGTACCCGGGATTTCGGCGCCGACCGCGTGGCAGAAGAAGTCTATGCGCTTCGCCAGCGTTCCGATCTTTCGGTTCAGCTCGTCTTCATGGATTGTGACGAAGACGTCCTGGCGCGACGCTACACCGAGACTCGTCGCCGGCATCCGCTCGCCGAAGACCGGCGGCTGGTCGATGGTCTCCATCTCGAACGCGAACGGATCGGAAGCCTGCGCGATCGCGCCGATGTCGTCATCGACACCACCATGCTGTCGGTGACCCAGCTTCGCCAGTTGATCGGCGAGCGGTTCCGGCTGCTGGCCGGCCCCGGACTCACTGTCACGGTGATCTCGTTTGCCTATCGGCGAGGCCTGCCGCGGGAAGCCGATCTCGTGTTCGATGTGCGCTTCCTCGCCAATCCGCACTACGATCCCGCCTTGCAGCCCCTCACTGGTCTCGATGCCGCGGTGGGCCGGTTCGTCGAGGCGGATCCCGCCTACGCGGCCTTCTTTGCTTCGCTTTCGGCTCTGCTCGGAACGTTGCTGCCCAACTACACGCAGGAAGGAAAGACCTACCTGACGATCGGTGTCGGATGTTCGGGCGGCCAGCACCGATCGGTCCACGTGGCGGAACGGGTCGCGGCCTTCTTGCGTGATCGTGGGGTCGCTCCAGTCGTTCGACATCGCGACCTGCCCGAGCCGGTGAGGGACTCGAGCGGATGATCGGCGTTGTCGTCGTCACCCACGCCCGTCTCGGCGCCGAGTTCGTCGCCGCGGTCGAGCACATCGTCGGTCCGCAGGCGCAAATGCGGGCGATCCACATCGCCCCCGATGGCACGATCGATCGACAGCGCGAGGAAATCGCTGCTGCCGTGGCCGCGGTCGACAGCGGCGATGGGGTGATCGTGTTGACCGACATGTTCGGGGGCACGCCGTCCAACCTCGCGATCGCGGCCATGAATCGCTCGGCGATCGAAGTGATCGCGGGGGTCAACCTGCCGATGCTGGTGAAGTTGGCCCAAATTCGCGCTCGAGTCGGGCTCGAGGAAGCGGTGCGCGCCACCCAGGACGCGGGTCGCAAGTACATTCAGGCCGCGTCGCTGCTGCTCGCCAACAAGGAGCGAGCGTGAGCGAACCCGGGGTGATCAGGCGCGTCGTCAAAGTCGTCAACGAACGTGGCCTCCATGCCCGCGCCGCGGCGGCCTTCGTCAAGCTGGCCGGTACGTTCGAGGCGGAATTGACCGTGGCCCAGGGCGAGACGGCCGTTTCGGGCGGCTCGATCATGGGGCTGATGATGCTGGCCGCGGCCCCCGGCACCGAACTGTCGATCAGCGGCAAGGGCGCGGATGCCGAGCGCGCCGTCGCGGCGCTGACGGCCTTGGTCGAGGCCGGTTTCGGCGAGACCTGACCGAATTCATATAAAGATATCTTTATACTTGCATGTGAAAGGGCGAGTTGGTATGAGACCCCCGCGCCCAGGTTCTTTCTGCCCGCCGAGGAGACTGCCATGCCGGCCGCCGCCAACGATTTCAAAGTCAAGGACATGTCCCAGGCCGAGTGGGGTCGCAGCGAGATCACGATCGCCGAAACCGAGATGCCCGGGCTGATGGCGCTACGCAGCGAATACGGCGTCAGCAAGCCTCTCAAGGGCGCCCGCATCGCCGGGTGCTTGCACATGACGATCCAGACGGCGGTGTTGATCGAGACCCTGCAGGCGTTGGGGGCCGAGGTCCGCTGGAGTTCCTGCAACATCTTTTCGACCCAGGACCAGGCGGCCGCGGCCATTGCGGCGCGGGGCACGCCGGTGTTCGCGTGGAAAGGCATGTCCGAGGAGGAGTTTTGGTGGGCCATCGATCAGACGATCTTTGGCCCCAACGGCTGGCGTCCGAACATGATTCTCGATGACGGCGGGGACCTGACGCAGGTCATGCATCAGAAGCACGTCGATCTGCTCAAGGATGTTCGCGGGATCAGCGAAGAGACCACGACGGGCGTGCATCGCCTCTACGAGATGGCGAAGGCGATGACGCTGCGTGTGCCTGCGATCAACGTCAACGATTCGGTGACCAAGTCGAAGTTCGACAATCTTTACGGCTGTCGCGAGAGCCTCGTCGACGGAATCAAGCGGGCGACCAGCGTCATGATGGCGGGTAAGGTCGCCGTGGTTTGCGGCTTCGGTGACGTCGGCAAGGGCTCGGCGGAATCGTTGCGCGGCCAGGGCGCCCGCGTGTTGGTGACGGAAATCGACCCGATTTGCGCGCTGCAGGCGGCGATGGAGGGTTATCAGGTCTCGACGATGGAAGAGGCCGCTGCGGTCGGCGATATCTTCGTCACGGCGACGGGCAATGTCGATGTGATCACAATTGATCATATGCGGCAGATGAAGGATCGCGCGATCGTCTGCAACATCGGGCACTTCGACTCCGAGATCCAGATTGCCGCATTGCGCAACCTGCGTTGGCACAAGGTCAAAGATCAGGTGCACGAAGTCGAGTTCCCGAACGGCAAGCGGTTGATCGTGCTGGCGGAAGGGCGCTTGGTGAATCTCGGGTGCGCGACCGGACACCCCAGCTTCGTCATGAGCGCGTCGTTCACCAATCAGGTGTTGGCCCAGATCGAACTGTGGAGCAACGCGGCCAAATACGAGCGCAAGGTCTACGTACTGCCCAAGAAGCTCGACGAAAAAGTGGCGGCGCTCCACCTCGACAAGTTGGGCGTCAAGCTGACGAAGCTCAGCGCCAAGCAGGCGGCGTACATCGGCGTGAACGATCAGGGCCCGTACAAGCCGGATTACTACCGCTACTAACCAAGCGCGTTTTCGCTTGCGATCAAGGGCGGCATTGCCGCCGACCGATCCCGTCATTAGAAAAGGGTCATGCCTTCGGCATCGCCCGTGGCGCCCATGTCGGGGCCGCTCACGGTCATCGACCTCGCGGACTTGGCGGCGACCGAGCGTTTGGCCCGGCGGCTCGCCAAGGCGTTGCGTCCGGGCGACTTCATCGGCCTCACGGGTGATCTCGGGGCGGGCAAAACGACGTTTGCCCGGTACGTCATTTCGGCTGTCAGCGGCCGAGCGGAAGAGGTCCCGAGTCCAACGTTCAACTTGGTGCTGGTCTACGCTTTTCCTCATCTCATCCTCTGGCACGTCGATCTCTACCGCCTGCGGACTCCCGAGGAGGCCTATGAGCTCGGCATCGACGATGCGCTCGCGGAGGGCGTCGCCTTGGTGGAATGGTCCGAACGTCTCGGGCATTTCCTCCCCGAGGATTGGCTCGAGTTGCGCTTCGAGGAGGCGGCGGGACAGACACGCCGGGTCCACGTCCGGCCCCATGGCCGTTGGATCGGCCGATGGCGCGTGCTGTCGGACTCGCTATGAGCGCGGATCGCGACGCCGTGCGAGCCCGTCTTCTGGCCGACGCGGGCTGGTCGGACGCCGAAATCGCCCCGCTTGCCGGTGATGCGTCGTTCCGGCGCTACTTTCGGCTCCGTCGCGGCGAAGAGACGGCCGTCCTCATGGATGCGCCACCGCCGCAGGAAAATGTTCGACCGTTCCTTTCCGTGGCGGAGCGGCTCGTAGGCTACGGCTATAGCGCGCCCCGCGTGCTCGCCCGAGACGTCGCCCAAGGGTTCCTGCTGCTAGAGGACCTGGGCGACGATTCGTTCAACCGGGTGCTGCGGTCCGGCGGCGACGAAGGGTCGCTCTACGCCGCGGCCATCGATGTTCTCGTCGATCTCCGGCGTCGACCGCAGGCTCCGGGACTGCCGCCCTTCGACGAGGCCCGGATCCTGCGCGAGGTCGGGCTCGTGCTCGATTGGTTCTGGCCGGCGCAGTCGGGCCGGCCAGCCGATCCCGCCATGAACGAGGAGTACCGCTCGTTATGGCGATCGGTCGTTCCGGCGATGCGGGGCGACCAGGACACCATGGTCCTGTTCGACTATCACGTCGATAACCTGATGTGGCTGCCCGACCGGTCCGGCGTCCGTCGCGTGGGCTTGCTCGACTTCCAGGATGCCGTTTGGGGGCCGGCCGCCTACGACGTTGTTTCGCTGCTGGAGGACGCACGACGTGACGTTCCTGACGCGATCGTCGGGGCCATGCTCGAACGGTACGGGCGCGCGGTCGACGATCCGGCGGCATTCGCCGCGGCCTACGCCGCGGTCGGGGCCCAGCGCAACGCGCGCATCGTCGGCGTCTTTGCCCGTCTCTGGCTGCGCGACCGGAAACCGCAATACCTAGCGCTGTTGCCGAGGGTTTGGCGCCTGCTCGAACACGACCTCGCCCATCCGGCGCTGGCCACGCTTCGTGCCTGGTTCGACCGGCACGTCCCGTCCTCGGCGCGCCACCAGGCGCCCACTCCCGACCGCTTTCGGCTGCCCTCATGAGCCCGTCGATCGACACCGCCATGGTATTGGCCGCCGGGCTGGGGCGACGCATGCGCCATCTCAGCGAGCAACGCCCCAAACCGCTGACCGAAGTGGGAGGCAAGGCGTTGATCGACCACGTGCTCGACGAATTGGATCATGCGGGCACGCGGCGTGCCGTGATCAACGTCCATTACCGGGCCGACGACGTGCTGGCACACCTCGATCGACGTCGCGGACGTGGCCCCGCCATCACGATTTCGGATGAACGGCTTCGCCTGCTCGACACCGGCGGCGCGCTGGTCAAAGCCCGCCCGCTGCTCGGTGCGGGAGCGATCTTCGTCGCCAACTCCGACGTCGTTCGCTACGGAGGGCGTCGACCGGCGCCGTTGGCCCTTCGCGACGCATTCGATCCAACGCGCATGGATGTATTGTTGCTGCTCTACCCCGTCGAGCGCGCGATCGGGTTCGAGGGACCAGGAGACTTTTTCCTCGGTCGCGATGGTCGGCTGGAACGACGCGGGCACGCCGAACGGGCGCCGTTTCTTTTCGCCGGGCTCTATGTGCTTGCGCTCGACGCGATTGCCGGCATCACGGACGAAGTGTTTTCGGCCAACCGATTGTTCGATCAAGCGATCGCGCGGGGCCGCCTGTTCGGAATCCTCTACGACGGCGATTGGATGCACGTCGGCAGCCCCGAAGCCCTCGCGGCGGCCGAACAGGCCCTGATCCGACCATGACGGCAAACTTGCGGCAGGGCGACCTCTTCGCGCCGATCGCGCGGGGTCGACCTGCACCCGCGGTCTACACGTTGCCGGCACAGCGGCCATTCGTCGATCATCTGGCGCGCGGCCTCCTGCACCGCTATCCCGGCGAGCAACTGACCAAGGTCCTGGTGCTCCTGCCCACGCGTCGGGCGGTCCGCAGCCTGCTCGATGCGTTCCTCCGTGTCGTAGAGGGAAAGGCCCTCTTGCTGCCGATGATTCGCCCGATCGGCGACATCGATGAAGAAGACCTGCCGTTTGCCGTGGACGTCGGCAATCCCGAGGACGCGATCGGGCTGCCGCCCGCCATCTCCCGTCTCACGCGACAGGTGATCCTCGGGCAATTGATCGAGCGGTGGATGGGCCGCACTCTGCCGATGGGAACGGCCCATGCCGTCGAACTCGCGGTTGCCCTCGGCGATCTGATCGATCAGGTCTACACCGAACGCCTGGATTTCACGGCGTTGCGTTCGCTCGTTCCAGCGGACTACGCCAATCATTGGCAGAAAACGGTCGATTTCCTGACCGTGGTCACCGACCACTGGCCGCGAATCCTCGAGGAACGCGGCGAGCTCGATCCGGCGGATCGGCGAAACCGCCTGATCGATCTTCAGATCGCCCGGTGGCGAGCAGACCCGCCGGCGACGCCCATCGTCGCGGCGGGATCGACCGGCACGGTCGCAGCCACGGCCGGCATGCTGGCGTTGATCGCGCGCTTGCCTCAAGGGGCCGTCATTCTGCCGGGATTGGACAGCGGGCTCGACGAGGTCTCGTGGCGCCAGCTCGACCCGGGTCATCCGCAATTTACGATGAAACAACTCCTCGAACGTCTTCAGGTGGCACGCGGCGAGGTCCTGCCCTGGGACGATGTCGACGAGCCATCGCCGCGCTTCGTGCTGTTGCGCGAGGCGTTGCGCCCCGCCGCCACGACCGAACGGTGGCAGCACTTGACGCTGGACGCGGCCGACTTGACCCGCGATCTGACGCGCATCGCCTGTGCCGGCCCGCGCGACGAGGCCATCGTCGTGGCGTTGATCCTGCGCGAAGCGCTCGAGACTCCGGGGCGCACCGCCGCCCTGGTCACGCCCGATCGCAACCTCGCGCGTCGCGTCGCCTGCGAACTGACGCGCTGGGGCATCGCAATCGACGATACAGCCGGGGTCCCACTCGCCAACACCGCGGCCGGCACGTTCCTCCGCCTGTCGGCGCGGGCCGCGGCCAATGCGCTGGCGCCGGTCGATCTCCTGGCGCTACTCAAACACCCGTTCGCCGCCGCGGGACAGGCGCCCGGGACATTCCGCAGCATGGTCCGCCGGTTGGAGCTGGCCGCCCTGCGCGGGCCCCGCCCGAAGCCGGGCATCGAGGGGCTGCGGGCCGCGGTCGACCGCGATGCGGAACTGAAGCCTTGGCTCGACCGCTGGTATGCGATGGTCGAGGCCCTCGTACGCGCGTTTCGCCAGCGCCGCGAGACGGTCGCTGATCTCCTTGAAGCCCATGTCGGCGCATGTCGCGCCTTGGCCGCGACCAACCAGGAAACCGGCGACGAACGCCTTTGGCGCGGCGATGACGGTGAAGCGCTGTCGTTGTTTGTCGATGAACTGGCGGCGGCGGTCGAAGACGGTCCCCTGATCGCGACGGCCGACTACCCCGACCTGCTCGACCGTTTCCTCATGCAACGCGCGGTCCGTCCGCGGTTCGGCCGTCACCCGCGGCTGGCGATCTGGGGACCGCTCGAGGCCCGCCTGCAAGCCGCCGACGTGGTCGTTCTCGGCGGACTCAACGACGGCACGTGGCCGACCCACCCCGAGGTCGATCCGTGGATGAGCCGACCGATGCGCCACGCCTTCGGCTTGCCGCCGCCGGAACGTCGTATCGGCCAGTCGGCGCACGACTTCGTGCAGGCGGCGTGCGCACCGACCATTTTCCTCACGAGGTCGGAGAAGGTCGATGCCGCGCCCACCGTCGCCTCGCGGTGGTGGCTCAGGATCGACACCGTGTTGGGCGAGCCGGTCGCCGCGGAGAAAGAACGTGCCAATCGTTATCGCGCCTGGGCGGCGGCGATCGACTTGCCCGAGGGCTCGGTCCGGCCGGTAGCGCCACCCGCGTTCGCGCCGCCGCTGCGCTATCGCCCCCGTGGGCTCTATGTCACCGACGTCGAGACACTGGTGCGGAACCCTTACGGCGTCTACGCCAAGCACGTTCTCAAACTGCGCAAACTCGATGCGATCGACGAGGACGCGCAGATGAGCGATCGCGGCACGTTCGTTCACCGGGCGCTCGAGGCGTTCGGCCGGGAACTGCCGGACATCTTGCCCGATGACGCGTTCGAACTGCTGCTGGAGCACGGTCGCAGGGCGTTCTCCGGGTTTGTCGGGCGGCCATCGCTGAAGGTCTTCTGGTGGCGGTGGTTCGAACGCGCCGGTCGCTGGTTCATCGACACGGAACGGGAGCGCCGCCAGCACCGTCGGCCGATCGCGGCCGAAATCACAGGCACGCTGAACCTGGATGCTCCCGGCGGGACCTTCACGCTTAACGCCAAAGCCGACCGTCTCGATCGTTTCACCGACGAGTCGCTTGCCATCGTCGACTACAAGACGGGTGGTCTTCCCACACAGCGCGACATCAAGAATGGCTTGGTTCCCCAGCTCGTCCTCGAGGCGCTGATCGCGCGGGCGGGTGGTTTTCCGGATTTGGGCCACGCGGCGGTATCGGTCCTCGAATATCTGAAGTTCGGCGGGGCGGATGGCGGGCAGACCCTTGCCGTTCAAAGGGTCCTGGATCGCATGACGGAGGCAGAAGCGGGGCTCGCCAGACTCATCGCCGCGTTCGATGACGAGAAGACGCCTTACCTCGCCGTTCCCCGCCCGCAGGCCGCGCCACGTTTCGACGACTACGAGCACCTCGCGCGAATCAAGGAGTGGACCGCTCAGGGGGATCGTGAGGCGTCATGATCGTCGAACGCAGTCCCGCCCAGCGCCGCGCAGCCGATCCGACCCACAACGCTTGGGTCTCGGCCTCCGCCGGTTCCGGAAAAACCAAGGTGCTGGTCGACCGTTTTCTCCGACTGCTGCTGGCCGGGACCGCACCCGACCGAGTTCTCTGTCTCACCTTCACCAAGGCGGCCGCCGCGGAGATGGCGGACCGGCTGCTGACAGAACTCGCCGCGTGGGTCACGGCGGACGATCGGGCGCTGGCGGCGAGCCTGCTGGCCCTTACAGGCAGCCCGCCCCGGCCGGAAGACTCGCGTCGGGCGCGACAGCTGTTCGCCGCCGCACTCGACGTGCAGGGCGGCCTGCGGATCCAGACCATCCACGGGTTCTGCGAAACGCTGCTCGCCCGGTTCCCGATCGAGGCCGGTCTGCGGCCGAATTTCGCGGTGCTCGACGATCGCGGCGCGCGCGAGCGGCTCGACGACGCGCAAGATGTCGCTTTGCTCCAGGCCGAACACGACTCGGGCCTTGGGGCGGCCCTCGCTCGCTTCGCCGGACGCGTCGCCGAGACGCGGTTCTCCGATCTTCTCGTCAAGCTGGCGGCCGAGCGGGCGAGGTTTGCGCGAGTTCTGGCGCGTGGTCCGGAGCACGCGGCGCGACGGGTCCGAAACTTCCTCGGCGTCGCACCGGGAGAAACCGCCGAGTCGATTGTTGACGCGGCCTGTCGCGACGAGTCCTTCGACATGAAGGCGCTTCGGCGGGCGGCGCAGACCTTGGGCCGAGGGTCCAAATCCGATGCGGCGGCCGGGCATAGCCTCGCCACCTGGCTCGATTCGCCGCGGGAGCGCGGTCGTCGTTTTGATCGCTATCTTCTCGTCTACTTGACCGAAGAGGGCGAGCCGCGCAAGCGCCTGGCGACCAAGCAATCGATCGCCGCCATGCCCGATATCGTCGAAGTCCTGGAGCGCGAACGGGCGCGCCTCATGGTGGTGCTCGAGAAGCGCCGGGCGGCTCTGGTGGCGGAGGCGACCGAAGCGCTGATCGTGGTCGGCGATGCCATTCTGCGGTCCTACCAGGACGAAAAGCAGCGGCGCAACCAACTCGACTACGACGACCTTGTGATCGAGGCGGTCAATCTCCTGCGCCAACCGGCCATCGCGCCGTGGATTCTCTACAAGCTCGACGGCGGTATCGACCACGTACTGGTCGATGAAGCCCAGGACACGAGCCCCGACCAATGGTCGGTGATTGCGGCGCTGGCCGAAGAATTCTTCGCCGGTGTCGGCGCCCGCGACGCCGTGCGGACCCTGTTCGCGGTGGGTGACGAAAAGCAATCGATCTTCAGCTTCCAGGGGGCCGACCCGGCGACGTTTGCCGAAATGCGCGGCCACTTCCAGGGCCGCATCAAAGGCAGCCAGCGACTCTGGCAGGACGTGCCGATGATGCTGTCCTACCGTTCGGTGCCCGCGGTGCTCAGCTTCGCCGACCGTCTGTTCGGCGGAAGTCCAGCAGCCGGCGATGGCGTGACGGCGGACGGTCGGTGGGTGGCCCACCAGGCGACGCGCCTGGGGCAGGCGGGGTTGGTCGAACTTTGGCCGACGGTTGCCCATGACGAACAGACGATCGAATCCTGGGGCCTGCCGCTGTCGCAGAACCTGTTGGCCACGGCCGAGTCACGATTAGCCCGACGGATTGCCGGCGTCATCCGGCGATGGCTCGACTCGCGCGAAATGCTGACGGCGCGTGCCCGCCCGATCGCACCGGCGGACATCCTGATCCTGGTGCGTCGGCGCAATCTCTTCTTCGAAGAAATGATCCTGGCGCTCAAGCAAGCCGGGGTCCCCGTCGCCGGCGCCGATCGCATGGTGTTGATCGAACAGCTCGCCGTGCAGGATCTGATCGCTTTGGCCCGCGTCACCCTGTTGCCGGAGGACGATCTCGTCCTGGCCACCGTCCTCAAGAGTCCTTTTGTCGGGCTCACCGAGGAACAGCTCTTTCACCTCGCCGCCGATCGCGGTGCCCGGCGCCTGTGGGAGGCGCTGCGTCAGGAAGCGGACCGGGATCCCGCCTACGGCGCGGCGTGGCGCTTCCTCAATACTCTGATGGCGCGCGCCGACTTCATTCCGCCCTACGAGTTCTTCGCGCAGGTGTTGAGCCAGGGCGGCCGGGAACGGCTGCTGGCCCGCCTCGGTCCGGAGGCGAGCGACCCGATCGACGAATTCCTGGCGCGTACGATCGCCTATCAGCGCGAGAATCCGCCGTCCCTCGAGGGCTTTCTGCACTGGATCGAGGGTGACGAGGTCGAAATCAAGCGTGACATGGAGCAGTCGCGTGACCAGGTTCGGGTCATGACCGTGCACGGGGCCAAGGGCCTCGAAGCCCCGATCGTCTTTCTGCCCGACACGTGCACCAACGCGCGCGACGACCGTTCGTACTTCTGGACACACGATCCGGAGGGTGGCGACCTGATGCTCTGGCCACTCACCAAAGCGAGTGACGATCCGGTCTCGGCCCGGGTTCGGATCGAGACTCGTCGCGAGATCGATCGCGAGTACCGTCGCCTGTTTTACGTCGCGGTCACGCGCGCGGCCGACCGGCTCTACATCTGCGGCTGGGAGACGGGTCAGGGTCGTGGCGACGGCTGCTGGTATGAATTGGCGCGTCCGGTGATGGAGGCCATGGGTCGATCGACCGAAGTCGATTTGGCGGGAACCGTGGAAACGGTCTGGCGCTACGAAGAGCATCAGCAAACCGCGACCGAACAACTGAAGCTCGCCGCGGGAGCCGCCGTCGCCCCGGTTCAAATGCCCCTGTGGCTTCGCCAGCCGGCCCGACCGGAGGCGGGGACCCAACGGCCGCTCGCGCCGTCGCGGCCCGCCGGGAGCGAGGCGCCCGTGCGGCGGCCGCTGCTTCAAGCCAATGCCAGATTTCGCCGCGGTCGGATCGTCCATCGTCTGTTGCAGTCGCTCCCCGCAGCCGCGCCGGATCGGCGCGCCGAAGCCATGGCGCGGTATCTCGCGCTCCCCGGCCTCGCGCTCTCGATGGAGGAACGCGAGGCGATCGCGGCCGAGACCGTCGCTGTCCTGGACGATCCGGCCTTTGCCCCCATCTTCGCCGCGCACGGCCTCGCCGAGGTTCCGATCACGGGCGTCGTCGGTGCCACGGTCGTCTCCGGGCAGGTCGACCGTCTGCTGGTCGAGACGCACGAGGTCCTGGTCGTCGATTTCAAGTCCGACCGCGATCCGCCCGACGATGGTTCGACACCGGAATCCTATGTCCGGCAAATGGCGGCCTACCGCGCGGTGCTGCGGGGCGTGTATCCGAGCCGCGCGATTCGCTGCGCGTTGTTGTGGACCGCGGTGCCGCGCCTCGTGGAAATCGGCGCAGACCGCCTCGATGCCGCGGCGCCTTGACCCCCCGGAGGGGCCTACCTACATTTCGGGTCTTTCTCGGCGCGCCGCGCCGCCAGCGCAGGAATCTCCATGACCACCACCAAAGTCACCGACCAATCGTTCGACGCCGACGTGTTGAAGGCCCAGGGCCCGGTGCTCGTCGACTATTGGGCGGAGTGGTGCGGCCCCTGCCGGATGATCGCGCCGGCGCTCGAAGAGATATCGAAGGAGATGCAGGGCAAGCTCACGGTCGCCAAGCTCAACATCGACGAGAACCCGCAGACGCCGTCGAAATACGGCGTTCGTGGCATTCCCACGCTGATGCTGTTCAAGAACGGCAGCGTGGCGTCGACCAAGGTCGGGGCATTGCCCAAGAGCAAGCTCGTCGAGTGGATCAACTCGACGCTCTGAGCCGCGCCGCTCACGCGACCGGCTCGCCGTTGGTGGCGAGCACGGCGCCCGCAAGATAGATCGAGCCGCAAATGACCACGCGCGGCGCTCTGGCGCCGGCTCGCGCGATGCTGTCCAACGTCGCCGCCACCGACTCGCCCGGTCGTGCCTCGAGGCCGACGCTGGCGGCGGAGGCGGCCAGGGCCTCGGCCGCAAAGCTCGTCCCCTCGTTGGGGATCGCGACCGCCCAGAGCCGGGGGCGAAGGGTCACGAAGTGGCCGAGGAAGCTCGCGGCATCCTTGGTCTGCATCATCCCGACCACGACGTGGAGGGGGCGCGGGTCCCGCGTCTGCCATTGGGCGAGGGTCGCCGCCAGGGCTTCTCCGCCCGCCGGGTTGTGCGCGCCATCGAGCCAGACCTCGGCATCGGGCGGCAGGCGGCCGACGAGAGGGCCAGCGCCGAGTCGCTGGAGACGTCCGGGCCACACGACGCGCGTAAGCCCCGAGGCGATCGCGTTCCAGGAGATTCGGAACTCGCGCGCGCGTCGCGCCGCCACGGCTGCTGTCGCCGCGTTGGTCGGCTGGTGAACGCCGACGAGCGCCGGGGCCGGGAGTCCTACGGTTTCGCCATCGAGTGTGAGTTCCAGGCCGCTTTCGGTCGCGCGATGACGCCAGTCGCCGGGGCCGGTTCCCCAAACGGTCAACGGTGCCGCGACGTGCGCGCCCTGGGTGCGAATCACCTGCGCGGCCTCGGAGGTTTGCGGCGCGATCACGGCATGAACGCCGCGGCGCAGGATGCCGGCCTTCTCGAAGGCGATCTTGGCGATCGTCTCGCCGAGGAATCCCGTGTGGTCGAGCGAGATCGGCGTGATCACCGAAACCGCCGCGCTCGGGATCGTGTTGGTCGTATCGAGGCGGCCACCGAGACCGACCTCGAGGACCAGGGCGTCGGCGGGCGTTCGCGCAAAGGCGAGAAACGCGGCGACCGTCGTGATCTCGAAAAAGGTGATCGGCTCGCCGGCGTTCACCCGGTCGCATTCCTGCAACAGGGCTAGCAATTCGGCGTCTCCGATCAGTTGCCCGGCCAGGCGAACCCGCTCGTTGAACCGGATCAGGTGCGGCGAGGTGTAGACATGAACTCGGTGGTTGGCGGCTTCGAGAATCGCCCGCAGGTAGGCCGTCACCGAACCCTTGCCGTTGGTTCCAGCGACGTGGAACACGGGCGGAAGCTTCGCCTCCGGATGATCGAGGCGCGCCAGCAAGCGCCAAATGCGATCGAGCGAAAGGTCGATCGCTTTGGGATGCAGCAACGTCAGTTGCTTCAAATAGGTGTCGATCGCTGACGCCACGGAACGCCGCTCTTGTTCGACTAGATCATCGCCTCGACAACGCTGGGCGAATTGCGGGGTTGAGAGGCCAACTCACGAAGTGGCAGCGCGCGGGATATTGTCGGTCGTGGTTCGCTTCATCAGGAGCGACAGAATACGCCCCAACGTTTCGCGCAGCTTGTGGCGGTGGACCACCATATCGATCATGCCATGGGCGAGCAGATACTCCGCCCGCTGAAAGCCTTCGGGGAGCTGTTCGCGGATGGTGTCCTCGATGACCCGTGGTCCGGCGAAACCGATCAGGGCTCCCGGCTCGGCAATCGCGATGTCCCCCAGCATGGCATAGGACGCCGTGACGCCGCCCGTCGTCGGGTCGGTCAACACGACGACATAGGGCAGGCGCGCCTCGCGCACCATATCGACCGCGACCACGGTGCGGGGCATCTGCATCAGCGACAGAATGCCCTCCTGCATGCGGGCGCCGCCCGCGGCCGCGATCACGATCAGCGCGGCGTTGCGATCCACCGCCTCACGGGCGGCGGTGATGAGGGCTTCGCCGGCCGCCAATCCCATCGATCCGGCCATGAAGGCGAAGTTCTGCGCCGCGATCACCGCCGGCTGACCGACGATATTGCCGTGAGCGACGATCACCGCCTCGTCGTCCCCGGTCTTGGAGCGGTTCTCCTTCAAACGGTCGGCATAGCGCTTGGTGTCGCGGAAGCGCAGCGGGTCGGTGGGCACCTCGGGGAGCGCGATGCGCTCGTGCGCGCCGTCGTCGAACAGGTTGGCGAAACGATCGTTCGGGCCGATCCGCAGGTGATGGTCGCAGTTCGGACAGACGCTCTGGTTCTTGGCGAGGTCGCGGTGGAAGATGATCTGCCCGCAGCTCGGGCACTTGGTCCACAGGTTCTCGCGGCTCTCCCGTTTGCGCACGAGCGAGCCGATCTTCGGGCGAACGAAGTTGGTGAGCCAGTTCATGCTGTCAGGTTAGCACACCGCTGCGACGCGGCCACCGACTAGGACCTTCGCGCGTTTCGCACGCCTGAGGCCAATTCCCGCACCAGGCCGGCCACCTTGTCGATGAGCCCCGTGGTCGGTCGTCCAGCACCGTCGAGGTTCTCGGCAATCCGCGACACGATCGCGGAACCCACCACGGCGGCATCGGCGTGGCGCGCGATCGCGGCGGCTTGCGTGGCGTTGCGAATGCCGAACCCCACGGCGATCGGCAACGACGTGTGCTTGCGCAGGCGCGCGACCGCATTGGCGACCGCCTGATCGTCGGCGCTCCGGGTTCCCGTGATGCCGGCGATCGCGACGTAGTAGACGAAGCCCGAGGTGTTGGTCAGCACCTTGGGCAGGCGCCGGTCATCCGTGGTCGGCGTGGCGAGGCGAACGAAGTGAATCCCGGCTGTGATCGCCGGCAGGCAGAGCTCATCGTCGTGCTCCGGCGGCAGGTCGACGACGATCAGGCCGTCGACCCCGGCCGCCCGCGCGTCGGTGAGGAACGCTGGAACCCCATAGCGGTAGATCGGGTTGTAATAGCCCATGAGCACGATCGGCGTCGCTTTGTCGTGTCGGCGGAACCCTTCGACCATGGCGATCGTCTTGCGCAAGGTCGTGCCGGCGCGGATCGCCCGCAGGCTCGAGGCTTGGATAGCGGGTCCGTCGGCCATCGGGTCGGAGAACGGCATGCCGATCTCGATCAAATCGGCGCCGGCGGCGGGGAGCGCCTCGAGCAGTTCCGCTGAGACGATCGGATCCGGATCGCCCGCGGTCACGAACGTCACGAGGCCGGACCGTCCCTCCCGATGCAAGTCGGAAAAGCGTTGCTCGATACGGCTCATAACTTGACCCCGAGCGCATTCGCGACCGTGAAGATGTCCTTGTCGCCTCGGCCGCAGAGATTCATCAAGAGGATGTGTTCGCGCGGTAGGGTAGGCGCGATTTTTGCGACCTGGGCCAGCGCATGGCTCGGCTCGAGGGCCGGGATGATGCCCTCGAGTTTGCTGCAGAGCTGAAACGCGGCAAGCGCCTCATCGTCGCGAATCGACACGTAATCGACGCGGCCAGAGTCCTTGAGCCAGGCGTGTTCGGGCCCGATTCCGGGATAATCCAGGCCGGCGGAGATCGAGTGGGCTTCTTTGATTTGGCCGTCGTCGTCCTGCAGCAGGTAGGTGCGATTGCCGTGCAGCACGCCCGGCCGACCGGCGGTGAGCGAGGCCGCATGTTCGCCGGTGTCGATGCCTTTGCCGGCCGCTTCGACGCCGACGATGCGCACGCCGGCATCGTCGAGGAACGGATAGAACAGGCCCATGGCGTTGCTGCCGCCGCCGATGCAGGCAACCAGCGTGTCGGGCAAGCGCCCCTCGCGCTCCATCATCTGGCGCTTGGCTTCGTTGCCGATGATCGACTGGAAGTCGCGCACCATCTCCGGATAGGGATGCGGGCCGGCGACCGTACCGATGATGTAGAAGGTGTCCTCGACGTTGGCGACCCAGTCGCGCAGCGCTTCGTTCATCGCGTCCTTGAGGGTGCGCGAGCCCGAGGTCACTGGGCGCACCTCGGCGCCCAAGAGCTTCATGCGGAACACGTTGGGCTGCTGGCGCGCGATGTCGGTCTCGCCCATATAGACGACGCAGGGCAGGTCGAACAGCGCCGCCACGGTCGCGGTCGCGACGCCGTGCTGGCCGGCGCCGGTCTCGGCGATGATGCGGCGCTTGCCCATGCGACGGGCGAGCAGGATCTGCCCGATGCAGTTGTTGATCTTGTGGGCGCCGGTGTGATTGAGCTCGTCGCGCTTGAAATAGACCTTGGCGCCACCGAAGTGCGCCGTCAGGCGCTGGGCGAGGTAGAGCGGACTGGGTCGGCCGACGTAGTCGCGGAAGTAGTAGTCGATCTCCTGCCAGAACGCCGGGTCGTGCTTGGCCAGTTTCCACGCCTGCTCGACGGCCAGGATCAGCGGCATCAGGGTCTCGGCGACGAAACGTCCGCCGTAGATGCCGAAATTGCCGTTCTCGTCCGGTCCGACCCGGTAGGAGTTCGCCTTGGCCATCCCTAGGACTCCAAATGCCGCACGGCGGCGAGAAACGCCTCGATCTTGGCCGGGCTCTTGATCCCGCGACGCTCTTCGACGCCCGAGGACACATCGACGAGGCGGGCACCGGTTCGCCGCACCGCCTCGCCCACATTGTCGGCCGTCAAGCCGCCGGACAACATCCAAGGTCGCCGCCACCCGCGACCCGCGAGCAGGCTCCAATCGAAGGCCCTGGCATTGCCGCCGGGGATGACGCTGCCCTCGGGCGCCTTGGCATCGAACATCAGCATGTCGGCACACTCCTCGAACGCCTCGGCGCTGTCGAGATCGCGCGGTGCACTCACCGACAGGGCCTTCATCACGGGCACCCCGAACTGTTGCCGAATCGCCGCAAGGCGCCGGCAATCTTCCTCGCCGTGACACTGCCAGAGATCGATCGGGATCTGGTCGCGGATCGCGGCGAGTTCCTGATCCCCGGCGTCGACGACGACGGCCACTTTCCTGACGTGGCGGGGGACGTTTTTGGCGAGCGCGCCCGCCTGCACGGGCGTGACATAGCGAGGCGAGGGCGGGAAGAACACGAAGCCGACGTAGTCGGCGCCACCGCGTACCGCGGTCGCCACGGTCTCGGCCGTGCTCAAGCCGCAGATCTTGGCCTGGATCGCCACGGGCTCATGCCGCCCGCGCGAGGCCGTCGCGGATCGTGCGTGCGGCTTGCGCCGGATCGGCGGCTCCGGTGATCGGCCGACCGATGACCAGCACGTCGGCGCCCAACGCGAGCGCTTCGGCCGGCGTCATGGTGCGCTTCTGATCGCCGAGCGCCGCGCCATCGGGTCGGATCCCCGGAACGACCAGCTTGAAATTGGCGCCGCACTCCCGGCGCAAGCTGGCGATCTCGTGGGCCGAGCAAACGACGCCGTCGATGCCGGAGGCCTGGGCGAGCGCGGCCAGGCGCCGAACGTTGTCGCCGGCGCTGCCGCTGTAGCCCACGGCCGCGAGATCGGCATCATCGAGGCTGGTCAGAACGGTAACGGCGATGACCCACGGGCGGCTCGCCCCGCCGGCTTTCGTCGCGGCGTCGACGGCGGCTTTCATCATGGCGCGGCCGCCGGCGGCATGGACGTTGATGATGGCGGGCTTGAGGGCGCAGGCGGCGCGCACCGCGCCCGCCACCGTGTTCGGAATGTCGTGGTACTTGAGGTCGAGGAACACCGGCATGCCGCCGGCCGCCACCGCCCGCACGCCCTCCGGACCGTGCGCCGTGAAGAACTCCTTGCCGATTTTGACCCCGCCGACGCTGCCGCCGAGACCGCGCGCCAGCGTCACCGCGCGGTCGCGGTCGGTGGTGTCGAGGGCGCAGAAAATCGGGTTTCGGGTCACGGTGCGGCGTTGGTTCGTTGGCGGCGCTGTTTATACCAGATCGCCGGCCGCAACAACGTCGCCTACTCGTCGAGGGCGAGCATGCGGGTTGGTGGTGCCGACTTCGCTGCCTGCGCGGGCAGCGCGGCTGCGGCCCGCTGACGTTCGATCTCGGCCCGCAGTCGCGCGTTGTCGCGATCGAGTTGGCGAAGGCGCCGAATCCGCCGCGCGCTCGACCAGCCGATCACGAACGAAGCGAGCAGCACGCCCAGGGCCCCCGAAACGAAGACCACCAGATAGACCGGCATTTCCAGGGTGTAGGGCATCGGGTCGAGCGAAATCAGCGCCGTCTGCCGGTTGCCGACCGCGAACACGGTGGCGCCGACGAGCACCAGCGCGAATACCAGCCACTTAAAGGTCTTCATCGGGTCACCCGCCCGGAGCGGGAGGGGGCACGGCCTATTTGGTCTCGGCCGGACGCGGTTGATTGAGCGCCGCGCGCAGTTCCTTGCCCGTCTTGAAGAATGGAACGTGCTTTTCTTCGACGCGGACGGCGGCGCCGGTGCGCGGATTGCGGGCGACGCGGGCCGCCCGCCGCTTCACCGAAAATGCTCCGAAGCCGCGCAGTTCCACGCGATCCCCCCGCGCCAGGGCGGCCGAAATCTCGTCGAAAATCGTCGTGACGATGCGCTCGATATCACGCTGGTAGAGATGGGGATTCATCTCGGCCAGACGCATGATGAGTTCGGATTTTACCACGCGGTCGGCCTCCCCCCGGCATTCCGCGGACCGGCCCTCGTCTGACCGACCGGCGAACGTCAGCGAGGGTGCCAAACCGACACTACACCGTCAAGCCTAAGTCGTTCAGATAACGACACTTTTTTGACCAGCCCGGTCACCAGGTCGAAAAAATCCATGGCCGGGACCGGGCGCTCGAGGTCGACGATCGGCAGCGCGGCGCTGATGTTCATCTCGGTTTCCAGCCAATCGAGCGCCTCGGCTTCGGTGCCGATACCGTCGATCAGCCCTTGGGCCATCGCCTGGCGTCCGCTGAAGATCCGGCCGTCGGCCAGGGTGAGCGCCCGCTCGCGTTCGAAGCCGCGGCGCTGGGCGAACAGGTCGACGAACCAGGCGTAGACATCGTCGATTACCGCCTGCGTCGCCTGGCGTGCCGCCTCCGGCGTCGGTTCGAAAAGGGAGGGCTGCCCCTTGAGCGGTGCGCTGCGATACGTCTCGGAGGAGATTCCGAGGGTCTTCAGGAGACCGCTGATCTCGGCCGTTTCGAGCGCGACGCCGATCGAGCCGGTGATCGAGGTTTCGAGCGCGAAGATGCGATCCGCCCCGAGCGCCACCATGTAGCCGGCCGAGGTGCCGAGCGTGCCGATCACGGCGATCACGGGCTTGCCCGAATCCGACACCCGTCGCAGATCGCGGTAGAGCGACTCGCCGCCGGTCGTGGTGCCGCCCGGGCTGTCGATCACGACGAGGAGCGCCTGGGTGCGCGGCGAACGGGCGACCGCCTCCAGCATCTCGTGGCGATCGCGGTCATCGAGGATGGGCCCGCGGACGGTGAGGCGCGCGATGTGATCGTGCGCCGTGAGCGCGCGAATCTCCGGAATGTTGAACGCCGCGGCCACGGCGGCGCCGGCGATCGCGATCACGGCGAGCGCCCGCCACCATGTCAAACGGCGCTTCAGGCGCCGCCGATCGATCTGATAATCCGCGTCAAGCGACATCGGCCTCTGCCCACTCGCTCGCGTCCGACATCGAACGAGGGCGCCGCGACGATGCGGTCACGGCGCCCCCTCCGATCACTTCTTGGTTTTTTCCTCGCTCGCTGCAGCGGCCGCTTGTTCGCGGTTCTTGATTGCCGCACCGAGGATGTCGCCGAGGCTTGCGCCCGAGTCGGACGAGCCGTATTGCGCCATGGCTTCCTTTTCTTCGTCGACCTCGAGCGCCTTGATCGAAACCGTAATCTTGCGCGTCTCGTGATCGATGCCCGTGACCTTGGCGTCGATCTTGTCGCCCGTTGCGAAGCGGTCGGGCCGTTGATCGGCGCGATCCCGCGACAGGTCGGAGCGGCGGATGAACGTCGGAATGCCGCCCGGCAGCGTGACGTCGATGCCGTTCTCCTTCGAGCCCGTGACCGTGCAGGTGACGGTGTCGCCCTTCTTGATCTTGGAGGCCGCGTCGGCGAACGGATCGTTCTCGAGCTGCTTGATGCCGAGGCTGATGCGCTCCTTGTCGATCGAGACGTCGAGCATCTTGGCACGCACGATCTCGCCCTTCTTGAACTTCTGGACCGCCGCTTCCGGCGCCAGGTTCCAGTCGAGGTCCGACATGTGCACGAGGCCGTCGACTCCACCATCGAGACCGATGAACAGCCCGAATTCGGTGATGCTCTTGATCTCGCCTTCGACGACGCTGCCCTGCGGGTGCTTCTCGCTGAACGCCTCCCACGGATTCACCATCGTCTGCTTGAGGCCGAGGCTGATCCGGCGCTTCACCGGATCGACGTCGAGCACCATGACCTCGACTGCCTGGCTGGTCGAAACGATCTTGCCCGGGTGGACGTTCTTCTTGGTCCAGCTCATCTCGGAAACGTGCACCAGACCCTCGACCCCGGGCTCGAGTTCGACGAACGCGCCGTAGTCGGTGATGTTGGTGACTCGTCCGGAGAACTTGCCGCTCACCGGGTACTTGGCATCGACGCCATCCCACGGATCGGCCAGCAGCTGCTTCACGCCGAGCGAGATGCGCTGGGTTTCCGGATTCACCTTCACGACCTGGACCTTCACGGTCTGGCCGATGTTGAGCACCTCGGACGGATGGCCGACACGACGCCATGCCATGTCGGTGACGTGCAACAGGCCGTCGATGCCGCCCAGGTCGACGAACGCCCCGTAGTCGGTGATGTTCTTGACGACGCCTTCGAGGATCTGGCCCTCGGACAGGTTGCTGAGAAGTTCGGAACGCGCCTCGGCGCGGGTCTCTTCGAGGACGGCGCGGCGCGACACGACGATATTGCCGCGGCGGCGGTCCATCTTGAGAATCTGGAAGGGCTGCTCCTGGCCCATCAATGGCGTGACGTCGCGCACCGGGCGGATGTCGACTTGGCTGCCGGGGAGGAATGCGACCGCGCCCTGCAGATCGACGGTGAAGCCGCCCTTGACCCGACCGAAGATGTGACCGTTGACGCGTTCGTTGCGGTTGAACGCCTGCTCGAGTTTCTCCCAGGCTTCTTCGCGGCGGGCCTTTTCGCGCGACAGCACAGCCTCGCCGTTCTTGTTCTCCATCCGCTCGAGGAACACCTCGACACGATCGCCGACGATCACCTCCGGTCCGTGGCTGTGCGAGCTGAACTCGCGCAGCGGTACCCGGCCTTCCGACTTCAGGCCGACGTCGATGATGGCCATGTCGTTTTCGATCGCCACCACGATGCCCTGCACCACCGAGCCTTCCAGGCCGGAGCGCGCACCGAGCGACTCGTTCAAAAGGGCTGCGAAGTCTTCCTTCGCCGAAAAAGCGGATTCTGCCATTGGTCCTCTCTGTTCCGGGTCGGTCCACCGCCCCTCATGGGCGGGCTAACGCCTTGGACCGCCCCAAGCGGTCGCCAGCGCGCGGGATGCAACCAAACCCTTCGTGGGAATACAGCGGGTGGGTCTCACCCGTTACGCGAACGGCGGGAAATAAACGCCACCGCCGCTGCGAAGGCGCTGTCTATATCCAATTCCGTGGTGTCCAGCAAGTAAGCGTCCGCGGCGGGAACGAGCGGCGAGATCGTCCGCGTACGGTCGCGATGGTCCCGTTCCTTGAGTTCGCCGAGCACGGTCGCGTAATCGGCGGCCTCGCCCCTCTGGCGCAACTCATCCAGACGCCGCCGGGCGCGAACCTCGGGCGATGCATCGACGAATATCTTGTGGTCGGCATCGGGGCAAACCACTGTCCCTATGTCTCGACCCTCGATGACGGCCCCGCTACGACCGCCCGGGGGGTACGCTGCGAACTGCCGCTGGTAGTCGAGCAGGGCCTCGCGGACGGGGGGGTAGGTCGAGACCGTCGAGGCCGCCGCCCCGGTTGTCTCGTCCCTCAGGGCGGGGTCGCCAGCGTTGATCTCGCCCACGCGCTTGGCGGCGGCCAGCGCGGCGGCCGGGTCGTTGGGCCGATCGCCGGCGCGCAACATGAGAAGCGCCACGGCCCGGTAGAGGGCGCCGGTGTCGAGGTGGGCAAGACCGAAGTGGTCGGCCAACCGGCGCGCCAGGGTTCCCTTGCCGGCGGCGGCGGGACCGTCGATGGCGATGATCACGACGGCGCGATGCTCCCGCCGATCCCGTTCACGAGGTCGGCGAAGCCGGGAAAGCTGGTTGCGATCATCTCGGCTTCGTCGACCGTAACCGGGCTACCGGCTGCCATACCCATGACCAGGAACGCCATGGCGATGCGATGGTCACCTTCGGTCTGCACGGTGGCGCCCTGAGGCCGGCCACCGGACACGATCAGGCCGTCGTCGAGTTCTTCGACCGCGACGCCACCGGCCTGGAGTCCGCGCGCGATCGCCCGCAGGCGATCGCTTTCCTTGACGCGCAGCTCCGCCAAACCCCGCATCGTCGTTTTTCCGCGAGCGAACGCCGCCGCCACCGAAAGAATCGGATACTCGTCGATCATCGACGGCGCCCGTTCTGCCGGCACCTCGATGCCCGTGAGCGCGCTCGAACGTACGACGATATCGGCGACCGGCTCGCCGCCGACGTCGCGCGGATTGGTGAACGTGAGGTCGGCCCCCATATCCCGAAGCGTCGTGAACAGACCGGCGCGGAGCGGGTTCAAGCCGACGGCCTCGATCGTCAATTCGGAGTCGGGGGTGATCGCGGCTGCCACGGCGAAGAACGCTGCCGATGACGGGTCGGCGGGCACACGGATCGCGCAGCCCGTCAGCTCCGGTTGGCCTTCGATCATGATATGGCGGCCATCGGCTTGGTCCTCGACGACGACCTTCGCACCGAAGTGACGGATCATCCGCTCGGTGTGATCGCGTGTGGCGGCGCTCTCGATGACGGTCGTCCGCCCAGGTGCGTGCAAGCCCGCGAGCAGCACCGCCGACTTCACCTGGGCGCTCGGCACCGGCAGCCGGTATTCGATGGACAGCGGCATCGCGCTTCCCGTGATGGCGAGCGGCAGTCGATCCCCGGAGCGCGCGACATAGCTGATCCCCATCCGGGCTAGTGGCTGGACGATCCGCCCCATCGGCCGGCGGCAGAGCGAGCGATCCCCGGTGAAGAACGTGGTGAACGGATGCCCGGCGGCCACGCCCATCAACAATCGGACTCCTGTGCCGGAGTTGCCGAGGTCTTGGACGCACGCGGGTTCGGCGAGGCCGCTGACGCCGCGACCATGGATCGACCAATGGCTTGGCCCGAGCCGCGTGACCTCGGCACCGAAGTTGCGCATGGCCTCGGCGGTCCGCAGGACGTCGTCCCCCTCCAATAGGCCGTGCACGACCGTCTCGCCGACGCTCAGTCCTCCCAAAATGAGGGCCCGATGCGAGATCGATTTGTCGCCCGGTACCGAAAGTCGCCCGCGCAAGCGGCGCGTCGGCGTCGAACGGAGTCGGGCGACAGCAGGCGAAGATTCTGAGGCAGTCATGGCGGGTGTCGGCCTCTCTAGCACAGCCTTCGCGGTGATCGCCATCACGGCGGATTGCTGACAAAGCTTTTGACAGCGCTGGTCGGCCGTGGCATTGGGGGCCCCGCGAAAAACGCAAGGTAGCGGAGGCTGCCCGTGGCCAAACCGGAATGGGGCAACAAGCACGTCTGTCAGAATTGTGGGGCGCGATTCTACGACCTCCGCAAAGATACTCCCGTGTGCCCGTCGTGTGGCACGACGCAAGATACGAAGGTGCGAACGACGACACGCAAGGCCAAGGCCGAACCGCCGAAGCCGGTGAAGGAGCGTCGTCCGCCGCCGGCACCCGCGGCCGAGACGCCGGAGCCCGAATTCGCCAGCGAGGCTGAAGAGGACGAGAAGGACGACGCGCTCGAGGACACCTCCGACCTCGGAGAAGACGAGGACATCGGCGAGGTGATCGAGCCCGAGAGCGAAGAGCGCTGAGCGCCGACTGGTGCTTTCCCCTTGATTTGGCCCAGGCCGGGCCCTAGCTTCCGACCCGCGAGCGCGAGCTCGTCCCAACACATTTCGGGGCCATAGCTCAGTTGGGAGAGCGCTTGAATGGCATTCAAGAGGTCGGCGGTTCGACTCCGCCTGGCTCCACCAGACCACGCGAGAGGGGGCTAGCCGTACGGGCTGGCCCCTTTTTTCTTGGGGCGAGAGGGCGGCCGGCGCTAACCCAGCACGACCTCGAAGAAGGCCTTGCGCGCGCCACGCTCGATCTCCTCGGCCGTGACGAGGGAAACGGCCACGCGCTCGCGATCCTCGGCGCTGAGCGATCGGAATAGGCCGTCACGGGCGTTTTGCGGATGCCCAGCAACATACATTTGCGTCACCAGCCGTTGGCCGCGCGGCGGAATCACGGCAACGTGGATGTGCGGCGTGCGGCCGGGATAGGGAACCGGGACGATGGTTCGGAAGCGATAGGTGCCGTCGGAGGCCGTCGTTGCCGATCCGAAGCCTTGGAAGTCGGGATCGGCGGGACCGCGGGAATCGCGCGGGTGGTGGTAACGCCCCGCCGCATCGCACTGCCAGATTTCGACGCGGGCCCCCGCAATGACACGTTCGTCGCGATCGACCACGCGCCCCAACAGATGCAGGAGATCCCCGTTCGCCCGCGCAGAGCGACCGGCGACCTGAACCAGATCACTGTCCGAATCGAGCGGCAGGGTCGTCGGGTAGAACGGTCCTTCGGTTTGGCGTGGCGTGGGCTCCAGTGCCCAGGCCGGCAACGGGAGACCCGAGGCGAGCCCAGCCAACAACACGTGGCGGCGTGAGAAATTCATCGGTCGTCCTCCTGGTCTCCAGCACGGCGCAACGGTCGCGATTCCGTCGCCGGCCCGCCAGCGTATCCGAACGTTGCCGAACTAGCGCGCGATCGCCAGCGTTCGCGACCCGCCCAGGACGAAGCCGCCGTAAACCGCCGGAGGCAGGCCGCGGGTGCGGGCGGCATTACGGGCCGTGAGCCACGCCTGGCCGAGGTCGCCCTTTTCGGCCGCCTCGTGGAACACGGTCATGAACAGGCGCGTCCCTTCGTCCTCGACCGGCCACAGGCTATTGAGCAGGGCGCGGGTGCCACCGAGATAGAAGCTGCGCGCGAGGCCGAGAAAATCTTCGCCCGCCTCGGCGGTTCCCAATCCCGTCTCGCAGGCGGACAACACGACGAGGTTGGCGGCAATTGGTCGATCGAAAAGGTTTGCCGCCGTAAGCGCACGAACCTCGGTCGGCCCACTCAGATAGATCGCCGAATCGAGTGGGCGCTCGGCGTCGAATGCGCCGTGGGTTGCGAGATGCAGGATCGTCGTTCCCTGCCCCACGGTCTGGCGCAGCCGTTCCTCGGTCGCCGCGCCGCCGATCAGGGGCTCCACCTGGTAGCGCCCGGCGACCTCGCCCGCCTCGGCGCGGGCGCCCGGCAACGCGGGAAGTCGGCCCCGAAAGTCGGGATCACCGACGATGGTGGGCCTACCGCCCGCTGCGGAAGCGTCCTCTCGCTGGAGCCAGCCGCCCGTCGGCAATACCACCACCGGAATCTCGATCGATAACGCGCCCCACGGCACGAAATGAAAATCGCCGCTCGGCACGACGTAGAGCGTGTTCGTGGCGCCCCACTGCTTCACGCCGAGCGCGGCATCGAGCGCCTGGACGGAGGCGGTCATCGCCGCCGTGTCCAGGTTGGTCATGCCCTCGGCAAACGCCTTGAGCAGGGCGCGCAAATCTGCGGTGCGCAGGGTCAGGGTTTGCAGGCGCGCCTGTTGGGAATCGGCGAGGAGGACGCGCACCTCATCGCTGGCGCGACCGGGGAACGCGTAGGCCAGCACGTCACCGGGCTTCAGAGACCGACGCACGTCGGCCAGCGTGTGGGTGGCAATGTCGAGCGTATCGGCGAGTTCGGGTGCCCGCGCCCGCAGGGCCTGCATCAGGGTCTCGCGTTGGCGGCGCAGATCCGTTTCGCGCTGGGCGGCTTGTGGGCTGGCGCCCAGACCCGTCGCCGCGATCCGTTCCTGGCGAATTCGGCGATCCAAGTCCCTCACCTGCAACAGTGTTGCGCGCTCCTGCGCCACGCCCGCGCTGCGATCGGCGAGCAGGTCGACGAACGCGCGAGCGCGTCCGCGCTCGAGGCTTTCGAACAATTGGTCGGGATCGTTTCGGGCAGCAGCGATCGCCGCCAGGCGATAGGTGATGTCCTCCTTGCTGACGCCGAAGCGACGCTTCGAACGATCGGTCGCCAGGCCGCCCGACACGGTATCGACAGCGACCTGGGCGCGGCGAAAGGCCTGTTCGGCGTCGGCGGCGCGGTTGAGTGCCAGCAACGCCTCGCCACGGGCGGCTTCGACGCGCCAGACCAGGTCGATCAGTCCGATGGCGTTGGCCTGTTGCACGGCCTGGGCTGCTATCGGTTCACCCTCGGCCATTCGACCGATGGCGAACAGCGACCAGGCCCGGAAGGCATCGGTCGTCGCCGATCCTGCCGCAAAACCGATGGCCTCGAAGAAGCGCCGTGCCGCATTGAACGCGCTGTCGCCCGCCGCCGGGTCGCGGCGCACGATCGTGCGGGCCGTTCCAACGAACACGAGGTTCTGGGCCCGTCCGACCCAGCTATCGCCGTGGACGGGCAACACGCCCTGGGCATCAGGCATGGCCGCTACGAAGTGCACGTCGTTGAAGCGTTGTTCGGCTTCCTCGGCCCACGGCAAAGCGACATCGGCTTGGCCGCGCAACAGGTGGGCACCCGCCAGAATGGCATAGGCCCTGAGCTGGGCTGTGGTTTGCCAGACCATGTGCAGAATTTCGTTGTCGCTCGGGCGATTGGAATACGACGTCGGCAATCGCCACCGTTTGGTTTCTTCGGCGACGAGCGAGGCATCTGCAATGGCGCCGTCGAGGTCGCCGAGCCACAGGCGTGCTTCCGCCCGCAGCGCCCGCGTGTCGAGCGACTTACCGAAGGCCGCAATCTCGAGGCGTGCCGCGTTCTGCAGTTCTTCCTCGGCATCGGCCGCTCGCCCCATCATGATCATCGCGTGGGCGCGCAGGGAATTGTGGACCCACCGGATATCGGGGCGACTGGGCGCCGAAGCCCGGGCCAGCGCCGCGAGGGTCCGCTCGCCGTCATTGGCCAGGAAGGCGGCATAAGCTTCCGCGAGCTCCGGGGTAACTCGCAAGCCGTAGGAGTTCCGCTCGCCCGCCCGCGGAGTCGTGACTTTGCCGGTCGGGAGCGGAATTGGCCGTTCGTTTCGGCGTCCATCGGGAGGGCGGACGTTCTTGACCACGGCCGCGGGGGCCTCAGGCAGCGGGTTCCCGTCGTTCTGGGCCCCGGCGTCCGTCGTGATCACCGCGACCGAAAGAAGACCCGCCGCGACTAGCCGAAGCCGATTTCCACCAGCCATCGAGACCTTCTCTGAGGCGTTCGAATCGTAGCAGTCAGTCTAGAACCGTGCCGCACGGGAAGGTCATAGGGAAAACGTCGGTCCGCGCGCATTCCGGGCCGCCGCTTCGTTGCTCAAGAACGTCAGCAGCATGAAGCGTGTCCCTCGGGTGACGTCGGTCACTTCGTGCAGCACTGAGCAACTGAACACCAGGGCTTCGCCGGCGCTGGCGCGATAGGTCTCGGGTCCGTACTCGGGAAACCGCAACATCCCGCCGTCGTATTCGCTGGCATCGTTGAGGAAGAGGGAAACGGCAAAGCGGCGGTGGGCAGAGATCGGCGATATGTTGTCGCGATGCGCCCGGAAGTAGCCGCCGGTCGAGTGCTGATCGAGATAGGCCGCGATCTTGAACCCGGTCGTTCGCGTCGCGAGGAATTGGTAGGCCTTGGCCACCTCCGGAACGATTCGGCGTCGGAAGAGATCCGCGAGATTCGCGTTGAGGGCGGGGTCGACGATTTCGTGGTCGCGCCGGCGTTTCGCCGTTTGTGCGTAGGCGTCTATCTCCGCGTTCGCCCGGTTGTCGATCGTCCCAGAGGCTTCGTTCCCTTTGCTCCGCCACCATTCGGTCAGTTCGCGACATTGATCACGGCTCATCACTCTGGGGATCCAGAGGACTGGGGCCGACCGTGGTACCGAAAACGCGGCGCCGGGGTCGAGGATCTCGCGCGCGCCACTTAGGACACCCTCGACATGATCGCGCGCCGGGCCACCACGATCGACACGCCGCACGCGCAGGCCGATGTCGAGCACGTAAGTCGTCAGGGCGGGCCTCGGTCGGTCGGCTCCGCAGAACGCGTAGAACGCTGTCGTGTCTCCGGCGGTGTCGGCAAGGACGCCCCACGGCAGGACGACCCGCTGCGCCAATGCTGCGTTCTCGGCCGGCGCCAATCGCGTCACGATGAACAGGTCGACGACCTTCAGGGCGTCGGCCGCCGCTGCGAAGGGACGGAGGTTCACGTCGTAATCGCGGTCGCAGAATACGAGCACGATGGGCTTGCCGCGCGAGTGTATGACGGGGCTCGTCGCCTGGCCGATCACGTCCGGCAGCGCAAAATTGGGGATGGCATCGCCAGGCTCCAACACGTACGGGGTCATCGCCATCGCCGCTCTTCCCTGAGGTTTCGGCCCTAGCATCGGCGGCCTCGCGATCGATCGCAAGCGAACCAGGACTCGGTGCTCCGGCTTGCGCTATCGTCGCCGCAACGACGGGGGGGGAAGCCCATGAATCGTGTCAGTCCGTTGCAGCGTGTCTCCGTATTCGTTCGCGATACCGAGCGATCGTTGGCGCTCTATCGTGATGTCCTTGGTCTCACCGTGGTCGATACGCGCAGCTTGCAGGGGCCGGTAATCGCCAAGATGCTCGGCCTCAAGGACTGCAAGATCCGCGTGACCTACCTGACGTCTGAAAACAGCGAGATCGCCCGCGTCGGACTGTTCGAAGTCTCCGATCCACGCCCCCCGGTCCTGGCGCCTCCCTCGCGGCACAACGTCATCCACTCTGGCCAGATGATCATGGTGTTCGACACCGCCCATATTCCCGAAATCCACGCTGCGGCGAAAAAAATGGGATTGCCCGCGCTGTGCGAGCCGATGGCAATTCGTGGCTCCAAGGGTGGAACCTACGACGAGTACATCTTCTTCGATCCGGACGGGGCCCTGGTCGACATGATCCACTATACGCCCGACCCCGGTGGCAGCAGCGGCGACTCGGCAGCGCGAGTCGGGGGACCCTCGGGTCCGACGTCGAACCGGACGTCACCGATCCTGCGTGCCTCGATCTTCGTGCGCGATCTCGAACGCTCGCTTGCGCTCTATCGCGATATCCTGGGGCTTTCGGTGATCGATCGCCGCGAGTTCGGCGGACCTCAAGTGGGCGCCATCCTGGGCCTCGGGGACTGCAAACTCCGGGTGGCCTACCTCACCGCCAAGGATTCGCCCATCGGGCGGATCGGCCTGTTCGAAGTCACTTCGCCGCGACCACCGGAGTTGGCACGACCGGCGACCAATACCATCCATATCGGCCAAGCGGCGATCATCCTGAGCACGAGCCAAGTCCAGGCGCTTCATGGGGATCTCAAGCGCGCCGGATTTTCGTTCCTGTGCGAGCCCATCGGGTTCACCCGACCTGGCGGCGGCACCTTCACCGAGATGTTCTTCTTCGATCCGGATGGCGTGACGATAGGCGTGATTCAGCTCACGCCGGCTTAGTTGTCCCGGACTTCACCGCATCCTCAGACACCGCTTTCTCGGCCGAGGCCGCTCCGTTTGTCGCCTCGCCACTCCCCTCCTCGGCGCGAAAGACGTCGGCGTAGCTCTTCTGCGCCTTTCGCTTCATGAACTCGTCCGTCATGCTGCGAACCCGTCCGACCATGATGACGAGAATTCGTCGCATCACCGGGTTCATTTCCTCGAGACGTTTGACGAAATCCTCGCGTGGGACGGCGACAAGTTCACATTCCGTGGTGGTGACGGCGCTCGCCATGCGCGGCCGGTCGTCGAACAGCGCCATTTCACCGCAGATGTCGCCGGGCCCAAGGGTCGACACGACTTTGGGGTAGGAGCTCCGAACGCCGCGACGAATCTCCACCTGACCCTTCATGATCAGGTAGGCTGCGTCCCCCTTGTCCCCTTCATCGAACAGTATCTTTCCCGGTCCGATGTTCGTCCGTTCGAACGACTTGATCTTGTCCATCGTTACGCCCCCTCTCACCTTCTAGTCCTAACACGTCCCTAGACCCGCGCGGCAAGCCCCTCCAGGTCATGTCCGACAATTCATCCGTCACCGGCCAGCGTACCACCCAGCCTTGGTATCGCGATGTGATCACCGGCACCGTCGTGACGGTGCCAGTCCTGCTCGTCTATTTCGCGATGGGCGTCACCTACGGGGTTCTGGCGCTCGAACGCGGGTTCTCCGACTTCAACACGGTGCTGATGTCCGCTCTGGTTTACGCCGGAACGGCCCAGCTCGTTGGAGTCGAAATGATGGCGAGTGCCGTTCCGGTCAGCTCCGTCTTGATCACGACGTTGGTGATCAACTCGCGGTTCTTCGTCATGGCCGCGAGCCTCACGCCCAATCTTGAAAACTACTCGCTCGGTCAACGGGTGTTCTATGGCCTGCAGCTGACCGATGCGACGTTTGCGTTGAACACCGCCCGCTTTGCCGCGGGTCGGCCGAGCAAGATCGAGATCTTCACGACCGCGATCACCGGCCATCTGGTCTGGATCGGCTCGACGATGGCTGGCGTCGTGATCGGGCGAACCGTCGGAAACCTCAACGCCTATGGCGTCGATTTCGCCATGCCGGCCATGTTCATCGCGCTGATGACGCCGCTGATCCGAAGCCGGACCCAAGTAGTGGTGGCCGTTGCGGCGGGCGCAGCGACGTTGGTTTGCTTTGCCCTAGGGTTTGCCTACTGGACCATCCTATGCGCGACGCTCGTCGGGGTCCTGGTAGGATTTGTGAGGGAACGATGGACCAAGACGTTGTCAGCCTGACCATTCTCGGAATGGCCGCAGTCACCTTGGCGCTCAAAGCCGTGCCGTTGGTCGCCCTTGCTCGGCGCTCGCTGCCGCCGGTGGTGCACGACCTGTTGCGCCACCTGCCGATCGCTGTGCTCTCGGCTATGACCGTCCAGCTGGTTGCGGTGAAGGATGGGGCGCCGTTCCTCGCCTTCGACAACATCGCCTTGATCGCGGCGATTCCGACGGTCATCGTGGGGGTCGTGAGTCGGAATCTGTTCTTGACCATCGCGTTCGGGGTCGGGTTTCTCGCTGCCATGCGCGCGTTTTCGACGTGATGAGCGCGTCGCCGCCGCGCGTCGCAATCCCCGACGAAGAGCTCCACGTCGAGTTCGTGCGCGCCTCGGGTCCCGGAGGCCAGAATGTCAACAAGGTGGCGACGGCCGTGCAGTTGCGCTTCGATGCACGCCACAGCCGCGTGGTCTCGCCGTCCGTGTTCGCGCGGCTCGCCAGCCTCGCCGGACGGCGCATGACCAAGGATGGGGTCGTGGTCATTCACGCGGTTCGCCATCGCACGCAGGAACGCAATCGGGCCGATGCCTTGGCCCGGTTGGAAGCGCTGCTGGCGGCGGCGATGGTCGTTCCGCGGGAGCGTCGGGCGACGCGCCCGTCCAAGGGGTCCAAGCGCCGGCGGCTCGAAAGCAAACGCCGCCGTGCCCAGATCAAAAGCGCGCGAGGTCGGGTCGGTGTCGACGAGTAGGTGCGGTCAACGATTGCGTCACCGGCGGCATGCGTCATAATTCCCCAATGCGCTCCCTCCGTCGCGTGTTGGTCGCCGCGTTGGCCGTGCTTGGACTGGGCTTGGCGTCGAAGGCCCCCGCCGCGCATCCCCATGTCTGGATCGAGGCCTGGATCGACGTGCGGCTCACGACGGCCGGCATCGAGGCTGTGCGGATCCATTGGCGCTTCGATGAGTTCTTCAGTTCCCTCGCGATCACGGACTTCGACGGCAACAAGAACGGCAGACTCGATCCGCCGGAAATCGACCGTTTGGTCTCGGCCACCATCGAAGCATTGCGAGAGGGGAACTTCTTCACGTTCGTGCGCATCGGGAACGACACCCAGAAACTCGACAAGGTCGACAATTTCGTTGCGAAGATCGTCGAGCACTCTCTGGTCTACGAATTCACGGTCAAGCTCGATCGTCCCGTCGATCCGACAAAGGTCGATGTCAGCGTGTCGCTCTACGACGAAAGCTACTACATCGACGTGACGCTACTGGAGCGCGAGCCGGTTCGCTTCAGCGGTGCCTCGCCACTGTCCTGCCGACCCGATATCAAACCCGATCGTGAACGGGCGTTCTATTTCGGCATGGTGCAGCCTCTGAAGATCCGGATGCAGTGCGGCGGTGCGTAGGGTCCTCCTCGCGGTTGTGTTCGCCTGTCTGGTATTCGGGTCGACGGCGCTGACCGCCCAGGAAAATCGACCGTTGTTGGGGCCGCGAACCACGGCGCCGGCAGCGGCGACGACCCCCGAGCGCGAGCCCGATGCGATCGACCGAACGTTGCGGGCGCTGAGAGCGTTGCAGTTCGACACACAACGTCGTTTGGCGGGGGCGGTTCGGGCGCTCAAGAACGATCGGGCCGCGGTCTGGACGCTCCTGTTCCTGTCGTTTCTTTACGGCGTCTTGCACGCGGTTGGCCCTGGTCACGGCAAGGTCGTGATCGCGTCCTATCTCGCGGCGACCAGAGACCGCCTACGACACGGTCTCGCACTGTCGTTTGCTTCGTCCCTTGTTCAAGCAATTTCGGCCGTCGCTCTGGTCGGGGGCCTCGCCGTGATACTGCAAGTGTCGCAAATGCAGACCCAGGCCAACGTTCGCGTTCTCGAAATCGCGAGCTATGCCCTGATGGTGGCGATCGGGCTTTGGATGACGGCAAGTGCACTTCGCGGGGGACGCCACCATCACCACCATCATAATCATCATCATGGGCTGGATGGTGCGGCGGGTCTCGGGCACGGCGCTCACGATCACCAGAATGCGCACCATGAGCATGCCCTTGCCCAGCGCGGCGATGAGGACAAATCGCGGCCGGGGCGGCGGCGATTTCTGGCGCTCACGCTTGCGATTGGCATTCGGCCGTGTAGTGGCGCCGTACTCGTCCTGTTGTTTTCCTTCGCGCAAGGACTGGTATTGGCGGGAATTGGCGCGACGTTCGTGATGGCCGCCGGTACCGCGCTGACGCTGTGTGCCTTGGCGGCGCTCACGGTCGTGGCCCGCCAGACCTTGCTTCGCGTTGCCGAAGGGCGGCGCGGTCGGGCCGGCGTGTGGGTCGGTCGCGGGTTGGCCATCGGTGGTTCGCTCGCCGTGACAGGATTCGGGGTGCTGTTGCTGGCGGCGGCCCTCGGCCAACCGGGCTCGGTCGGCGGCTAGGGCGACAGACGAGGATGGTGTCAACGATGACGGCCCACGGTCCAGAGGTTCGACTCGATTCCCCCGCCTACATCCACCCGAGCGCGCAACTCTATGGGCGCGTGAGCATCGGACGCGGTTCCTCGGTGTGGCCGTTCGTCGCGATGCGGGCCGAGATGCACGAGATCCGCATCGGGGCGCACACGAACGTCCAGGACTTCGTCATGATCCACGTCGGCGCGACGACGCCCACGGTGATCGGCGATCACTGCTCCGTCACGCACCATTGCACGATCCACGGTTGTGCGATCGGCGACAACTGCTTGATCGGGATCAACGCCACGATCATGGACGGCTGTGAGATCGGCGAGAACTCGATCGTGGCCGGTGGCGCATTTCTCAAGGAGAACACGCGGATTCCCGCCAACTCCGTCGTCATGGGCCTGCCGGCGAAAATCGTGCGCACGCGCAACAACTGGATCGCCAATCGCATGAATGCGTTCATGTACGAACAGAATGCCGCCGCCTATGCCGAGGGAAACTACCGCGTGTGGTCGAGCCCCGCGCTGAGCGCGGCCATGCAACGCAAGGCGGCCGAGCTGGCCGAAGAATTCGCCAAACGCTATCCCGGCGCCGAACCGGGCTGATCGCCGGGCGGTGCCGAGCGGCGCAGAACCACGATTCTGCGCAGTTTCCATCGCCGTTTCGGGCGGCCTGGGCCCTTGAACCTTCGCGCGCGCTATCCCATATCTTTTCGGCAAGCGGGTGCCTTCGTGGGCCCGCGACGCCGCTCGCTCATTCGAGGAGACGTGACGATGGCGCGACTGACGCTATTCAATTCACCGATGTTGCTGGGCTTCGACGAAATCGAGCGCACGCTCGATCGTCTTACCAAGTCCGCGACGGACGGCTACCCGCCCTATAACATCGAGCAACTCGACGACGACCGGATGCGCATTACACTCGCCGTGGCCGGCTTTGCCGGCGACGACCTGTCCGTCGTGGTCGAGGACAATCAGCTGATCATCCGCGGCAAACAGAAGGACGAAGAAAGCGAACGCGTTTTCCTGCATCGCGGAATTGCCGCACGCCACTTCCAGCGCGCGTTTGTCGTCGCCGATGGCATCGAGGTGGTGGGAGCGTCGCTCGACAACGGATTGCTGCATGTCGATCTGGTTCGCCCCAAAGCTCAGAGCACGGTGCGTTCCATTCCGATCAAGACCGGCGAGGGCACGAAGGTGCGGAAGTTGTCCGAGGTCGCGGTCGACAAGCGGGCGTCCTAAGCGCCAACAGGAGTGGTGAACCAATGAACCATCCCAGCACGGAACGAAAGAAGATGTCGGCGGAGGCCTTTGCGGCGCTCGGTGCCCCACTGCTGGCTTACATCAAACCGGTGAAGGTCGACGGGACGTTCGCCTACGCGGTGCACGCGGCCGATGGCCGTGAGTTGGCGGTATTCGCCGATCGCAGTCTGGCGATCGCTGCCGCGGCGCAGAACGACTTGGCGCCCGTCTCGGTACACTGACCCGGGATCAACGACGCGTCAGCCAGGCGACGCCCGAAAGCGCCAGCAGAGCCCCGACGAGCACCGCGACCGCCATCCACAGGGGTGGTCCCTTGCGTTGATCCGTCCCTGGCGGCAGCACCCGCGCCGCGGCCGCCGTCGCCGCGCGTTGAACGGCATTGGCCACTTGCGCCGCTTCCCCGAGGGTTGAACTGACGAGCGAGGCCTGACGCTGCTCCGGTGCCGCGTCTTGACGACCAGGCGATGGTGGCGGTGCGGCCGGCCCGCGCTCTGCCCCGGGAACCGACGGAGACGGGGTGGCGGTCGTCGTGGTCCCCGCCGGCGGCGGGCTTGCGACGGCCGCGCTGGCCGGCGGCACGGTGAGCGCCGGAGTGCTCGGTCCAGCGGCGGCACGATCAGTAGGCGTCAGTCCGGCCGGAGTTGTGTCGGCGCGAGCTGGGGCGGCAAATGGCGAGCGGATTTCCATCGTGCGAGCGATCGACACCAGGGACTCCCACTTGTCGTCGTCGCTCTTGCGCTCGAGCACGTACTCCCCGCGGTAGGTGCCGATCGGCCAGGCCACCCGGTTCTGCAGCGTCACCACCATGTGCGTGAGGGATCGGGCCTTATGGCCGCCGGTCGCCTCACGCGTTGCCTGGGCGAGGATCTCGCCGCTCGGCTGCCGCACCACGAAGCGCTCGCGGTCGCCGTCGTTGCGGCCATAAATCTCGGTCCAGAAATAGATGCGCTCGGCGTTGGGAAGGAAGTTCACCTGCTGCTGCTTGCCGTCCAGAACCTGATCGGATTTGGGTTCGCTGCTGGAAAAACCGGCGTTGAGGAGCCCCGACGGGCGATAGGCCAGGGCCTCGAGCGCTGGCTTGGCGAAGATCGGGTTCTTCGGCACGTCGCAGCCGCTGCCGACCGTGGCTCCGGTGAATGGATCGACCGGGGTGCCGCGGTAGCGCACCTCGAAATGGACGTGGGGAAATTCGGCCTTGCCCGACATGCCGACGAAGCCCAAGCGGTCTCCGACCTTCACCTCCTGACCGTTCTGCACGACGATGCTGTCCTTGCGCAGATGGCAGTACTGGCTGACCCAGCCGTCGTTGTGATTGATCAAGACGCCGTTGCCACACTCCTTACCGCGCACCGCCTCATCGCCGATCTCGCGAAAATTGACGTCCTCCAATCCGTCGCGCACGCCACGCACGACACCCGGGGCCGAGGCGATGACCGGAATGCCTCGCCGCACGATCTCCATGTTGGCGACCCGGACATCGACCCCGGTGTGCCGATCGTAGGTCAATCGACCACAGCTGTAGTCGCGGGCATCGGGAGTCGAGTCGACGTCGATGTAGTTCTGCACGAAGCATTCCCCGTCGGCGCAACGCACCGGCATTTCGAACCGCGGAGCGGTGGCCAGAGGTGGTGTCACCACCGCGGGCGGCACGACCGTCGTCGGCGCGGCCACCGGCGGGCGCGAAACCGTTGGCGGTCGCGGCGGGGCCGTACCGGCGGGCTGGGCGGGGGCCTCGAGGGAAACGAGGAACGCGACCGACGCACCGAAGAATGCGGTGACCAGGAATCGCGGAATCAATCGGTGCTTCCGCAACGTCGTAGGCAACCTGGGCTGATCGTCCGCCATCGAGCTATCCTCGTGGCGGACCGCCGTCGGATCAAGCCGCCTGAGAGGAGGTGGTCGGCTCGGTGAGGATCGCGTATAGCGCATCGCGTGACTCCGAAGCCCGCAACTTCTCGCAGATACCGCGATCGCGCAGAAGCCGCGATACCCGCGCCAGCGCCTTCAGGTGGTCCGCGCCTGCGACGTCGGGCGCCAGCAGCAGGAACACGAGATCGATCGGCGCGTCGTCGATCGCGTCGAAGGCGACGGCCTCGTCCATACGGACGAACAGGCCATAGAGTCGCTTGAGGCCGGGAAGCCGGCCATGCGGGATTGCGACTCCGTTGCCGACCCCTGTGGTCCCGAGCCGCTCCCGCTCGAGGAGAACATCGAAAATCTTGCGTTCCGGTTCGCCCGTGATCCGCGCGGCTCGGGCTGCCAATTCTTGAAGCAACTGCTTCTTGCTGGTCGCTTTCAGACTCGGGACAACCGCTTCGAGGCTAAGGATTTCGGTAATTTCCATTGCCGCCAACTAGACACGATCCTGGTGCGCCGAGGTTTCCGCCAGGAACGCCGGACACAGGATTGCACAACCGGGGGTATTGCGAAGGGCCAACAGTATTTCGGGGTTCTCAGGTTGCGGCGGTCCACCGAGGAATCCGCGGCCAACAAAAGATGCGGGAACATAGGCCCACGACCCGGCGAAGTCAACGGATCGGGCCAGCGAGCATTTTTCTTTTGAGTTCAAATCTTTAACGGGACTTCCAGGTGCTGGAGGCGCGCTGCCGGCGGCGATCGACCGACGAGGGAATCCCCATGGCTTCCCGGTACTTGGCGACCGTTCGGCGCGCGATATCCACGTTCGCAGCCCGCAGGATTTCAACGATCCGGTCGTCCGACAGGACGGCGTCAGCGGCCTCGCCATCGACCAATTCTTTGATGCGGTGCCGTACCGTTTCCGCGGACAGCGACTCCCCACCACTGGCGGAGGTGATGGCCGAGGTGAAGAAGTACTTGAGGGGAAACGTGCCGCGCGGCGTCGCGATGTACTTGTTCGCCGTCACCCGGCTCACGGTGCTCTCGTGCATCTCGATCGCCGTGGCGATGTCGCGCAGCGTCAGAGGGCGCAAGTGCTGAATGCCGCGGACGAAAAAGCCGTCTTGCTGGCGGACCAGTTCCGTGGCCACTTTGAGAATGGTGGTGGCGCGCTGTTCGAGGGATCTGACGAGCCAGTTGGCCGAGTTCAATCGCTCGGTGATGAACAGCTTGTCGTCCTTGCTCTTGGCCCGACTGCCGAGGACCGCAAGATACTGCTGATTGACGAGCACGCGGGGCAGCGTGTCGGTGTTGAGTTCGACGATCCAGCCGCCCGCGGGTCCCTGGCGCACGAAGATGTCCGGGACGACCGTCTGGGCGATCTCGTGGCTGAAGGCGAGGCCCGGTTTCGGGTCGAGGGCCCGCAACTCCTGAATCATCTCCGCGAGATCTTCGCCGTCGACGCCGCAGGCGGCAAGCAACGCCTTCTCGTCGTGCCGCGCCAGCAGGTCGAGGTTGCTCAAGAGCGCCTCCATCGCCGGGTCGTAGCGATTGCGTTCCCGAAGCTGCAGCGCCAGGCATTCCCGGAGGTCGCGGGCGAGGATTCCCGGTGGGTCGAACGCCTGAAGTCGCTGCAACGTTTTTTCGACCAGCGCTGCCTCGCAGCCGATCTGCTCGGCAACGGCGGTGACGTCGACGGTCAGGTAGCCGGCTTCGTCGACCCCATGGACGAGATGGTAGCCGATGGCGCGTTCGGTCGGATCGGTGACGTCGGTGTAAAGCTGTTCGAGCAGGTGATGGTGCAGGCTCGGCTTTTCCGAGACGGTCTCTTCGATCACGTTGCCGCCGTCGTCGGATTCGCGGGCGCCGGAGCCGTAGGACGTGGTGGTGCCGGCGCCACCCGAAGGCGCAAGGCCTTCGCCGGGCCCGGCCTCGTCGTACATCTCGCCGTAGCTGACGTCGAGCGGCGCCTCGCTCTCGCTCGGGATGTCGCTCGCGGTGGTCGCCTGGGCGGTGTCCCGGGACTCGAGGGCGGCGTCTTTGTCGACTTGGGGCGAACCGCCGTCGCCGCGTTCCGCCTGGCCTGGTTCCTGGCGCTCGAGGAGCGGATTGCGCTCGAGCTCCTGGTCGACGAACTCGGCCAGTTCGAGATTGGTCAGTTGCAGCAGCTTGATCGCCTGCTGCAACTGCGGCGTCATCACCAACGATTGGCCTTGTCTCAGCTCCTGCCGGGGACCGATCGCCATTCAATGACCACTACAGACTGAACCGTTCACCGAGATAAACCCGCCGCACGCCCTCGTGCGCGACGATCTCGCGCGGGGCGCCCTCCATGAGCACGCGGCCCTCATGGAGGATATAGGCGCGATCGACGATTTCGAGCGTCTCCCGCACGTTGTGATCGGTGATCAGCACGCCAATGCCGCGGTCCTTGAGGTGAGCCACCAAGTCCCGGATGTCGCCGACCGCAATCGGGTCGATGCCGGCCAACGGCTCATCGAGCAGGATAAACGACGGCCGGGATCCGAGCGCGCGGGCGATCTCGACCCGTCGCCGCTCGCCGCCCGAGAGAGCGATGGCCGGCGTGCGGCGAAGGTGCGAGATCGAGAATTCGGCAAGCAGCGCCTCGAGCAGTTCTTCGCGCCGGGATTCGTCGTCTTCCGCGACCTCGAGCACGGCCCGCAGGTTCTGTTCGACGGTCATGCCGCGGAAGATCGACGCTTCCTGCGGTAGATAGCCGATGCCGAGGCGGGCGCGCCGGTACATCGGCAAGTGTGTGATGTCATGCGCATCGAGTTGGATGTTGCCGTAGTCGGCCGCGATCAGCCCGGTAATGATGTAGAAACATGTCGTCTTGCCTGCTCCATTCGGCCCGAGCAATCCGACGGCTTCGCCGCGCTGCACGGATAGGCTGACGTCGCGCAGCACGGGCCGTTTCTTGAACTCCTTGCCGAGGTTGCGCGCAATCAGGCCCTGGTTGGCTGCGACGAGCCGGGGCGTGCGGTTGGAGTGGACCTCCTCGCTCATGGTCGGGGGCCCCCCGGCGTGAACAAGCCTTGGACCCGGCCGCCGCCCGCGGCAGCGTCGAACTGACTCTGCCCGCTCACGAGATCGACGACCAGTTGGCGGCCGCGGATGACATTGCCTTCGCGCGTGAGTACGACGTCGCCGGTCAAGGTTACGAGGCCGCGCGCCACGTCATAGACCCCGTCGTCGCCCTTGGCCGTTTCCGTTCCCGTCGAGACGAACACATTGCCGTTGGCATCGATGCGCGATACCGCCTGCTGATTGCCACGATCCTGAGAATTGTAGTGGATATGCAGCACGTCGGCGCGCAACCGGAGGTCGGCCTGTTCGGCCTCGACGCTGCCGTAGAAACGCGCGGTCTGGCTGTTTTGCTGAACGTCGAGCGCATTGGCGTTGACCGATATCGGGCCCGAAGTCGCGGGACCCGTCGCCGGTCGGGCAGTCCGTCCGCTCGCCGCCGGCGTCGGGACAAAGCGACCCTGGATGCGCCCGCCGGAGAGGGTCGAGTATCCCGTGTTGCGATTGCTGACCAAGTGCCGGCCGCGAACGCTGTTGCCACGGCTCGTGATCTCGACGTTGCCCGTCATTACGATGGCGCCTGTTTCGACACTGTAGGTCGCCTCGTCGCCCGACGCGGCTTCGTCGGCTGTGGTCATACGCACCTGGCCGCTGGCATCCAATCGCGAAATCGTCGGCCGAGCGCCCGACTCCGTCGCCGCGTAGTACACGCGGAGTTTTTCGCTGCGCAGACGCCAGTCACCCTGGGCGGCATCGACATTGCCGTCGAACGTCGCCACGCGCTCGTTCTGCAATACCTCCAAGCGATCAGCCGAGATCTCGATCGGCGCACTGCTGTCGCCCTGCGAGGCCGGTAGGGCTGGGCCACGCGGCCCTTGGGCCGACGCCGTCCCCGCAATCGTGGGGAGCCAGACAACCGTCAAGATCAAGGCGGCGGTGGTGGCACGCACCGGCAATCAGCGACCTCCCTGCGGGCGAACGACCATGCGAACATTGCCAGCAAAACTCAGGGATTGCGCGTTCCGCTGCAATCGGAAACTGTCGGCACGGAGCTCGCCAAGGGGACCTTGGACGACGACCGGGTGTTCGCCCGTCGCCACACCACGGGTCAGGTCGACATCGGCGGCCGATGTTTGCAGGGCAAACCCGTCATCGGAATACACCGAGACCGACTCCCGTAGCGCCAGACGCTGCTGGTTGCGATCGAACTCGCCGAAGGGCGATAGCAGCGTGATCCAGTTGCCGCGATCGAGGGTCAGGTCGGCCTGGATCGAACGCATCACCAGTCGATTGGCGTCGCCCGCTTCCGGGCGAACCGTGTCGGCGGTGATCGTGAACGGTCGCTGCTGCTCGTCGGCTCCGACAAAGCGACCTCCTGTCATTCCGGTCGCCGCTTCGCCCGGCTTGCCTCCGGCGAAGTTCATCTTGAACGAATTGGTCGGTGTCGGTTGATCCCGCCACGCCAAAACAATGACCAAAAGGGTGAGCGCGACGGCGAGCCCCGGTAGCGCCACCTTGGCGATGCCGACAAACCGGGTGTAACGCTCGCTCAGACGCACCGATCGTGGAGTCGCCGCTTGTAGCAGAGCCATCATGCGCTCGGTCGCTGCACGGCTCATGCGACACCGGCCTGCAGGCAATCGTGCAGCCGCAGAATGCCGACGACGCGGCGCTCGTCGACGACGAAGAGGTTGGTGATTTTTCCCGCCATGATGCCGACCGCTTCGGCAGCGAGGGCGTCGGGGTGGATGGTTCGCGGATCGCGGGTCATGATGTCCCGGGCGCGGCGCTGCAGAAGATCGTCGGCCATGTGACGGCGGAGATCGCCGTCGGTGATGATCCCGACCAACCGATCCCGTTCTTCGACGATGCCGGCGCAACCGAAGTTCTTGGCCGACATGACCAGGACGACGTCTTTCATGTTGCTGCTGGCGTCAGAAAGAGGAACCTCTTCGCCGGTTCGCATCAAATCCGACACCTTCTTGAGATGCCGGCCAAGGCGGCCGCCAGGATGAAACACCCGGAAGTGGTCCGCCGAAAAACCGCGTCGCTCGAGGAGGGCGACTGCCAGTGCGTCTCCGAGGGCCAGCATCATCGTCGTCGAGGTCGTCGGTGCCAGGCCCATCGGACAGGCCTCACGCACGTCGGGCAATTCGAGTACGACGTCGGCCACCTGCGCGAGCAGCGACTTTCCATTGCCCGTCATAGCGACCAGTGGGATTGAGAAGCGCTTGCAGTAGCTCGCGAGGTCGGACAATTCGTCGCTCTCGCCCGATTTCGAGAGGATCAGCACAGCGTCGGCCGGCGTCACCATCCCGAGGTCGCCGTGACTGGCTTCGCTCGGATGCACGAACAGGGCCGGCGTTCCGGTCGAGGCGAGGGTCGAGCCGATTTTTCGCGCGACGTGACCGGACTTGCCGACGCCGGCGACCACCACGCGTCCCGGCACCTTGGCAAACAACTCGACGGCGGCCCCGAATCGGTCGTCCAGCGCGCGACCGAGCTCGCCGAGAGCGGCTGCCTCCGCGTCGAGCAGGCGACGCGCCACCACGAGGTCGTTCGTGGTTGAGGGCTTGCGTTTGCGGTCAGCCCGTCGGGCTGTCGTCATGGTGGGCCTTCGTCCGTTCGGGTCGGCGCCGCTCGGCGCGACGACCAAGGTACCATCACCGTGGCACCGCCTGCCGTGGCCGTCGACACACCTGGGGCGTCCCCGGACAGATTACCAGTATCCACGATTTCTCGTTGAAGAACAATTATCTAGAGCGATCGCCTAATGCGCGAAGATATCTTCGTCGGCCCATCCTCCGAGATCCAGGGCGGCGCGGATCGGGAGAAAGGCGAAGCACTCGCGGGAGAGGTCGAAGCGCCCCTCGCGCTGCAACATGGCGTCCAAACGCTCGCGCAGTCGGTGCAGAAAGAACACGTCCTGGGCGGCGTAGGACCGTTGCTCTGGAGTCAGGGCACTGGTGCCCCAATCGGAGGATTGCTGCTCCTTCGATAGCTCGACCCCAAGCAGCTCACGACAAAGATCCTTCAGCCCGTGGCGGTCGGTGTAGGTCCGGACCAACTTGGACGCGATTTTCGTGCAGTAGAAGGGCGGCGCGATTGGGCCGAATTGGCGCTGCAGCACTGCAATATCGAAGCGCGCAAAATGGAACAGCTTCGTGATGTGTGGGTTGGCGAGCAGGTTCCTCAGGTTAGGCGCAGCGAAGTCGGGGCCATCCTCGGCCGGAAACTGAACCAGGTGACACACGCCATCCGGCCCAGCGAGCTGCACAAGGCACAGCCGGTCACGCTTCAGGGACAGTCCCGTCGTCTCGGTGTCGATTGCCACGGCTCCGAGGAATACCGCGTCGTGCGGCAGGTCGTTGCGGTGTAGCTCGATCCGATCAGGCTTGTTCGAGATGGCAGTGCTCCATGACGCCGGGCCTCCGCGCTTCGGGAGGAACGCAGACGGAGGACCATGGTGCCCGGGAGAAGACTCGAACTTCCACGGCCGTGAGGCCACTAGTACCTGAAACTAGCGCGTCTACCAGTTCCGCCACCCGGGCAATCCGGCGGAACTGGTAGGGCGGGGCGCCCGGGCTGTCAACCGACTTGTATCGCCGTGGCGCGACCTTTGCCCACCCAAGTCCCGTCGTTATGATGCGCCGACTTTTCGCAAGGCGGGCGCAGAACGATGACGCAAGGTCTGATTACCATTTTCGGCGGGTCGGGGTTCGTCGGCCGGCACCTGGTCCGTCGTCTGGCCGCAGCGGGCTATCGGATGCGCATTGCGGTCCGCCGGCCGATGGATGCTCGACCCCTCCAGCCTCAGGGCGATGTCGGCCAGATTGTTCCGGTGCTGTGCAACGTGCGGAGCGATTCATCGGTCGCCGCGGCGATCGACGGGGCCGAGGTGGTCGTCAACCTGGTGGGCGTGCTGCATAGCGGTGGCGAGCAGTCCTTCGAGGCCTTGCACGAGGAAGCCCCTGCACGAATCGCACGGCTGGCGGGAACGGCCGGTGTTCGCCGCGTCGTTCATGTCTCGGCGCTGGGTGCCGACCTCGAATCACCTTCGGCGTACGCGCGAAGCAAGGCGCGCGGCGAAGAGGCGCTGCGCAACGCGTTTCCTTCGGCGGTGGTCATGCGCCCGAGCGTCATCTTTGGCCCTGAGGACGGATTCTTCAATCGCTTTGCGGCGTTGGTCCGAATGTTGCCGGCCATTCCGATTTTTGGCGATGCGCCTGCCACGGCGGGCGCGACCAGATTGCAGCCGGTGTACGTCGGTGACGTGGGGGCCGCGATCGCGTCGGTGCTGCAGGCTTCGGCAAGCCCGGGGAAAATCCATGCTCTCGGTGGTCCCGACACGATGAGCGTTCGGCAGGTCTTCGAGTACGTCATGGCGTGCACCGGCCGGCGGCGGCCGTTCATGCCGCTGCCCTATGCGGTCGCCATGGCGCAAGCCACGTTCCTCGGAATGCTGCCCAATCCGCCGCTAACCCGTGACCAAGTCCGGCTTCTGCGGATCGACAACGTCGTACCAGCGGGCGCCCTCGGCCTCGCCGATCTCGGGGTCGTGCCGACCCCGGTGGGCAGCGTCGTGCCGGGATACTTGGCGCGCTTCCGTCGCCACGCCGCGGTCGTTACGGCCTAGGACAACGACCCGCCGCCATAGACGTACACCCACGTCAGCAGCGCGCCACCAAGCAGCAGACGGTAGATCACGAAGGGCGTGAAGCCGGCGCGGCGTAGCCACGCCATCAGCCCGGCAATCGCAAGGACGCCGACGGCGGCGCTCATCAGGATCGCGATCCCGAGCTGCCCCAACATATCCGGTTGCGGGTTGGCCACGAGTTCGGCGCCCTCGAGGATCGCCGCCGCCAGGATCGTCGGGATCGACAACAGCATCGAGAACCGTGCCGCGTCGGGCCGCTCGAACCCGAACATCCGAGCCGCGGTCATCGTGATGCCCGAACGACTGGTGCCTGGAACGAGTGCGATCGCCTGGGCGATCCCGATACACAGCGCCTGGACCCAAGTGATCTGGTCGAAGCGCCGGACACGCAGGAAGAAGCGGTCCGCAACAAACAGCACGAGGCCGAAAACAATGATCGTCCAGGCCACGAGTTCCACGCTGCGAAGCACGCCCTCGAGTCCGGCGAACTTGAGCGCGCCTCCGGCCACGACGGCCGGAATGGTGCCGACCACGAGCAGCACAATCAGCTTCGCCCCAGGATCACGTCGCCGACCCCGGGCCAGCATGCCGAGCCCGCGCGTCATCGCCCAGACGTCGCGCCAGAAGTAGATGACGACCGCCGCCAGGGTCCCGACGTGCACCGCGACGTCCATGACCAGGCTTTGATCCGGCCAACCGGCGACGGCCGGCACGAGGATCAGGTGCCCGGAGGAACTGATCGGGAGAAACTCTGTGATGCCTTGGACGGCAGCGAGGACGGTGATCTGGAGGAGGGTCATTCCTGCGCCGGGGAGGGCGCCACCAACACGCGGACAGCGGACGGGTCCCAATATCACGGCGATTCCGGAGCTTCCAGGCCACCGCTCTTACCAAGAAATAGTACCGAAACGGTACTACTTTTGATGCTCTCCTTCCGTTCCGATTCGTGGTGATTTCAAAGCCGAATCAACAACCGAGAAATATGTCAGCATGTAGGACCTTTATGCTTGCACGGGGTTGGGACGGTCGCTACGTTGCGACTTCCCCGCTTCGCAAGGGCCGTCCCATGCCCGAGGCCATGCTCAAGTTCGTTTCGGTGGCGCAGCAATACCCGGCCAAGCGCAAGGCCGAGGCGCGGGCCAGGGATTTCGACGAAATCTACCAGGAGTACGCCCGGGCCAAGGCCGGCGAACAGGCGAGCCGCTGTTCGCAGTGCGGGGTCCCGTTCTGTCAAATTCACTGTCCGCTGCACAACAACATCCCGGACTGGCTGTTGATGACCTCGGAGGGCCGCCTCGAAGAGGCCTACGAACTTTCGTCGGCCACGAACAACATGCCCGAAATCTGCGGGCGGATTTGTCCGCAGGACCGCCTGTGCGAGGGCAACTGCGTGATCGAGAAAGGATTCGAATCGGTCACGATCGGCTCGATCGAGCGATTCATTACCGATACCGCCTTTGCCCAAGGCTGGGTGAAACCGCCACGGCCGCGTCAGGAGCGCGAGCAGTCGGTCGGCATCGTTGGCGCCGGTCCTGCCGGATTGGCTGCGGCCGAAGAGTTGCGCCGGCACGGCTATCAGGTCCACGTCTACGACCGTTACGACCGTGTCGGCGGTCTGCTGGTGTATGGCATCCCGAACTTCAAGCTCGAGAAGCAGATCGTGCAACGCCGCGCCAAGTTGCTGAGCGACGGCGGCGTCACCTTTCATCTCGACTGCGAGGTCGGGCGCGATGTGACCCTCGCAGACCTCCGCGCACGCCATGCCGCGGTGCTGATCGCGACGGGCGTCTACAAGTCGCGCGACATCGCGATTCCCGGGGCGGGCCTGGGCAACATCATTCAGGCGATGACCTATCTCACGGCCTCCAACCGCATCGGTTTGGGCGATCGTGTTCCGGAATTCGAATCGGGCGCCCTTAACGCCGAAGGCAAGCGCATCGTCGTGTTGGGCGGTGGCGACACCGCCATGGACTGCGTGCGCACGGCGATCCGGCAGGGGGCAAAGTCGGTCAAATGTCTCTACCGGCGCGATCGCAAGAATATGCCGGGCTCGATGCGCGAGGTGAGCCACGCCGAAGAGGAGGGTGTCGCGTTCACGTGGCTCGTCGCGCCAGAGGCTTACACCGGGGACACGATCGTCAAGGGCGTGCGGGCGGTGCGTATGCGCTTGGGGGCGCCCGATGCCACCGGTCGCCAAACTCCCGAAGAAGTCCCCAACTCGGCGCATGTCGTGAAAGCCGATCTCGTCATCAAAGCGCTCGGATTCGATCCCGAGGACCTGCCAGTTCAGTTCGCGCAAGCGGACCTCAAGGTCACCGGCTGGGGCACCGCGGCGATCGACTTCCGCAGCAAGATGACCAATCTCGACGGCGTTTTTGCCGCCGGGGACATCGTGCGCGGCGCCTCCCTCGTCGTTTGGGCGGTCCGCGACGGACGCGACGCGGCCGAAAGCATGCATCGATACATCCAGGCCAAGGCAGCAGCTGAGGCCAAGCCGCTGGCCCAGGCCTCCTAGGAGGGCGTGTCCATGACCACCGACATCGCGGCGAACGACGCCCAGGCCCTCGTCGCGCGTTATCGCGCCAACGCCGAACATCTGACGCGTAAGGGTCTCTATGATCCAGCGAACGAACACGACGCATGCGGCGTCGGCTTCGTCGCCTCGATCGACGGCAAACCGCGTCGCGAAATCGTCGAGGCGGGGATCGCCGCGCTCAAGGCGGTTTGGCATCGCGGCGCCGTCGGGGCTGACGGCAAGACCGGCGACGGTGCCGGCATTCACGTCCAAATCCCGCAGGACTTCTTCAAGCGCCACATCAGCCGTTCGGGGCGCACGGCGTCGAAGGGGCTGCTCGCCGTCGGGCAGGTGTTCCTGCCGCGGACGGACTTTGCCGCTCAGGAGATCTGTCGTCAGATCGTCGAAGGCGAAATCCTGCGCTTCGGTCACCGCATCTATGGCTGGCGCCAAGTGCCGGTGAACACGGCGTTCGTCGGAGCGACGGCCAATGTCACCCGGCCCGAGATCGAACAGATCATGATCGCCAACGGCCGTGGGGCGTCGGAGGAGGACTTCGAGCGCGACCTCTACATCATTCGCCGGCGCATCGAACGGCGGGTGCTGGAGGCCCACGTCCGCGGCTTCTACATCTGCTCGCTGTCGTGTCGCTCGATCATTTACAAGGGCATGTTCCTGGCCGAGCAGCTCACCAACTTCTACCCCGACTTGCTCGACGTCAGTTTCGTGTCGAGTTTTGCGATCTACCACCAGCGCTATTCGACCAACACCTTCCCGACGTGGGAGTTGGCTCAGCCGTTCCGCATGCTCGCGCACAACGGCGAGATCAATACCCTCAAGGGCAACGTCAACTGGATGCGCAGCCACGAGATTCGCATGGCCTCGGATGCGTTCGGTGACTACAGCCAGGACGTGAAGCCGATCGTCCAGTCTGGCGGCTCGGATTCGGCCAATCTCGACAACGTGTTCGAGGTGCTGGTCCGCGCCGGTCGCGACGCCCCGACGGTCAAGACGTTGTTGATCCCGGAGAGCTGGGCCAACCGCACGACGATGCCCGAGACCTGGCGGGCGATGTACGCCTACTCGAATTCGGTCATTGAGCCCTGGGACGGCCCCGCGGGGATCGCGGCGACCGACGGTCGCTGGGTGATCGGCGGCATGGATCGCAACGGCCTCCGGCCCATGCGTTACACGCTGACGCGCGACAATCTGATCTTCGTCGGCTCTGAGACCGGCATGGTGCCGATCGACGAGGCCCGGATCCTCGAAAAGGGTCGCGTCGGACCAGGACAGATGATCGCGGTCGACTTGGCCGAGGGCCGTTTCTATCGCGACCGCGAGATCAAGGATCGGCTCGCCTCCGCCCATCCCTACCAGGAGTGGGTCAAGGGCATCGTCAATATGACGAAACGCGTGGCCGCGTCGGCCGAGCCGCCCGCGATCGATCGCGACGAACTACGTCGCCGCCAGGTCTGCGTCGGGCACAGCGTCGAAGACCTCGAACTGATCCTCCACCCGATGGCGGAGGGCGGCAAGGAAGCGACCGGCTCGATGGGCGACGACACGCCGATCGCGGTGCTTTCGCGCGGTTATCGCGGCCTGCATCACTACTTCCGTCAGCAGTTCAGCCAGGTCACCAATCCGCCGATCGATTCCCTGCGCGAACGGCGCGTGATGAGCCTGAACACGCGGCTCGGCAACCTCGGCAACGTGCTCGACCAAGACGCCGAACAGACGCGCATTCTGCTGCTCGAGTCGCCGGTCATGACATCCGGGGAGTGGCTGGGCTTGCGCGCGCATCTCGGCACCGCCGCCGTGACTTTCGACTGTACCTTCGACGTCGAGCGGGAGACCCTGCGCCAAGCCATCACGCGCGTGCGGGAGCAGGCCGAGGATGCCGTGCGGCGCGGGCCGGTCCACCTGTTCCTGACCGACGAGAATATCTCGGCGCAACGTGCCCCGATCCCCGCCATCCTTGCTGTGGGCGGCGTCCACCAGCACCTCATCGGTCAAGGGCTGCGCACGTTCACCTCGATCAACGTACGCTCCTCGGAGTGCCTCGATGTGCACTACTTCGCCGTGCTGATCGGCGTCGGCGCTACGACGGTGAACGCGGTTCTGGCCGAGCAGGCGATCGCCGATCGCCAGCGTCGCGCCCTGCTGGGCAAGGCCGATCTCAAGACGTCTCTGCAGCGCTATCGCGAGGCGATCGACGCCGGACTCCTGAAGATCATGTCGAAGATGGGCATCGCGGTCGTCTCGTCCTACCGCGGCGGCTACAACTTCGAGGCGGTCGGTTTGTCGCGCACTCTGGTCGCGGAATTCTTCCCGGGGATGCCGTCCCGCATCTCTGGTATCGGTCTGCCAGGGGTCGAAAAGGCGGTGGTCGAGCAGCATGCCAAGGCCTATCGCTCCGATGTCGTGACGCTGCCCGTCGGCGGCCTCTATCGCTACCGCAACCGGGGCGAAGCGCACGCGTTCGAGGGGCGCCTGATCCATCTGTTGCAGTCGGCGGTCGCCAAGGACTCCTACGGCATCTACAAGAACTACTCGCAGGCGGTCCGCGACATGCCGCCGGTGAGCATCCGCGACCTCCTCGACTTCCAGTCGGACCGGACCGCGATTTCGGAGGACGATGTCGAGTCGATCACCGAGATCCGCAAACGCTTCGTGACCGGCGCGATGTCCTTGGGTGCATTGTCGCCCGAGGCGCACGAAACGCTGGCGATCGCGATGAACCGCATCGGTGCCAAGTCGGATTGCGGCGAAGGGGGCGAAGACCCGGCGCGCTTCAAGCCGCGGCCGAATGGCGATTCGGGCAACTCCGAGATCAAGCAGATCGCTTCGGGGCGCTTCGGCGTCACGGCCGAGTACCTGAACAACTGCTCGGAGATCGAGATCAAGATCGCGCAGGGCGCGAAGCCGGGTGAGGGTGGCCAGCTTCCCGGAACCAAGGTCTCGGCGCTCATCGCGCGCCTGCGGCATTCGACGCCCGGGGTTACGTTGATCTCGCCACCGCCGCATCACGATATCTACTCGATCGAAGACCTGGCGCAGTTGATCTACGACCTGAAACAGATCAACCCCAAGGCTCTGGTCAACGTGAAGCTGGTCGCCGAGGCCGGCATCGGCACGATCGCGGCCGGGGTGGCCAAGGCCAAGGCCGACGTGATCATGATTTCGGGCCATTCCGGCGGGACCGGGGCATCGCCGCAGTCCTCGATCAAGTACGCCGGGGTGCCCTGGGAAATGGGTCTCACCGAGGTCAATCAGGTGCTGACCCTCAACCGCCTGCGTCACCGCGTGAAGTTGCGCACGGACGGTGGCATCAAGACCGGACGCGATGTCGTCATGGCCGCCATGATGGGCGCCGAGGAATACGGCATCGGCACCGCCGGCCTGATCGCCATGGGCTGCATCATGGTCCGGCAATGCCACTCCAACACCTGTCCGGTCGGGGTATGCACCCAGCGCGAAGACCTGCGTGAGAAGTTCGAGGGCACGCCGGAGAAGGTCGTCAATCTCGTGACGTTCATCGCCCAGGAGGTGCGCGAGATCTTGGCGGGCCTCGGCTATCGCGCGCTGGCCGATGTGATCGGTCGAACCGACCTCTTGCATCAGGTCAGCCGCGGGGCGTCGCACTTGGACGACCTCGATTTGAACCCGCTGCTGGTGCAAGCCGACCCGGGGGATCTGCCGCGGGTGTTCACGGTCGAGGGCCGCAACGAAGTGCCCGACACGCTCGACGCCCAGATGATCAAGGATGCGTCCGAAGTGCTCGATCGTGGGCAGAAGATGCAGTTCGCCTACAACATGCGGAACACGCAGCGCGCCATCGGCACGCGGTTTTCTTCGATGCTGGTACGGCGCTTCGGGCCCGACGGCCTGAAGCCGGGCCACATCACGGTGCGCCTGCGTGGTTCCGCCGGACAGTCGCTCGGCGCGTTCGCGGTCAAAGGGCTCAAGCTCGAAGTGTTCGGCGATGCCAACGACTATGTCGGCAAGGGGTTGTCGGGCGGCACGATCGTCGTCCGGCCCTACCCGTCATCGCCGCTCAAGAGCAACGAAAACACGATCGTCGGCAACACCGTGCTCTACGGTGCGACATCCGGGAAGCTCTACGCCGCGGGCCAGGCCGGCGAACGTTTCGCGGTGCGCAACTCGGGTGCCCAGGCCGTGGTCGAAGGTTGCGGCGCCAATGGCTGTGAATACATGACCGGCGGCACGGTCGTGATCCTCGGGCCGGTCGGCGACAACTTCGCTGCCGGCATGACCGGGGGCATGGCGTTCGTCTATGACCGCGACGGCATGTTCGAGAAGCGCGTCAACGGCGAGCACGTGCACTTTCAGCGCGTTCAGTCTTCGCACTGGGATTACGTCTGCCACAAGCTGGTCGAGCAGCATATCAAGGAGACGCAGTCGGCGTTCGCCGAAGATCTGCTCATCCATTGGGACCTCGAAGTCGGAAAATTCTGGCAGGTCGTGCCGCGGGAGGTCATCGACAAGCTCGAAGCGCCGCTGGTCGAGGCGGCGGTCGCCGAAGCGGCGGGGGACTGAGCCCTCGCCGCTACCCCGGCGCCCCTGGATTGGTCGGGGCAGCCGCGCTATAGCCTTGGTGAGATGCGGACGCTCTACCATTTCTGGCTCTGTCCGTTTTCACGCAAGGTGCGGATCGCGCTCGGCGAGAAATCGCTGCCGTTCGAGTTGGTGTTCGAGAAGTATTGGCAGCGGCGGGAAGAGTTCCTGCACCTCAACCCGGCGGGGCAGGTCCCGGTCTTGGTCGAAGAGGATGGACGGGCGCTCGCCGAATCTTCGGCGATCGTCGAGTATCTGGACGAGGCCTATCCCGATCGGCTGCTGATCGGGTTCGACGCGACAGCGCGTGCGGAAGCCCGTCGGCTCGCCGCCTGGTTCGATCTCAAGTTTCACCACGAAGTGACGCGCAACCTGCTCGATGAGAAATTGCTCAAGCGCTTCATGGGCATGGGCGAACCGTCCTCCGAGGCGATCCGCGCCGGGCGAGCCAACTTGCGCGCCCATCTTGCCTACGTCGCCTACCTGACCGAGCGGCGCAATTGGCTCGCCGGCGACGACTTCTCGGTCGCCGATCTCGCGGCCGCCGCGCATCTCTCCTGCCTCGACTACCTTGGCGATGTGCCCTGGGACGACCACGAGACCGTCAAGGACTGGTACGTGCGGATCAAATCCCGGCCCTCGTTCCGGCCGCTGCTCGCCGATCACATCCCCGGCCTCGCGCCGCCGCGACACTATGCCGACCTCGACTTCTGACAGCGGGTGCTCGCCGCGGGACAATTCAAGTCATTGATAAATATATAGACATTGGCTTTGTTTCGGCGAAAGTCGGGGCCCGATCCGCCTGAGACCGGCGCCAGGCGCGCTGGACTCGGTCGCGCGATCGCAGTTCCCTTGGGCCGTCATGACCGTCGCGAGGGTCGCCCCGTCGAACCAGCCGTCCGCCGACCGGGTTGGTGCCATCCGGCGCTACGCCCAGGCCCTGGGGTTCGATGCCGTCGGCGTCACGCGCCCCGACACGCTCGCGAGCGAGGCGACGCGGCTCGACGCTTTTCTCGATCAGGGTCGCCACGGCGATATGGACTGGATGGCGGCCAAGCGCGACCGACGCCGTGATCCGAGAACGTTGTGGCCGGGTGTCCGATCGATCATCGCGCTCGCGGTCAACTATGGCCCGGCCGCCGACCCGCGCCTCGCGCTCGCCCGATCCGATCGCGGTGTCCTCTCGGTGTACGCCCAGGGCGATGACTATCACCACGTGCTCAAGAAGCGCCTCAAGATGCTGGGCCGTTGGATTGCCGAATCGTTCGACGCCGAGGTCAAGGTCTTCGTCGATACGGCCCCGGTGATGGAAAAGCCGATTGCCGCCAAGGCGGGCCTCGGTTGGCAGGGCAAGCATACGAACCTCGTGTCGCGGGCGTTCGGGTCGTGGCTGTTCCTGGGCGAGGTCTTCACCAGCCTCGAGCTCGTGGCCGACGACGCCCACGACGATCATTGCGGCGCCTGCCGGGCGTGTCTCGACGTCTGTCCGACCCAGGCGTTTCCAGCGCCCTACCAACTCGATGCGCGGCGCTGCATCTCCTATCTCACGATCGAGCATGCCGGGGTCATTCCGCGGGCCCTTCGGCCGGCGATCGGCAACCGCATCTACGGTTGTGACGACTGTCTGGCCGTCTGTCCGTGGAACAAGTTCGCGGTGCGCGCGCACGAAACGGCGTTTCACCCGCGTCTCGAACTCGCCGCGCCGCTGCTGCGCGAACTGGTGCAGCTTGACGATACCGGATTTCGTGCCGTGTTTCGCGGCTCGCCGGTGAAGCGCCTGGGTCGCGAGCGTTTTGTCCGCAACGTCCTGATCGCCATCGGCAACTCGGGCGACCCCACCCTCCTGCGCTACGTAAAGCCGCGCCTCGCCGATTCGTCCATCCTCGTCCGCGGCATGGCGGTGTGGGCCGCGCGCCGGTTGGCGACGGCGGACGAGGTTGCGGCGTTGCGGGCATCTCATGCCGCCGGTGAGACCGAGGCGCTGGTGCAGGATGAGTGGCAGTAGGCGAAGGGCCGCAACCGCATGACTGGCACGCTCTTTTGTTTCGGGTTCGGCTACTCGGCCGACGCGTTGGCAAGCACGCTGCTCGCCGAAGGGTGGAAGGTCCGCGGGACGGCGACGACCCCGGCCAAGGTCGAGGCACTGCGGTCCCGCGGCATCGCCGCCCACGTGTTCGACGGCCAAGCGCCGCTCGCCGGCTCGGACCGCGCGCTCGAGGGCGTGACCCATGTGCTGTGCTCGATCCCGCCGGACGCCGATGGTGATCCGGTCGTTCGTCACCACGGCCGGGAATTGATGCGGCTGCGTTCGCTGCGCTGGGCGGCCCTGCTGTCGACCACGGGCGTCTACGGCGACCGCCAGGGCGGCACGGTCGACGAGGACTCCGAGTTGCGCCCGACCAGCGAGCGCAGCGTGCGGCGGGTCGTGGCCGAGCGCCAGTGGCTGGCGCTGTGGCGATCGACCGGTGTTCCCGTGCATATTTTCCGGCTCGCCGGGATCTACGGACCGGGGCGAAATCCGCTGGATCAGATTCGCGCTGGTCAGGCCCGCCGCATCGTCAAGCCCGGCCTCGTCCTCGGGCGCATCCACCGCGACGATATCGTGGGCGCGCTACGGGCTTCCATCGAGAGGCGGGCGGCCGGTTCGATCTACAACGTCACGGACGACGAGCCGGTGGCGCCTTGGGAGATCACGGCCCATGGCTGCACGCTGCTGGGCGTGGCTCCGCCGCCCGAGGTTCCCCACACCGAGGCCGAGATGTCGCCGTTGCTGCGCGAGTTCTACGCCGACAACAAACGGGTCTCGAATCGTCGCCTGCACGAACAACTCGGTTATCGCTTCAGGTTTCCGACCTACCGCGAGGGCCTGAAGGCGCTTTTGGCTGAGCCGCCGGCTACTCCGCGCCGGGGGCATTAGCCCGCCAAGTCGTCGACCGCCCGACCGAGGAGCGCCAGATCCTCGGGTCGCGACAACCGGTGATCGCCGTCCTTGATCAGGCTCACGCGAACGTCGTTTGCCTGAACCGCTGCCGCGAGGCGGAGCGACAAGACGTAGGGCACGTCGCGGTCAGCCATGCCGTGCAGTAGGCGCATCGGGCAGGAGATCGCAATACGGCCCCGCATCAATAGGTGTCGGCGGCCCTCCTCGATCAAGCGCAGCGTGATCGGTGTCGGCTCCGGATCGTAGGCCGACGGCTCGAAATAGACACCGGTCTCGCGCAGGGTCGTTCGCATGGACTCTGGGCCCGCCTGCCAGATCAGGTCTTCGGTGAAGTCGGGTGCCGGAGCGACGCCGACCAACCCGACGACTCGTTCGGGCCGCTGCAATGCGACGTGAAGCATCAGCCATCCGCCCATGCTCGATCCGACCAACACGACCGGTCCCCGGAGCACCGTATCGAGCACGGCGGTGGCGTCCTCGATCCAGCGCCCGATGGTGCCATCGGTGAAGGTTCCGCTGCTGGCGCCGTGACCGAAGTAGTCGAAACGCGCGAACGCGCGTCCGGCCCCGCGGCAGTGCGTCTCGAGCGCCGTCGCCTTGGTTCCGGTCATGTCGGATCGGAACCCGGGCAGGAAAAGAATTCCGGGCGTGCGCCCCGGCGTGTGGCGGTAGGCGAGCGAGTGGCCGTCGCTCCGGGCCAACCTGGAGATCGGGGACTCTGGCGTCATGACGGGTTGCGGCCTATATGTCGTCGGCGATTCTTGCCATGAATCATCCGACCCAACCTATCACGCGGCCTCGAGCCGCAGCCGGCGATCGCCCCCCGGTCGTTCTGCAGGTGCTGCCGGCACTCGTCACGGGTGGCGCCGAGCGCGGCACCGTCGACGTCGCGGCGGCCATCGTGGCCGCGGGCTGGACCTCGCTCGTCGTCTCGACCGGGGGGCCGATGGTGGGCGAGGTCGAGCGTGCCGGCGGCGAGCACATCGTGATGCCGCTCGATACCAAGAATCCGATCGGCATTCACGCCAACGCCGAGCGCCTGGCCGGATTGATCTACGATCGTGGCGTCGACATCGTGCACGCACGTAGTCGTGCACCGGCGTGGAGCGCGTTCCTCGCCGCCAAGCGCATGGGCTGCCATTTCGTCACCACCTACCACGGCACCTACAACGCCCAGAATGCCTTCAAGCGCTGGTACAACTCGGTCATGGCGCGCGGCGAACGCGTGATCGCCATCTCCGAGTTCATCGCGGAACACGTGCGTGCCCGCTATGACGTTGGCGATGATCGCCTGGTGACGATTCCGCGCGGCATCGATCTCGCCGTCTTCGACCCGACCCGGGTCTCGGCCGAGCGGATCATCGCACTCGCCAACGCCTGGCGTCTGCCGGACGGCATGCCGGTCATCATGCTGCCGGGCCGGCTCACCCGCTGGAAGGGCCAGACCGTCCTGATCGAAGCGCTGGCTGCCCTCGGACGCACCGATGTGCGCTGTCTCCTCGTCGGGTCGGACCAGGGGCGCACCGGATATCGCGAGGAATTGCAGCACCTGATCGCCCAGCGTGGCCTCGACCGTATCGTCCATATCGTCGATCTCTGTCGCGACATGCCGGCCGCCTACATGCTGGCGGACGTCGTCGTCTCCGCCTCGACCGATCCCGAGGCATTCGGTCGCGTCGCGGCAGAAGCCCAGGCCATGGGTCGTCCCGTCGTCGCGACCGATCACGGCGGCGCGCGCGAGACCGTGATTCCGGGTGAGACCGGCTGGCTCGTGCCGGCGCGCGATCCCGCGGCGTTGTCGACCGCCATCGCCGAGGCCCTGGCGATTCCCCCCGAGACGCGCGATCGGTTGGGTGCCGCGTCGCGCGCCCACGTCGCGAAGAGTTTCACGGTCGAACGCATGTGCGCCTCGACGCTCGCGGTCTATCGCAGCGTCCTCGGGCGATGAGTCAGGCGCAGATTCGGCGCAGCGCTGCCCATTGCTCGGCGCCGAGGGCCGGGCGGAAGGGGCCGCTGGCATTGGCGGTCTCGGCCGCCGCGCGCCGTTCGGCCGTGGCCGGGTGGGTCGAAAGATAGGCGGGCAATTGCAGGCCGCTCTGTTGTTCGGCCTTCTCGAACACCCCGAGGACTCGGGTGAGACCGCGCGGATCGATCGCTGACCGTTGCAAGAACACGATCGCCGAACGATCGGCTTCGCGTTCGTCGTCGCGGGAGAACGCGAACAGGGCGGCCAATTCCGCGCCTTCCCTGAACAGCCCCGAACCGCCGCCGAACACGGCGCCGGCCAAGGCCGTGATCCCGACCGAACTGGTCAGGCGCTTGATGCCGTGGCTGTGATACTCGTGTGCGATCTCGTGGGCGAGCACGGCCGCCAGCGCCTCGGGATCGGGCGTCGCCTGCAACAGGCCATCGAACAGCACGATCTCGCCGCCCGGGGCGGCGAAGGCGTTGACCATGCGGCCGCGGACCACCGTGACCCGGATTCGTCCCCCCAACTGGGCCGCCTCGGCGAGGCGTCCGGCCAGCGCTTCGATCGCCTGGCGCCCCTCCCCGGACTCGCAACGCGAGGTGGACGACGTGAAGAACGCGACGACCTGCTCGCCCAGCCGCTTCTCGGCCGACTCGGGCATCAGCCACGGCACGACGTTCGTGGTCCGCGGCACGATGATCAACGCCGCGATGATCGTCGCGGCGAGTGCGATCAGCAGCCCCATGCGTCGCAGCAGGAGTCTGCGCGCCGGGTCGATCGGGGCGGCGACCATGGCGAAACGTGAGGTGGGATCGTCGAGGTAGAGCCGTTCGTCCGGTCGTTCGACCGTGGTGAGGACGACCATGGTTGGCAGCCGATCGACGACACGAATGTGGTCGTTCGCCCAGGTGGCAACCGGCGTCTTTCCCTCGCGCAGATGGAGCGCGGTGCCGTCGTCGATCACCTCGACCAGATGTTCGGTCGCGACCTTGCCGTCGAACCAACGGCCGTGGGTCATTGTTCAGAACGCTCCGCCGGCGTCGAAGGCGTCGGCCAATCCTTCGCCCGAGGTCGGTGCAGCGGCACTCGACTGGGCGATGAGATACCAGTTGATCGGATCGAGGTTGCGAAGGTGTCGGCAGACGAAACGCATGTAGCGCCATTGTGCGATCGGCGACAACAGGCCAATCGAAAGAACGGTCAACAGGGTGTTGGGGATGACCAACCGAAGAAGCTGACCGGCCGATGGCTCGAAGGTGAAGCGAACGCCCAAGAAGCGCGTATCTTTCACCAAGTGCCGTATTTCCTTGGCCTTGTACCAGGCGTAAATCGGGAGGCCAATCAGCAACAGCAGCAGGAGCCACAGGACGCCTTCGCCGGCAGCCTGCGTGCTCGTGGCGCCGCTCTCGATTCCGCTGAGCTGGGTGACAGTCCATTGGAACTGTCCCACCACCGCGATAGCTACAAGCCAAAGGACAACAAAACGACCATAGAGGCCCGCGGTCGAACCACCGAAACTCATGGTTTTGTCGCCGATCTGAGTATGGTCGACCAATCGCTCCCACAAACGCACGTTACGCCACGGATAGAGCCAACCGAACGCGACGCCGATGGAAGGTATTGACCAAAAATAGAACCAACGAACGCGACGCTCGATCCGGTCATCGAGCCGCGGATGCCGCGCCAGCGTGTCCGGCTGAGGCGGTAACGCCGGGCGCGGAAGATCGCTATGCCCGACAGAAATCCGATGATAGCAAAGAGCAAGAGATTGATGAGCCCTTGGGTGACGACGTCAAGGCCAAGTATTTCGTCTAAGCGGAATAGCACCCCGATCGGCAACAGGAGGCCGACGAACACGACCAGGAATCCTACGAACAACTCCACCCCGGTGCCGGTGTACTCGAGAGGGGTGCCGCCCACCCGCGTGTGTGACCACAGGAAGCGCCGCACACGGGTTTTCGCCCAGAAACGATAGATGCCGAGGGTAACCACGGTCAGCGCTGCGGTGGCGAGCGTCAGGCGCATAAACTCGCCGAACGACGCTTCGAATTCGGCTACCGCGTAACCCGGAACATCGTCACCGTCATCGCTCATCGATTCCCCCACGGATCAGAACGCGCCGCCGACATCGAAGGCATCCGCCAGCCCTTCACCCGAGGTCGGTGCAGCAGCACTCGACTGGGCGATCGCCGCCCAATCGATCGTGCCGTGGAGTTGCGCGTGGCGCGCGACGAAATGCAGGTAGCGCCATTGTGCGATTGGTGTCGCCAATCCGACCGTCAGGAGGATCAACAGCGTGTTGGGGACGGCCAAGCGCAGCAATTGCCACGCCGATGGGGCGCAGGAGAACCGCACGCCAGCGAAGCGAATGCCGTCGACGAGTCGCCGAAGCTCTTTGACCTTGTACCAGCAATAGACGATTAGTACGACGATCAGACCGAGCAACAACGGCGAGGATTGCGCGAGCACGGCTCTGCCTATCGTTTCGGCGTCGGATAGGTCGGTCCCGGCGCTTGCCATGCGCTGGACTAAGAACACGATATAGCCGACGAACCCACCGTAGAGCACGGCGAGGGTGATCCATAGGAGTGCGAATCGCCCATAAAGACCGGCGCTCGAGCCGAAGAAGCGCAGCGGGCGATCGCCGATCCACGTCTCACCGACCAGCTTTTGCCACAGCCGAACGTTGCGCCACGGCGTCATCCAGCTCGCCGTCAAGCCGACGGGCCACAACGACCAAAGATAGAACCAGCCGTAACGGGCGCTCGATCCCGTCAGGTTGCCGCGAATGCCGCGCCAGCGCGTTCGTGTCAGGCGATAGCGCCGGGCGCGATGGATCGCGACGCCGGTGAGAAAGATCAGGGCCAAATAGATACACAGCTGCCAGGCGCGCTGAGCGCCCTCGCTCGCCCCGAGGAGGACGGGTAGTGCGCTGAAGACACCGAACGGAATCAGCACGACGACCAGCGCGATCAAGAATCCGACGAACAACTCGAGACCGGTTCCGGTGTACTCGAGCGGCGTACCACCCACCTGCGTATGCGCCCACAGGTGGCGGCGAACCTTCGTCTTGGCCCAGAAGCGATACACCGTCAGGGTGATGACGATGAGCAAGGCATTGATGAGGGTCAGTCGCAGGAGCGGCCCGAGCGGCGCACGGAAATCGATGAGCGGCTGACCGCCTTCCGGCGGAGCGTCCCCGTCGACGCCGCCATCCATTCGAATGGCGACGTTGCCCGAGCGCAGCTCCCACGTGTCGCTCATGCCTGCCCCCTATCCCCAAGCCAGAGGATAGCACGGGCGATTTCTTGACTTGAGCGGGCCAAGTCGTACCTTGCCCGGCCGGCGGCCGGGGCCGCCCGCGATGAGACGAGGGTTTCCATGGTGGCGATCACCTTGCCCGACGGCAGCATCCGGACCTACGACGGGCCGGTGACCGGCGCGCGTCTCGCCGCGGACATCGGGCCGGGGCTCGCCAAGGCAGCGCTCGCCATGCGGGTCGACGGCGAGCTTTGCGACCTGTCGCGCGCGATCGAACGCGACGCGCGCCTTGCGATCGTCACACGCAAGGACGAGGCCGACGCCACCGAGCTCATTCGCCACGATGCGGCCCACGTCATGGCCGAAGCCGTGCAGGAGCTGTTTCCCGGCACGCAGGTGACCATCGGTCCCACCATCGACAACGGCTTCTACTACGACTTTTCGCGCGGCGAACCGTTCACGCCCGAAGATCTGGCGGCCATCGAGAAGCGCATGCACGAGATCGTCGACCGCGACGAGAAAATCGAACGCGAGGTGTGGCCGCGCGATCGGGCAATCCAGTTCTTTCGCGACAAAGGCGAACGCTACAAGGCCGAGATCATCGAGGGGCTCCCGGCGGGCGAAGAGATTCGCCTGTACCGCCAGGGGCAGTTCATCGATCTCTGTCGCGGTCCGCACCTGCCCTCGACCGCCAAGCTCGGGCACGCCTTCAAGCTGATGTCGGTGGCCGGCGCCTATTGGCGCGGCGATTCGCGCAACGAGATGCTGCAGCGCATCTACGGCACCGCTTGGCGCGACGAAAAAGAGCTGAAGGAGTACCTGCATCGCCTCGAGGAAGCCGAGCGTCGCGACCATCGTCGCCTGGGCCGCGAAATGGGGCTGTTCCATCTCCAGGAGGAGGCCGTCGGCTCGGTGTTCTGGCACCCGCACGGCTGGACGCTCTTTCGTGTGGTCGAGAACTACGTCCGCCGGCGATTGGACCGTGCCGATTACGTCGAGGTGCGCACGCCACAGATGGTCGACCGCAAGCTTTGGGAAGCGTCGGGCCATTGGGAGAAGTTCCGCGATCACATGTTCACGGCCGAGTCCGAGGCGCGCATCCTCGCGCTGAAGCCGATGAACTGTCCGTGCCACGTGCAGATCTTCCGGCAGGGTTTGAAGAGTTACCGCGACTTGCCGCTGCGCATGGCCGAGTTCGGATCGTGCCACCGCAACGAACCCTCGGGCGCGTTGCATGGGCTGATGCGCGTGCGCGCTTTTACCCAGGACGACGCACACATTTTCTGCACCGAGAACCAGATCACGAGCGAGACCGTGCGCTTCTGCACCCTGTTGCGCGAGGTCTATGCCGACTTCGGGTTCAGCGACATCGAGGTCAAGTTCTCCGACCGGCCTGCGGTCCGGGCCGGGACCGACGCCACCTGGGACAAGGCCGAGGGCGCCCTCAAGGCGGCGGTCGATGCCGCCGGCCTGCAGTGGACGCTCAACCCGGGCGAGGGCGCGTTCTACGGTCCGAAACTCGAGTTCCACTTGCGCGACGCCATCGGTCGCACCTGGCAGTGCGGCACGTTGCAGGTCGATTTCGTGCTGCCCGAGCGGCTCGATGCGACCTACATCGGCGAGGACGGAGCGAAACACCGCCCCGTGATGCTGCACCGCGCCATCCTGGGCAGCCTCGAACGCTTCCTCGCGATCCTGATCGAACATCACGCCGGTCGCCTGCCGATGTGGCTCGCCCCGGTTCAGGTCGTGGTGACGACGATCACCGAGGCGGCGGACGCTGCGGCGCGGGCGGTGCAGGCACGTTTCCGTGCCGCCGGCCTGCGCGCCGATCTCGACCTGCGCAACGAGAAGATCACCTACAAGGTGCGCGAGCACTCGCTCGCCAAGGTGCCGATTATTTGCGTCCTCGGCGAACGCGAGGCGCAGAACAACACGGTTTCGCTCCGCCGCTTGGGCGACAACCGCCAGGAAGTCCTTGCGCTCGAAGAGGCGCTGGCTAGACTGACTCACGAAGCAGCGGCGCCTGGGGTGTGATTCTGCGTTCCTGGCGCTGCCATCACCGGATGGACGTGGCGCACCGTCTTTCCCCGCGGGGAAAGAGCGTGGAATCTGTGTGTGACGCCCCGTCGAAGAGA
>VGES01000002.1 GCA_016869765.1 Alphaproteobacteria bacterium
CTTGCTGTATTCGTTCCTCACATTTACCGGCTACTCCAAGACCGCCGCCGAACGACGCCAGGTCCGCGGCGCCTTTGCGCAGTATTTGTCGCCGGCGCTGGTGGAGCAGCTGGCCGGGGACCCGACGCGGCTCAAGCTCGGCGGCGAGATGAAGAACATGACGTTCCTGTTCTGCGACGTCCGCGGCTTCACCGCCATCTCCGAGACCTTCAAGTCCAACCCGCAGGGGTTGACCAAGCTGATCAACAAGTTCCTGACGCCGATGACCAACCTGATCCTCGAGCGCCAGGGCACGATCGACAAGTACATGGGCGACTGCATCATGGCGTTCTGGAACGCGCCCCTGGACGACGCCGAGCACGCGCGCCACGCCTGCGCCTCGGCGCTGGCGATGTTCGAGTACCTGCCCAAGCTCAACGACCAGTTGAAGAGCGAGGCGGAGGCCGAGCAGCGGGCGTTCCACCCGATCAAGATCGGCATCGGCCTGAACACCGGGGACTGCGTGGTCGGCAACATGGGGTCGGATCGTCGCTTCGACTATTCGGTGCTGGGCGACGCGGTGAACCTGGCCTCGCGGTTGGAGGGCCAGTCGAAGACCTACGGGATGAACGTGGTGATTGGTCCGGAGACCCGCGCGCAGGCGCCGGAGTTTGCCGCGATCGAGTTGGACCGCCTGGCGGTGAAGGGCAAGAAGGAGGCGGTCACGATCCACGGGCTCCTGGGGCGAGAGCCTCGGTGACGGACACGTCGACGCCGCCAGGGTTCGTCCCGACCGGGGATATCGGCGGCTTCCACGGCCACATCGGACCCTTTTTCATGTCGAGCGACGGCCCACCGTGGCGCATGGGCCTCCACCTCACCGACTGGCACACCAACCCACACGGCGTGGCCGACGGCGGTCTGCTGATGAGTCTCGCCGATCACCTGATCGGTATGACGATATTTCGTTCGGTCGAAAACGGCACCCAGGCCGTGACGATCAGCCTCAACAGCGACTTCCTCGGCGCCGGACGCGTCGGCGATTGGATCGAGGGCAGCGCGTTCATCACGCGCAAGACTCGCGAACTGATCTTCGCCCGGGCGGAGATTGCCTGTGCACGCAATCCGATCCTCGCCGTGAGTGGGGTGTGGAAGATCGTCGCCAGCCGCCAACTGCGCGGTGGGGCGGCAGCCGCAATCTGATCAGCCCATCAGCTTCGAGAGCTTCATGGCGAGCCCCATGTCGCCGTCGACCTTGAGCTTGCCCATCATGAACGCCATGGTGGGATTGAGGTCGCCCTCGACCAGCTTGAGGAAGTTCTCGAGCGAAATGCGGATGGTGCAGTCGGCATCCTTGTCTTCGTTGCTGACGCTGTTGGGCGTGCTCGCCCCGTCGAGATAGATGACCCCATCATCGCCGAAATCGAACTTGATGGTGGCGCCGATCCCCGCGTCTTCGCCCACGCGCTGGCGCATTCCTTCGGTGACCTGGGCCAGATCCATAGGGTTCTCCTTCCGGTTCGACGGCTGACACCCTAACATTTCCCTGCGGCCCGGGCACCGGGCCGTTTGCTCGGAGGCACTTTGCCGAACCTTCCTGCTTGCCGCTGGCTCGTGCTCGAACACCGCGGGTTTCGGCTCACCGTCACGCTGAACCGCCCCGAGGCCCGCAACGCCATGAGCATCGCCATGGCCGAGGAGTTGAGCGCCGTTCTGGCCGCCGTTGCCGAGGATCGTGCGGTCGGCGCGATCGTATTGAACGGCGCCGGCCCGAGTTTCTGCGCCGGCGGCGACCTCAAGGACATGACCGACGCCCTGGCCGCCCCGCGGCCCGGCGAAGTCGACCGGCTGTTCGCGGTCAACCGACGCTTTGGGGATCTCTTGATCCAGCTCGACCACCAGCCGCAGGCGGTGATCGCCGCGATCCATGGCGCCGCGCGAGGCGCGGGTTTCGGTCTGGCCTGCGTCGCGGACATCGTGTTGGCGCAGCGCGACGCCAATTTTGCCATGCCGGAGACCGGGTTCGGGTTGCCGCCGGCGCAGATCCTGCCGTTCGTCACCACCCGCCTCGGCGCGGCGATGGCGCGCCGGTTGGCCTTCACCGGCGCACCGTTGTGGGCGGAGGAGGCCCACCGCCTCGGCTTCGTGCACACGCTCGTCGAGAATCCCGCGGAACTCGCCAACGCAACCGAAAGCGCCTGCGAGCAGATCAAGGGCCGCTCGCCCACCGCGGCGGCCCAGACCAAGGCGCTGATCGCGGCGGTTGGAACCACGCCACTGCCCCAGTTGCTGGACGAAGGCGCCCGCCTCGTCGCCGACGGCGCACGCCACGGCGACGGCGGCGAAGGCTTGGCCGCGTTCTTCGCCAAGCGCCCGCCCACCTGGACCACGCGCCAGGGGTAAACTCGCTCGCGTCCAGATCAAGGGAAGGACCATATGATCACCATCAAACGCGGCTTTGCCGATATTGCCGAAGGTCAGATGCATTTTCGGCGCGCGGGCGGCGGCGCCAAGCGTCCGTTCGTCATGCTGCACGGTTCGCCCGAATCTTCGGCAGCCCTGGTTCGCGTGATTCGCGCCATGGCGGCGACCCGCCCGGTCATTGCCTTCGACACCTTGGGCCAGGGCGACTCGGCGCCGCCCGCCGTCGCCGACCCCGAGATGGGCTACTTCGCGGACGCGGTCATTCGCGCTCTCGATGGTCTGGGCGTCACGAACTACGACCTCTACGGATTTCATACCGGCGCGCGCATCGCCACCGAAATCGGTATCGCCGTGCCGCGGCGGGTCGGCAAGATCATCCTCGACGGCATGAGCGACGGCGTGAACGAAATGTATCGCGAATACGTTCACACCCTCGACAATTCCCACTTGGTCGACCAAGAGGGGTCACAGTTCATCAAGACCTTCAACAAGACGCGCGACTCGTATCTCTTCTGGCCGCCCTATCGCCGCGATGTCGCCCATTGGCGCGGTCTCGGGCTACCCCATGCGCAGGTCCTGCACGATCGGGTCATGGACACGCTCAAGGCCGTGCGCTTCGGGCACAAGGCGTATCAGGCGGCCATTCTCTATCCGTCGGAGAAGCGCCTGCCGCTGCTCAGGGTGCCGACCATGGCCACCTGCGCGCCCAAAGACACGCCCTGGGCCTACCTCGAGGGCGTCGCGCGACTGACCAAGAACAGCGTGAAGAAGCCTTACCCGTTCGAGCGTCCGATGGGCCAGGCGAGCGACGAAGAGATCACCGCCCTCGCCAGGATGTTCGATGACTTCCTGGGGTGAGGATCAGAACGCGGCGTCGTCCATCGCCATCAGCGGCTCGGCGCCGGCCATGATCTTCGACAGGAGCGACGACGTGTCGGGCAGCATCTTCTCCATGAAGAAGCGCGCGAGGTGCAGCTTGTTCTGGTGGAAGGCCTTGTCGCCGTCGCCCTCGGCCAGCTTGGCGAGCGACACCTTGGCCATGCGGAGCCACATGTAGCCGACCGCGACCAGGCCGAACAGCTTGAGATAGTCGGAGGCGCCCGAGCCCGCCTGCATCGGGTCCTTGAGGCCTTGTTCGGCGAGCCACGCCGTCGCCTGCTGCAAGCGGGCAAACGACTTGGCGAGCTGCATCACCAGGGGTCCCAGCTTGGCGTCGTCGACGTGCTCGTGGATGAACTGATCGACCGGATGGAAGAACTGGCGCAGCAGCCGCCCCATGTGTTGTGGCAGCTTGCGCCCGACCAGATCGAGCGCCTGAATGCCGCTCGTGCCCTCGTAGAGCTGGGTGATGCGGGCGTCACGGATGATCTGCTCCATCCCATGCTCTTTGATGTAGCCGTGGCCGCCATAGCACTGGACACCCCAGTTGATCGACTCGTAGCCCATGTCGGTGAGGTAGGCCTTGATGATCGGCGTCATCAACGCGAGCAGGTCTTCGGCGTCGCGACGCACACTTTCATCCGGGTGACGATCGGCGAGGTCGGCGTGGAGCGCCGTCCACATGGCGAGCGCGCGCGCGCCCTCGTTGAAGGCGCGCATGGTGAGCAGCATCTTGCGCACGTCGGGATGCACGATAATCGGATCGGCCGCCTTGTCGGGGTACTTGGTGCCGGTCAGCGATCGGCCCTGGATGCGCTCTTTGGCGTAATTGGCGGCGTTCTGGTAGGCGAGTTCCGAAAGACCGACGCCCTGCATGCCGACGCCGATCCTCGCCTCGTTCATCATGACGAACATGGCGCGCATGCCCTTGTGCAGGTCGCCGACGAGATAGCCGGTGGCACTGTCGTAGTTCATGACGCAGGTCGCCGAGCCCTTGAGGCCCATCTTCTTCTCGATCGAACCGCAGGTCACGCCGTTGCGTTCGCCCGGCGAGCCGTCGGGTTTCAGCATGAACTTGGGCACGATGAACAGGCTGATCCCGCGAATGCCTTCGGGCGCCCCGGTGACGCGCGCCAGCACCAGGTGCACGATGTTCTCGGCCATGTCGTGCTCGCCGGCCGAAATGAAAATCTTCGTGCCGGTGATCTTGTAGGAGCCATCGGGTTGCGGCTCGGCCTTGGTGCGGATGAGCCCCAGGTCGGTGCCGCAGTGCGGCTCGGTCAGGTTCATCGTGCCGCTCCACTCGCCCGTGGCCATCTTCGGCAGGTAGCGGTCCTTGAGCTCCTTGGAGGCGTTGCGCTTGATCGCCTCGTAGGCGCCGCGCGACAGGCCGGGATAGGTCGCAAAGGAGATGTTGGAAGAGATCATCATCTCCATGAACGGCAGGCCGACGATGTTGGGCAGCCCCTGCCCGCCATGCTCGGTCTCGCAGGTGAGACCGTTCCAGCCACCGGCCTTGAAAGCGTCATAGGCTTCCTTGAAGCCCTTGGGCGGCGTCACCTTGCCCTTCTCCCAGTGGCAGCCCTCTTCGTCGCCCGATTGGTTGAGCGGAAAGCAAACCTCCTGAGAGAATTTGGCGGCTTCCTCGAAAATCGCATCCGTGAGATCGGGGGTCACGTCCGCGAACCCCGGCACGTTCGAGTAGCGCCCGACCTCGAGGAAATCGTGCAGCAGGTAGCGCATATCGCGAACGGGGGCCTGATAGATAGGCATGTTGCTTTCTCCTCAGTTCCGGAGCGGCTTGCCGGTCTCGAGCATGTGTTCGATGCGATCGAGCGTGCGGGGGTTGCGGAACAACCGCGCCATCGCCGCCCGCTCGAGCGCCAACAGGTCTTTCTCTTTCAGCGTCGCCGTAACGTCGGTCTCGCCGCCCGAGATAATCGTGGCGAGCTCACGCGACACGGTCACGTCGTGCGGCGTCGCCTTGCCCGACTTGGCCAAGTCGCCGACGGCCATTTCAAGCGCCACCCTGGCCGTGGGACCGGGTAGCACGACCTCCACGTCTTTGGAGGCGGGCTTGTAGCCGGCCGCCAAAGCCAACGCCTTCTTCTTGGCGTCGGCGAGGTGGCGTTTGCGGTTCATCGAAATGCCGTCCCCGTCGCGCAAGAACAGCAGCGAGCGCGCCTCGTCCGCCGACTTCGACACCTTGGCGAGCCCGATGGTCTGGAACGCTTCGGCCACGGGGGGCATCGGCCCGCCCGGACGCTTCGGGTTCTGGACGTGACGCATGATCATTTCCTTGGTGCCACCCCAGCCCGGAATGAGACCAACCCCGACCTCGACCAGACCCATGTAGAGTTCGGCGTGCGCCTGCACCGCATCGCAGTGCAGATTGACCTCGCAACCGCCGCCGAGCGCCATGCCGGCGGGGGCGCCGACGACCGGGAATGGCGCGTACTTGAGCGCCAAGTACGCATCCTGGCCTTCCTTGATGTTCTGGTCGAGCACGGGCCACATCGCCGTGTTGGCTGCGAACAGCCCGAGGCCGATGTTGGCCCCGACCGAGAAGTTGTCGGCATCGTTGCCGATGATCAGCGCCTTGAACCCCTTCTTGTCGATCTTCGCCGCCTCACGCACCATCGCGATCGTGTTGGCGTCGATCGAGTTCATCTTGCTGTGGAACTCGAGGCAGGCGACACCATCGCCCACATCCCAGATGCTGGCCGAAGAGTTGCCTACGATCGGCTTCTTGCCGCGCTTCTTGTCGGCCAGGCGCCAGGCGTCTTCGGACACGACGATGTCGGCATACTCGCCCTGCCGCGTCAGGTACTGCTTCTTGGTTCCCTCTTCGCGATAGAACGGCCGACCGTTCGCCTTCTTGACGATCTCGGGCACAGCCATGCCCGACTTCGCCAAGCGCTCGGCGAAATACGCCGTGCCGAGCTGGTCGATCTGCTCGAACGGACCGTATTTCCAGGCGTAGCCCGCCTTCATCGCCTCGTCGACCTTGAGAATGTCGTCGGAAATCTCGGGCACCAAGTCGGCCGCATACTTCAGCACGTGCCCCAGCACCTGCCATGCGTATTCCCCACCCTTGTCGGGGAACTCGACCAGGGCCCGGAGGCCGTTCTTGCCCGCACCGGCGCTCTTCAGGGTCGACTTGACCGAGGGATGGTACTGGCCGGTCTTGAGATCGATCGACTCTTTGATGCGCTCGGCGCCGTTCTTCTGCAGCCGATAGAACCCGCCCTTGCCCTTCCGCCCGGTGTAACCGTCCTTGATCATCTTGTCGGTAAGCGCGTTGAGCGGATGGTCCTCCCGGTAGACCGCGTGGAAGGCATCGCTCTTGGGCAACAGACCCTGCATCGAACCGAGGACGTGCGGCTTCAAGTCGATCCCGGTGAGGTCCATCAGCCCGAAGATGCCGGTCTTGGGGATCCCCATCGGACGCCCAACGATGGCATCGGCGTCCTCGACGGTGAGCCCGAGGTCGACCGCCTTCTGGGTCGCGACCATGCTCCAGAAAATGCCGATCCGGTTGGCGATGAAGCCCGGCGTGTCCTTGCACGGCACGACCTCCTTGCCGAGTTTGACGTCGGCGAAGGCATCGAGCGCCTTCAGCACCTCGGGACGCGTCTTGGCGCCGCCCACCAGTTCGAAGAGGCGCATATAGCGTGGCGGATTGAAGAAGTGGGTGATCGCAAAGTCCTGCTGGAATGACGCCGGCAAGGGATCGATCAGCTTCTGCAAGGGAATCGTCGAGGTATTCGAGGTGACGATCGAACCCTTTTTGCGAACCGAGTCGACCTTCTTGTAGGTCGTGTGCTTGACGTCGAGGCGTTCGAGCACGGCCTCGCAGATCCAGTCGCAATCGGCGAGCAGATTGAGGTGATCCTCCATGTTGCCGGGCGTGATCAGCTTGGCCGTGCGTTCGTGCATCAGCGGCGCCGGGTTGGTCTTGCGCATGCGCTCGATCGCCCCCTCGGCGAGCGCATTCCGGTTGTTGGCCCCGGCCGGCACGATGTCGAGCAACACGACCGGGATTCCGGCATTGGCGACGTGGGCAGCGATGCCGCTTCCCATGACGCCGGCACCGAGCACGGCGACCTTTTTGATTTCCATGGCTGACCCTCCGCGACCCCGGCGACTAAACCGCCTCGAGGATGGTGGCGATACCCTGCCCGCCGCCAATGCACTGGGTCGAGAGCGCAAACTTCTTGCCCTCCCGCTTGAGCAGGCTCGCGGCCTTACCGGTGATGCGCGCACCCGTCGCCCCGAGAGGGTGACCAAGCGCGAGCGCGCCGCCATCGAGGTTGGTCTTGTCGAGCGGGATGCCGGCCTCGGCCATCACGGCCAACGCCTGCGAGGCAAAGGCTTCGTTGAGTTCGATGATGTCGATGTCCTTGATCGACAGCTTGGCGCGGTCGAGCGCCTTCTTGGTCGCCCCGACGGGGCCCATGCCCATGATGTCGGGCGAGCAACCGAACACCGAAATGCTCTTGAGCTTGGCGAGCGGCTTCAAGCCGTGCGCCTTGGCGTAATCCTCACTGCAGACCAGCACGGCGGCCGCGCCATCGGTAAGGGGCGACGAGGTACCGGCGGTCACTGTTCCCGTCTTGTCGAACGCGGGTTCGAGGCCCGCCAGCGCATCAGCCGTGGTGTCCGGCCGGATGCAGCCGTCCTCTTCGACGCGCAAGTTGCCCTGGGTGATGGCGATGATCTCGTCCTTGAGCTTGCCGCCGGCGCGCGCCGCGGTCGCTTTCTTGTGGCTCTGGACCGCGAATTCCTCCTGGCGTTTGCGATCGACCTTGTAGCGCTTGGCGACGTTCTCGGCTGTCTCGCCCATCGCCATGTACACGTCGGGATGCTCCTTGTAGAGAGCCGGATGCGGCGCGGGATTGAAACCCGCCATCGGAATGCGCGTCATCGACTCGATGCCGGCACAGATAAAGGCGTGGCCGGCATCCATTTGAATCGCGCCGGCCGCCATATGGATCGCCTGCATCGAGGAGCCGCAGAAGCGGTTGACCGTGGTTCCAGCGACGTTGATCGGGAGCCCGGCGATAAAGCCGACGATGCGGGCGACGTTGAAGCCCTGCTCGCCCTCGGGGAAGGCACAGCCCATGATTACGTCTTCGACGTCCTTGGGCTCGATGCCCGTGCGCTGGACCAAAGCGCGGACCACCTGTCCTGCCATCTCATCGGGGCGGACCTTGGCCAATTGGCCCTTGCGGGCAAATTGGAAGGGGGAGCGGACGTAGCCGGCGATGACGACGTTCTTCATGACGCGTTCCTTCTGCAACCCTGGGTCCCTGCGGACCGAAAGGGCAATAGTGCGCCGAAACGTGGCCGCTGGCTACCCTGAGCCCAGGATTCCCGGGCGAATCGGTATCTCTACGTATTGGAAAAGTGGCTCGAAATGCCGGTGCGCCCAATCCGAACCGGGGCCGATTCCGCGGTGGTCGGGGCGAGCCGTTAACCGTTCTTCGATGTAGGCCCTTGCGATCAGCGCCTTGCGGGCATCGCCCCGGCGCCAGTCGGCCGCCGCCTCCTCGAACAGCAACACGCCGCCGAGCGTGTCGGCCAGGAGCGCCATCAACTTGCGGGCGTGCACCGGGGCCTGATCCGGGGCACGTCGCACGTAGTCGACCGCCTCGCGGCACTGAGCCGCCGCGCGGCCGAGGGGGGCGGCCAGCGCCCCCAATCCGTCGGGCGCCCCTCCCAGCACCTGCTGTACCCGGGACTCGAAGGCAGTGAACCCCGGCGCCCGGTTGCCGATCATGCGCAAGACTTCGAGCGCCTGAATATTGGCCGGTCCCTCCCAGACCGTGAGGACCTGGGCATCGCGCAACAGCCGCGGCGTGACGTAGTCGTACGTATAGGCGTTGCCACCGATCAACTCGATCGCCATGCGCGCCAGGATGTTGGCGTCGTCGGCCGACTGGTACTTGGCAAGAGCGGTGACCATGCGCAGCCAGGCGCGCTTGCCGTCCTCGGCGTCGAGGTCGGTGACGTGGGCGGCGTCGAAGGCCGCGGCCGCAGCGAATGCCAGCGCCGCACTGCTCTCCAGGCGCGTCATCATCTTGAGCAATTCGTCGCGCATCATCGGATAGTCGAGCACCGGGTGGCCGAAGGCGTTGCGGTGCGACAGATAACTCGCCGCCTCGAGAAACGCCCGCCGCGCCAACCCAGCCGACCCGACCGCGTTGTGGATGCGACTGAACCCGAGCGCTTCCATCATCAGCTTGAACCCGATCGGGGGAGGCGCCACTTCCTTGGCCCAGGTCGCGGTGAGGTCGATCTCACCGGTCGGAATTCCCACGGTCCCGAGCTTGCTCTTGAGTCGCCGAATGCGCATCGGATTGGGGCTGCCATCCGCGAGATGGGTGGGCACGAGGTAAAGTCCGAGCCCCTTGGAGCCTTCGGGGGCGCCTTCCGGTCGAGCCGTCGCCACGGCAAGCCCGCCGTTCGCATTGCTCGTGAACCACTTGAGGCCCGTCAGGCGATGATGATCGTCCTCACGATGGGCGATCGTCGTGGTCGCGCCGACGTCGCTGCCACCATGCAATTCTGTCGCCCAGGTGCCACCCGAGAGCGCTTTGCCATCGCGCCGCGTCAACTGGTGGAGATACGTTTCGCGCACCGCAGCCGGTGCAAACCGATCGAGCACGTAAGCCACTGCACCCGTCATCGTCACTGGGCAATGCAATGCGACGTCCGCCTCCGACAGCAGGTAACCCATCGCGAACGTCACCACGAACGGCGCGGGATCGGGGCCGTAGTTGAGGCCGATGGCGCCTTTTTCGTAAACCTCGCGCGCCACCCGATCCCACAGCGGATTGTGGCGAATACGGTTCACGTGCTGACCGTCGCGCGTGTAATTGTCGAGGACGGGCGGTGCGTGTCGATCGGTGTGCTCCGCCGCTTCGTCGACCTCGCGGGCAACCCAGGCGCCGAAGTCCGTCAAACTCGAATGCCAGCGATCCGCCGCGTCCGGCGCCAGCCGTCGCAACAGCGCCTGCAGGTTGGTGTCCAGGGTGTAGAAGTTCTGACCACGGGTTTCGCGCTGGTAGACCATGGAACCCTCCGTGAGCGTCGAATCGAGCGTAGGGAAGGCGTAGAATCCCGTCAAACGCCGCGGGAGGACTGCAATGGCGGACATGATCACGCAATACCGCGACTTCTGGCCGTACTACCTCCGGGAACACCGGGTCCCGGCCTGCCGCGCGCTTCACTATGTCGGGACGACCATCGCCATCTTTAGCCTCCTGGCGTTGTTGGCGACCGGGAGCTGGTGGTACCTTCTCTCCGCCGTCGTCGGCGGTTACGCCTTTGCCTGGATCGGTCACTTCTTCGTCGAACACAACCGGCCGGCGACCTTCACCTATCCGCTGTGGTCGCTTGCCAGCGACTTCCGGATGTACTTCTTGTTCGTGTCCGGCCGCCTTCGCCCCGAACTGGACCGCGCCTATTCCCAAGGCTAGGGTAACGGCGGGAACTGTCTGACTCATGCGCTATCAATGGCTTAAGCAGTGGCGCGGCATTCGCGCCGCAGCGATGACGCTGGCGCTGGTGATCGCTGCCACGGGGTTGGCGCGTGCCCAATCGAGCGGCCCCGAGCTCGATCGCGAATACGACGCCGCCTTCCAGGAGTTGTTCCGCGATCCGGGCAATCTCGACAAGTCGTTCCGTTTCGCCGAATTGGCCGTGCGCAAGGGCAACTTCGAGGCGGCCATCAGCGCGCTCGAACGTATGCTGCTTATCGATCCCGACCTCCCGCGCGTGCGACTGGAGCTGGGCGTGCTTTATTACCGGCTGGGCTCCTACGAGATCGCGCGAGGCTATCTGCGGCGCGTCCGCGACACGCCAAACGTGCCACCCGACGTGCGAACCCGGGTCGAAGCGTTTCTGCGCGAGGTCGACAGCAGGCTGACACGCAGCCAGTTCTCAGGCTCGGCGTCGGTCGGCTACCGCTTCTCGGACAATGCCAATAGCGGACCAAGCAGCACCGGCGTCTTTGTCTCAGGGGTTCCGGCGGAACTCGATCGCCAGTCCACCAACAAAAGCGACGTCAATTACCTGTCGACCATCCAGGTCAATCACATCTACGACCTGTTGTCGCAGAACAACGACAAAATCGAGTCGGGCCTCACGGTTTATGGATCGCGCCAGCGCACCCAGCGGCAACTCGATATCCTGTTCGGAGAACTTACGGTGGGCGTTCGTCACCCGTACTGGCAGAGTTGGTTCGACGGCGCTTCGATCAAGCCTTTTGTGCTGTTGAACTCGGTGTTCCTCGGCGATTCGTACTACCAGACCGGCTGGGGCCTCGGTGTCGAAACCACGTTGCCTTGGACGGATCGCATCGCTTCGACGTTCATCCTCGATGTCAAACGGGAAGAGTTCACCAGCGACTCCGAGCGGCCCAACGCGGCTGGCCAAACCGGGTACGAAAGCGCCCTGCGCATTCGATCGAGTTGGACGATCCTCGACAATCTCCAGCTCAGCAACCGGCTGGAAGTGATCAATCAAACCGCAATCGAGGACTTCAACGCCTACACCGAATACCTGTTCGGACTCGGCGTGACGCGCCTGATCGACTGGAAGCCGTTCACCGAAGATCCTCTGGCCCTGGCGTGGAACGGCTCGCGCTCGCTCAGCCAGTATCACGACGTGAACACGTCGGTCGATGCGAACCGCCTGCGCACGGATCGCCAGTGGCAGAACGGCCTGTCGGCCGTGTTGCCCCTCACGGACAGCATCGGGATGATCACCTCGCTCCAGCGCACGTCCACCGGCAGCAACATCAACAACTTCCGGAACCGCGCGTCGTCCGCGACGATCACGTTTTCCTATCGGTTCTAGCGGCCTCGAGCCAATTGTGTGGCCAGAGCTCAAGCAGCCGTTTGGCGTTGAGCGAAAGCGCTCGTTTCATGACCACGACGCTCGTGATCCCCGCCTCATCCATTTCACCGAGAAAAACGATCGAGCGAGCCCTCCAGGAACGCCTGGGAGAGCTGCCCTGGCGCCGAACCGCGGCGCCCGGCAGCGACGAAATCGCGATCGAAATATCGGAGAAACCGCGCGGTCGGCGGTCGCCCGCGGAGGTCGATCACAAGCTCACGACATCGCTTGAAGTTCACGAACCAGGGACTGGTCGAACTTCGCGCCGGACCACACCTGTTGGCCCTTGTCGCGCCACTTGGCGAGTTCGGCCGGGCTCGGGGTATGGATCTGAACGCCCTTGCCCTGCAGCTCGCGCGTGAAACGGGCTTCGAGCTCGCGATCCTGCGGGTTGGCGATCTCGGCCGCATCTTGGGCGGCCGCCATGAACGCCTTCTGGATCGCCTCCGGCATGGCATTGAACGTTGCCGCATTCATGACCTGAAGCTGGGTCGCGAAGTTGGCCTGCACGTGCGTCCCATGCTTGAGGACCTCGAAGAACTTGAAGTTGAAGTTCCAGATCGGTTGAACATAGAAGCCGTCGATCACGCCTTGTTGGATACCGACATAGGCCTCATTGAAGGGGATGACCGTCGGATTGCCGCCCCAGGCCCGGATCAAGCTCTGCTCGATGGCCGAAGCCGTCGTGCGGAACTTCAAACCGCGCACATCGTCGGGACTGGCGAGCGGGCGCTGTCGATTCCACAGAATCCGGAATCCGCCGGCCCCGACGGGCGGTAGCATCCGGACCTTGACCTTGCTTTCGACCTGGGTTGCCAAACAGCGAAACAGGTCCGAGTTGTAGAACCGCAACGCCATATCCCAACTCGACAGGACGTAGGGCAAGTCGAGAAATTCGTACGTGTCGGTCCAGAACGACAACTGCGACGACGAAAAACTGGTGATGTCGATGAAGCCGGTCTGCACGCCCTCGGCCTGGGACTCGAGGCTGCCCAGCGTTTGCGCCGGATGAATCTGCATCTCGATCTGGACGTCGTACTTCTCGCGCAGGATCTTGGGAATGAGCGCAATCGAATTGTAGGACGGATCGCCTTCCTTGCCGTTGAGGCCAGCGACGATGGGCTTCAACAATCGCTTGGCCTGCTGCGATCGCACGATCGCGGGAAACCCGGCGACGACGACGGCCGTCCCGACAGCGGTCGCCATAAGGCGACGACGAGAAATTGCTGAACGCGTATTGGTCATGGTCCCTCCGGCCGTTGGCAGCGTCGAGAGGATTCTAGCGCTTCAGGCGAAGTTTGAAGGCTAGCGATGGGCGCAAGACGATGCGGTCATACCATGCGGTCAGCGCATGACGGTTGGCACGCCACGAGAATGACTCGTCGCCGGGGAACAACCGCAAATCTTTGATCGGGTTGCGCGTATCGAGGTAGCTGATGCCGCCGGCCATACAGACGTGGCCAATGTGAAACGGCTCCCCCACGAATCGTGACACTTCGCCCGCCATTTCATCGAGGGCGCCGAGGACCTTGCGCCGCTCACGTTCGAGATAGTCGAGATGCCACTCGGCGCGTGGCCGACGACCCTCGACCCGCATCAGCGCGGTGGCATCGAACATCGCATCGCCGAGCACCATCAGGCGGAGCGCCCGCCAGCGCTCGCGGCCTTGTGGAAACAGGCGAGCGCCCGACGATAGCGAGTCGAGGTACTCGCACACCTGAAGGCCGCCATAGAGCGGGCTGCCGTCGTCGAGGATCAGCATCGGCGATTTGCCGAGCGGCGAATATTTCCAGATCTGGGTCTCGGACCCGAAGGGGTCGAGCGCGACGAAGTCCAAGCGGTCGATCACGCCGGCTTCGTGGGCCGTCACCAACACCTTGTGAATGTAGCTGTCGTCGGGATTGAAGATGAGTTTCATGTGATCGAGCTTAGATCACATCGGTGACCTGATCCCATCGCGACGGAGGCTTGTGCATTCCGCGGCCAGAATTGCGCTACACGCTCGGTTTGGCTATGTTCGGCATCGCTGAAGGTGACGCCGCCGGTCCGATCAGGACCGGTTTCGGCCAACCCAAGGAACGGGTCGAATCCTCGTTCGGGTCGAGTTCTCAATCGGGCAAGTTCTCATCGGCGGGCAGCCCCCCGCTAGAGCCGATTGTACGGAGCAGGGAAGCTGGGATGTCGACACTGGTTCGACCGCACGGCGCTGAATCTCTCAAGCCTTTGCTGCTGCCACAGCGAGAACGGGTGGAGGAGTTGCGGCGAGCAAAGCATTTGAAGACCGTGCCGCTTTCCAGCCGCGAGGTCTCCGACTTGTTCATGTTGGGCATGGGCGCTTACACGCCGCTCGAGGGGTTCATGGGCGAAGCGGACTGGCGTGGCTGTTGCGAGACGATGACGCTGCCCAATGGCCTTTTTTGGCCGATCCCCATTACGCTTTCCTGCGCTCAGGACCTGGCTGACGGAATCCGCATCGGCGATGAGGTGGCGCTCGCCGACGGCGAGACTGGTGAACTGCTCGCGGTTCTGACGGTCGAGGAGAAGTACGTCATCGATCGCATGTTCGAATGCACGCAGGTCTTTCGCACCACCGACCCCGCGCACCCTGGCGTCGAAAAGGTGATGCATCAGGGCCCGGTGAATCTCGGCGGCCCGGTGCGGGCGCTGTCGGAAGGTCATTTCCCTCAGACCTATGCCGGGCTCTACTACCGACCGGCGGAAACGCGCGCGATGTTCCTGGAACGTGGCTGGTCGAAAGTTGCCGCCTTCCAGACTCGCAACCCGATGCACCGCAGCCACGAACACTTGGCGAAAATCGCCATCGAAATATGCGATGGGTTGTTGATCCACCAAGTTGTGGGCGCGCTCAAACCGGGCGACATCCCGGCCAAGGTCCGGATCAAGGCGATCGACGAACTGGTGCGCGGCTATTTCGTCCCCGGCACCGTCGTCCAAGCCGCCTACCCGATCGAGATGCGCTACGCCGGGCCGCGCGAGGCCCTGCTGCATGCCGTGTTCCGCCAGAACTTCGGCTGCTCACATCTCGTCGTCGGACGCGATCACGCCGGGGTCGGCAACTACTACGGCCCCTTCGACGCTCACCACATCTTCGACACGCTACCGCCGGGAAGTCTGCAAACCGAACCGCTGAAAATCGACGTCACCTTTTATTGCTACCAATGCAACGGCATGGCGACCGCCAGAACCTGCCCTCACGACGATACCGACCGACTGGCGATTTCCGGTACCAGACTGCGGGAGATGTTCGCCAAGCATGAGACGATCCCTGCCGAATACAGCCGACCGGAAGTGCTCGCGGTGCTACAAGACTACTATGATGGCCTGCCGTGAGGGTGCGGACGATCACAAGACAATGTATTTCTAGGCGGCCGGTTCTCATGTCGGCGATGACTCGCTCACTTCGGGGTAATTAGATGTTGTCCACCAATCCCTTCGCCACGCTTTCGGCGTCCATACCGTCCAGCGTCATGCAGGCGTACGTCGTCGTCATGATCGTGCTTGTCGCGGGTGGCACGCTGTTCGACATCATCCACAAGAAGAGCGCCAGGTATTTTTTCGCTAACTGGCGAAATGCCAAGAAAAAGGGGACCCAGCAACTCAGCGGTGCGCAGACCGCGTCGCTGGCGATCCAGACCGCGGTTGTCGAAGGCCTGACGTCCGCCGAATTCTGCAACCTACGGCGCAGAATCGCGCACCTCCTGACGATGTATGGCTTCATCGCCTACGTCGGGGCGAGCGTCGTCATGGTGTTCTGGTACCCAACGCCTGCCATCACCGCTCCTGCGATCTTGCCTCTCCTGTGGCACATCGGGGCACTCATGATTTGCATTGGTGGCTACTGGTTCTGGTTTTTCATTCGCGTCGACGTCGCGGCCGAAGGAAACTCGCCGTTTCGCGTCGTCCGCGCCGACCTCTTCATACTTTCCCTGCTCGCGACCGCAACGCTCGCCCTCGTCTGGGCTTATCTCCAGGCGGCGGGCAGTTCGTGGACCGACGTGTTGCTGGGCTTGTACGTGATCGCGACGACAGTGCTATTTGGCTCCGTTCCGTGGTCAAAATTCGCGCACATGTTCTTCAAGCCCGCCGCGGCTTTCCAGAAGCGGATGGAGCAGGCCAACGGTTCGCGGAGCAATCTGCCGTCCCCGGCGGATAAACCCGAGATCCTCGGCAGCGCTCGCCGGATGCCGCGACACTATTGATTTGGCTCAAACGACCTTCGATTCCCGCTACGAGAGGTAACGAAAAATCATGCCGACATTTGTGTACATGACTCGGTGCGACGGGTGCGGACACTGCGTCGATATTTGCCCATCTGACATCATGCATATCGATACCACCTATCGCCGCGCCTATAACATCGAGCCAAACATGTGCTGGGAGTGCTACTCCTGTGTGAAGGCGTGTCCACAAAACGCAATCGACGCCCGTGGCTATGCCGACTTCGCGCCCCTGGGCCACAGCGTTCGCGCGTTGCGGGAAGAAGCCAAGGGCACCATCTCTTGGAAGATCAAGTTCCGTGACGGACGCGAGAAGAACTTCGTCTCGCCGATCCGGACCACCCCGTGGGGCTCCATCAAGTCACCGGCCGAATACGCGGCGCCGAACAGTGAAGCCTTCAAGGCGCAGGAACTCGCGCACGAACCCGAGGCGCTCAAGATCGAGCGGTTGCCGGCGCTGACTCCGGGAAAACTCAAACAGGGGTTGATCTGATGGGCCTTTTCAACCGCCGGAAGACGGTCTTCGTCGATTCAGACATCCTCGTCATCGGGGGCGGCATGTCCGGGTGCGGCGCCACGTACGAATCCCGATATTGGGGACGCGACCTAAAGATCGTGTGCGTCGAGAAGGCAAACATCGAGCGCAGCGGAGCGGTCGCCCAGGGCCTGTATGCCATCAACTGCTATATGGGCATGCAGTGGAACGAAAATCAGCCCGAAGACCATGTCCGGTACGCGCGCAACGACCTCATGGGGCTGGTGCGCGAGGATCTCGGTTACGACATCGCCCGGCACGTCGACTCCACCGTGCACAAATTCGAGGAGTGGGGCTTGCCGATGATGCGCGACCCTAAGACCGGGCGTTATCAGCGCGAGGGCAAGTGGCAGATCATGATCCACGGCGAGAGCTACAAGCCCATCGTCGCCGAGGCCGCGCGTAAGGCTGCCACCGAAGTGTACAACCGCATCATGGTCACCCATCTTTTGATGGATAAGACCAAGGCCAATCGGGTCGCCGGCGCGGTCGGGTTCAACGTCCGTAACGGCAACTTCTACGTGTTCCGAGCCAAGGCCGTGATCGTCTGCGCCGGCGGTGCCTCGCATATCTTCAAGCCGCGCGCGGTCGGTGAGGGCATGGGGCGCACCTGGTATGCGCCGTGGAGCAGCGCCTCGGCCTATGCCTTGCCGATCTTGGCCGGCGCCAAGATGACGCAGATGGAGAACCGCATCGTTCTCACGCGCTTCAAGGACGGGTACGGCCCAGTCGGCGCTTACTTCCTCCACCTCAAGACCTACACCCAGAACGCCTACGGCGAGGACTACGAACCCAAGTGGTATGAGTCGCTCAAGGCGATCGTCGGCGATTACGTCGATCGTCATCCCGTGCCGACCTGCCTGCGCAACCATGCCCTCTTGGAAGAAGTCAAGGCTGGTCGCGGTCCTATTCGGATGGTGACCAAGGAGGCCTTCCAGGACCCCCACAAAGAGACCGTGGGCTGGGAGAATTTCCTCGGCATGACCATCGGCCAGGCGGTGGTGTGGGCCTCACAGAACATCGATCCCAAGCACGTCAATCCCGAACTGACCACGTCCGAGCCATACGTAATGGGTTCGCACGCGACCTGTTCAGGCGCCTGGGCGAGCGGACCCTCCGACTACGCCCCTGCGGAATACCAGTGGGGCTACAACCGAATGATGACGGTCGCCGGTCTGTTCGGCGCGGGCGACACCATCGGCGGCACCGCGCACAAATTCTCCTCCGGTTCCTTCACCGAGGGCCGCATCGCTGGCAAGGCGGCGGTCAATTATGTCAACGACCTTGGTCGCGAACAGCCGCAGGTCAGCGAGACCGAATACGAAGACCTTCGCAAACTCGTCTTCCAGCCGCTCGAGACCTACGAGGTCGGCCGCAACGAGATCGTGGCGGGCACCGTATCACCAAGCTACATCCTGCCGATCCATGGCCTGCAACGGCTCGAGAAAATCATGGACGAGTACGTCGGTGGGATCAGCGCTCATTACACGACCAACGAACCCTTGCTAACCCGCGGGCTCGAACTTCTCGGGATGCTGAAAGAAGACCTCGCCTTTCTCGGCGCCGAGGACCTGCATCAACTTCAGCGCGCGTGGGAGCTGCATCATCGTGTGCTCGCGTCGGAGGCCGTAACTCATCACACGATGTTCCGCACCGAAACGCGCTGGCCCGGATACTACTATCGCGCCGATCATGCCAAGCTGGACGATGCCAACTGGCATTGCTTCACGCTGTCCCGCTACGACCTGCAATCCGGGAAGTGGGAAATGGAGAAAGCCCCGGTCTATCACATTATCGATTGATCGGAGGCTCGGGGCAGGACCATTGTCGCGCCAGGATGGCCGAGTCGTCGGATCAAATGTTCATTGCCCAGATCAGCGACACCCACATCCTGGCGCCGGACTCGGATCATCCCGCCGCTCAACGGCGGGCCGACAACCTGCGGCGCTGCGTTGCGGACATCAACCGCCAGCGCCCCGATGCGGTAATCTTCACCGGCGATACGGTGCAGTTCGGCCAGCCGGAGGAGTACGATCATCTGCGCGCGCTGCTGACGCCGCTGGACGCACCGCTCTACCTCACGCCAGGCAACCGCGATGACAAGGACGCCTTGCGAGCGGCGTTCGGTGACCAACCGTACCTGCCCAGAAACGGCGATCTCCTCCACTACACGGTAGAGGGACATGCCCTGCGCTTGGTCGCGATCGACTCGACGCTTCGAGGCGAGCGCAAGGGCGTCTTCTGCCGGATACGCCAGAACTGGCTCGACGCGGCCCTTAAAGACCGCCCGGATCGACCGACGTTGCTATTCATCCACCATCCACCGTTCGATATTGACGATCACTATGTCGGCGGCTACCGGCAGCCCGAAGATGCGGCTGCGCTCGCCGAGGTCGTCCACCGCCATCCGCAAGTCGTGCGGCTGCTGTGCGGCCACGTCCACACATTGACCGAACGCCCATGGGCCGGGACCCGGGCAAGTGTCATGCCGAGCATCGCCGTCGATGTCCGGCGGGACGACGGTGGCACCGAGGCAGGCGATCAGCCGGTCTACATGTGGCACCGCCTGTCGCAAAAGGGCGACCTCGTCAGCCAGTCAAGGACGGTGGACGCGACCCAATAGGGCGGGATTGACCGCGGCATTCGTCATGCTCGTTTCGCGCGGACGCCCGGCTCGTAGCTGGGCGGCGAGTGCCCCCGGCGAAAACAAGTGCGACGCAGGTGGCGCTTCCGTTGGTCCTGCGCAAGTAGCATAATCGCGCCTGCCTCTTCAGGCCTACCGGGTGTCGCGACCGTCCCTGCGGCGTCGGGTCCCGTGGTTGCGCAATGCAGATTTACCTGCCCATCGCCGAAATCTCGATCAACGTGCTGTTGATCCTTGGTCTCGGTGGGGGTGTTGGTTTTCTCTCGGGGATGTTCGGCGTCGGAGGCGGCTTCATGATGACGCCACTGCTGATCTTCATCGGCGTGCCACCGGCGGTCGCCGTCGCCTCCGAGGCCGCCCAGATCGTCGCCTCGTCGGTATCCGGGGTCCTCGCCCACTGGCGACGCAAGAACGTCGATTTCAAGATGGGCTTGGTCCTAACGGTCGGGGGCTTTGCCGGATCGACGGTGGGCGCGTTCCTGTTCAAATACCTGCGCCAGATCGGGCAGGTCGATCTGGTCATCGCCGTTTCCTTCGTGGTCCTCCTCGGCATCGTCGGTGGACTGATGCTGCAGGAGAGCCTGCGGACGCTGTTCCGCAAAGCGCAGCAGACGCAGCGTCGCAAGGCCCACACGCACTATTGGGCCCATCGCCTGCCCTTCAAGATGCGGTTCCACCGCTCCAAGCTCTACACGAGCATCCTGCCCCCGATCGCGATCGGGTTCTTCATCGGCATTCTCGCCGCGATCATGGGTGTGGGTGGCGGCTTCATCATGGTTCCGGCGATGATCTACCTGCTCGGGATGCCGACGGCCGTCGTGGTCGGCACCTCGCTGTTCCAGATCATCTTCGTCACGGCCAACGTCACCGTCATGCATTCGATCAACACACAGACGGTCGATATCGTACTCGCGCTTCTGCTGGTGGCGGGCGGCGTGATCGGCGCCCAGCTCGGTGTTCGCGTCGGGGCCCGTCTGCGCGGCGAACAGTTGCGCGCACTTCTCGCGGTGATCGTCCTGGCGGTCGGCGTCAAGGTTGCGCTCGATCTCATCCTGCAGCCGACCGATGTGTTCTCGATCGCTCCGGTCGTCCACTAACCATGTCGCGCCTGGCCGCCCTATTCGTCCTTTCGCTGCTGGCCCTGGTGCCGGGGCTGGGACATGGCCAGGCATTGGTCACCGACCTCTCGGAGCACGTCGTCACCGTCAATTCGAGTTTCACCGGCACTGAACTGCTGCTGTTTGGCATGACCGATGGGCCGGGCGACATCGTGGTGGTCGTCCAGGGCCCCCGCGAGGACGTCGTCGTTCGGCGCAAGGAAAATGTCGGTGGACTCATCTGGATCAACCGGCGCGCGGTCGGGTTCGAACGGGTCCCCGGTTACTACGTGGTCGCGAGCAGCCGCCAACTCACGTCGATCACCACCTTGGCGGCGCGCGCGCAACATCGGATGGGAGCGGACTACCTCGATTTTTCGCTCGCTGCCTCGACGCGCCGAATCGCCGGAGCCGAATTGACCGCGTTTCGCCAAGCGGTCGTGCGCAACAAGCGCGCGGCGGAGCTCTACTACGAGGCCGAGGAGAGCGTCCAATTCGTTGGTGAACGATTGTTCCGGACCAAGCTCACGATCCCGGCCCACGCGCCCGACGGCAACTACACCGTCAACACGTATCTGCTGCGCAACCAGCAAGTCGTCGCCCAACAGTCGACGCCGCTTTCGATCGTGAAGTCGGGGTTCGAACAAACGGTGTTCTCACTCGCCCACGAACAACCGGCGATTTACGGACTGGCCGCCGTGCTGATTTCCGTGTTCGCCGGGTGGGCCGCCGCAGCCATCTTCCGCAAGAGTTAGCCCGCGCCGGCCAAGTGCCGCGGTCCGTGGCTATCGCCGCCGAATCACGAACGTGAACACGCCTTCGGCATGCGTTTGCGAGACCAGCGTGTCGCCGGTCGTTTCACAGAAGGCCTGAAAATCCTTGACGGCGCTGGGATCCGTGGCGAGTACCATCAACGTCATGCCGGGCTCGATCGTCTTCAGGGCCTTCTTGGCCCGGAGCACGGGAAGCGGACACTTCAGCCCCGTGACGTCCAGTACCTCGCTCATGCGGCGCGCCGGAGATAGTAGCGGATCAGCGCCACCGCCTCGTCGCTGTCCCACTCGGCTCCGCCCTCCAGGCGACCGATCTCACGACCGCGACGATCGATCAGAAAACTGGTCGGCATGACGCTGACCCCCATCGCACGGGACACCGCACTCCGTGGATCGAGGTACAGCGACAGGCGATCGAGCGCCAAACGCTGGACGTAGGGTTCGGCCGCGTAGCGACCACCCGTGTCGACGTTGATGGCGACGACTTGAAGGCCCTCAGCGGCAAGCTTTGCCTGCAGCCGGTTCATCGACGGCAATTCGCGCACGCAGGGCGCGCACCACGTGGCCCAGAAATTGACCAACAGAACTTTGCCGGCGAAATCGACAATCCGAACGTCGTTGCCGTCGATGTCTCTCCAGGCGAGGTCGGGGGTGGCCCGCAGTGTCCGGGTGGCGGCGAAGTGTTGAACCTGACCTTCGAGGACCGGTTGTTCGCCGAGGCGTTCCAGCACGTCGGGACGCACCAACACGAACGCCGCGATGATCGCGATCAAACCGGCCAGTCCGAGAAACGCCTGTCGCACCGCAGACCCTATTGGCGAGCCGCCAGCGCGGCGCCGCCGGCCTGCCGGATCGCCGCGACGACGACGTCCTCGCGAAGCAGTTCCGGCAGGGCGATCCCACCTGGCGCCTGACGACCATACACCGCGTTGAACGGAATTCCGAAGCGCCGAAAACCTTCGAGATAACGCGCGATCCGCTCGTCGGGACGCGTCCAGTCGGCTCGCATGGCCACCACCCGAGCGTCAGCCAGGATCTCGGCCACGGCGCCTCGGTTAAGCACGAGTTCCTTGTTTACCTTGCAGGTCACACACCAATCGGCCGTGACATCGACGAAGACGATCCGCCCCTCGGCAACATGCCCGGCGATGGAACCCGGATCGAACGCGACCCAGCGGGCGTCCGGGATCGTCAACGCCGTCTCCGCCTTGTGAATAGCCGGCGCGACGATCGTCACCACCGCAAGCGACATCGCGGCCAGAGTCAACCACCGCCGCCGCGGTGCCGCAGCCCGGTGCCGCCAAGCCAACAGGAGGAGTGTTGCCGACAGCAGGACAGCGAGAACGACGGCCGCGAGCGTACTGACCTGGACGGCGAGCACCGACACCAACCAAACAACGGTTGCGACGAGGGCAACGGCCATCACCTGGCGGACCACCAGCATCCACCGGCCCGGTCGGGGAAACCACTCGACGATCCGCGGAACCAGCGCGACCGCGATGTAGGGCGCCGCCATGCCGAGGCCCATGGCGGCAAACATGGCGACGATCTCCCAAGGCCCGCGCGACAAGGCAAAACCGACCGCCGTCCCCACGAAGGGAGCCGAACACGGCGTGGCCAGGATCGTGGCAAACATGCCGGTCAGGAACGATGTGCCCAAACGATGATCGGTGGTCGGCCGACCGACCGCCCCAGCGAGCGCGGCGGGCAGACGAATTTCGAACCAGCCGAGCAGCGTCGCGGCAAAGAACGTAATAACAAGCGCCATCGCGGCGATGAACAACGGCTGCTGGAATTGAAATCCCCAGCCGATCGCGACCCCGGCGGCACGAACGCCGGCGAGGACGGCGGCGAGTAGCAGGAAGGTCGCGACGATACCGCCCGCTGAAGCCAAGAACCCGATTCGAGTGGCCCGCCGCGAGTTCCCGGCATGGTCGACGACCGCCAGGACTTTCACTGCGAGTACCGGCAGTACGCACGGCATGACGTTGAGGATCAATCCGCCGAGCAGTGCGATCAGAACCATCGCCAGGAGCGATCCGTCGACCGCAGCGTCGATGGCCCCGGGAACGGGGACCGTCGCTACTTCGCGCGCACGATCACCATCGACCAGGGTCAGCGTCAGCGGCTTTCCGACCAGGCTGACGTTCGTCGACGCCAGAACGGACGCCGCGACGGGAACATCGACGACCGCCCCGCGCCCGTCACCGGTCAATCGGGTGGCCGGCGTGGAGAAGACAAACTCCCTGGGGCCTTCGACCAACACGTCGGGGGCCCGCAACGGTTCGTCCGAGCGCATCGCCACGCGCAGCCACTCGCCCTTGGGCGTGACCACGATCTCCGCCCGCTCGAGTGTCAGGCCAAGATGGGTGTCGCTCTGCGGTACCCGTGACTGAAAGCGATTGAGCAACGTCGCGTATGGCGACAAAGTGGCGTGGCCCGCCGGAAGGTCGAGGGCGAGATTGACCGTGTGCGGGACGCAGACCTCGTTGCAGGTGAGAAAACGTGCCTCACCCCTGACCTTTACGCCCTGGTCCTGGCGCTCGACCAGGGCGTGGATCGGCAGCACGACCTCGTCTTTGTAACCGTACGTCTCGACCCCGAGCAATCTGAAGCGCCGGGGGAGCGGCCATTGCAGATCTCCCGCGCGCAAGTTGTCCGACCCGGTCCAGTCGACGGTCGTGGGGTAGCCGGCTTCGCCCGGTGAACGCCAGTAGATCTCCCAGCCCGGGGCGATCACGTAGTGCAGACCAAGAAGAAGACGGTCGCCCGCCGCGGCCGCCGTCGCAGAAACGAGGCGGACGCGACCTTGGCCATAGTCGACCCACGAACCCGCCCCTTGGGCGTCCGCCGCTCGGGTGTTCACCGTCGCGATCATCGCCAACACCAAGGCGACGAGCGCCACCCACTTCGGCCAGGCTCTGGGTGCTCGCGTCAACATAGGGGCATCATAGAGTCGTGGCGGCACGCGAAAAGGCGGCGCATTGGCGCGACCGGTCACAAAGCCGTGGTGGTCAGGGCTTCCCCCGCCAGAACCTTCGCCGACGCCTCCTCATCGACCAGGGTCGCGGCCATGAACGCGCGGGCATAACGCTGGGGGATCTCCGCCTTCACGAACAATGCGAACAACTCTGGGTCGAGATGCCCGGTCTCGCTCATTTGCTTCATGATTGCCAGAGCTTCGGACAGCCTCTTGGCCTTCTTGTAGGGGCGGTCTGGAGCTGTCAGCGCCTCGAAGACGTCGGCGATCGCCATCATCCGAGCGGGAACCGACATTTCCGACGCCACGAGACCTCGCGGATATCCCTTACCGTCCATGCGCTCGTGATGGCCACCGGCGTATTCCGGCACCCGTTTGAGGTCCTTGGGGAACGGGAGCTGGCCGAGCATATCGATGGTGGCGACGATGTGATCGCGTATCACGTCGCGCTCATGAGTCAGCAGCGTGCCCCGCGCGATCGACAGGTTGTCGAGCTCGTCCGCACTCAGGAACGAACGTTCCTGTCCCGCCCAGTCGCGCCAGCGGCGTTCGGCGATCGGCCGAAGCTTGGCGATTTCAGCATCCGGGACGCGCTCCTGGCCCAGATTCATCCGTTCGAGAAAACGGCGTTCCTCGTCCAGCGCCGCCAGCCGGCGGTCCTGTTCCGCCTGGTCGATTTCCCCCCGCAGCCGCGCAATCTCGACGTCCCGTTTGAGCACCTCGAAGCGCGTGCGGACGGTCTCGATTCGATCGTAGATCGTCTCGAGCTTAGTCGCTTTGTCGACGACGTATTCCGGCGTCGTGACCTTGCCACAGTCGTGCAACCACGCCGCGATGTGGAGTTCGTAGCGCTCCTCCTCGGTCATCGTGAACGTTGCGAAGGGGCCCTCACGGTCGGCGATCGCCGCCTCGACAATCATCTCGGTGATGAGCGGCACACGCTGACAATGTGCGCCGGTGTAGGGCGACTCGGCGTCGATCGCCTTGGCGATGACGCGGATAAACGCTTCCATGAGCTGGCGTTGGGCGTCCAGCAGCAGGCGGTTGTCGAGGGCGATGGCCGCCTGCGACGCAAGCGCCTCGATCAAGGGGATCGTGCCGGGATCGAATGGACCTGGGCGCCCCCGAGCGTCGAGTGCGTTGATGAGCTGCAACACCCCGATCACGTGGGCCTGGGAGTTCTTGAGGGGAATCGTGAGAAACGAGATCGAACGGTAGCCGTTCTGGGCATCGAAGGATCGGGTACCACTGAAGTCGAACTCCTCCGACACATAGGCATCGACGATGTTGACCGTATCGCCGCTCAAGGCGGCATGGGTGGCGACGTTGCGATGGTTCTCTCGGCCACCATGATAGAGTGCCAGTGGTTCGGCTGTCGGCGCGCGACCGGTCGTGCCGCCCAGGGCGACGCCAAGCGACTCCGTGCGCATCAGGGCAAAGGACAGGCGATCATCCTCGCCGCGAAGGTAGAGCGTGCCGCCGTCGGCACGACTGAACTTCATCGCCTCGAGCAGGATGCGTTCCATCAAACGTTGATGGTTGCGCTCGGCCGACAGCGCGATGCCGATCTCGATCAGTTTTTGCAGCATCGTTTCGCGGTCGACGACCCGCGAACGATCGGAAGCCCTCATTACATCCACCCCGGGGGACGAGGGGCGTAATCCTAGAGAGCCGACCCCTGTGGATAAAGTCGCGCGATCAGACGACGATGTTAACGAATCGGCCCATACCCCCACGGCGGGGGCGGGTTTCTTCCGGGGTGATCTGTTGGGCGACCGGCGGAGCGGCCTTGGCCGCCTGGCGTTGCTGCTGCAGAGACGCGATGGCCAGCGAAAGCCCCTCTTTGGACTTGGCGACCGGCGGTTGCCCCGCCTGTTTCATGGCCGCCTTGACGAGACTTAGCGCCGAAACGTCGCTCATCCTGGACCCACCTCGATGCTCACCGGAGCATCCCGAGGGTCAAATAGCCCGAGCCCGGTTAAAGATCGGTAAAGCGGCGACTAGCGTGCCTCCTGGCTCGGCTTGACGTCGTCGACCCGCGAATAGATCAGGACGGATATCAACAGGATGAGAGCCGTCATGGCGAACATGGCCCGATACGCATCGACCGGCGGGGGACCACCCACCGGTGTGAATGCATCGATCACGACTCCGCTCAACCATTGAAACGCGGCCGCTCCGAGGAAGACCGACATGTTGTTGGTCGTCATCCCTCGGCCAACGAGATGCGCGGGGAAGATCGCACGACCGTGCGTCGTGATCATGGTGGAGTAACTGGTGAACGCGCCGAGCAGTGTGAAAAGGACGACCACCTGCCACACGCTCGGCGACGGCAATGCCGCCAAGATCACCATCGTCGCCATCGAGGCGATGCTGCCGAACACGATCAACCCTTTGCGCGTGTCGAACACCCGGTCGAGCCGTCCATAGGCGAGGTGCCCGATGATCATCCCGACGGTCATCACGAGTAGGACGTTGCCGCTTTGCACCGGCGTCAGGCCGTGGATACCGGTCAGGTAGGGCGCGCCCCACAGGCCGGCGATCGTCAGGGCGCTCGGGTAGGCCACCGCGTTGGCCGCTACGATATACGGCAGGCGCCGATTGCGCAGGACCTCCTTGAGACCGCGAAACGCATCCCCCCAAGTCTCGCGCTGTCGCCCATGATACGCGTGCCCCGGCGGCGCATCGCGCACCACGATGTAGGCCATCAGCAGGCCAGCGAGCGTGATGACAGCCATCAGAGCGAAAGCGCCGCGCCAGCCGAACAGCGCCGAAGCCGTTGCCAGGGGCGTCGTCGCCAGCACCGCCCCGACCGTACCGGTGGCGACGAACACCGACGTGACCGCGGCAAACCGATCGCCCGGGAACCAGCGTGACGCGACGACCAAGGATCCCATAAGCACGCCACCCGTTCCGATCCCCATCAACGCACGGCCGATCGTGAGGCCGATCGCACTCGACGCGGCGTAGAACACCGCCGCCCCGGCAACCGCCAACAGCATGGTGAGGGGCACCGTGATCCGCGGACCCCAGCGATCGAGCAACACCCCGATCGGCAACTGCGCGGCCGCGAACCCGAAGAAAAAGGCGCTGTTCAAAGCCCCCATTGCCTCGGCCGACAACGCAAGCTCTCGCATCAGGTCGGGCGCGATCACACCAGTCGAAACTCGGTAGAAATGGCCGATGATGTAACAAAAGCCAAGCGCGGCCACGAGCGGCCCCGCCGCGCGGAACGTCGACGCGGTGGTCATCGTTCGATCGCCAGACTAGGAGCGCAAGAGGCCGAGGGAACCGGGATTCAGCATGCCGGCCGGATCGACATGGCGCTTGATCGCCTCAAGCAACCGGTAGGTCTCGGGATCGCGTCCCTCACGATAGAGGTAGGACTTGCCAATCTGGAAATGGGCACATCCCAGCTCCATGAACAGCTTGGCCAGACCCCGACGCATTTCGTCGACCGCACGCGTCGCCGCCTCGTTCTTGGGAAACACCTTGAGCTTCGCCAAGTACGCCGGGTCGAGCTGGCGGTCGTGATAGAGATGGCGCTCGTCTTCCCAGAAGAACACGGGCTCGACCAGGAACGTCTGATACGAGACGGTGGCCAGAAGATAGCCCCATTCGATGCGATGGCGGTCGAGGGTGTCCTGCTGACGGTCGAAGAAGTCGTGAACCGCCTTGAGCAACGCCGGCCCGCGCGAGTGCGGCACCATCGCGTGAATCGGGATCCAACGTTGACCCTCGGGACCCAGCATGCTGTTGGGCGCCACGAACGGCGTCGCCCGCATGATCTTGGGAAGCGACGCCTCGATCTCGCGCCCCTCGCGCCCGGCAATGGCCTTCACGGCCGCCATTGCGCTCTGCGCCGTCGCCTCGTCGCGGCCATCGACGACGATGTGCATCGAATAGTCGACGCCTTCGAACATCCGACGGCCGTGAAACGCCACCTTGGCGGCTTCCTTGACGCCGTCGAGCATGGAACGTCCGGATCGGGCGACGCTGGCCAAGCGCTGAAAATCCTTGAGCAAGCCCTCACGCTTCAGCCGTTGCCCCTGCAAGTACGGGTCGAAACCAAAACACTCGCTCGCCAGGCCCTGACGCGAAATTTCGCTCATCGCGTTGGCGATCTGGTCGTAGGTCTCATAGGCGAACGACGCGAACAGCGACACGGCCGGATACGGAATCAGGCGCAGCGTCGCCCGCACCTTGAACCCTAGGGCCCCGGTATCGGCAAGGAAAATGCCGGTCAAGTCCGGGCCGTAGGTGCGGAAAAACGGCGATGGGTTGTAGGGCGTCGCGGCCGATCCGGTCTTGATGACCCGCCCATCGGCCAACACCACCTCGAGACCGAGACAGCTTTCGACCGCCGTGCCGTGCAAGCCCGACCCGAAGAAGATCGAGTTCTGCGACAGAGCGCCGCCCACGACCGAGCGCAGCCCCGACAGCGGGCCAAAATAGGGCGTGCGCACGCCCTTGGCTTTCAGCGCGGTGTAGAGCGACTCCCACGTCGCCCCGCACTCGACGGTGACGTACATGTCCTCGGTGTTGATCTCGATGATACGATCGAGACGACGCATGTCGACGACGATCGAGTTCCGACGTACCGGCAAATAGCCGTCCGTGTAGGACAGCCCGCCGCCTCGCGGAATGACCACGTACCCTGCCGCCGTCGCCGTCCGCACCGACTCCGACAGCTCGTCCCTTGACCCGGGTTGCAGCACACATTCGACCAGGTGATCGGCCGGGCGATAGACGTCGCTCGAGAAGAACCGCCGGTCCTCGGGACCATCGAGGACATGGTCGTTGCCGACGATCTGGCGAAGCCGTTCGACGATCGATGGTGCGTGGCGTGTCGCCGCGTCGGTCATGAAGAACCCCTATCGCAGGTGAGAGCGGAATGATTGCACGCGTCCCCGCGCCTCACAAGTTGGCGGCGACGGCCGCTTTCGCGGCCTGGCGACGACTTGCGATCGGGCGGTCTGCCCGCGAAACTCAGCCTCGCAACAGTCGAAGCAGCCGGGCGGGTGTGGGGGCCGAGGATACGATCCGGGCTCGCGGGTTGATCTTGACGATCCCACGCCAACGGTCGGTCATGGGCGAGGTCGGCTCACCGAGGACGACGAACGCCCGCGTCAGACCTCGGAGATCGGGTTCGGGCCGGTAGCGGACCGCGGCTTGGAATGCTTCGCCATAGCTGCGATAGGCCTTCAACACCTCGAGCAACCGAGCTTGGAGTTCCTCCGGTCGCAGGGTCAGGTCGACGCGCCGGATGGCCATCCGCGTTCGGCGATACCACGGCCAATAGGCATGTTGGTCTCGCAGCATCAGCCACGTGCGATAAAGATGGCCGCCATCCCACGTCGGTTCGATCGGCGGCGTGTAGGCGTGGGTGAACTCGCGCCGTTCCTCCTTCGTCCACCGTGGCAGGTCCTCGAGCACGAGGCCCGCGACCCGTTCGCCATGGCGCGCAGTCAGCCGCAACGCGATCGCCGCGCCCACGCCGACACCATAGACATCGACGATCGGCCAGCCGCCGTGGTCGAGCACGTCGCGGACCGCGCCAACGTAGACATCGAGCGATCGGCGCCCGGCCCGCAACGGATCGGAGTCCCCGCAGCCCGGGAAATCCGGGGCAACCACCGGCCGCCGTTGACCCAAGCCATTGATCAACGGCGCAAGGGCTTGGGAGGATCCAGGGACATCGTGGAGCAGCAGAATGGGACGCCCGGACCGAACCATGAGGCGCCTGACCAACACCTGGCCCCGGGGCCGACGGTCGACGAACGTCCGGGTCACACGACGCGGAATATCTCGGGGTTCGTGGTCCGGTGGCGAATCGCCCGAGGCATAGCCGCGCAGGGCCTTCACCAAGGTCCGACGATAGACGTCCATATCGCGGCCGAGCTTCTTGATCCGTTGGCCGGCCGCGAGGCGCGGCAGCATGTCGAGGCAGTGAAAGAGCATGCTGTCCGCGCGCGCCATGAACAGTGCCGGAACGCGCAATGTCTCGACGGCCGCCTTGGCGGGATAACGAAACGCCGCCTCGACCACCGTCCTCAGGTTGTCGCCGGCCCGGAAGTTGTCGAGCACCCCCTCGTGCATCGTGCTCGGCGAGGGCATGTCGATGTCACGACGGTTGGCGCCGCGACGGCGATACCAAGGGAACCAGAAAATATGGTCGCGAACGTGCGACCACGTTGTGGTGAGGTGCGCGCCATCCCAGGTCGCACGAAACGGCATGAGGTAATAGGCGTCGTCACCGTCATCCGATTTGGCCACGTGGGTGATATCGGCCACTTCCCGCGGCGTGAATAGAGGCAGGCTGTCGAGCACCACGCCGAGGACGCGCTCGGGAAAACGGCAAGCCAGTTCGAGGGCGATGCAAGCCCCGGTCTTGGTCCCGAACAACGCGAAACGGCCGATCCCCAGAGCATCCAGCGTCTCGACCAGCGCGGCGGCAAATTCGCCAATCCGGGGACGGCGTTGTAGCAAGGGATCGGAATCGCCGCAGCCCGGCGTATCGAAGGCGAAAACGGTTGCATGGGGTGCCAACAGCCTCATCAGGGGCACGAGGCCCGCCGAGGACTGCGGCGACTGATGCACCAGCACGACCGGTGGGCCGCTGCCCGTGCGGCGATAGTGGACCGCGCGATCGCCGACGTGGACGTAGCGACGCCGGATCACGTCGCCACCCGGCGCCGCCATCTACTTCTGAGCCGCGATCGTCACCCAGCCTCCTCCGCTCGATGCGGCGATGTAGCCCCCCTTCGCCCTGCTGGCCGCGGTGACGCGGATTCCCTTGGCCGAAAATCCGGCCCCGGTCATGACAGCCTTCGGATCGAGCGAACGCATCTGCGCCCAGCACGGTTCGTTGTTGGCATACGTGTCCCAGTCGGCGTCGAAAGCCTCGTACGGCGTCATCCCGGCAAACAACGTGATGTCCTGGTGCACGCAGACCCCACCAGGGGCCAGCAGTCGATGACACTCCTTCATGATGCGTGTGACCGCCTTGCGCGAAACCTCATGCAGGAAAATATGGGACACGATCAAATCGAAGTGACCGTCCGGGTAATCGGTCGCCTCGGCGTTGGCCTGGCGAAAATGAATCGCGGCGCCGAGGGCTTCGGCCCGGGCATGGGCGTAACGCAACAGCGGTGCGGAGACGTCGATGGCATGGACCTCGGCATCCGGAAACGCCCGACAATAGGGTAGCGTCGAGGTGCCGACCGTGCATCCGATGTCGAGGATCCGCCGCGGCTTGAGCTTGGGATAGAACTGCCGGACCACGACGCTCAGTTGCTGGCCCATGCTGTCGTTGTAGGGGCCGAGCTTGCCCCCGGTGTACCAGTGAACCCCGAAATCGAAGATCGCGCCGGCGGCGACGTCGTCCTCGGTCCGCTCCGTGGCGTAGCCTCCGGGCATGCAATGCACGTCGGCCGCAGCAATGTAGCGCGGCGGCACCACCCGGGAATCGAGCGTCAAGGTTCCCTTCTTCCGCCCACGGCCGACGCGGGCCCGATCGATCAGGACCGGCAGATCGCGTTCGACCGGGTCGACAGCGGCATCCCACAACATCTCTTGGCTGGTGCGCTGCAGGGCCGCCCAGGTCTGGTAGACGGGTTCGGCCAACATGAGCTTGCGAACCTCATGCCGGTCGCGCGGCGGACGTTTGTTGGCCCGCCGAAATCTTGGCGCCGCCAATCGTTCGTAGGCGAGTTGGTTGCCAGGACGAAGATCGCGGGTGAGGTGCCCCTTGAGATCTCGCACGAACTCGCAGCGCGCCAACTCGTCGTGATCGGCGTGCGGCATCATTGTGTGTTCGAACGGTCCAGCCATATCGTCCCTCGCTTCGATTTATGGTAGCGGCGGACCCTCGGCCGCGGTGGTCGCAAACTTGAGCCCGTCGCCCAGGTGAACCCACGGCAGTTTGTCCCGCACGTAAACGTGCGCCCGCGGCACCAGCGTCGCGGGATCATCGAACGTCCCGACCAGGATATGCACCTCGTCCTTCCAGCGGTCGCTGACGAAAGTCAGGGACGTACCGCACCGGGCGCAAAACGTGCGGAATGTGCGCGGCGACGATTCGTGGACGGTCGGCGCTGCACCGAGCCACGAAAATCGCTCCGATCGAAAGCCAGTCCAGGTCGAGAACGCCGCGCCGGTCGAACGCCGGCAGTCATTGCAATGACAATGGGCCACCCATTTGGGCTTGCCCGTCGTTCGAAAACGATGCGCGCCGCAGCGGCATCCCCCCTCGCGAACCGTGTCGTCCGCGGCATCCATCTCAGAGTTTGCCCACTTTGGCGCGATCACGAAGTTCGCGCTTGAGGATCTTGCCTGCCGCGTTGCGCGGCAACGCGTCGATAAAAATGAATTCCTTCGGCACTTTGAACTTGGCGAGTTGCTCTTTGCAGTAGTTTTCCAGGCCGTCGGCGGCGATGGTCTCTCCAGGCCGCCGCACGACGACCGCCTTCACCGCTTCGCCCCACTCCGGATCGGGAACGCCGATGACGGCCACTTCGGCAACGGCCGGGTGGTGCTGCAGAATTTCTTCGATCTCGCGCGGGAAGACGTTGACCCCGCCGGTGATCACCATGTCCTTCTTGCGATCGACGATATAGAGGTAACCCTCCTCGTCGAGTTTGCCCATGTCGCCGACCGTAAGCCAGCCCTCGGCGGTATAGGCCTCGGCAGTGGCCTTCTCGTTCCGCCAATAAGCATTGAAACCGAGGGGCGAACGCGTGAACAACTCGCCCACCTCGTTCGGGCCGGCCGCTTGGCCATCCTCGCGCAGAATCTTGATTTCGACCCCCGGGTACGGGAGCCCGACGCACTGTTCCTTGCGGAGCTGATCCTGGGGCCGCAGGTTCGTGCACAGGCCGCCCTCGGTGGACCCGTAGGTCTCGTGCAGCAACCCCCCGCCGAAGTGCCCGACGATCTGCTCCTTGGTCGCCTGCAGCAGGGGCGCCGCGTTCGAGATCATCGTCTTGAGGCTCTTGGTCGAGTACCTGGACAGCGCCTTGGGGCCGAGAGCGAAGATGCGGTGGAAATAGGTCGGCACGAAGAAGCAATTCGTGAGCTTCATCTCATCGATCTTGCGCAGCAGCAACTCGGGATCGAAGCGCGGGAGAATTTCGCAGAAGCCACCGAAGAAGATCGGGGCCATGGCGAACACGTAGCCGGCGCCGTGGTAGAGCGGCGCGGTGGCGAGCGCGCGGTCATCGGGCGAATAGCAGCCGAATTCCGATCCCATGGTGTAGAACGCCAGGACGCGCGAGCGGTGCGACAGGAGGCAGCCCTTCGGATTGCCCGTCGTGCCCGAGGTGTAGGGAATGCAGAAGACGTCCCACTCCTCGAGCGGCGTCGTCGGCATGATCGGCTTGGCCCGCATCAGCCAGTCTTCGTAGTCCTTGCCGATGACGATGATGCGTTCGACGGTCGCGAACTTGATCGACCGCGCCTTCTCTTCCTGGCTTTCGTGAACGAACAGGACCTTGGCTTGGGAGTCGTTGCAGATGTACTCGGCCTCGCGCGCCGTCACCCCTGGCGGCACCATGGCCGGAGCGGCGCCGATCGAGGACAGTCCCGCCACGATCTCCAGGAACTCCATGATGTTGGGCGCCCACAGCGCAGCGTGGTCGCCTTTCTTCAGGCGCAGATCGTGCAGCGCCCCCGTCGAAACCCGGTCGAAGCGATCGACGATCTGGGCGTAGGTGAACTTGCGATTTTCCTGCGCCAACGCAACTTTGTTGGGCGTGCGTGCCTTGGCCGTGCGGACCCCGTCCGCAATCAGCATCGAACGGTAGCTGGGTGGACGGCCGGGGAGCGGCAGCGTCGGCCGTTCAAACGACATTGCTGAGTTCCACCTTCCAGGAATCGAGCACTTCGCTCACCGTCATCAACTGCGCGAAGAAATTGCCCATGGTCTTGAGCGAAATCTGGTAGCGGTCATCCTCGACCTCGGCGATGGCATCCGAGACGACATAGGTGCGAAAGTCCCGTTGACTCGCGTCGCGTACCGTCGTTTCGACGCACATGTTGGCGGTCACCCCGCAGACAACGAGGTTCTCGACCTGCATCGCTCGCAGGATGGCGTCGAGCTGGGTCGAGTAGAACGCGCTCGGGCGATTCTTTTCGATCACGGTCTCGTCGGCGTAGGGCTTGAAACCCTCGGCCAGGTCCGCGTCCCAAGTGCCCTTGGCGCAGAGCCTCACGTCCTTCAGGCCCGGCATGATCTCGTTGACGATGACGCCGCCATCCTTGAAGTCGGATTGGTAGACGTATTGGGTGAAAATCACGGGCACCCCGGCCTTGCGAGCCCCTGCGATCAACCGCAGCGAGCCGGGGATCGCCTCGCGCAGGCGCTGATAGGGAAAACCGAGCTTCGCCATCGCGCCCTGCGGCTCGAGGAAGCTGTTTTGCATGTCGACGACGAGAAGCGCCGCATCTTTGCGCACGAGCGGGGCGAGTGAGGCCATAGGATCCTCCCTAGGCGGCTGATTTTGCCGGAACGCCCCAGGCCGCGAGGACCTCATCGACCGTCATAACTCGGGCGAACAGGTATTCCATGGCCTTGAGCGCCACGTCGTGACGGAACGCCTCGACCTCGCCGACCGCGTCGCGGACGACGAACGTACGGTAGTCGCGCTGCGACGCATCGCGCACGGTGGTCTCGACACAGATATTCGTGGTCACGCCGCAGACCACGAGATTGAGGATGCGCTGGGCCCGCAGGTAGGACTCCAGTCGGGTGGCGTAGAACGAACTCGGGCGGTTCTTGTCGATCACGACTTCGCCGGCGAGCGGTGCGACCTCGGGGGCGATCTCGGCGTCCCAGGTACCGGCGGCACACAGGCCGACATCACGCAGCATCGGGCTCTGCTCGCGCACGCGGATGCCGCCATCGCGATAGTCGGTCTCGTACACGTAGCGGGTATGAAAGATCGGCAACTGCGCCGCCCGAGCGCCGGCGAGAAGGCGCGCGACCCCCGGAGTCGCGGCCGCGAGGCGGGCCCAGTCCCGCCCCAGGCGCGCGATCGAGCCCTTGGGCGAGAGGAACCCGTTCTGCATGTCGACCACCAGGAGCGCGGTACGGTCGCGCCCCAATGCCATCACCATGGTTCCCCTCCCCTGGTCACGCGTTTAGCGCTTGCGGCGCTTGGTCAGACGCTTGTTATACATCGAGCTGCCCGGGATCGCGAAGATGCCGAGCGCGTTGTCGCGCATGATCTTGCGATAGGAGTCCGGCCGGAAGTTGAGGTCCTCGACTTCCTTGACCGCGCGGATCGGATCGATCACCGGCCAGTCGGTGCCGAACAGGAACTTGTGCGAGCCGTAGGTGTTGGCGTAGTGCACCATCTGCTTGGGCCAGTGCTTGGGGGCATAAGCATCGCCGCCGATGTAGATGTGCTCGTGTTTCCAGGCCATCGAGATCATCTCGTCGGTCCAGGGAACGCCCAGGTGGATGCCGAGGAGGCGCAGCTCGGGATAGAGAATGGCGACGCGATCGAGTGTGATCGGCTTGGCCACGGACGGCAGTCGGCGTGAGCGCGAATAGATCAAATTGTGCCCGACCTGCATCATGATCGAAACGTTGAGCTCGATGCACTTGGCATAGATCGGAAACACGTACGGGTGATCGGGCGGCAGGTCGAACCAGTGCGGGTAGTAGTGCGCGCCGACGAAGCCGAGTTCCTTGACCGCAAATTCGAGTTCCCGGAGCTGCTGCATGCCGAGCGTCGGGTCGACGCCGGCCAAGCCGGAGAACCGATCCGGGTATTTCTTGCAGATCTGAGCAACCCGCTCGTAGGGGATGTGGAACGACCCTTGGACGCGCATGTCGCCGCAGCGGGCGGCGATCAACAGTGAGTGCTCGATCCCAGCTTCGTCCATCATCTTCAGGTACTCCGGAATGGTGGTGCCGCGGCGCATGCGCGGCTCCATGCGCACCTGCTTCTTGAAATGATCGTCGATGCCGGTCTGGCCCAACTTGACTTCGAGCGGCGTGTAGAGATTACAGACGATATCGATGATCCCGACCACGGAAATTTCCTCTTGGTTGTTGGCTTGGGCGGCAGGCGCCGGTAGAGGGGGCGAATCTATCGGCTGACCCGCCGCGAGGCAACGGAGCCGGCGGTTGCCCGGGCGGCCGCATGTGCGACAATGCGCAGCACACGACGTTTCGCAACACACACTTGTCCGGACCGCGATGCCCGACCTCCGCCAGTTCCTAACCGAAGCCAAGGGCCAGACGCTGCGGCCGGAGCGGCCTTTGTCCGTCGTCCAGGAAATCACGGCACTGCAGCAGGAACTCGATGCCCGCGGTGCCTACCCGGTGATCTACGTCGAGCAGGCGAAACTGCCGGATGGCGGCGCGGCCAGCATGCCGATCGTCTGCAACTTGACCGCGAGCCGCGAACTGACCGCGCGAGCGCTGGGGGTTGCCGATCACCGGGACTTTGCCGCGGCCTACGCGACGCGCACGGCCAAAGCAATCCCTCCCGTGGTCGTCACGCGTCACGACGCGCCCGTGCAGGAGATCGTCGAACAGGGTGACCGAGCCAGCCTCTTCGCGCTTCCCGTTCTTACCCAACACGTGATGGACCCGGGGCCCTATCTGACGGCGGCGCACGCCACCACCTACGACCCCGACACGGGGATCGACAACACGGCGATCCAACGCTGCTGGGTCAAGGGCCCGCGGCGGATGTCCTACTACCCCTACCCCGCCTCGCACAACACGCGGAACGTGCGGAAATTCTGGGCCCGGGGCGAGCCGTGTCCGGTCGTGTTCTGGATCGGCCACCACCCGACCGTGCTCATGGGCTCGCAGGCCAAGCTGAAGTATCCCGAAAGCCACTGGGCCGCGGCCGGCGGCCTGCTCGGAGAACCGATCCGCCTGGTCCCCTCGGTCACCTTCGGCGAACTGCTGGTCCCGGCCGACGCCGAGATCGTCATCGAGGGTTACGCGCCGGCCAACCGCTGGGAGCCGGACGGCCCCTTCGGCGAGTACACCGGCTACATGGGACCGCAGGTCGCCGCACCGATGTGCGAGATCACCTGCATCACGCGGCGGCGCAACGCGATCTATCACGACTACGGCTCGGGCCACGCCGACATGCTGGTCCCCGACAACATGGTGATGGAGGGCAAGGTCTACGGCATGGTGCGACCGGTGGCGCCTTCGTTGCAGCGCATCCATGTGCCAGTCTCGGGCCGCCGTTTCCACGGCTACATGCAGTTCAAGAACCCGGCGATCGGCGAGGCCCGTGATGCGCTGACCACCGCGCTCGGCTATCGCCGCTTGAAGGCCGTGTTCGCGGTCGACGACGACATCGACGTCTTCTCCGATGCCGAGATGATGTGGGCCCTGGCGACCCGCGTGCAATGGGACCGCGATGCGATCGTCGTGAGCGGCCTTTCGGGTTCGCTGATGGACCCCTCGTTGCCGCGCGGTGCGCGCACGGTGCAGAAGATCGGCATCGACGCAACCCTCGCCCCCGCCGAGGTGCCGGGCGCCCCTCGTCCCGTCCCGCCACGCAACCGCGTCTCGGACGCGGCGCTTGCGACGGCACGCGAACTTCTTGCCCAGTCCGACGGCGCGGGATGGCCCAACCTATGACCACCGGCAATCGCACACCGCTCCGCCCTCACACCGCCCCCGGCGAAAAACGCGGCAACACGACCTGGGTGTCCTGCCCATCGTGCAAGGAGTGGTTCCACACCACCGAAGACCTGATTGCGCGCGGCACCATCGCGCTGCATTGCCCCCATTGCCACCACGAGTTCCTGCCCGAAAAGTCCCCGCGCCTGATCGTAGCCTGACCATGCGGCGCTTTCTCGTTCTCGTGCTGCTGCCACAGGAACCCTCGGTCATCGAACGGCGCGCCCGGCAGCGACACCTCGTTCCTGACCATTGGGGGATCGAACTCCACTACCGCGGCGTGCAAGCGGCCCCCGCCACGAACCTGTGCCCGGCCGATTTCGCCCTGGCGGAGATCGCGCTGTTCGAAGCCGGATTCACCGCCCAGGAAGAAGGGTTCGACGCGGTGCTGGTCGACTCGATGAGCGACACTGCGGTCGATGCCCTGCGTTCGGTCCTCGATATCCCGGTCGTGGGACCTGGCCGCGCCGCGTTCCTGACCGCGCTCATGCTGGGCGAACGCGTCTCCGTGCTCGCCATGTGGTCCCATTGGGCGGTGCTCTATACGCGAACCCTCGGCGCAATGGGCCTCCTGTCCCGCCTCGCCTCGGTGCGTTCGATCGAGGAAGCGCCCGACACCCGCCACCTGCTCGCCGGCAAGGAGGCCGAGATCTTCCCCAAACTGCTCGAGGCCGGCCGGCTGGCGATCGAAGAGGACGGCGCCGACGTGATCTGCCTGGGTTCGACGACGCTCTACCAAGCGCACGCCTACCTGGCGGAGAGACTGCCCGTCCCGGTCATCAACCCCGCGCCTCTCTCCTACCTGGTGGCAGACATCATGTTCGCGTTGTCGCTGCGTCCGAGCCGCCGGGCGCACCCCAAGCCGCTGCTGGATCAGCAGGCCATGGTCCGTGCGATGATGACGGCGGCGGCCCGCCAAGAAGGAACACGCTAGATGCCCAAGATCCTCGTCCTCGTCCCGTTTCCGATGGCGGCCGACCAGCTCGCGCTGCGCCAGGCCCAGAGCAAGGCCGTGCCGCTCGAACCCGGCACGACGCTGCACTACCGGCCGGTGAAGGCGGCGCCACGCACCTACGTGTCGCAGCAGGACTATGTGCTGGCCGACCTGTCGCTGTTCGAAGCCGGGCTCTCGGCCCAGGCCGACGGTTTCGATGCGGTCATCATCGACACGGTGAGCGATTCGGGCGTCAACGCGCTGCGCTCGATGCTCGACATTCCGGTCGTCGGGCCGGGCCGCGCCATGTTCTTGAACGCGCTCATGCTGGGTGACCGGTTCTCGATCCTCGCCATGTGGAAACACTGGTCGGGCCTCTACAAGAAGACCCTCACCGAACTCGGGCTCATGGAGCGACTCGCCTCGGTGCGCTCGATCGACATCGTGCCCGACAACCGCAATCTCCTGGGCGGCAAGGAGGAAGACGTGTTCCCCAAACTGCTCGAAGCCGGCAAGCGCGCTATCGAAGAAGACGGAGCCGACGTGCTGCTGTTGGGTTCGACCACCATGCACCAGGCGCACGGCTATCTCGCCGAGCGCCTACCGGTGCCCGTCATCAACCCGGGGCCGCTCTCCTACAAGATGGCGGAGACCGCGATCGCGCTCCGCCTCAGCCACAGCCGCGCCGGCTACCCCAAACCGATGGTCGAGAAATCGGCCATGGTCCGGGCGATGATGGATGGCGCCGCCGCGGCCGAACGCGGCCGACCCGTCGAGAAGCTGAGCTAGGAGCGCACCTTGGCCAAGAAAAAAGCGCTGGTGATCGTCCCCTTCGCCCTCGATGCCGCGGGGGTCGCCAACCGCAAGCTCCAGACCAGGGCGGTCAAGCTCGGCCCCGACATCGAATTCGATTTCAAGCCGGTGACGGCGGGACCGACCAGTTTCATGAGCGCGCACGACTGGATGCTCATGGACCTCGCGATCTTCGAAGCCGGTCTCGAAGCGGAGAAAGACGGCTACGACGCGGTGGTGATCGATACCATGAGCGATTCCGGCATGGCGCCGCTCCGTTCGATGCTCAAGATCCCGATCGTCTCGCCCGGACGCGCCTCCATGATGTTCGCGCTATTGCTCGGCAACAAGTTCGCCGTGTTGGCACAGTGGGAACCCTCGGTGCTCAGGATCAAGAAGGCCGTGCACGAATACGGCCTGTCGAACCAGTGCGCCGCCGTCGAACACTTCGACACGCCACCCGACTTCGCCAACCTCTTGTCCGGAAAAGAAGACAAGGTGTTTCCGAAGATGAAGGCCGCGGCCGAGCGCGCCATGGCCAAGGGCGCCGAGGTGATCTGCCTCGGTTCGACCACCATGCACCAGGCGGCCGAGTACCTCGCGGGCGCGTTGCCGATCCCGGTGATCAATCCGGGGCCGCTCACCTACAAACTGGTCGAAGCATGGCTCGCCCTCAAGCTCAGCCATAGCCGGAAGGCCTACCCCGCGCCGCTCGTGCCCAAGATCGAGATGGTCCACGCCATGCTCGCCGCCGCGGCCAAAGCGGAGAAAAAGTAACACACCGTTTCAGCCGACCAGCGGGTTGAACGTCGGCAAACGGGGGAACCGGCTGAAGTCGCGATCCGCCGTCCATAGCGTTCGCACACCATGTTGCAGACAGATCGCCGCCACGCGCGCGTCGTGCACAGCCGGGCCAGCGAGGCGACTTTTCGACAACAGCGCGCGCAAGGTCGCCCAATGATCGGCCGTTTCGCCGAGAAGCATCAGCGACGGCGATTCGAGCCATGCCGCCACCTGCTCCAAGGCGTCCGCCATCGACGTTGGTGGCGCATAGATGCGTGGATGCGTCACGACGGCGACGAACTCGTGGATACAAGGCCAGGGGATGGCCCACGTCGGCGCCCCCTCGGCAAGCTCACGCACATTGGTCGCGGCACGATCGTGAAAGTCCGAGTCTTCGCGATGTGCGTAAACCAGGATGTTGGTGTCGACGGCGATCACCCGCCGCGCCCTTCGTAGATCATTTCGCGGACTTGAGCCCACGTGCCCTCGGCGACACCGGGTTGCAGGCCATCGCCTTTGACGCTTGCCCGACGCAGTCTGAACGGCTCGCCTGCCCGTGCTTCCGACACGACGCGGTTCAGGCCCCGCTCGACGATCGTACGCAGCGTTACCCCTTCACGCTCGGCCAGCTTGCGCGCTTGCCGCAAGAGAGGATCGGAAATCTCGATTGTCGTCTTAATGGTGGCCATCCATATGGGTGGATTGATATGGCTACCCATATATCAGGGCTCAGACGCGCCAATCAAGAAGGACCGCGGCGGGAAACATGGAGCGACGCTCGCTTCAACGGCTCTAGGCACGGCCCGGGACCCTTTCCGCGCTGCGGGCAGGTCCAAAACCCCATGGTTGGCCGGCCCGGCTCGCCGCCGCGGCCGTGAGCGAGAAGAAGTAGAAGTAAGGAGCTAACGCGGGCAGGCCCCTAGCCCCGCCCGGCGTGGTTGATCGGCGTGCCAAACGTATCCGCCAGCGGCCATGTGCCTCGGTGACCGACGGATTCGACCTAAGGGGCCGATGTTCAACAAATAGTAGCGTGGGGTGTGGGGGCAAGGGACTTGAACCCTTGCGAGCGCTGCGTCCACCAGCTTCCACCAGCCCCCCCGTCGCGCCGGAGCGCCGGGTCCCTCCCCTCCCCTCCCGCGCAATGGTGCGCGTTGAAGAGCGAGCCAAAGCAAGCGGGTTAGGGGCCCAGAATCGCGTGGTCGATTGGTTCGGCGCGTGGCAAATTGAACCGACAATCGCTGGAGGACCCATGACCGACACCCTCATTGCCAAGGCCGACTTCTGGAAGCGGCTGCAGGCCGCCCGCACGCCCGCGCACTCGGGCGGCCACCCATTCTCGAACGCGTGGAAAAAGGGTGAATTGACCCGCGCCCACCTCGGGTTCTGGGCGATGCAGCAGTACTACTACATCGAGGAAGTGACCCAGATGTTCGCAGCGCTGTTCATGCGCTTGCCCGACCTCGATGCGCGGCTCCACATGCTGGAGAATCTCAACGGCGAGGAAGTGCCCGAGCGCCATCCCGATCTGTTGTTGCGCTTTGCCAACGCCTGCGGGTTCTCGACCGAGCGGGTCAAGAACGCCTACATCGCGGGCGAGGTCCTGCCCTCGACGATGGCGATGCGGTCCTGGACTTATGAACTCGCGATGATCCGTCCGCTGTCGGATGCGGCAGCCGGGATCATGGTCGCGCTCGAGGGCCAGACCCCGACGATCTACCCGCATTACATCGAGGCTGGGCGCAAGATGGGCTTCAGCGACCACGATCTCGCATTCTTCCACGTTCACGTCACCGCCGACGAGGGCCACGAGGAGCACGGCCTCGAGATCTGCGCGCGCTACGCGACGACGCGGGCGCTGCAGGAGCGCGCCATCGCGACGGTGACCGCCTCGGCCCGCATGCGCTATCGCATGCTGGACGGCGTCCACGACGCGACCCTCGGCGCCGGCCGCAAACAAGCCGCCGAATAGCGTGAAGCTGCTCGACGGCGCCGGCCGGGTCGCCCTGGTCACCGGCGCGGCGGGTGGAATCGGGCGTGCGCTGGTCAAGGGCCTGCGCGAAGCGGGCGCCAGGGTCACGGCCCTCGATCTGTCGGAGCCCGCGCTGACCGCCGTCTACGGCCGCGACGAACACGTAAGCACGATCGCCGGCAGTGCGGCCTCCGAAGGCGACGTCAAAAGCGCCGTGGCGGCGACCCTCGACACGTTCGGGCGGATCGATTTTGCGATCAATCTCGCCGGCATGGTCGGCGCCGGCCGGCTCGCCGAGACGAGCCTCGCCGACTGGCAACGCCTGATCGACATCAATCTGACGTCGGCGTTCCTGCTGTGCCGCGAGTGCCATCGCGCGCTCAAGGCCAGTAAGGGGGCCGTGGTGCTGATCTCCTCCACGAATGGTCTCAATGGCGGCTCGTTTTTGTCGGGTGCCGCGTACGCGGTCGCCAAGGCCGGCATCATCAACTTGACGCGTTACCTCGCCAAGGAATGGGCTGGCGACGGCATCCGCGTCAATTGCCTCGCGCCTGGACCGGTCGCGACACCGATGCTCGATCGCCTCAAGGCGGACGAACACGCCGCCCTCAAGCGCGCGATCCCGATCGGTCGCTATGCCACCGCGGAGGAATGCGCGGCGCAGATCCTGTTCTTCTGTTCGACGCACGCCGGGTCGACCACCGGGACGGTGGCCAACATCTCGGGCGGCCTGGTGCTCGATTGAACGTGCCCCCGATCACCGGCTACCACGCGCACATCTACTACGACGCGGCGAGCCGCGAGACCGCCGCCATGGTTCGTGCCGAGGTCGAACGCACGTTCGTCGTGCGCATGGGCCGCTGGCGGGACGAACCCGTCGGCCCTCATCCGCAGCCGATGTACCAGGTGGCCTTCGAGCCCGCTGTGTTCGCCGAGATCGTACCGTGGCTGATGCTGAACCGCCGCGGTCTCACCGTTCTCGTCCACCCCGAAACCGGGGATGACGTGGCCGACCACGAGGTTCATCCCCTGTGGTTGGGCGAGAAGCTCACGCTCGACATCGAGATGCTGAGGCGCTTCATCGCCAAGGAGCGCGGCGAGTCCTGACCGAGGGACGGGCCGCGGGCTACGCCCCGAGGGGCGTGTGACAGCGCACCGTGGCCGCGCCGATCGACCGTGCCGCGGGCGCTTCTGTCCGGCAGCGATCTTTCGCCACGTCGCAACGCGGGTGAAAATGACAACCCTGAGGGCGATCGATTGGGCTCGGGATCTCGCCCTGGACCGGCGTACGCACGCGCCCGGTCATCGCCAGGTCAGGGACGGCATCGAGCAGCATCCGCGTGTAGGGATGCCGCGGCGCCGAGAACAGCTCGTGCGTCGTCGCCACCTCGACCAGCCGGCCGAGGTAGAGCACACCCACCTCGCTCGCCATATGACGGACAACGGCGAGGTTGTGCGAGATGAACAGATAGGTGAGCCCGAACTGCTCCTGCAGGTCGCGCATGAGGTTGAGAATCTGCGCCTGCACCGAAACGTCGAGCGCCGAGGTCGGTTCGTCGCACACCAGGAACTGGGGGTTGCCGGCGAGGGCCCGGGCGATTGCGACGCGCTGACGCTGCCCCCCTGAGAACTCGTGCGGATACTTGAGCCCGTCACGCGGATCGAGACGGACGAGGGCGAGCAACTCGCCCACCCGGTGCTGTACCGCCGCCGTGTCGCCCAGAAGCCCGAAGGCGCGGATCGGCTCGGCGATGATGTCGGCGACCCGCATGCGCGGGTTGAGGCTGGCGTAGGGGTCCTGGAAGATCATCTGGAACCGTCGACGGATTTGGCGCATCTCGGACGGGTTCTTGATCCGCGCGATGTCGGCGCCGTCGAAGCGGATCGTTCCGGCGCTGGGGGCAATCAAGCCGACGATGATGCGGGCGATCGTCGATTTGCCCGAACCCGATTCGCCCACGAGCGCGAACGTTCGCCCCGCCGGAATGGCAAACGAGACGTCATCGACCGCATGCAGGAACTGCTGACGATGTCCTTCGATGACCCGGTTGAGCCACGGCTTGGACACGTCGAACACGCGCCGGAGTCCTTCGACTTCGAGCAGGGCGCGACCGTCGCTCACCGCGCCACCACCGCCTGAAGATCCGATCGCCGCAATTGCTCGTCGTCGAGCCAGCAGGCGACCTCACTCGAACCAACGACCCGGGCGCTCGGCCGCTCGCGGCGGCACCGGTCGAGGACGGACGCGCAGCGCGGATTGAACGCGCAGCCCGAGGGGATGGCGTTGAGCCTGGGCATGGCGCCCGGTATCTGCGTCAAACGGTCGGCCTCCGCGGCAGGATCGGGGATCGAGCCCATGAGCCCACGCGTGTAAGGATGGCGCGGCGCCTTGACGACATCGCGCACCGGCCCGATTTCGACGATACGCCCGGCGTACATCACGGCGACCCGGTGGGCCAGTTCGGCGATCACGCCCATGTCGTGCGTGATCAGGATGATCGCCATGTTCTTCTCGCGGCACAGGCGCTTCAGCACCGCGATCACCTGCGCCTGAACCGAGACATCGAGAGCCGTGGTCGGTTCGTCGGCGATCACCAGTTCCGGTTCGGCGGCGAGCGCCAGGGCGATGATCACGCGCTGTCGCATGCCGCCGGAGAATTCGTGCGGATAGGAGTCGATTCGTCGCTCGGCCGCCGGGATTCCGACCTCGACCAGGAGATCCACGGCGCGCTGGCGTGCCTGGGCCGGAGACAACGGCAGGTGGGTCTGGATGGTCTCGACCAACTGCTGACCGACGGTATAGAGCGGATTGAGAGAGGTCAGCGGATCCTGGAACACCATGCCGATGCGTCCGCCACGCACACGGCGCATCGCCCCGCGATCGAGTTGGTCGATTCGCTCCCCCTTGAGACGAACCTCGCCGCCGGCGATCCGTCCCGGCGGTTCCAGGAGGCCGATCACGGCCGCTCCGGTGATCGATTTCCCGGCCCCCGATTCGCCCACCAACCCCAGAACCTCGCCTTGCCGGAGTTCGAAGGACACGCCATCGACGGCACGCAGCACGAGGCCGCGCCGCGTCGGAAACTCGACCACCAAGTCCTTGACCGACAGGAGCGGTGCCTCGGCCATCGTCAACGCAACTTCGGATTCAGTACATCACGCAGCCAGTCGCCGAGCAGGTTCACGGCAAGCGCCAGTGCAAGCAGGGTCACCGCGGGGAACAGCAAGATCCACCACTCCCCGGATACGATGTACTCCTGACCGACCCGAATCAGAGTGCCGAGCGAGGGTTGCGTCGGCGGCACGCCGACGCCGAGAAACGATAACGTTGCCTCGGCGATGATGGCGAGCGCGAGCCCGAGAGTCGCGATCACGAGCACGGGACCCAGAACGTTGGGCAGCACGTGGCGCATCATGATGATCGCCGGATGCAATCCGATGACGCGCGCCGCCTGGACATATTCCTTGTTGCGCTCGACCATGGTGACGCCGCGCACGGTGCGGGCATATTGCGGCCACTCGGCGAGGCCGATCGCCAGGATCAGGACCGGCACGGCGAGTTCGTTCTGGCTCCCTGGCGGGATCAACGTGCGGGTGAACCCGAAGATCATCAGCGCGACGAGGAGCGATTCGAACGTGAGCTGGATATCGGCCGTGCGCATGATGACCGAATCGAGCCAACCGCCCCGGTATCCCGCGATCAGCCCCAGCGTGACACCGAGCACCATCGAGAATGCGACCGCGGCAAAGCCGACGAACAGGGAGACCCGCGAGCCATAGAGAATGGTCGAGAACACATCGCGCCCCTGATCATCCGTCCCGAGCAGGAACGTCTTGCCCGTGAACATGTTTGGCGTGAGAGGCGCAGTCTTGCCTTCCATCAGGTTGAGGCTGCCGGGATCGAACGGATTCTGCGGCGCGATCCACGGCCCGAAGATCGCCCCGAACAGGAGCAGCAACACGATGACGGCGGCGACGATCGTGACCGGCGAGTGCCGAAACGAATAGGCGATATCCGAGTCCCAGGCGGCCGCGATCCGTTCGCGGAGCGAGGGCCGCGTGCGTACCGGCGCCGGTGCGGCCGAGGTTTCAGTCATGAACGGGCCGTCGCGTGATCGGTGCGCAGCCGCGGATCGACTCGGTAGTACGCAAGGTCGACCACGAGGTTGACGACGACGAAGAACGCGGCGACAAGGACGAGATAACTCGCCATCATTGGGACATCGACGGCCTGCACCGAGGCCACGAACAAGAAGCCGACACCCGGCCACTGGAACACGGTCTCCGTGATGATGGCGAAGGCCACGAGAGAGCCGAGGCGAATGCCCATCAGCGTGATCACCGGAATCAGCGTGTTCTTGAGCGCGTGGCCATAGTGGATGGCGCGATCGTGCAGGCCGCGCGCCCGGGCGAACTTGATGTAGTCGGTGCGCAGGACCTCGAGCATTTCCGAGCGCACCAGGCGCATGATCAAGGTCATCTGGAACAATCCGAGGGTGATCGTCGGCAGGACCAGCGAACGCAGGCCACTTTGCGTCAAGAAGCCGCTCTTCCAGCCACCCACATCGACGACTTGGCCTCGCCCGAAGCTGGGCAGCCAGTTGAGTTCGACCGAAAACAAGAAGATCAACCCGATACCGATCAGGAAGGTGGGCAGCGAAACGCCGATGAGGGACAACGTCATGGCCGCATGCGAGAGCGCGCCGTCGCGATGCAAGGCGGTATAGACGCCTGCCCCGATCCCGAACACGAGGGCGAACATCGCCGCACACAGGGCCAATTCGAGCGTGGCCGGCAGGCGCTCTTGAATCAGGTCCATCACGGGCCGGCCGACGCGGTAGGAAATTCCAAAGTCACCGTTCAGCGCATTGCCGACAAACCGTGCGAACTGGACCGGGAACGGTCGATCGATCCCCAGGCGCTCGGCCATCGCCGCACGGTCGGCCGCAGTCGCCTCCTGGCCAACCATGATCGAAACCGGGTCGCCTACGAAACGAAACATCGAAAACGCGACGAACCCCACGACCAACATGACGAGGACGGCCTGGGCGATGCGGCGAATGAGGAAAGCGATCATCGCGTCATTCTGACATGACAGCGCCCCGCCCGGGCAACGCCGGACGGGGCGCCAAATGTCACACTGCGGAGATCAGTTGATGTACTTCACGAACAACTGGTTCTCGTCTTGCACCCGGACGTTGAAGCGATTCTTCATGCCCCAAGCCAGGGTCTGGTTGTGCAGCGGGATGTAGAGCGCTTCGTCCTTGGCCCACTTGAGGACCTCGGCAATCGTCGCATCGCGCTTCTTGAAATCGACCTCCGCCGTGAGCGACTTGATCTTGTCGTCCATGTCCTTGTTCTTGACCCGGGTCGCATTCCAGCCACCGCGCGAACCCTCACGCGAGTGGTAGAGGAACGACAGCACGTACTCCGCGTCGTAGGTGGGAACGCCCCAACCGAGCAACCAGAAGTCGACCTCGTCCTTCTGGATTTCCGGCGAATGCTGCGCCATCGGCCGCGCCGCCAGGTTCACCTTGACGCCGATCTGGCCGAGGAAGCCGACGACCGCCTGACAGATCTTCTCGTCGTTGACGTAGCGGTTGTTCGGGCAGTGCAACGTGATGCCGAAACCGTTCGGGTAGCCTGCCTGGGTCATCAGCGCCTTGGCCGCGTTGATGTCCCACGTCGGAATCGCGTCGAGGTCCTTGGTGTAGCCATGCACGGTCGGCGGCACGAGCGTCCCCGAGGGGATGGACTGGCCCGCCATCACGACGGTCTTGATCGCCTCGCGGTTGATCGCCATTTCCATCGCCTTACGCACGCGCTTGTCGCCAAGCGGGTTCTTGCCCTGGACGTCGTCCCACTTGATGTCGGCGTCGCCGGCATTGAGGCCGAGGAAGATCGAACGATTCTCGAGCCCGAGATTGACCCGCAAACCGCTGGTCTGGGACACCCGCGTGATGTCCTGCACCGGCATGTCCTGGACGAAGTCGAGCTCCCCCGACAGGAGCGCAGCGATACGCGTGCCAGCCGCGGTGATCGGCGTGTAGACGATCTCGGTTACCTTTAGCGGAAACTGGCCTTTGCCCCAGTAGTTCGGGTTGGCGCGCATTACGGTCCGAACGTCGGCTTCGCGGGTGACCAACGCATAGGGACCGGTCCCGTTCGTGTTGCGGACGGCGAAGTTCTCTTCCTTGTTCTTGAAGTCTTGCGCCTTGACGACGTTGTTCGCCTCCGCCCACTCCTTGTCCATCATGAACAGGTTCGTCAGGTTGTTGACGAGCAGCGGGTTCGGGCCTTCGGTGGTCATGCGCACGGTCAGGTCGTCGACCTTGGTGACATTGACGACCGACGTCAGGAGACCGCGCAGGTCCGAGGTCTCACCCTTTGCCCGATTGATCGAGAAAATCACGTCATCGGCGGTGAACGCGTTGCCGTTGTGGAACTTGACGTTCGGGCGAAGCTTGAACTCCCACACGTTCTTGTCGGACGTGATCGACCAGGACGTCGCCAGCGCCGGCACGATCTTCGATTCCTGGTCGCGGTGGACCAGCGGCTCGTAAATCTGGTGCAACACGCCGAAGTTCTGGCCCGAGTTCTGGGCGTGCGGATCGAGCGTCGTGGCGTCCTGACCACGGGCCCATCGGAACGTTTCGGCCTGGGCCGAGACTGCAAAACAAATGGCAAGCGCGGTCGCGCCCGCCAACGGAGCGATTTTCCTCATTGAGAGAGCCTCCCTGTTGGGGCCACGCCCAAGTATTCGGACGCAGCGATTAGGCAAAGTTTAGGATTGGCTCAGTGGGGCGTCAAAACTCGACGCCGTGAGATTCCCGCGGCGCTTCCGGGCGGCCACCTACGGTTCATGCTCCGTTCTGTCCGTAGGAACCCGTACGTGTCCCTGAACGGACCATCACAGCATCACATCGCCACCGTTCGGGCTCACGGTCTGTCCGACCATGTGATCGGCTTCGTCGGAGGCGAGGTACACGTACGCCGGCACGATCTGATCGACACGGGCCAGCCGACCCTTGGGGATGGTGCGCCGAATCGCGTCCCAGCGTTCGGGTTTGACCATCGGCGTCACCGTGGCGCCGGGCGCAACGCAGTTGGCGTTGACGTTCCTTTCGCCGATCTCTCGCGAGAGCGAACGGGTGAAGGCGAGTATGCCGGCCTTGGCAGCGCAATAGTGCGAGCCACCGGCCGAACCGGCGTAGCCCAGTTGAGAGGCGGTGGAGATGATCTTGCCGTAGTTGCGCGCGTACATGTGCGGCAGGACGTAATGCGTACATAGAAACACGCTGCGCAGATTGATGCGGATCATCTCGTCCCACTGCGCCACCGACATGTCCTCGACCAATGCGCGGGTCGAAATACCTGCGTTGTTCACCAGAACGTCGATGCGATCAAACCTCTTGAGCACGGCCTTCACCATCCGACGGACGGCCGCGTCGTCGGAAACGTCGGCCTCGACGAGAAGTGCCCGCCGGCCCGCCCTGCGCACGGCGGACGCAATCGCATTGGCGTCGGCGCGCTGGGCGCGGGTCGGGTAGTTGATGACCACATCCGCGCCTTCCTTGGCGTATGCGATCGCAACACCAGCGCCGATGCCGGATGAGGCGCCGGTAATCAGGGCGATTTTGTTCTCGAGCTTTTTCATGTCCAAGCGTTCCCCTTGCGACGGACCGGTGGGTACCCTAGCACCCGGTGCCGCGCGAAAGGAGCTACGACCAAGTAGCAACGATTTCACCGCGGACGAACCTCCGATGAGCGCAGGGCCGATCCCGGTCAGGAGTTCTTCAGTGTCACGGCGCTGGACATTGGTGAACGAACCGCGGTCACACACCTCGGTGAGTTCGCCTACGGCCGCTACGACCTGACGGACAACGCAACGGGATGACCGTCGAGGCGTCGTCGGCCGCAGTTCTGCGGGTTCGATAAGCCCGACACCCGATTCAATTGGCTTTCATGGCCTCGATGAGAGTCACCGCATTGTGGCGCATCATCTGCTCGAAGGTTCCAGCCGGGCCACCAGGTGCGGACAACGCGTCGGAATACAGCTTGCCGCCAACGACCGCACCCGCATCGCGCGCGAGTTGCTGCAGCAGACGAGGATCCCCGAGGTTCTCGAGGAAAATCGCCTTGGTGCCTTCACGCTTGATCTGCGTGATCAACGCAGCCATCGCCCGCGCGGAGGGCTGAGCCTCGGAGGAAACGCCCGAAGCGGCCGAAAACGTTACGCCATAGGCCGTTCCAAAGTATGCAAACGCATCGTGCGACGTGATCGCCCGGCGCTTTTCCGGAACGATTATCGCCATGCCTTGACGAATCTCGGCGTCGAGGGATCGAAGGCGTTCGCTGTAGCGCGTGGCATTGCCACGAAAGATATCGGCGTCCGCTGGCGCGATCTTCGCTAGTCCCTCCGCGATGTTGCCCACATACAGGAGAACATTGCGAACATCCTGCCAGGCGTGGGGATCGGGCACCGGGCGCCCTGTCCGGCGCTGCTGCCGCTCGGCCTCGCCGTGCCCATGGGCATGCCGGCGCTCGGCCGCGAGCGGGGTCACGCCAGTCGTCGCCGTAACCACCGGCCCCTTGTAGCCCGAGGACCTGACCAGGCGGTCGATCCAGCCCTCGAAACCGAGACCATTGGCGACGACCAGTTTGGCGGATGCCAGCGCCCGCCCGTCGGCAGGTGTGGGTTGGTAGCCGTGCATATCCATGTCGGGCCCGAGCAGCGACCGGACTTCGACGCGTTCGCCACCGACCTCGCGAACCAAATCGGCCAGAATGCTGAACGTCGCGACGACGGGAATACGCTCCTGGGCGAGCGGCACCGACGGACTGGCAAGGACGAAAATCAGCGCCAACACTACGGCGCGGACACCGACAGGACGACCAATCATGACCCACCAGATATGTTATAATATCTCATATTATAGGGCTGTTGGTGTGGCGTCGAGGGCCGGCGCTTAGGCAAACAGGGGGGCCGCGCCGAGCGGCGCGGCCCCCTGGTCGAAGCGTGGCTACTCGCTCAGGTCGAACCAGCGCACGATGTTGTCAGCGTGCCAAGTCATCCCTTTGATCTTGTCCGAGAAGGCCCACTGGGTTTTCCACATGACAATAGGAAGCAAAGTTGATGTCCTGGGCGAGGATGTTCTGGGCCTCGGCCAGCAACGCGTTGCGCTTGGTGTTGTCGGCTTCGGTCAGTGCAGACTTGAACAGCTCGTCGACCTTGGCGCTCTCGTAGTTGGCCATGTTGTTGAGGCCGCCGCCCTTGGCCGACACGTGATAGAGCAGCAGCGCATAGGCCGCATCGACACCGATCGGTTTCTCGTCATCGACCAGGGCAAACGGAAGGTCCTTTTTGACCAGTTTCCGGTCGCCGAACTGGGTCTGCGGGATCGGGTTGAGTTCGATCGGGAATCCCGCTCCACGCAGTGCCGTTCGCATCATCGTCGCGATTGGACCCAGCGTTGCCTCTCGTTCCGCGGGATAGGTGATCTGGAACGCCTCACGGAAGGCTTCGAGGCCACGACCGTCAGGATAACCAGCCTCGGCCAACAACGCCTTGGCACGATTGATGTCGGTGCCGTATTGCGTGGGTGAAGCGTGGAACCCCGGATAGGACTCCGGAATCTGCCCCTTCCACTTCGACGCCTGGCCGAAGTAGCCGTCCTTGATGATCTGGTCGTAGGGAATCGCATGGGCGATCGCCTGCCGCACTTTGACGTTGTCGAACGGCTTGGACTTGAAATTGAGCACGGCAAACAGGTTTTCGTTGCCGAGCACGCCCGCGACTTTGACGCCTCGGATGTTGCGCAGCGAATCGAACTCCTTGGGATTGACGCGCTCGATCAGTCCCGCCTGCCCGGTCCGCAGGATCGCGACCCGGTTCGAGGACTGCGGCACTTTGCGCAAGATGACCCGGTCGAAATGCGGCTTACCGCGGTAGTAGTCGGGATTCGCCCGGACGACGAACTCTTGGTCTTTCTGCCAGCGCTCCAGGCAGTAGGGCCCGAACGAGGGCGCGTTGACGTTGTTGTTGTAGTTGTGGCTCCACGGGTCGTCGGCCGTGGCATGCTTCTCCATGATCTCTTTGTCGTAGATGTAGAGACCGAAGATCGTCAGCACCGGCAACAGCAGCTTGTTCGAAGCCGACTGCCGGATCTGCACGGTGTAATCGTCGATCTTACGCACCTCACTGCCGAGCTTGCGGGCTTCGGCCAGCTTGCGCTGGCGATCGCGCTCCTTCTCAGCGTCGTTGGCGCCCTCGCCGGTGATCCCGACTCCGAGTTGGGCCACCGTGAAGCCGTCGATCGAGGCGACGTTCGACAGGAACCAGGCGATCGGCGCCGCGCCCGAGACCGTCTTGCCGCGCGCGAACGTGTAGACGACGTCATCGGCGTTGAACGTGGCGCCGTCACAACCCTTTACCCCGCGGCGCAGATTGAACGTCCACGTCCGCGTCGCCGCGTCGTAACTCCACGACTGGGCGAGGCGCCCCTCGAACTTGTCGAAGTCGTGGATACGCACGCCTTCGTCGTTGGTGCCCTTGACTGAGTAATAGACCAGTGGTTCGAGCAGATTGTCCGGACCGGTTTCGGTCGCCTGCAGCGCGATCGACGGTCCGTCGATGTCGAGACCGGCGGGTACGTCTTCCGCCAACACCAATAGATCGGCCGCTTGCGCGGATCCGATCGTCAGGCCCGCGGCGACAATCGCCGGGGCAAGAAACCTATTCATGAAATCCTCCCAGAAAGTTGTGTCAGCCGCTCAAGCTAGAGAGCGGCTTGTCCCCCTGCAAGGAATTCTAATGCGGGCCCCTCGGCGCCGCTAGCTGCGGGCAGCGAGTTCGATCAACTCTCCGGCACCGCCCACACACATCGCAACCTTTCGACCGTCGTAGGGCGGCTCGCCGATCACCATCGGCGGTTGCAGGAACGATAGCTTGAGGTCGTCCATGCGCGGAACTTCGAACGTGACCGTGGCCACGCCACCCGGCAGATCGCCTGCCTGGCGGGGTCGGACCTTGGCCACGTTGGGGTGTTCGTCGAGCTGGATCTTGGCGACGACCTCCTGGCCACCGGTCAAGAGCAGCGTGCACATCCGACGCTGCTCAGCGGTCGGAATCCCCAGCGCCTTGGTCATGAGCGGCTGAGCCGTCTTGACGTCGATGCCGATGCCGACCGCAAAATTGTCTTCGTAGAACCGGCGCGCCTTGTCGTAGTCGGCCGCCCCCAACACCATGATGAATATGCGATCGACATCGCCCATGACGTGACGGCAACGGAAGCGCTGCACCTCGTCGCGGTGGGTGAGGTAGAGAACCTCGCCCGCTCGCCCCACCGCCTGCATGGCGCGCACCCCTTTGACCACACCGAGGTCGTGTGGTTCGCCGATCTCGCGGAACGGCGTTCCCTTGAGGCGCCGCGACGTGGCATCCGCGTCGCGAACCAGGATCTCCATCGACGTCCAGCCGTAGGTCGAGAACGGCGCCGGCGCCTGATCCCCTTGCACGATTCGAATCCAGCCCGGCTCGGCACTGCGGGGCCGCATCAGCACCATCGGCCGCCCGGCCACGGCCGGCGCGCCCCATAGCTGGGCCAACTCGCGCGGGACTGGCCGACGGTCGACGACGATCTGATCCAAATGGGCGACGTAGTCGCGCGCCGAGGCCTCCGGGTCGGGCGACATGAATGTCGCCGCCAGGATGGGTCCAAAGGGTGGTTTGCCGGGCACGATGCCTCCGTCTTCCTCGCGCTATTTCCGCGCGCCGACCAGGAACCAGGCCCCGGCGCCGCCGAAGTCGCCGCCCTGGAAGAGTTTCGTCCGACCCCTGGCGAGATCGACCACCGCCGACGTCTGAACCTTGGCGAAGAACGAGTCGGGCTTGAAGCCAACCTCGCGGCAGATGCCCTTGAGGTCGAGATCCTTGAGCGGGCCCCAGAACGGCTCGTTGTTGTTGTAGGTGTCCCAATCGAGAATGAACTGGTCGTAGGCATCCATCCCGGCATAAAGCGGAGTCTCGCAATGAACCATGAGACCACCCGGCTTCAGGATGCGCCGGCATTCCTGGAAAATGTTGCGGAGCGCTGCGTGCGCCGTCTCATGCAACAGGATGTGCGACACCACGAGATCGAATGTGTCGTCCGGGTAGTCGGTTCGCTCGGCGTTCTGCTGGCTGAAATGCACGGTCTTCCCCATCGCCTGGGCGCGGGCGTGGGCGTAACGCACCATCGGGGCCGCGATGTCGAGGGCATGCACCTCGGCTCCGGGGAAGGCATCGACATATGGCAACGTCGAGTGGCCGACGGCGCACCCCATATCGAGGATTTTTTTCGGCTTCCAACCGGGCGCCGTCTGTTTGACGTAGGACAGCAGCGTCGCCCCCATGTCTTCGTTGTAGGCGCCCATGCGCCCCATCGAGTAGAGGAAGACACCCGGATCGTAGACCGCCCCCGGCAGCACGTCGCCAGCGATGAGTTCGCTGTGGTAACCGCCCGGAATGATGTGGATGTCCACGGCGCTGACGTAGCGCGGCATTTTTAGCGTCGGGTCGACCCGCAAGGTTCCCTTGCCGCCCCGGCCAAGCTTTGCCGCGCGATCCGCCAGCGTGTCGATCTGACGGAACGCGATTTCGGTCTGTGAGTCCTGCTTCAGCTCCTGCGACGTGCGCTGCAGGGAACTCCACATCTGATAGGCCGGATCGCGCACCATGCCACGCCGCACGTCGTGGCGGTCCTTGGGCGTCCGCCCCAGAGCGCGGCGCAGTTCGGGTTCGACGCGCTGGCGGTAGACGGTCTTGAGATGCGGCGAAACCTGACGCGCCAGATGCAGCTTCATCGTTTGCACGAACATCTGGCGCGATGACTCGTCGTGCGTATTGTGCGGCAGCATCGGGTGCTGCCCTTGTCCCTTCATCATGGCGTCCTCGCTAGGTCGAGGCGCAACAATGACAAGGCCGGGCACAGCCGACAAGGGCAGGTCCGGAAAAAAAGGGGCGGTGACCCGCCCCTTCTTTCTACTCTCGCGGTTCAGACGTTCAGGCGCCTTGGCCCGCGCGCAGGGTCGCGGCAAAGAAGTCCGTCGTGCGCTTCCACGCGAGCTCGGACGCCTCCTTGTTGTAGCGATCGGCCGAGGTGTCGTTGTGGAACGCATGGTTCACGTTCGCGTACATGTGCAACGTGTACTTGACGCCAGCCTTCTTGAGGGCATCTTCGTAGCCGGGAATTCCGGCGTTGATGCGCTCATCGAGCCCGGCGTAGTGCAGCATCATCTGCGCCTTGATTTTGGCCACGTCCTCGGCTTTGGGCACCGGCCCGTAGAACGGCGCGCCCGCCATGAGATCGGGCGAATTCACCGCGATCTGGTTGACCATGCCACCGCCCCAGCAGAAGCCGACGGCGCCAACGCGCCCGTTGGTCTGGGCGTTGCCCTTCAGGTAGGCGACGGCGGCCACCCCGTCCTCGATCGCGAGCGGGAAATTGATCTTGGCGAACCCGTCACGGGCGGCGTCCGCATCACCTGGCGTGCCGCCCATTTGCGACAAGAAGTCGACCGCCAACGCATGGAACCCAGCGACGGCGGCACGGCGGGCGACGTCCTCGATATGGGCATTGAGCCCGCGATTCTCGTGGACGACGACGACCGCCGGCAAGCGCGAGGCATTGCCCTTCGGCCGTACCTCGTAGGCCTTCACCGCGCCGGACTTCCCGGGATACGTGATGCGCTTGCCTTCGATGCGCGCATCGCCTTCGGCGATCATCGCGGCCTTGGCGTAGTTGGCGCCGAGCAACGGCACCATCGCGGCCGCCGCCGCCGTGCCGCCGGCCAGCAGCGCCAGCCGCTCCATGAAGGCGCGGCGGTCGATCGAGCCATGCGTGAACGAATCGTAGAGCATGATGATGTCTTGACGTATTTTCGTCATCGGTCTGATCCCCAACATTGAACAATGATCCGGCGGGGAGCCTGCCGTGAAACCAGCCCGGGCGCCAATCACAGGCGCGCTAGATGGCGTACGGGACCCCTTGGCGGTCGAGCAGGCGACGTATCGCGGGCCACTCGGTTTCCCCCCGCGGGCGGCCAAAGTTGGCGAACTGCTGGGCCGTCTTCTCGCAAACGTCGGGGGGCGGCAGATGCAGGGGACGTCCCGTCCCGAGGACCAATAGCTGAGACCGGCAGGCCTGTTCGAGGTCGTCCATCGTGGTGAACGTCTCGCCCACCGAACGGCCCGCCACGACGACACCATGGTTGCGCAGGAACATCGCCTTGTGGTTGCCGAGACCACGGGCGATTTTGGCGCACTCTTCGTCCGGCGATTGCGTCGCGAACCCGTCGTAGTTGTAATAACCGACCCGGTTGTAGAACTGCAGGGAGTGCTGGCTGACCGGCAGCAATCCCTCGGCCAACGCCGATATCGCAACCCCGGCCGGGGTATGGTGATGAATGACGCATTGCACGTCGCCGCGGGAGCGCAACACGGCACTGTGGATCACGAATCCGGCGGGGTTGACGTCATAAGGATTGTCGGGGTCCTGCTTGCGTCCAGCGCGATCGATGCGCACCAGATTCGACGCCGTCACCTCGTCGAACAGGAGCCCGACCGGGTTGAGCAGGAAATCCCCGTTCGAACCCGGCACACGCGCCGAAATGTGCGTATTGATCCGGTCGGTCATCCCCTGCAAATGCATGAGGCGATAACACGCCGCCAGATCACAACGGACCGCCCATTCTTCAGGGCTCACCTTGCCCTTGAGGCTGAAGTTCCGGATTTCCACACCGTGTTCGATCATGCGCCCCCGTTCGACCGTCGCGGTCCCTCTCCTAGCACAGAATCTGCGCGATCGCGTTTTCCTCGTGGCGGGCAGCCGACTATGCTCTGCGTCGACACGCACGCGCGTCCAGAGGGAGGAACCATGGCTAAGGCGGCACTCGGACCGATCATCGGGGCTACTATCACCTCAGCGGACGTCGACAAAGCGTCGGCACCCTACGCCAAGGACCTCGCGTACAAAGTGCTCGACCGCGGGACGATCGGCGCCCATCAAGCGACGGTCTGGGCCTGCCCGGCCCAGGCCGGGGCCCGGTTCCTGGTGATGGGACCGGCCAGCGGGGAACGCCAATTCATTCGTTTCGTCGAAGTGCCGCCGGTCCCCGGGTATCGCGCCATGACCACCTATGGTTGGCACTCGCTCGAAATCACGGTCGAGGACGTCGATGCCATTCCGCCGAAACTCAAGGGCAGTCAGTTCAAGATCATCGGTGACCCACACGACCTCGGGGTTGGTTCCAACGCCTCGGCCCCGAAAGGCTCGCTGATCCGCGCCATGCAAGTCGTCGGCTTGGCCGAAGACGTGCTCTACCTGACGCAGATCCCGACCGATGGCCGGCGCCCCCACCTGCCGAACGCCAAGACGTTCATCGACCGGATTTTTATCGTGCCGCTCGGCTCGCCGAACATGGATCGCACGCGCGACTGGTACATCGAGAAGTTCGCCAACGTCGAAAAGGGCGTCGAGGCGCGTGGCTTTGCCCTCAAGCTGCTCAACGATGCCTTGGGCGTCCCAGCCGACACCAAGACCTCGATCTGCACGGTGAAGTTCCCCGGTCAGACGCTGATCGAGATCGACGATTATCCGCCGGCGGCCAAACCGCGGCCGCGCCACGTCAATTCACTGCCGCCCGGGATCGCCACGATCTCGTTTGCCGTCGACTCGCTCGACCGCGTCGGTCTGCCGTTCGTGGCCCCACCGCGCGTCGTGGCGGAAGGGCCGCACCGCGGCAAGCGGGTGGGTGTCGTCGTCGGATCGGCCACGGAACTCCTCGAACTGGTCCAGGAATAGTCCACGACCGCCATGAGCAACCTTGGGCGGTTGCTGGGCGCGACCATCTCGGTTCCGGACCTGGCGGGCGCGGTCGCAGCCTACGAACGAAGCCTCGGCTTCGTGCTTCGCGGCGAGGGCGTGATCCCCGATGCGCTGGCGCATGCCTACGCAGCCCCCGCCGCCGCTGGCAGCCGCTATGCGATCGTCGGGGCCGCAAGCGACACCGATGTCGTGTTGCGCCTCGTCGGCGGGCCGCAACCCCCCTCGTTTGCACCGTTACGCGTTAGCGGCTGGTCCAGCCTCGTGCTGCCCGTCCAGGCCGTCGACGAATTGGCGAAAAGTCTGGTCGACACGGCATTCGCTGCCCTCGACCGTGTTCGCGAAACGACGATCGCTGGCGTCAATGGGCGCGTCCTGCACGTTCGCGGGCCTGGAAACGAGGTGCTGTCCTCCATCGAGACTAAGCCCGGGGGACCATTGCCAACGCCGCGAGCCCGCATCGATTCCGTATTCGCCGCAAGTATCGCGTGTCCGGAGCTCGATCGCGCCACCGAGTTCTGCGAGAACAAGCTGCTTCTCGACGTTGCTCCGGTCACACCCATGACCCTGTGGGCGGTAAACGATGCGTTCGGCTTCGACGGCCCGACGCGCCACGAGGTTCGGCTGATCTCGCTGCCCGGGTCGACCATGATCGAACTACAACAGTTTCCGGAAAGCGTCGTGCGGCGACCCGCCGTGCCGCGGCATTTGCCGCCGGGCATCGCGTTGGTTAGCTTTGCGGCGACTTCCACGCTCGATGACGTCCCGGTCTACTCGTTGACCGGACAACAACGGATCGACGAAGCCCCCTATGGCGGTCGCACCCAGATGACGTTCTACGGTGCCGCCAACGAGATGATCGAATTGATCGAGGGCGCCTAAGCGACCGCGCGAAGCCCACCCATCACGAGGCACGCCGCGGCACAGGCATCGACGATCGCTTCGCTGTCGATTCCGTAGGTCCGGTAGAGGTCGGGGATATCACCCGACTGTCCGAAGTGGTCGACCCCGAGCGGAAACACGCGCTGACCGCGCACCGACCCGAGCCACGACAAAGTCGCCGGCGCTCCATCGAGCACCGTGACCAGCGACGCGTCGCGGGCCAGCGGCGCCAGCAGAGTTTCGACGTGGGACCGTCCCGCCTCGGAACGCGTCGCACGCCAACCGGCGTGTACAAGATCGGGCGACGGCACAGCCAGGAGCCCCGCCCCCGGGATGTCTTCGAGAATCTGGCGGTGGGCGTCCACCGCTTCGGGCGCCACGGCCCCCGAATAGACGATGGCCAGGGACGCACCCGACGCCGGCGGAACCTGCCAGTAGGCGCCCTTCAAGACATCCCCCTCGATCATCGAGAAATCGCGCTCGGGCTGTTCGATCGTCCGAGTCGAGAGGCGCAAGTACACCGACCCACCGTCCTCATCCTGCATGTGGGCAAATCCCCACCTCATGATCGCGGCAAGTTCATCGACATAGGCGGGATCGAACGAGGTCAGCTTGTCCTGCGCCATCCCGATCAGGGGCGTCGAGATCGACTGATGCGCGCCGCCCTCGGGCGCCAGCGTCAGGCCCGACGGCGTCGCTACCAGCATGAAACGGGCATCTTGGTAACACGCGTAGTTGAGCGCATCGAGGCCGCGCATGATGAACGGATCGTAGAGAGTCCCGATCGGCAACAACCGCCGGCCGAACAGCGACGCCGACAGGCCGGCCGCCCCCAGGAACAGGAACAGGTTGTTCTCGGCAATCCCCAGTTCGAAGTGGTGGCCGCCGGAGGACATCGACCATTTCAGCGGCGACAGCACGTTCTCCTGGCGGAACGCATCGGGGCGTTCGATTCGATCGAAGATTCCGCGATGGTTGATCCACGCCCCGAGGTTGGTCGAGACGGACACGTCGGGCGAGGCGGTGACGATGCTGGCGGCCAACGCGCTGTCGCCGCGCCCTAGCTCGTTGAGGATTCGACCGAACGCTTCCTGGGTTGCCATCGCTTTGCCAGTCGGCACCGGCAATCGGTCGGGCACCGCGACGCTCATCGCCTGGCGCACACGGTCGGGTCGCCGTGCAAACGGCACCGCCTTCAAGAACCGTTCGAGCACCGGCGGCGGCAGGTCGAGTCCGGCGAAGAGATCCCACTCCGCGCCATCGTCGATCTTGAGGCGGCGACGGAACTCGGCCATTTGCTCCAGGGTCATGAGCCCCGCGTGATTGTCCTTGTGGCCCGCGAACGGCAGGCCACGCCCCTTCACCGTGTAGGTAATGAAGCAGTTGGGTCGCTCGGGATCGGCCTGACGGAACCCTTGGAGGACGGATTCCATGTCGTGACCGGCCAAATCGGTCATCAAATCGTAAAGCGCCTGGTCGTCGTATTCGTCGAGCAGGGCTTTGATGCCAGCAACGTTGCCGATCTCGTTTTTGAGATGCTCGCGAAAACCCTTGCCCCCCTTGTAGGTGAGCGCCGAGTAAAGCGAGTTCGGACAGTCGTCGATCCACTGGCGCAGGGCGTCGCCGCCGGGACGGCGGTAGGCGGCTTCGAGTTTCTTGCCGTACTTCAAGGTAATGACGTTCCACCCCGTGGTGCGGAAAATGTCGCCGAACCGGCCGAACAACCGGTCCGAGACCGTCGAGTCGAGGCTCTGACGGTTGTAGTCGATGAACCACCACAGGTTCCGCACGTCGTGCTTCCAGCCTTCGAGCATCGCCTCGAACACGTTGCCCTCGTCCAACTCGGCATCGCCCAGAAGCGCGATCATGCGTCCGGCCTCTTCTCCGAGCGGCAACTGCTTCTTGGTCACTAGGTAGTCCTGGATCATCGACGCGAACAACGTCTGAGCGACTCCCAACCCGACCGATCCGGTGGAAAAGTCGACACCGTCGCTGTCCTTGGTGCGCGAGGGATAACTCTGGGCGCCCCCGAGGGCACGAAAGCGCTTGAGCTTGTCGACCGATTGACGGCCGAGGAGGTACATGATGGCGTGAAACACGGGGCTTGCATGCGGCTTCACCGCGACGCGGTCCTGCGCCTGCAACTCCTGGAAATAGAGCGCCGTCATCAGGGTGACGAGAGACGCGGAGGAGGCCTGGTGCCCGCCCACCTTCAACCCGTCCCGGTTCTCGCGGACATGGTTGGCGTGGTGAATGGTCCAGGTCGACAACCACAACACCTTCTGCTCGAGCGCCTTCAGCGCGGCGAAGTCGTCGGGACTGACCCCGGCGATCGTGTTGGCGGGCTGATGCGTACCGGAGTTCGAGGCGGTCATCGGCGGTTCCCTGGAAGGCCAGTGGATGCTACCAGCGCGGGACGGACAGGAGCTTGCGAACTTGCCGAATAGCAGCAAATTAGTGCAATATTTCGTCGTTTGTTACAGAATTGGCGCAATAAAATGCCTATATTGAGCCTAGATACGACTGATCTCCGAATCCTGGCGGCGCTGCAGGCGCGCGCGCGCCAAAGCAACGTTGAGCTGGCCGAGGCCGTCGGATTGTCGCAATCGGCGACGCTGCGCCGGGTTCGCGATCTCGAAGATCGGGGGACGCTGACGGGGTACGTCGCCCTGGTCGATCCTGCGGCGGTTGGCCTTGGCGTTTCCGTCATGGTCAACGTGTCGCTCGAACGTCAGGGCGAAACCACGCTCCAAGTGTTCGAAACCGCGATCCGCGGCTGGCCCGAGGTCATGGAGTGCTACCTGATGACCGGTGACGCCGACTACTTGCTACGGATCGTCGTCCCCGATCTGCCGGCCTACGAACGCTTCCTCATGGACCGCCTGACCCGCGTTCCCGGGGTCGCCAGCATCAAGTCGTCGTTTGCGCTGAAGCAGGTCGTTCACCGAACAGCTTTGCCGATGACGCACTTGGCGGATCGTCGTCCGCGGCGTCCACCGCTTGCAACCGCTGCGGGTCAGGCGACCAAATAATAGGCGACGCCGGCCGCAGCAGACCCGAGGAGCGTGGCCGGCATGCCGATGCGAAAGCGCAACAGAGCGAGAGACGCGGCCACGCACAACGACAACGCCACCAGATCGACCGTGGCAATTGCCGGCCAATCGAAGCGCAAGCCGACGGGTGCTTCGATCGTGCGGACGACCCCGAAAACCGTGTGGAGGGCAAACCACAGACTCAAATTGAGGATCACGCCGACGACGGCGGCGCTGATGGCGCCGAGCGCGCCATCGAGCCGCGGCCGCCCCCGCAACAGTTCGACGTAGGGGGCACCGACAAAGATCCAGAGGAAACTGGGTGCGAATGTGACGTAGATCGTGAGGACCGCGCCGAAGATGCCGGCGAGCCAGGGATCGACACCGGTGGCGCCGCGGAAGGCCGCGAGAAATCCGACGAATTGGTTGACGAGGATGAGCGGCCCAGGGGTGGTCTCCGCCAACGCCAGTCCATCGATCATTTCGCGCGGCGTCAGCCAGCCATAAACGTCGACGGCCTGTTGCGCGACATAAGAGAGAACCGCGTAGGCGCCCCCGAACGTCACCACCGCCATCACGGAGAAGAACCGCGCGATGGCGCTGAACACGTGATCGACGCCGAGCACCGCCGTGATCGCCGCCACGGGGACCAACCACATCGCCAGCCAAAGCGTCGCGGTCTTGATCGTGTGAGGAACGTCGACCCTGATCGCGGGCGGCGGGATGCTCGTGCCAACGCCGAGAAGACCCGGGCGAAGCCGCGCCAGACCATAGCCAACGGCCCCGGCAGAAACCACAATCCAAGGAAAGGGCACTTGGAAGAAATAGATCGCAGCGAAGCCAGCCGCGGCGATCGCGTAGTGCGTCGATGACTTGAGCGCGCGTCGCGCGATCCGCCATAGCGCCTCGGCGACCAAGGCCAGCACCGCCGCTTTGAGGCCGAAGAACGCGGCCTGCACCACCGGGACTTGGGCGTATCCCGCATAGAGGACGCTCAGCGCCAACACGACCAACGCACCCGGCAACACGAACAGGATGCCGGCCACGAGGCCGCCGCGTGTTCCGTGCAGCATCCAGCCGACGTAGGTCGCGAGTTGTTGCGCTTCCGGGCCCGGCAACAGCATGCAGAAATTGAGCGCATGCAAATACCGGGGCTCGTCGATCCACTTCTTCTCGTCGACGACCAGGCGATGCATCAACGCGATCTGCCCGGCCGGACCACCGAAGCCCAGGCACCCGACCTTAAGCCACAGGCGCCAGGCTTCGGCGAACGGAACCGCGGATCGCTCGTTCACGACACCGCGGCGGGCGCATAGGCGGCGTCAGTCCAAGTGTGGGTCTCACCCTTGGACTGACGCAGCCAGGCGTAGAGCGCGTCGTAGATGACCATTCCGCGTGACAGCATCGCATAGTCGCTGCGATAAAGCGTGGACAGGCCGAGCGACACGGCGAGCAATCCGGCCGATTGCGGCGTCAGTTCGAGCGCCCCGGTGTCGGCACCGCGCACGATCCTGGCCAACTCGTGCAGCGCCGGGTCGCTCAAGTTGTAGTACGCGAGGAACGCATCGAACGAACAATGCGACCCGTGATGCGACATGGCGACATCGGGAACGTCGAACGGTATTGCTCCCGTTTCCCTGGCCGTCGCCAGCACACGCTCGGCCGGCACGAACAGGAATTCCGGGACGCGATCGATGAAACGCGCGATCAACCACGGACAAGCGATACGATCGATCTTGGGACGCTCGCGAGTAACCCACTTCATGGATTTCTCCCTCTCGGTCCCGCCGAAACAGCCCATGCCGGACGCGCCGTGCCGAGCCGCCCCGTGCGGGGTGGTTCAGGCAGCGCTTGGACGGATCGCCGTCTTGGGAAGACCGGGCGGCTGCCGCCAGCCCGATCGGGGGTACGTTAGCACTCTGCATCGAGCCGCGAAAGGCCCGTCGCCGCGCGGCGCACCGGTGACTCGGCTACACTCGCCGCCCATGTCAACCCGCCTTCCTCTCACCTACGCCGGTTGCGACTACTGGGATCGAACTCGGTCACTGATGGACGGCTCCGTCCGGCCGGCTGGGCTCGAACTCACCTTCATCACCGGCTACCCACGCGATCTCTTCCGGCGCATGGCGCAATACGCCGAGTTCGACGCCAGCGAGATGTCGCTCTCGACCTACATTGCGATGATCGCCCGCGGCGATCGCCGGTTTGTCGCCATCCCCGTGTTTCCCTCGCGCAACTTCCGCCACGGTTACATCTTCGTGAACCGCCGCGCCGGCATCACGCGACCCGAGGACTTGAAGGGCAAGCGAATCGGGGTGCCCGAATACCAGATGACGGCGGCGCTGTGGATTCGTGGCTTCTTGCAACACGACCATGGCATCGCCCCGCGTGACATGACGTGGTTCACGGGCGCCATGGACGAACACGGCTTCGACGAACGCTATGCGCTGTCGCTGCCGACCGACGTGCGCCTGACTACGATCGGGCGCGGGGAGACGCTGGAGGCGATGCTCGAGTCAGGCGCGATCGATGCCTTGATCATGGCGGCGCGTCCAAAATTGGCGGGCCAGTCGGACACCGCGATCGCCCGTCTGTTTCCCGACTTCCCGAGGGTCGAGCAGGACTATTACCGGCGAACCGGACTGTTCCCGATCATGCACACGGTCGTGGTCCGGCGCGATCTCTACGAGCGCCACCCGTGGATCGCAACCAGCCTGTTCGAGGCCTTCGAACTCGCCAAGCGTGAGGGCCGGGCTCGCATCCGAATCACCGGACCGCTCGCCGTCGCCCTGCCCTGGCTACCGGCCCATCTTGAAGAGGTCGAAGCGACGTTCGGCGGCCACGACCCGTGGGTCTATGGGATCGAGCCCAACCGGTCGGTGCTTGAAACGATGGTCCGTTACTCGGTCGAACAGGGGCTGGCGACCCGTGCGGTCGGCCTCGATGAATTGTTCGCGCGTGAGACCTTCGTGCCCCCGGCGATCGGACGCGTCGCTTAAGCGGCGATCAGCACCCAGGCGTATCCATCCGGCGCCACGCAGCGGAACGCCGGAGCGCCGAACTCGTCGGTGACGATCCCGCCGACCTCGCCGGTGCTTCCTCTCACCTTCTCGTGCATTTCCGCGATCGGACGCACCAGCGCGGTGTAGAGCACGAGCCCGAGGTTGCCGGGCCCCGACAGTTGCCGGCGGTCGGCCACCGAGCGACCTTCGAGAAAGCGAATGATCTTGAGCCTCCCGGAGCGGCGTGTGGCGAGCGTGTCTCCCGAGCGCGGATCGTCGAAGTCGATGACGTGGAAATTCTCTCCCGGCGCGAGATCGAAAATCTTCTTGCCGCCGACGGCACGATCCCCGACCGCCTCGGCCTCTGAGGCTCGTTTCATGCCGAGGACCTGATCGTAGAACGTCAGCGCTTTTCTCGAATCATCCTGGTGCACCAGACAAACATGCGTGAACTGGCTGGTTTCGAACAGCGACTGGCGATCGATCTGCCCATACGCCGGCATCTCGTAACCGACGAGTTCGATGAACACGCGCCGCCAATAAGGCTCCATCACCGTCATCTCGCGAACACCGGCGATTGGCTCGAGAAACGGTTGCAGGCGGTCGGGCGGCGCAAACGGGACGAAGAATGGCGCCACGCCCGTGATCGGCCCGCCCTTGGCGCGAGCCAGTTCGACGTGATCGAAAAGGCGCGTCATGTTGAGTGTCTTCGTCCCGACCCAGCGCGATCCCAGCCCACGAAACGGCGCCTGCGCCAGCCCGGGCCCAAGACGCTGCCGCCAAGACATGAGGCGGACGAGCCCATGGTCCGAGGTTTGGTGGCCCAAACGAACGGACTCGAGATCGGCATCGACACCGTAGAGCGCTCGCGACGCGGCCGAATCGATCCGACCGCTCCGGGCGACCCGATAGCCGAAGCGTTGCCAATAGCGGATGCCCTCGATCAGGTCGGGGACGGCGAACACGGCCTCGTAGATGCCGCCAACAATCGACGGGTCGCTACTCATCCTCCACCCCTCACATCCGGCCGCCTCGCACGCGCCGCTGTCAACCCGGCACACTGAGCGCCCGGTCGATTCCAAGCGCGTAATAGACCAGAAATTCGTCTTCCCCGCTCGCGGCTGCGACCTGAATCGAAGTCGGTAGCCCTTTGGCATCGACGCCGCTGGGAAACGCAAATCCCGGTAGATTGAAAAAATTTCCGAGCGCGGTGTTGCGCAGAACCAGGGCGTTGGTCGCCATGAACCGCTCCTCGTCGGCTTCCAAGGGCCCGAGTTCCGGGGCGACGATCGCAACCGTCGGCAGGGCGAGAAACCGCGGCCCTTTGAGGAGCGCGTTGACGTCGCTCTGGAGGCGCTTGCGCGCCTCACGGATGGCAATGAACGCCGCGGCGCTGATCCCGCGTCCGGCCTCGATGCGTCGCACGATGCGGCGGTCCATCTTCGCCCGGGATGGACCGTCGATCTTCTCTTGATGCAGGTAGAACGCCTCGATCGGGGTGATCGCTCCGTATTTCGCCGTCAACCCGTTGAGCGCGTCGAACGCCGGGATTGGGCGCCGCTCGATTGCCACGCCGGTCCGGGCGAGCCGCTCAAGGGCGCGCTCGAAGTTCTCGACGACCGCCGCCTCCGCCTGCTCGAACACGACGTTCTGCGGCACCACCAACGTCATGTCGTGGAGTCCCGCCGCCCGAGGCACGACCACGAGATCCCGTCGCAGGGCGCGCTCCAACAACACACAGTCGGCCGCCGAGCGGGCGATCGGTCCGACGACATCGAGCGTGAGCGACAGCGGTTGTACCCCCGCCGTCGGAACGCGCCCCTCCGAGGGCTTGTAGCCGACGAGTCCGTTGAATGCGGCAGGAATTCGGATCGATCCGCCCGTGTCCGTCCCGACGGCGATCGGCACCAGACCGGCCGCGACGGCCACGGCCGAACCGGACGACGATCCGCCCGGTGCGCGCGAGCGGTCGACCGGATTCTGGGGTGTTCCGTAGTGTGGATTGGCGCCGATCCCGGAGAAGGCGAACTCGGACAGATTGGTCTTACCGAGCGTGACCAGGCCAGCGGCGGCGGCGTTAGCGACCACGGCGGCATCCGTCGCCGCTGGCGGACGATCCCGGTAGAGCGCCGAACCGCACGTCGTCGTCGTGCCCGCGATGTCGATCAGGTCCTTCCACACCAAGGGCACGCCGTCGAGCGGTCCTCGGGAATGGCCTTCGACGTAACGGGCGGCGCTGGCCCGGGCCTCGGCGCGGGCTCGTTCGGCGGTCGTCGTGATGCACACGCTCGGGTCCGGATGGCGCGCCAGGCGATCGAGAAAGAACTCCGTGACTTCGACGGCATCGAGCTTGCGCTCGAGAAGGGCGCGGCCGATCGCAGCGGCCGTCATGACGGAAAGATCGGGAGACCCAGACACAGGATGTACTCGCATAAGGGGCAGGGCCGGGATCGGACGATCCGACGGCGCACTCTAGCATGCCGTCGCCCAGCAGCAGCCGCTCGCGCTAGGATCGGATGTTGCGCCGCTCCCGCGGCAACCCCAACCAGATAGGTGTCTCATGGTTATCGATTTTCGCGCGTACACGTTTCGTCCGGGTGGCGTGCCCACGTTTCTCGAACTCGCCGAGCGCGAGGGCGTGCCAACCCAGAAGCGCCACCTCGGCAACTTCATCGGCATGTTTCGGACCGAATTCGGCGACATCAATCAGGTGATCCACATGTGGGGATACGAGAGCGTGGCCGAGCGCGAGCGCCGACGGGCCCTGTGTGCGGCCGATCCCGCGTTTCAGGCGTACGGCAAGAAAGCGCGGGAATTGATCGTCGCTCAGGAAGTGCGACTCCTCGTCCCGACCGCGTTCTCTCCCGATCTCGGCAAACTCTAGGATAGGCTGTCGCGCCGCCCTTTTCCGGCCGCCGCTCCGCGGCGACCGATCACTACAATTCCGTGAGGAGACGGACGAATCATGAAGCTCGTTTTCACGCCCAACCCCGAATACATCCACAAGGTCCTGGTCGCGGCCTATGAGGCGGGCGTCCTCGATCGACTGCACATGGAGCGCCAGGTGCCCTTCGACGAAGACACCGGCATCTGGCGCTACAACCCGCTCGGCAAGGTGCCGTCGTTCATCATGGACAACGGCAAACCGCTGTTCGGCGGCTTGGTCATTTGCGAATACCTCGACTCCTTCAACAAGAAGGCGCCGCTGTTCCCGAGGGACGAGACACGCTGGCAGGTGTTGCGTCAGATGATCACCGGCGACGGCATCTTCGACGCGACGACGCTGATCCGCGTCGAAAGCTGGCGCGACCGCAGCGTGTGGAATATCAAATACATGTTGCGGGAGCGCCGTAAGGTCATGGGCGCCCTGCGCCTCCTCGAGGAGGACGCCAAAGAGTGGGTGCGTCAGCCCGACGTGTTCCACATCGGCCACGTTTGCACCGCCGGCGCGCTTTCGTACCTCGCTTTGCGCAATCCGATTCTCGACTGCAAGCTGGAGCCGGGCGATGAGAGCTTCGACTGGCGCAAGGCATCACCGACGCTCGCGACCTGGTTCGACAAGATCGTTCAGCGTCCGTCGATGAAGTTCCGACTGTCCAAGGAGGACATCGGCCAGTATCCGAAGAAGTGACGAGGTCCCTGGCAGGGGCGCCGCTGACGCGGCGGCGCCTAGGCCAGGTCCTTGGTCCAGCCGCCGTCGACCGTGATGGAGCGCCCGGTCATGTAGCTCGCGGCATCCGAACACATGAACACGATGGGTCGCGCCATCTCGATCGCTTCGGCGACGCGACCCATCGGAATTTGATCCATGAAGCGGCGCTCCATCTCCTTGGCGCTGTATTTCGTATCTCGCGCCAGGCCTTGCATCAAACGGTCCCAGTGTTCGGTTCGCGTCGGGCCGGGCTGAAGCGCGTTGATGACGATGCCAAAGCGCATCACCTCTTCGGACAGCCCCTTGGTGAACGACAGGAGCGCGGCATTCGTCGCGGAGCCCGGGAGCAGGCGCGGATGAGGCTGTCGCCCAGTGTTGCCCGTGACATTGACGATACGACCGTAGCGTTGGCGACGCATCGCCGGCAGCACTGCGCGGACCATGCGCACGGCGCCGAGGAATTTGAGCTGGATGGCGCTCTCCCAAGTGGCCTCACCGATCTCCCAAAAAACACCGCCCTGCGAAGAGCCGGCGGAATTGATCAGGATATCGATACGACCGAATTGCTCGAGAGTCCGGGCGGCGACCTCCTCCGCCGGGCCGGGCTTCGACATATCGGCGGCAACGCAGGCAACGTCGGTGCCATAGGCCCGCGACAGCCGCGCGGCGAGTTTCTCGAGCGCCTTGAGCCGCCGCGACACCAGGACGACCTTGGTCCCTTCCTCGGCGAGCAGTTCGGCGCATGCTGCGCCGATCCCTTTGCTCGCGCCCGTCACGATCGCGATCTTTCCGCGCAACCCGAGATCCATGGAAATCACCCTACAACTTGCACGATCGGCGGGCTTTGCCGATGATGCCGCACACCTTATGACGATATCCGTTCATCGACTACACGAGTCGCTCGGCGCCGAGATTCGCGGCATCGACCTTTCGCGCCCGCTCGACGATACGTCTTTCGCGACGATCGCGACGGCATTCCTCGATCACCAGGTGATCGTGCTCCGCGGCCAACAGCTTCCGCCGGAACGGCACATCGCGTTGACGCGACGCTTCGGCAATCCCGAGATTCACATCCTCGAGCAGTTTCACCTCGTGGGGCATCACGAAATCCTCGTGCTGTCGAATCGCAAACATGCCGACGGCACCCCTGTCGGTCTCGAAGATGCCGGTCGGTATTGGCACACCGATGTCTCGTTCTGGCCCGAACCTTCCACGGCCTCACTGCTCTATTCGCTTGAGGTGCCACCCGAAGGCGGCGACACGATGTTCACCAACCAGTACGCCGCTTACGACGCGCTACCGGACGAACTGCGGCGCCAGCTCGATGGACGTCGCCTGTTGCACGGTCTCAACCGGGTCGTCGCCCCGAAGTTCACCGACGAACAACTCGCTCGCGTCGTCCCGGTTTCCCATCCGGCATTCCGCACGCACCCGGGCACGGGGCGCAAGGCCGTGTTCGCCGGAGCCTTCGCCATGGGAATCGAGGGCATGACCGACGCCGCGGCACGTCCGATCCTCGATGCCCTCTACGCCCATTGCGGGGAGGATCGCTTTCGCTACGTGCACCGTTGGCGAGCCGGCGACCTCGTGATGTGGGACAACCGCTGCGTCCTGCACCACGCCACCCCGTTCGATCCTGCATATGCACGGCACATGCACCGAACGACCGTATCCGGCGGTCGACCGATCTGACGGTCCCGACCGATTCTCCCGAGGAGGCCCCCTTGACGACCGTCACGCTTCGCGATGGTTCCGTGGTCTGGTACCGGCGTCTCGGTCAGGGGCCGGCGATCCTGCAGATCCACGGCTCGGCTTTCGGCCACCGCAACTTCGAGAAGCTCACCCCCGAGATGCAGCATGGCTGCGAGGTCATCGACTTCGACCTACCGGGGTTCGGCGACAGCCGACCGGGGAAAACCCCGTTTCGCAGCATGGAGGATCTCGCTGCCCTCGTGGCCGAGGTGATCCGAGCCCTCGGGCTCGAACGTGTCCATGTCCACGGGACGTCCTATGGCGCAATGATCGGCCTGGCGCTCGCCGCCCGTCACCCGGAGGTTGTCGATCATCTCGTGCTGAGTTGCTTCATCGCGCGCTGGGACCGGGCCGCTGCGATGATGCGGGCGACCTGGAAGCGGGCCGCAAAGGATAGCGGCATGTCGGCCGTCGCCGATCTCACCGCTGTGGTGGGCTTCGCGCGCAGTTACTTCGAGCGACCCGAGGCTCAGGCGCAACTCGAGTCGATGCGCGAGGCCTTCAGCCGAACTGCGCCCGCGGCGTTCATCGCGAGCGTCGAGGCGGCCGAGCGGGCCGACCTCACGCCGTTTGCGCGCCAGATCCAGGCGCCGACGCTCATTCTGGCGGGAGAAAACGACGCCATGACTCCGCTACACGCGGCGGCCAGCGGTGTCGGACTCGCCGAAGCCGCCAAGTTGATCCCGGGTTGCAAAGAGGTCCACGTCGTCAAAGACAGCGGCCACTACCTCGTAATCGAGCAGCCCGCGGCCGTCGCGAGAAAGATCCGGGCGTTTCTCGGAGTCGCCGATCCGGGGAATCGGGCCTGATCCGCCCATAGCTCCTCACGGCAGTCGCTGTGAGGAGCTGGCGAAACGGTAGACGCAGCGCATTGCCAGTGCGTGGGGGCACCTGTCCCGTAAGGGTTCGAATCCCTTGCTCCTCACACCTCCACGTTCTAGCCTTCGTCGAGGTTCCTCCGAGGGGCGCGACTGGCCGTATCGGGACGATTGCCCGCCGCCGCGCCCACTGGCACCACCGATCCCAAGAGCGCCGGCCAAGGCCGAGGAATCGCCCGCGCTCCTATTTTGCGACCAGCTTGGCCGCGTTCTCTCCCGCCAAACGCCCGAGATTGGTCGCCATGAACAAGCCTGACCCCGACAGATAGCCCCAATCGGACGGCCCGGAGAGACCACGAGCAGCACCGCCTCCGGCGAACAAATTTGGGAACGGCTTGCCGTCCATCTTGAGAACCCGGGCTTCGGTGTTCACTTCGAGGCCGCCCTGCGTGTGAAACAGCGCCCCCATGATCTTGGCCATGTAGTAGGGCGCCTTGAGCGCGGGTTTGGTCGAGAAGTCACGGCCGAAGGAGTCCTTTTTCTTCTTATTGGCGACGTCGGCCACGTCGCCGAGGGTGGCGCCGAGCGTCGCGGCGTCGCAGCCGATCACCCTGGCCATTTCGGCCACCGAATCGTAGCGCTTGATTGCTCCGGCTTTGAGCGCCTCCTGGTGGCTGTGCATCTGGATCGCAACGTCCTGGCAACGCGCGTCCCAGATCGTCCACGCCACATGTTCGGGCTGACGCACGACATTGAGCGCCTGTTCCGAATATCCGGCGTTTTCGTTCGAGAAGCGCTTGCCGTATTTGTTGACCTGAAATCCGCCTTCGGTGATCGACGGCCAGCCCAGATGAATCGCATGCGGCGTGCAAACCGCGCCGTGACCCTGGAACGATCCCATGTCCTTGATCGAGGCGCCGAGGTCCTCGCCCCATTTCACGGCGTCGCCTTGGTTGCCGACATGACCGTGGTAATGCGCGTTGACGATCTCTGGAATGTACTTGGCGAGCATCGCCTTGTTACCGCCGTAGCCGTTGCAGGCGAGCACCAAGGCCTTGCAGCCGATGTCTTCCGCCTTGCCGTCGGGACGCGTGACCCGCACGCCATGAATGCGCTTGGCCGAATCAGCATAGAGATCGGTGACGTACGCCGACGTGGCGATGGGGATCCCTTCCTTCTCGACCGCCGCCACGAACACCGTGAGAAGTTCCGCACCGAAGCGCGATGGCGAGGCGTGCATGTGCGGCTTGGAATGGCCGGGATAACGAAAATCCAGAATGCACGACAACGGCAGCTGGTAGCGATCGACGAGCCAGTCCACGGTCTTTGCCGATTCCTTGGCGAGAAATCGTGCGAGATCCTGGTCGCATTCTCCGTGCGCCTTGTTGATGAGGTCCTTGGCCAAGATCTCCGGCGTGTCGTCGAGCAGCCCCGCGGCACGCTGCAGCTTGGTTCCGGCGGCGGGAATCTGGCCGCCCGACAGCGAGGTGTTGCCACGCGGCTTGGCGTCACGTTCCAGGATCAGCACGTCCGCGCCCGCTTCATTGGCGGCGAGCGCCGCCGTGCAGCCGCAGGCTCCGGCTCCGATGATCAGCAGGTCGGCGCTGGTGTCGAACGATTTTCCCTCGGCCTTCAGAATCGGCATGGTGTCCCTCCCCATCGGTTTGCACGAGCTTGCGAGCCTTTGCCGGCCTGATCAAGGGTCCGGACAACGTGCGGAATCGGTTTGACTCGCTTCCTGCTCCTCGCTTATCCGTCAGAGAACCAGAAGGCGAGGGGGAACTCCGATGGCCAAGGCCAAAAGCAACACACGTCGCAAGAAGAAAGTCCTGGTGCTCGTCCCATTCCCCATGTCGGGCGAACATCTCGAGGCGCGACGCGAGCAGAGCGTCAAACTCGATCTCGGGCCGGATATCGAATTCCACTACCGGCCGACGAAATGGGCCGGAACCAACTTCGTCGGCCCCTACGATTACGCGCTCGGCGACTTCACCATGCTCGAAGCCGGCCTGTCGGCGCAGGACGACGGCTATGACGCGGTTTGCATCGACACCATGAGCGACTCGGGCGTCGCAGCCCTGCGCGCGGCGCTCGACATTCCGGTGATCGGGCCGGGTCGCACGACGATCCTCACCGCCATGATGCTCGGCGACAAGTTCGGCATGCTCGTGATGTGGGAGCGCTGGCTCGGGCTCTACAAAAAGGTGATGGATGAGCTCGGCGTCTGGCACAAGTATGCCGGCTACCAGTCGATCGGCGTCGCTCCCGACCGGTTCTCGCTCCTCGGCGGCGAGGAGAAGGTGATCTTCCCTAAGCTGCTGGCGGCGGGAAAGAAACTGATCGAAGAGAACGGCGCCGACGTCATCATCCTGGGCTCGACTTCGATGCATCAGGCCCACGGATTCCTGTCCGAGAATTTGCCAGTCCCGGTGATCAGTCCCGGCCCCTTGTCCTACGGCATCGCCCAGATGTTGCTCAACGTGGGCCTCAAGCACAGCCGCAAGTCCTACCCGCAGCCGGTCGCGCGCAGCGATCATTACATCCACACCATGCTCGAGGCCGCGGCCGCCGAGGCCAAGAAGGGTCCGAAACTGGTCGGCGCCGAAGGCCTCAAGAAGAAAAAGAAATAGTCGTCACCCCTGGGGAGGTTCCGATGGCCAAAGTCCTCGTACTCGTACCCTTCGCGATGGATCGCAAAGGGGTCGCCAACCGGCGGGCTCAGCTCAAGGGAGTCAAACTCGGGCCCAAGATCGAATTCGACTTCCGTCCGGTGACCGCCGGGCCGCAAATGTACATGAGCGCCCACGACTTCGCGTTCATGGACATAGCGATCTTCGAAGCGGGCATGGACGCCGAGAAAGAAGGCTATGACGCCGTGTGCATCGACACCATGAGCGACTCGGGCATGGATGCGTTGCGTTCGGTCCTCGATATCCCGGTGATCTCACCGGGCAAGGCCTCGATGCTGTTCGCACTCACGCTCGGCAACAAGTTCGGCCTGATGGCGGCGTGGGAGCCGGCGGCGATCCGGACGCGCAAATTCGTCAAGAGCCTCGGGCTCGATCCGTTTTGTGCCTCCGTCGAGGTCTATGACGTGCCGCCCGACTACATCAATTTGATGGCCGGCAAGGAAGACAAGACGTTGCCCAAGATGCTCGCGGCGTGCAAACGGGCCGTCGACAAGGGGGCCGATGTGATGATCCTGGGCTCGACGACGATGCATCAGGCGCACGCCTACCTTTCGGAGAAGCTGCCGATCCCGGTCGTCAACCCGGGCCCGCTCACGTACAAGCTCGTCGAGACCGTGCTCGCGATGAAGCTGTCGCACTCGCGCCAGCCCTACCCCAAGCCGATCGTCGGCCATCAGGACGTGATCCACGCCATGTTCCACAAGGCGGGCGAACTGATGAACTCGCCCACGCTCAAGCTCAAGGAAGAGCTGGCGAAGAAGAAAAAGAAGCGGCGCTAGCCCCTCGCCCTACCCTCTCCCCGCGCCAAGCGCGGGGAGAGCGGGGACCCGACGCGAAGCGTCGGGGGGTGAGGGCTGTTGGCTATTTGATCCCCTGAATGACGAAGAAGTACTCGTCGCGGCCACGATTCCCCTGCGGGTGGCAATCGGCGCCCTTGGGCTTAAGGCCCAGCGACGTACGGTCCCGCGCCGGATCATCGGCTCGCCGCATATAGCCCGACGCGGTCGAGGAGAAGCCGATGGCCTTGGCCATGGCGGCCGTGTCAATCGAATTGATCTGCGCCCAGAACGGCTCGGCATTGTTGTAGGTCTGCCAATCGTGGATCACCTGTTCATAGAGATCCATGTCGCGATAGGGCAGGCCCAGTTCGAGATGCAGCATCATCCCACCCGGCCTGAGCAGGCGCAGGCATTCGCGCAGAATGTTGGGAACGGCCTTCGACGAGGTTTCGTGGAACAGGAGGTGCGAAACGATCAGGTCAAAGGAGCCCGATGCGAAGTTGGTCTTCTCGGCGTTCTGTTGCGAGAAATGGATGCGTCGGCCGACCGATTCGGCCCGCGCGTGGGCGTAGCGGAGAAGCGGCGCCGCGACGTCGATCGCGAACACCTCGGCCTTGGGAAAGTACTTGGGGTAGGGCAACGTGCCCTGTCCGATCGAACACCCGAGGTCGAGAATGCGTTTTGGCGCAAAGCTCGCATAGTTGGTGCGCAAGTATGAGACGACGGTCCGCCCGCGGGCATCATGCAATGGACCCTGGGTGCCGCAAACGTTGATAAACGTCCCGCGATCGAACAACGCACCGGTGCGCATGTCATTGCCCGTGACTTCCGCCGTGTAGCCGCCCGGCATGGCGTGGATATCGACCGCCGACATGTAGCGCGGCGGGGACAGCGTCGGGTCGAGCGTGAGTGTCCCACCAACGCCTTTCACCGTCCGCGAGCGTGCATCGAGCGCCGGCAACTGCCGCGAGACACTTTCTTCGACCGAGTCCCACATCACTTCCTGGGCGAGGCGCGTGAGCGAGCCCCACATCTGGTGATAGCCGTTTCGCTCCATCGCGGAACGCAGCTCGTGACGCGTCTTGGGTGCGCGCCCATTGGTGCGTCGGAACGCCGGCAACACTTCGTTTTCGGCGACGTTGCGATTGCCAGGCGTGATATCGCTGGAGATGTGCGACTTGAACGCAAATGTGAACTCCTGGCGTGCCTGTTCGTCGTGGTTAGCCCGCGGCAAGACGGCATGGACCTGTTGGTTGATCATTGGTGGACTCCCTCGCTTCTGGCCCAAAGGATAGCGCCTGGCTTCGAATACGCCAATTCGTTGCATTGGCATCGCTGGCGGAGGATCGCTAGTATCGACGGCGATTGGCGGTCAGTGCGCCCGCCGGGAAGCCCGGCGCACAACCAGGGGAGGTGATCGGTCTCATGAACAGTAAGATTTCGCGCCGTTCGGCGCTCAAGACGACCGGTGCCGTGTTGGCGGGGGCCGCCAGCGGGGCAATGGGATTTCCGGCGTTGGTCCGCTCGCAGCAGCAAAAGCGGCTGCTGAAGCCCGTCGTGGCCGGCCTAAACGGCAAAGAAGGTGACCCGACCTACATGTCGATCTCGCTCGTGCCGAAAATTTTGCGCGAGAAGTACGACGTGCAGGTCGACTTCCAGATCCACCCGTCATCGTCGCTCGGCACCGATCTGTCGCAGCTCGATGCGGTGCAGACCGGTTTCATCGACATCACATCGAATGTGACGGCGCAGTTCTCGCAGTACGACAGATCGTTCGACGTGCTCGATCTGCCCTACATCGTCAGCGACTGGGACATGGCGGCGCGAGTCGTCAAGTCCGAGTTGTGGCAGAAGCAATCCAAGGCCTTCGAGTCGAAGGTTCCGGTCAAGGTGTTGCCACCCGTCGGCGCCGGCGGCTTCCGGTTGTTGTCCAACAACGTCCGCGCGTTGCCGACGCCGGACGCGGTGCAAGGCCTCAAGTTCCGCTCCGTGACCTCGCCGCTCGACATCGAATTGATCAAGGCGTGGGGTGGCAACCCGACGCCGATGGCGTGGGCGGAGACCTACACCGCCCTGCAGCAGAAGGTCGTCCAGGGTTATCACGTGCAACCGATCTGGACCTTCAACTTCAAAGGCTACGAGGTGCTCAAGTACGCGACGGAAGTGAAGGCGATCTTCGCCATTCAGTTCCAGGTCATGAACATGAACACTTGGAAGTCGCTGCCCGAGGCGATCCAGAAGCCGATGATGATGGCCTTCGAGGAGGCGGCGGCTATCGGCAATGCCGAGGACCGCAAGGCCGAGGACACCTTCAAGGAAGAGCTCAAGAAGAAGGGCATGGAGATCTACACGCCCTCCGCCGCCGAACTCGCGAAGTGGCGCGAGAAGGGCGAGTCGATTTGGGCCACCGCGGGCAAGGATGTGCCGCGCGGCTTGATCGACGAAGTGCGGGCATTGCGCACGGCCTAGTTCGCGTCGAATTGGTATGGAAAGCGGCGGCCCTCGGCCGCCGCTTTTTTTGATTCCCGCCCACGCCTCGTTCACTCAACAAAAACTTGATGGACGGCCTAGCGAAGGGCGGTTAGCGTCCATGGCAAGGTCGGCCCTGGGTTCCGACCCGCGCGTGTTTTCATCGCAACACTTTGGGAGGAGATATCCGTGAGCAACAACAAATTCAGTCGGCGTTCGCTGCTCAAGGGCAGCGCGACCGTGGCCACGGGCGCCGCCATCGGTGGGCTCGGGTTCCCGGCGCTGGTGCGCTCGCAGCAGCAGAAGAGAATGTTGAAGCCGATCGTGGCCGGCCTCAACGGTCGGGAAGGCGATCCGACCGACATGTCGATCCGCCTGATCCCGAAGATTTTGAAGGAAAAGTACGACGTCGAGGTGAACATGCAGATTCACCCAGCCTCGGCGCTCGGCACCGATCTGTCGCAGCTCGATGCGGTGCAGACTGGCTTCATCGACATCACTTCGAATACGACGACCCAGTTCGTGCAGTATTCGCCGGACTTCGCCTACGTCGATCTCCCCTACGTCATCGCCGACTGGGACATGGCGTTGCGCTACTTCAAGTCCGACCAATGGAACAAGACGGCAGCCAACTTCGAGAAGAAGGTTCCGGTCAAGGTGTTGCCGCCGGTCGGCGCGGGTGGCTATCGCATGCTGTGGAACAACGTGCGGGCGTTGCCCGAGCCCGGCGTGGTCAACGGTCTCAAGATTCGGTCGTCGACAGCCCAACTCGAAATCGATTTGATCAAAGCCTGGGGTGGCAACGCAACGCCGATGGCCTGGACCGAAACCTACACTGGCCTGCAGACCAAGGTCGTCCAGGGCTTCCACGTTCAACCGATCTGGACCTTCCAGTTCAAGATGTACGAGCAGCTCAAGTTCGCGACCAAGGTCCAGGCACTCTACGCCATCCAGTTCCAGGTCATGAACGCGGCTACGTTCAAGGCGATGCCGGAATCGATCCAGAAGCCGTTCCTGCTCGCGGCGCAGGAGGCTGCCGATATCGCCAACCAGAAGGATCGCGAACTCGAGGCGCACTTCGAGGGCGAACTCAAGAAGGTCGGCATGGAGATCTACACGCCGTCTTCGGCCGAGATGCAGAAATGGCGTTCCGCCGGCGAAAAGCTCTGGGACGGCGCCAAGGGCATCAACAAGGGTGACGTCGACGCGATGGTCGCGTTGCGCCGCTCGACCTGACGTCGCTGTCGGTTCGAGGATTGGGCCCTGGTGCGAGCCGGGGCCCTTTCTTTTTCACGTTGTCTGGGCTGCTGAAGGCCCCTACCATCCGCCGCGACCCGCCGGGTGAGCCCGAGGCCCGGCGACAACAACAAAACGTCGGTCGAGGGGGTCGGGCATCGCGCGGCGGTTCCCGCTGCGCCGTTTGGGTTCGATGAGTCACCTCAGCCGCATCATCGACGGAATCGACACGATTGCTCGCGTGTTCGTGACCGTGGCCGTCTCGGTCATCACGATCGTGATGCTGGCCCAAGTGTTCTTCCGCTATGTGATCAACGACTCGTTGCAGTGGTCTGAGGAATTCTCGATCTACACCATGGTGTGGACGGTGTTCATTGGCGCTGTGATCTTGATCCGAAACTGGGAACACATCGCGATCCCGTCGTTCTTGAACCTTTTGCCGTTCCCGGCGCGCGGCTGGATGTTTGTCTTCGCCAAGGTGCTTTGCGTCGTCTTTTTCGTCATGGTGGCGTACTGGGGCTTCGAGTTCGTCGATCAACGCGTACACGCCCGCTCGCCTTCCATGGGTTTCTCGACGCGCTGGGTCAAGTTGTCGATTCCGGTCGGCGCTACGTTGATGGTGCTGTTCACGATCAACGAGATCCTGCGCGACATCCTGGCGATCCGCTCCAAGGACACCGGCTACTTCGCCCGTCTGGGTGAAGGCGGCAGCCTCTAGCGCCATGGAGATCGTCGCCCTCTATCTGCTGCTGCCCCTGTTCGTGCTTCTGGTGTTGGGCGTGCCGATCGCGATCAGCCTCGGGCTCTCCTCGGCGTTCTTCCTCTACCTGATGAACATTCCCGAGCTCGAGCTCGCGGCCCGGCCGATCCCGATCATGACGCTGGTCACCGAGATGTTCACCGGGGTCAACCAGTTTGCGCTGCTCGCGCTGCCGATGTTCGTGCTGTCGGGCGAGTTGATGAACCGGTTCAACATCGTCGATCGCCTGATCGACCTCGCGCGCTACTCGATCGGGTGGGTGCGGGGCGGCATGGCGCACGTCACGATCGCGGCCAGCACCATGTTCGCGTTCATCTCGGGCTCGGCGCTGGCGACGGCCGCCTCGATCGGGCCGATCATGATCCCGGCAATGATCAAGGAAAAGTACCCGAACGCCTTCGCCGCGGCCCTCGTGGCGGCGGCCGCGATGTTGGGGCCGATCATTCCGCCCTCGACACCGATGATCATTGTCGGCAGCCAGCTTGGAATCTCGATCGGCGGCATGTTTGCGGGCGGTATCTTGCCGGGCCTGATGATCAGCGCCGTCCTTATGATCATGTCCTATCTCATCGCCCGTCGCCGCAACATGGGGGAGGTCCACAAGTTCGAGGGCGTGCCGGCGATCACGCGCAGCATCTTCCGCGCGCTGCCGGCGATTTCGGTCCCTGCCCTGTTGTTGATCGGGATTATCGGCGGCGTGTTCACGCCGACCGAAGCCGGGGCGGTCACGGTCGCCTACGCCCTCTTCCTGGGTACGTTCTATTTCCGCACGGCGGAACGCAGCAAAATCCTCGGAGCGCTGTGGTCCACCGCGAAGATCACGGCCTCGGTGTTGTTCATCGTCGCCTGCGCGCTCGTCTTCAACCGGATCATGACCTACTTCCAGGTCCCGCAGAACCTCGTGAAGCTCATGGTCAGCATCTCGAGTGATCCGGTCGTGCTGGTGATCATCATCATCGCGTTCCTGCTGTTCGTCGGCACGTTCATGGACGAGCTTTCGAACCTGATCATTCTCGGGCCCCTCTTGATGCCGGTGTGCACCCAGGTGGTCGGGATGCACCCAATCCAGTACGGGCTCTTCCTGATGGTGGGCATCCTGCTTGGCCTGCTGACCCCGCCACTGAGCCTGTTGCTCAACGTCGCGGCGCCAATCGGCAGGGTTTCCGTAGGACGGGTGTCGGTCGTCGTACTGCCGTTCTTCTTCGCCCAAGTCTTGATCGTTGCGGCCATCGCCTTCATCCCAGCCATCACCCTGGCCCTCCCGCGGCTGTTCGGGTTCGTTGACTAGCGGTCGCTTCACCGCCCCTTCAAGAATCCGCTGCCGGACCCCAGATTGCCGTTGTCAGCCGAGCGCATTTGTCCTTGAATCCGGGCCGTTTCGTGCCCGGGGGAGCGTGGCGCGAACGAGGTGAGGGACGGGCGATGGCGGGGCGTCGGGCTACGCGCCGTGACGTGATCGGGGGGGCCGCAGCAGCAATCGCGGCGGGGATTGCGACTCTGTCCGCGGCGTCCGCGCAGCAGACCTCCCCCCCCAAGGCGCCAGCGACGACAACTCCGCCGCCGGCGCGCCGCGGCAAACCGCCCGGCAAACTCCTACGCACGTATCACCGCCCCATCGTCGTCGGGCTGAACGCCCAGCCGGGCGAACCCACCTACCAGTCGATCGCCGACATCCCGAAGATCCTCAAAGACAAGTACGACATCGTGATGGAATTCCAAATCCATCCCGGGTCGACGCTCGGCACCGATCTCTCCCAGCTCGAGGCCGTGCAGGCTGGCTATCTCGACATCACGAGCAACACGACGTCGCAGTTCTCGGTATTCGACGACTCGTTTGCCTTCGTCGATCTGCCGCATTTGATTTCGAGTTGGGACACGGCGCTGCGGTTGTTCCGTTCACCGCTGTGGCAGCAGCAGGCGGCGGCGTTCGAGAAGGTCGTGCCGGTCAAGGTGTTGCCGCCGGCCACCGCCGGTGGTTTCCGCCGCGTCGCCAACAGCAAACGCCGGGCCACTGTCCCCGCGGACCTCAAAGGCCTCAAGCTTCGTGCCACACGATCCCCGATCGAACAGGCGCTGATCCGCCAGTGGGGGGCCGAGCCTGTGGCCTTGCCATGGGTCGAAACGTACGCGAGCTTGGCGCAGGGTGCGATCGACGGCATCCACGTCCAGCCGATCTGGATGTCGCGCTTCAAGATGCACGAGCAGATCAAGTTCGTGACCGACGTCGTCTCGCTGTTCACCGTTCAGCTTCAGGTGATGAACACGAAGACCTGGGAAGAGATGCCCCCCGAGATCCAGGATCCGTTTCTGCGTGCCGCCCAGGAGGCGGCGGACCGCGCCAATACGCGCGACCGGGCGATGGAGACCGCCGCCCTCGACGAACTCAAGAAGGCCGGTGTCGAGGTCTATACCCCGACCGCCGACGAAGCGGCGCAATGGCGCGCGGCCGGCGACAAAGTGCTCACCGCCCTCGGGGCGCAGATCGACAAGAAAATCGTCGACGGAGTGACCGCCCTCGCCCGCGGCGCGTAGCCTGCACAGCCTACCCCCGGAGTAACTGCTACTTCTTCGCCGACACCCCGCCGTCGACCAAAAGGCCGACGCCGGTGACGTAGCTCGCCTCGTCGCTCGCGAGAAACAGAATCGGGCGCGCCACTTCCTCCGGCGCAGCGTAGCGCTTCAGCGGCACGTGGTCGACCCCCGCGCGCCCATCGCCGCCCACCAATTGACGCCCCGGAGGGCGCAGCATCGGTGTATCGATCGGTCCCGGAAGGACCGCGTTGCACCGGATGTTCCAACCCTGTTGCGCGCAATGCCGGGCGATCGTTTTGGTGTACTGCAGGACCGCCGCCTTGCTGGCGCCGTAGACCGCCCGCACCGGCCAGCCCTTGTTGGCGGCGATCGAGGAGACGTTGACGATGGCCCCGCCCCCGGCCGCGCGCATGGCGGCAATCGCGAGCCGGCACCCCAGGACCAGGCCCTCGACGTTGACCCCCTGAATCCAGCGCCAGGTCTCGAGCGTTACGGCCTCGGGCTCCTGGGCCGGCGTGTGATCGGGCCGAACGCCGTTGATGCCGGCGATGTTGGCGAGCACGTCGAGGCGACCAAATCGATCCGTGGCCGCCGCGAGGACCGCACGCCACTGTTCTTCCTCGCGCACGTCGTGCTGGACGAACACCGCGCGGTGCTCGATCTCGGCCTCCCAGACGGCCTGGTCGACCGCTGCGACGTCGCTGCCGATCACCTTGGCGCCCTCGGCGGCGAACAACCGCGCCGTCGCCCGTCCGATACCCGACGCTGCCCCGGTGACGATCGCCACTTTGTCTCGAAGACGTCCGGTCATGTCGCCGACAAACCGCCATCGACGAACAGCTCGGCCCCCGTGACATAGCTCGCATCGTCGCTGGCCAGGAACACGATGGCCGCGGCGACCTCCTCGGGCTCACCGTACCGCTGCATCGGGACGTGGGGCGCCTCGATCCCGCCCGCCCGGCCGCCGGTGAGCGGCCGGAAGGTCGCGGTCTTGATCCCCCCCGGATGCACGCTATTGCACCGGATCGTCGCAACGCCCTCGGCGCTGTGGAGCGCCAGCGACTTGGTGTAGGACCAGATCGCAGCCTTGCTCGCCCCATACGCCGCATTCGCCGGAACACCGATGATCGCCGCGACCGAGGACAGGTTCACGATCGCCGCGTGCGATGAGCGGCGGAGCGTTGGCAATGCGATCTGGCAACCGAGCACGGTTCCCTCGACGTTGACCTCCTGCATGAGCCGCCAATGTTCGAGCGTTACGTGTTCGGGGTCATGACGCCCCGAGGGGGCCGCCCCGGGATTGAGGCCGGCACTGTTCACCAGGATATCGAGCCCACCGAAACGCTCGACGGCGGTGGCCACCGCCGTGTGCCATTGATCGGCGCGCCGAACATCGTGCACGAGGTCCACAAATCGGTCGTCGCTCGTTCGCCAGGCGATCGGTACGGCGTCTGTCGCCACGACACGTGCACCCTCGTGGAGGAACGCCCGCACCGTCGCCGCGCCGATCCCCGACGCCGCCCCAGTGACAAGGGCCACCCGATCCAGAAGCCGCGACATCTAGAGCGCCTGGTTGCCTTTTTCGCCGGTGCGGATGCGAACCACCTGCTCGAGGTCGAGGACAAAGATCTTGCCGTCGCCGATCTTTCCAGTCTTGGCTTTTTCTTCGATCGCCTCGAGCACGCGCTCGAGCAGTTCGTCGGCCACCGCGATCTCGATTTTGACCTTGGGGACGAAGCTCACTTCGTATTCTGCGCCGCGGTAGATCTCGGTCTGCCCTTTCTGGCGCCCGAACCCTTTGACCTCCGTCGCGGTCAGGCCCTGCACGCCGAGACTCGTCAGCGCGTCGCGAACCTCGTCGAGTTTGAACGGCTTGATGATGGCAATGACGAATTTCATGGGCGCCTCACGGGTTGTAGCTGCGCTCGCCGTGCGCCGTCAGATCGAGCCCCTCGGTCTCGGCGTCCGGCTCGACCCGCAGGCCGGCGACCGACCGTGTGATGACGATGAGCACGATGCTGGCCCCGGCCGACCAGGCCACCACGATGGCCGCCCCCAGGACCTGCAGTAGCAACTGCTCTCCGATGGCGACGTCCTTGAGCCCGCCCAGCGCCGGCACGGCGAAGAACGCGGTCAGCACAACGCCGAGAACCCCGCCGACGCCGTGAACCGCGAATACGTCGAGGGAGTCGTCGATCTTGAGACGGGCTTTGACCAGGCCGACCGCGAAATAGCACACAGCGCCGCCGGCGACCCCGAAGACCAAACCGCCGACGGGCCCGATGAAGCCCGAAGCCGGCGTCACGGTGGCCAGTCCCGCGACGAGACCCGTCACGGCACCGACCAAGCTCGGTTTTCCGAACTTGAGCCATTCGATCGCCATCCAAGTCAGGGCCGCGACCACGGCCGACGTATGGGTCACCAACATCGCCATGCCCGCGGACCCGTTGGCGGCCAGCGCCGAGCCCGCGTTGAAGCCGTACCAACCCACCCACAACATACCGGCGCCGATCATTGTCAGCCCCGGGTTGTGCGGCGGCGTGAGCTCGCGCGGGAACCCCCGACGCGCGCCCAGCATCTTGGCCATGACCAATGCCGAGACCCCCGCCGTCGCATGAACGACGAGGCCCCCGGCAAAGTCGAACACGCCCCAACTCATCAGGAATCCGCCACCCCACACCCAATGCGCCACCGGGACATAGACCAGCAACAGCCACAGGGCGCTGAACAGGAGCACGTGCTGGAATCGAATGCGTTCGACGTAGGCCCCGACGATCAGCGCGGGCGTGATGATCGCGAACGTCATCTGGAACATGACGAACACCGTCTCGGGCACGTCCCCGGTCAGCGAGTCGGCCGTGATTCCGGCGAGAAACGCCTTGTCGAGGCCGCCGATCCAGCCCTGGGCGCCACCGCCGTCACCAAAGGCGAGGCTATAGCCGACGATGACCCAGAGGAGCGACGCGACACAGGCGATCGCCAAGCACTGCATTAGGACAGAGAGCACGTTCTTGACCCGGACGAGCCCGCCATAGAACAGGGCGAGGCCCGGCATGGTCATGAACAGGACCAGCGCGGTGGCGGTCAGGAGCCACGCAGCATTGCCGCCGTTCAAGGTCGCCTCATCGGCTGCCGCTGCCGGCGTTGCCGTCAATATCAGGGTTGCCGCCAGGCCAACAGCCCGGTGGAACGAACGCGATCCGTGCATGATCCCCACCCCCGGACGGCCCCAAATCGGGCCGCTACTCCGACAATCTGATGAATTATGCCATGCGACCCCGCGTGTCCCAACTGGAACGCGATGTCCCAGCGACAGCAATTTCGATCAAGCATCGCCAGCGCGCTTCTGCACAACGGCTCCCACGCAGGAGACCTCGTGAGTTGCGTCCAGCGCGCGATCTGTCAATGCGCCGGACTTCGAACGCTATGGCGAGACTTTCGACCCTGGAACGGGAGAAGGTGGCGTCGCGATTTGGATTCCGATCCATCGTTGATGCGTCAGGCGGGTTCTCAGCACGGGGCGGAGCGATCATAATCGGCGCCCTCGACCACGGGAGAACAACCATGTCCGAAACGTTCGTTCGGCCACTGATGCGCAGCGCCGTCAAACACAATGGCGTGCTCTACCTGGCGGGCCAGGTCGCCTATGACCGTCCGGGGGCGCCGATCCGCGAACAGACGCAGGACGCCTTGGCCCATATCGACAGGTTGCTGCGCGAGAACGGCAGCGACCGTAGCAAGCTTCTGTCCGCGCAGGTGTGGATCGTCGACATGAACGACTACAACGCCATGAACGAGGTCTGGAACGCCTGGGTCGACCCCAAGGCCCCGCCGGTGCGAGCCTGCGTCCAGGCGACGCTGGCGCGCCCGGAATATCGCGTCGAGATCATGGTGACCGCGGCGTGCTGACGCCGCTCGTCCTTCCCGTCCAACGCCTAGCGACCGTCGCTGCGGGCGTGGCGTTCCTTGCCGGGCAATACGCAGCCGATTGCCCCGCCGCGCCTATCGCGGTGCAAGCACGCAACGCCCTTGATCGCCTGGATGGCATCCTGCCCACGATCGGCAGCACCCGGGACCGCCTGCTGTGGGTCCTCGTTTACCTGGCGGACATCGCGAGGGACCGCGAAGGCTTCACGCGGGTTTGGAATGATTGGATCGCCGGCCGCGCTGCGCCGTCCCTCACGATGGTTCAGGTCGGGCTGGCAGCGCCGGAATATCGCGTCGTCGTGTTGGCCACGGCCGCAGTCGACTGACTACATCAGTCTGGTGCCAGGAGGCGGCGCCTCCTGTTCGGGGTCCTCGAGCTTCAACGAGAAACCCCATTTCGCCTTTTCGACGACCTTTTCGAGCAAGTGACAGAACGAGTGGATCGCCTTGTCGGGAAGCGTCAAGGTGATCGACTTCCCGTCCTTCGGGAACAATGTCAGGGCGTGCACCCCGGGCTTTGGCGTCGCGACCGTGAGCTTGGTGATCAGGATGGGCGTTTCGCCGAGCGGCAACGTGGCGGGCCTCGCCTGATAGGGCTTGCTGAAGTCGCTTTTGTCCACGGCATCCTTGTGCTTGAGGGCCATAACCGACTTGCGGGAGTCGGCCGGAACGTGCGCCACCATCTGCGGGTTCGCCTCGAGCCGACGCATCAACACCATCCAAAGAAGTTGCGTGACCCGGCGCGTGAGCCAAATCCGCATTTCCTCGCCGGCCGTGGTGTTGACCCGCAGCAACACGCGATCCTCGACCGCGTCGTAGTTCAAATTGAATTGATGGAGCGATGCCACGGGTGGCGTCCTAACGGCCCGGTGGTGCGGGTGGAGGGAATCGAACCCCCACTCCCCGAAGGGAACGAGATTTTGAGTCTCGCGCGTCTACCAGTTCCGCCACACCCGCGATCCGGGCAAGAAAACCCGCGGGCATCATAGGGAAGCGCCCCCCCGCGTCAATCCCGCGGTTCGCGGCGCTCGACCCCGTGGCGATTCCCGACGGTCGCCTCGGCGCCGGACGCCGCCCGGTATGTGTACACTCGCGGTTCGGTTGCTGGATAACGCGCCCGCCATCGGCTTAGATCGGGGCGACAGGGTCGTACATGGGCATGCTCAGGCGCGTTCTCGCGGTTGTTGCGGCGCTCGCCGTCGTCGCCGGCTGCTCCTCGATTCGCCTCGCGTACAACTACGCCGACGACTACGTCTACCACACGCTGGATCAAGCCTTCGGCCTCGACGACACCCAGCAGACCCGGGTATCGGCCAGCCTGCGCGACGTCCACGCCTGGCACCGTTCGACGCAACTCGACCTTTACCGTGAAAGCCTGGTGCTGGCGCGCGACCGACTGGCGGGGGATCCGACGCCCGCCGACGTCGAGGAGTTCCTGGCGCGGGTCCGTTCCCACACGCGCGTCCTCACCGAGCAGGCCGCCAGACCTCTGGCGCAACTCCTGATCTCGCTCCGGCCCGAACAGTTGACGCGAATCGAGGAACAATTCGCCCGCGACGCTGATCGCTTCGTGCGCGAGGCTCGGAAAGAAACGCATGAGGACCGCCTGAAGCGGCGCGTTGGCCGGGTCGAAGAGAGCTACCGCTTCTGGCTCGGGCGGTTGAGCGAGGCGCAGCTCGCACGCGTTCGGACGTTATGGCAGGACCGCACGAACCACCATGAAACCGCCTATGCGGAGCGCCAAGCGAGGCAGGCCGTGATGTTGACGCTGGTGCGCGACTTGGCAACGACCCAGCCCCCGATCGAGGAAGCGGAGCAACGGGTCAAGGCCACAGCCATCCTTCTCGAGGCCAGCCAGGACCCGACTCGACGCGCGTACTTCGAAAAACTCGGCGAGGACAGCGCTCGCATGATTTCGGATGTGCTGGTGCTGCGCAGCGAAGCGCAACGGCGCGCCCTCGACCGGCGTCTTGCAGGACTAGCCGAAGATCTTGTGGCGCTGGCCAACCGTGGACGGCCTGGCCAGGCGGTCGCCGCAGAGGCCGAACCAAAGCGCTAGGTCCGCTGGGCGGTTTTGCGTTGCTGCGCCCGGTGCGCCCTGCTATTGCACCGCCCGTGCTGCGTGGTCTCTACGACTGGATGATGAACCAAGCGACGCGCCCCTATGCCGTGCGCTCGCTCGCGATCGTCTCGTTCCTGGAAAGCTCGATCTTCCCGATTCCGCCGGATGTCATGTTGCTTCCCATGTGCTTGGCCAATCGGGCACGGTCCTGGCACTACGCAACCATCTGTACGATTGCCTCGGTGCTAGGCGGCTTCCTCGGGTATGCCGTGGGGTATTTCCTGATCGAAACGGTCGGCCGCTGGATCATCGATCTCTATGGCTACGCCGAGGCCTTCGCCGCCTATCAGGATGCCTATCGCGAGTGGGGCCTATGGATCATCCTGATCAAGGGGCTGACGCCGATCCCCTACAAGCTCGTGACCATTGCCAGCGGCGCGGCGGAGTTCAGTCTCGCCGTGTTCGCGATCGCGTCCGTTGCGACGCGTGGTGCACGCTTCTTCCTGGTTGCGGCTTTGCTTTGGCACTTCGGCGAACCGATTCGCGGCTTCGTCGAGCGCAACCTGACCTGGGTGACGACGATCTTCGCCATCGGCTTGGTCGGAGGTTTCGTCGTCGTGCGCTACTTCGTTTAGGAGCACAAGAGATGATCAGCATCGACCATGTCCGTCTGATGGCGAACTACAACCGCTGGCAAAACCAGAGCCTCTATCGCGCGGCGAACGGCATCGGTGACGACGAACGCCGGCGCGACCGCGGGGCATTCTTCGGTTCGATTCACGCGACGCTGAGCCACATCCTGTGGGCAGACCAGGTTTGGATGCATCGCCTCGTGGGCTGGGCCAAACCAACCGGGTCGGGCTTCGCCGATTCGCTCCGCCAGTGGCCGGAGTGGTCCGTGCTCGTCGCCGAGCGGCAGCGCACGGATGCGGCCTTGATCGACTGGAGCCAGCAGCTGACCCCGAACGAATTGGCCGGCGACTACGCATGGTATTCGGCGGCCGCTGGCCGCGACATGCGAAAGCCGCGCTGGCTCTTGTTCACCCATATGTTCAATCACCAGACGCATCATCGCGGCCAGGTGCATGCGATGTTGACCCAGGCCGGCGCAAAGCCCGAAGACACGGACATTCCTCTGATGCCGTGACATTGCCGGGCGCAGGCGCCCTGCCTACATTGCCGGCATGGCATGGCTCGATCCCGTTCGATTTGCCTGGGTGCTGGCCACCGTCAGCGCGCTGTTGCTGTTCGGGGCGTTGGGCTTTCAGTACATCGGAGAAATGCCTCCCTGCGCCCTCTGCCACTACCAGCGCTACCCGCACATTCTCGCCATCGGGATCGCTGCGATCGCGATTGCCCTCGGGCCCGGCGGCGAGGGGCGTAGCGCCCAGCTTGGGCTGATCGCGCTTGCCGGCACCGCCCTCGCCGGCGGTACCGCCGTCGCGGGCTTTCATGTCGGCGTCGAGCAGAAGTGGTGGGCTGGGATTCAAGCCTGCGGCGGCGGCCTTACGACGACCGGGCTTTCCCTCGAGGCCTTGCGCGATCAGCTGATGCGAACGCCGATCGTCCGCTGTGATCGCGTTCCGTGGGAGCTGTTCGGCATCTCGCTCGCCGGGTTCAATTTTCTGATTTCCCTGGCCCTGGCCGTTTCTAGCGCCTGGGCCATCGCGCTTTTCCGGGCCCGGAGAACGGCATGACAGAGACCACCACGAAATCGAGCGGCGAGAACCGGCTGCCGGGCGATCCAAGTCCGGCCGCGATGATCGCGAGGATGATTCGCGTCGACCACGCCGGAGAATACGGTGCTCGACGGATCTATCAGGGCCAGCTCGCCGTGCTCGGCCGCGGCCGGCACGCCAAGACGTTGCGCCACATGGCGGCTCAGGAAGAAAAGCACCTGAAGGCTTTCGAGAGCCTATTGGTGGCAAGACGGGTGCGGCCGACGGTCCTGTCGCCGCTGTGGCATGTCGCGGGATTTGCAATCGGCGCCGGCACGGCCCTCATGGGCGACCGAGCCGCCATGGCCTGCACGGTCGCGGTCGAGGAAGCGATCGACGATCACTACCGGCGGCAATCGGAGTATTTGGGCGAAGACGAAGCCGCGCTCAAGAACACGATCGACGAGGCACGCCGCGACGAGAACGACCATCGGCAAACGGCGCTCGCCGCGGATGCCGAACGCGCGCCCGCCTATCCACTCCTGCACGGCGCCATCAAGCGTGGCACGAAGCTCGCGATCTGGCTCTCGGAGCGATTCTGAACGACCCGAGCGGCTAAGGCTCGAGTTCGGAATCCCAATAGAGGAAGTCGTGCCAACTGTGGTGCAAATAGTTGGGCGGGAACGACCGGCCATGCTCCTGTAACTCTTGCACCGTTGGCCGGTACGGTCGGGTCCGCGGGTGCATGTGGCACTCGTGGGCCAGCCGGCCACCTTTGGCGAGATTGCAGACCGAGCAGGCGGTGACCACGTTCTCCCAGGTGGTGCGCCCGCCGCGCGAGCGCGGCACGAGATGGTCGAAGGTCAGGTCGTCCGACGCGCCGCAGTACTGGCAGGCAAAATGGTCCCGCAGGAAGACGTTGAAACGCGTGAAGGCTGGTCGCTTGGCGGGCGGCACGTAACGCTTCAAGGCGACGACACTCGGCAAGCGCATGCTAAACGTCGGAGAACGGACCTCGCGGTCGTATTCGGAGACGATATCGACCCGGTCCATGAACACGGCCTTGACCGCCTCGTGCCAGGGCCACAGGGACAAGGGGAAGTAGCTGAGCGGCCGGTAATCGGCGTTCAGAACGAGCGCGTGGCAGGAATTGAGTGGTACCAAGCGGAAGCTTCCCAAAACACGTTGCGCTTGTGGCCTTCGCCACAGCCGTAACAACATCGTGTGGGAGGACTTCTGTCAAGCGGCGGACGCCGCTCGCCGATGACGATTCAACGACGGCGTCCTAGAGCAGCCGATAGACGAGAAGCGGTTGTTCCCGCCCCTTGACGCGTCGCTCGCCGACCGGTTCCAGAGGGGCAACCCCGGGCGGCAGCAATTTGGCGGTGTCCTCGCTCAGCAGCACGACGACATCCTCGCCAGGACTGACGACCTCTTTGCCGAGTTGTTCGAGACGTTGGCCCACGTTCACCGCGTCGCCGACGATGGTGTAATTCACGCGCCCAGGCGAGCCGATGTTGCCGACGACAACATCCCCGGTGTGCAATCCGAGGCGCATCCGGATCGCCGTCAAACCTCTAGCGCGCCGTTGGGCGTTGTCATCGCGTACCGCACGGGTGATCGCCATGGCTGCTCGGAACGCACGTTCCGCGTGATCGGCTTGATGGCCAGGAGCTCCCCAGAACGCCATCATGCCGTCACCGATGTATTTGTCGATCGTTCCGCGCTCGGCCTCGACGCAAGCTGCGGTAAGTCGGAAGTGATCGTTGAGAAAATCCGCGACCTGATCGGCGGGCATGTCCTCGGATTGGGTCGTAAAACCGGCAATGTCGGTGAACATCACCGTGACCGTGCGACGCACCGAACGGAAACTCTCGCGCGACCCTCCCTCTTCCATCAGGCGCTTTACCAGGCGGCGCGGCACGTAATTCTGAAACCAATGGAGCCCGGTGATCATGCTGTTGAAGGCCCGGCTCTGATCGTCGATCTCGCGGATTCGTGAGGGCGGCAATGGGGCCACCTGGTCGAACTGGAACCCCGAGACGAGATTGGCCGCGTTCGCCACGCGTTGGATCGGCCGGGCCATCCTTCGCCCAATGACGATCGCGGCGCCGACCGCCATCAGCAACACCACGAGTCCCGCCGCCATGGCCCCGAGGAGACGGGTCAGCTCGTCCTGGAACCCGGTCATCGCAACGTACGTACCGACGTACCAAGGCGTCGCGCCGAACTCGTCGGTCCTGCGGTAGAGGAACAGATAGTCGACCCCAGAGATATTTTGCACGTGCGCCCCGATACCGCGACGTTCTAGCTCGCCGCGGTTGCCGGCAATCGCCTCGGTCAGGACCGTTCTGTTGCTGCGGTCCCAGATCGACGCCAACACCGGATCGCCGATATCGGCCAGCTCGGGTACGACGTGGAACGGAGTCTTCCGTTTGAAGCCGCCGCGCAGCAGCCGGTGCGCCAGGACGAAGTCCTCCCCATAGAGAACGAACACGTTGCCGCCCACCTGCGATCCGAGTTCATCGACGAAGCGGGAGAGCTGGCTGACCGAGACCGCCACCACGAGCCCCCCGACAAACTCGTCATCGACGAACACCGGCAGACGAAGGTTGACCAGCGAACCGGAGCGCTCGTCGAGGGCCGGAATAAGCTCGCCCCAAACGGCGACCTTGCCGCGCCGTGCACGTTCGACCTGCTCGCGAACGCCTGGTACGTCACTCCAATCCTCGCTGACGACCATCGGCGGCTGGTCGAGGCCCCGTCGCACCGCCAAGATGCGCAACTCGGAGTCGACGAACGTCAGCGAGCCGATCTGCGGTGCCGCCGCCATCGCCCCCAGCATCACGTCGGTCATCTGCCGGCGGTTGGTCGGATTGAGGCGACCCAAAGCGATCATGTCGCGCACGTACTCGACCTGATGCCGCGCGGGTGCCATTTCGAGTTCGATCAAGTCACCGGCTGACGTCACCGTCGTGATGGCCCATTCCCGCAACAAACTCGCAGTATTTCGTTGAGCGCTGTTCAGACCGAGGGCCAAAACCACGAGGATGCCGATCGCGACCAGCGCTCCCATGGCAAGCGCCAGCGTGAACGTGATCGAGTATGTGCGCCGATGGGCCATCGGTCAGGCCGGCAACTTGGCCTTGAGGAACGCAGCGGCGCGCCGCAACCCCTCCGGGTCGATCGCGTGCGGCAGGCCTGGACGGATCTCCCACTCGACGGCCACCTCAGCCGCTTTCAGGCCGCGCACGGCGTCGTGCAGCGCCAGCACAGGCACCAGGGGATCGGCCGACCCGTGGACGAGCAGGACCGGGGGGTGCGCGCGCCCACGCGCGATCGTGTCGGCGCCGACGAGGGTGCCGGAGAAGCCCACAATTGCCGCCAGCGGTTGCGAACGTCGCAAACCGACGTAGAGCGACATCATCGTGCCCTGGGAAAATCCGACGAGGGCCACCTGGGAATCATCGAGGTCGTAACGATCGCGTTCGGCCTCGATGAAGCGCTCCAGCGATGGCGCCGCATCCTGCACACCGGCCAGCATCGCGGCTGGCATCAAATTCGTGATCGGAAACCACTGATAACCGAAACCGGCACCGCAGGGTTCCGGCGCATGGGGCGAAGCGAACGCCGCGTCGGGCAATGAGCGCGCGAGTTCCGGCACCAAACCGAACAAGTCGTCGCCATCCGCGCCGTAGCCGTGCAGCAGTATGACGAGCTGCCGGACGGGGCCTCCCGCGGCCGGCTTGGCCCGCGGGCCATCGAGCAGAACTGTTCGGGTCATCGCCTCACTTCTACGAAAACCGCGGGATGGTGACACCAGGCCCGAAGGTTGTCACGGTAGAAGGCAATGATGGCTGTCGTCACCCGCTTTGCGCCGAGCCCCACGGGGCTATTGCACCTAGGCCACGCCTACGCCGCGTGGTTCGCGGCCGACGCCGCGCGGGCCGGCGACGGACGGTTCCTACTGCGTCTCGAGGACATCGACCGGAGCCGCTGTCGTCCAGAGTTCGAGGCGGAGATCTTCGAGGATCTTCGATGGCTTGGCCTGACGTGGCCCGAGCCGGTTCGCCGACAATCGGCGCACTTCGATGACTACCGTCGAGCGCTGACACTCCTCGAGGGTCGCGGCCTGTTGTACCCGTGCTTCTGTACCCGGGCCGACATTCGCCGCGAGATCGAGCGGAGTCCGACGGCGCCGCATGGACCGGACGGGCCGCTCTACAGCGGCCGCTGCCGAGCCTTGAGCCAGTCCGAGCGCAGCGCCCGCATGGCCGGGGGTGAGAGTTACGCGCTTCGCCTCGATTTGGAGCAGGCGCTTTCCGCCGGTGGCAACAATCTGACGTTCCACGACCGTGCCCGCGGGGCAATCCGTTGCGACCCGCGCCCGTTCGGAGACGTCGTGCTCGCGCGCAAGGACACGCCGGCGAGCTACCATCTCGCCGTCACGTTCGATGACGATGCCCAAGGAGTAACGTTGGTGACACGCGGCGAGGATTTGCTCCCTTCCACCCATGTTCACCGCCTACTCCAGGCGCTGCTCGGACTGGCGACTCCGGAGTACCACCATCACCGGCTGCTGATCGGACCGGACGGCAAACGCTTTGCCAAGCGCGACCAGGCCGCGACCTTGCAAAGTCTGAGAAACCAGGGACACTCGCCCGAGGAGTTGCGCGCCATGGTGGGGCTCGATCGTGGGACTTGAAGCCACTTGCCACGCCGTGGTGGGCAAACAGAACGGTACCGTCAAAGCCCACCTCGACAAGGACGTGCTCCAGTTGCGCGGCGATTTCCGACTCGATCTGCCGCTCGCCCAACTCGATCAGGTCATGGCTAAGGGCGGTGTCCTGCACGGTCGATGGCAAGGCAAGTCCTGGCGGCTGGAACTCGGGACCAGTGCCGATCGCTGGGCCCTCAATATCCGCTATCCACGTTCTCGCCTGGAGAAATTGGGCGTTGCGCCCGGTGGCCGCCTGGTCGTCGACAAAATCGACGACTCGTCGTTCGCACGAGAACTCGACGATCACGGCGTAAAGACCGGCTCGTTGCGGGCGAAAAGCCTGGATCTCGTCGTCTTCGGCGCTGAAGATGCCAAGCGTCTGCATCAGATTGCCGCGATCCGATCGCGGATCACTCCGACGGGGGCCCTTTGGATCGTCTACCCCAAAGGACAGAAGCACATCACCGAGGCGATGGTGCGGACCGCCGGTCGGGATGCTGGGCTGGTCGACGTCAAGATCATGGCCTTCTCGGAGCGCCTCACCGGCCTCAAGTTCATGATCCGACGCCGCGATCGCTAGAGCGGCGCCCCCACCACACGAGCGTCAGCGCCAATAGGCTCGAGCACGCGCAGCCGCTGACCATGTAGGCCATCGGCATCTCGTCGACCTGCGGGATCAGGCCGAGGGCCGTGGTCGCCAGTGCTGCCGTCAGCATTTGCAGGAAACCGTTGAGCGACGAGGCCGTCCCCGCGCGATCCGCAAACAGACTGATGGCCCCTTGGGTGGAGCTCGAGAACATCACCGAGCCCCCGGTACTGATCAGGCACATCGGTCCGATGACGGTTGCGACACTCAACGCGCCCGCCAGCGCGAGCCCGAGCATGGACAAGCCACCGACCGCCGTGATCGTGGCCCCGAGGACCACCACCCGATCGCCACCCAGTCGCGTCATGAGCCGGGCCGAAATCGAAGCGCCGACGAAATTGAACAGGGTCGGAATCGCGGCGTACCAACCGTAGATATCCGGGGCCACCCCGACCAATTCGATCAGCACGAACGGTGTCGCGGCGACATATACGAACGCACTCGCCATCGAGAAGCCGGTGTTGAGCGAATAGCCCATGAAGACGACAGAGCGCAGAAGCCGCGGATAGGCGAGCCAAACCTGCAGCAGGTTGCCCGCCGTGGTGCGCAGCGGACTGACGTGCGTTTCTTCGAGAAAGTACGCGTTGAGTGCCAAGACGAGCCCACCCACGAGTGTCAGCGCCCAGAAGATCGACGGCCACCCGAAGTGAACCTGCAGGTAGCCGCCGGCCACGGGTGCAAACGCCGGGGCGATCGCCATCACCATGCCGACGAAGGACATCACACGCGCCGCCTGATCGCGCGGGAACAGGTCGCGGACCATCGCACGTGCGAGCGTCGGCCCCGCGCACCCACCGATCGCCTGAACGATGCGAGCGAGCGTCAACGTCGTTACGTCGGTTGCCAGGGCGCATGCCGCGCTGCCGAGGATGTAGATCGACAAGCCGATGAGGAGCGGCAGTCGTCGGCCCCATCGATCCGACAACGGACCATAGATCAACTGACCGACGGCGAAGGCCGCGACATAGCCGCTGAAGGTGATTTGCACCTCGCCCACCGAGGCGCCGAGCGACTGGGCGATTGCCGGCATCGACGGCGAGTAGATTCCCGCCGACGCATAGGCCACCGCCATGAGGCCGACGATCAGGGCAACCAGAAGCCCGATGCGGTCCTTCATTGGGCGGAACTCGGCGCCGACCTCGACCAACGCCATTGCCAGAAACTGACGGCCCCAGCAGCGAACATGGCGAGCGAACAGACCCAGGCAAAGGGCAGGTGCGAACGCGATTCGAAGAGCCCAAGGACGGAAATCGCGACCGCTGCCGCTCCCATCTGAAGAAATCCGTAGAGCGCCGACGCGGTTCCGGCGATGCGCGGCTTGATGCTGACGGCCCCGGCCATCGTGCCCGGAAACATGATCGACATTCCGACCGACATCACCGTGAGGGGACCGAACACGTTGAGCGCGCTCGCCGGCATCGTTAGGGCGAGGGTCAGGAACACCGCTGCGCCGAACACGACGGCCAGCATGCCGATCGGGACCATGGCATCGACGCCAGTGCTGTGCGTGAGGCGCCCTGCAATGAACGAGCCCACCATGTAGGCGAGGATCGGCGCCGCCGAGAACCAGCCGTAATCGGCTGCCGTGTATCCGAGCAAGTCGACGATGACGAACGGTCCGGCTGTCTGGAACGTGAACATCCCGCCATAGACCAGGGATCCGACGAGGACGAAGGCCATGAAATCGCGCGAGCGAACGAGCTCCGCAAATCCGCCGACCATGCCAACCACCGACTCCTGAGTGTTGACCCCACGATACGTGTTGGTCTCCTTGAGGGCGGCGAGAGTGGCCACCAGCACGACCAACACGAATCCGAGGGTCACCAGGAACGATGCGCGCCAGTCGAACCACTCCTCGAGATGTCCGCCCAAAACGGGAGCGAACGCCGGGGCCAACCCCATCGCCATGGCAACGTAGGCCATCACTCGCGCCGTTTCCTCCCGCGAGTACAGGTCACGCGTGATCGCTCGTCCCATGACAGGGCCTGCACAAGCCCCAAGGGCTTGGAGAGCACGACACAGGATCAGAACCTCGATCGAGGGAAACAGGGTCGCGAGGACGACGCTGCCCAGGGTCGTCACGGCATACACGATCAAGCCACCGATCAGTACGGTTCGGCGCCCGTAACGATCGGACAGCGGGCCATAGAGAAGCTGGCCAAACGCGAAGGCGATCAGAAACACGCTGACGGTTGCCTGGACGCTGGCCGCCGAGGCGTCGAAGTAGGCTGCCATCGCCGGAAGCGACGGAGCGTACATGTTGGTCGAGATGTGGCCGGAAGCAATGAGTCCGGTGAGGTAGGCGATGACCCACAGGGGGTGCCACGTCATGGGTTGGGTCCAGCCGTTTCGAGGGCGCGCATCTTAGGGTTTTCGCTTGGACCCACAATTGCCGATGACGCAACCCTGGACGCCCCCCGCACTTGCGCTTTCCTCACCGCGCCCGCTGCTTTATTGGTGAGCGCCGGAGAGCCCCGATATGAAGCTTATCCTTACCGTCTTCCTGGGCATTGCCATTCTGGCCGCAATAGTGTCGCTGTTTGCTGGCCTGTTCACGATGGGCGGAAAGCATTCGAACCTGTTGATGCGCGCCAGGATCATCAGCCAACTCTCCGCGGTCGGACTGATGGCGCTCTATTTCCTGCTCTACGGTCTGTGACCACCCGATGGTCCGCCTGACCAAGATCTACACCCGTGGCGGCGACGGCGGAGAAACGTCCCTGGTCGGAGGCGATCGCGTGCCCAAACACAGCGCGCGAGTGGCCGCCTACGGCACCGTCGATGAGACGAACGCCGCAATCGGCATCGTCCGCCTGCATACGAGCGATGAGCCGGACGCCATGCTCGGACGGATTCAGGATGATTTGTTCGATCTCGGCGCGGACTTGGGAAACCCCGGCACCGATCTTTCGCCGCAGTCCTTGCGCATCGTGCAGGCCCAGGTCGATCGCCTGGAGCGCGAGATCGACGCCATGAACGAAACCCTGGCTCCACTCAACTCCTTCGTCTTGCCTGGTGGTACCGCCGCATCGGCCTATCTGCATCTGGCGCGAACGGTGTGTCGGCGTGCCGAACGGTGCGCCACGGAACTCGCGGCCATCGAGTTCGTCAACCCGGCCGCAATCAAGTACTTGAACCGGCTGTCCGACCACCTGTTCGTGCTCGGGCGACACCTGAACGACCGCGGCCAGCGCGACGTCCTGTGGCGGCCCGGCGCCAATCGTTAACGCCCTCGCGTTGACTTCGCACCCGCACCATCTTTATGCTGCACCGCCGCAAAATCGAAGGATGGCCGGCCGCGCCACGTTCCTGGCCGCCTGATAACCCCGTCAGCCAACGTCCGAGGAGGCCCCCGACATGAAAGTGCTTGTCGCGGTAAAACGCGTGGTAGACGCCAACGTCAAAGTTCGCGTCAAAGCCGACAAGACCGGCGTCGAACTCGCCAACATCAAGATGGCGATGAATCCGTTCTGCGAGATCGCCGTAGAAGAGGCCGTTCGCCTTAAGGAAAAAGGCAAGGCGACGGAGATCGTCGCCGTTTCCATGGGCCCCCAGAGTTGCCAGGAGACGATCCGTACGGCGCTGGCCATGGGAGCGGACCGCGGTGTCCACGTCAAAACCGACGCCGAACTCCAACCGTTGGCCGTGGCCAAAATGCTCAAGGCAATCGTGGAAGCCGAGAAACCCGGCCTCGTCATTCTTGGTAAGCAGGCGATCGACAATGATTGCAACCAAACCGGCCAGATGCTCGCCGGTCTGCTCGGTTGGCCGCAAGGCACGTTTGCCTCGAAGATCGATATCGGTGACGGCAAGATCGACGTCACGCGGGAGATCGACGGCGGGCTCGAAACCGTGTCGCTCAAGGCACCGGCCCTGGTCACGACGGACCTTCGCCTCAACGAGCCGCGTTACGCCTCGCTGCCCAACATCATGAAGGCGAAGAAGAAACCAATCGAAGAGAAGACCCCCGAGGCGCTCGGGGTCGACGTGACTCCCCGGCTGAAGACGCTCAAGGTCGAGGAGCCGCCGAAGCGCAAAGGCGGCGTGAAGGTGGCGAGCATCCAGGAGCTGGTCGACAAGCTGAAGGCCGAAGCGGGAGTGATCCAATGAGCGCCCTCGTCCTCGCGGAACACGACAACAACGCCATTCGCTCGGCGACCCTGAACACGATCAGTGCCGCAGCCAAGGTCGACGCCGACGTTCACGTGCTCGTCGCCGGCAAGGGTTGCGACGGCGCCGCCAAGGCGGCGGCGCAGATTCCGGGCGTCAAGAAAGTGCTCAAGGCCGACGACGCCCGCTACGACCATCAGTTGGCCGAGCCGGTGGCCGCCCTGCTCGCCACCGTCGGCAAGAACTACGCCGCGATCCTCGCTCCGGCCGATACGTTCGGTAAGAACGTCCTGCCGCGCGCCGCCGCACTCCTCGATGTCGCCCAGATCTCCGACATCATTGCCGTCGTTTCGAGCGACACGTTCGTGCGACCGATCTATGCCGGCAACGCCATGGCGACCGTGCAGAGCGGCGACAAGATCAAGGTGATCACCGTCCGGACGACGGGGTTCCCGGCCGCGGCCACGACCGGCGGCAGCGCCACGATCGAAGCGCTCGCGGCCGCAGCCGACCCCGGAGTGTCGAACTTCGTGAAACAGGAACTCTCGAAGTCCGAACGGCCGGAACTGACCAGCGCTAAGGTCATCGTCTCCGGCGGACGCGGCATGCAGTCGGGCGACAATTTCAAGAAGGTGCTCGAACCGTTGGCCGACGTGCTCGGTGCAGCAGTCGGTGCCAGCCGGGCGGCCGTCGATTCGGGATTCGTCCCGAACGATTTCCAGGTCGGCCAGACCGGCAAGATCGTCGCCCCCGAACTCTACATCGCTGTCGGCATCTCGGGCGCTATCCAGCACCTCGCCGGCATGAAGGACTCGAAGGTCATCGTCGCGATCAACAAGGACGAGGAGGCCCCGATCTTCCAGGTGGCCGACTTCGGAATCGTCGGCGACCTGTTCAAACTGGTCCCCGAACTCGAAGCCGAACTCAAGCGTAGGGCTGCGAAATGAACGCGCCCGTGTCCGTACGAAACGAACCGCTGACCACGATCAAGTCGATCGGGGTGATCGGCGCCGGCCAAATGGGGAGCGGCATCGCGCATGTTTGCGCGCTCGCCGGCTACAACGTGACTTTGGTGGACGTCGCGAAGGACCAGCTCGACAAGGCGGTTACCAACATCGATCGCAACCTCAGTCGGCAAGTTGGACGCGGCAAGATCTCCGAGGGAGACAAGTCCAGCGCTTTGGGGCGCATCAAGACCAACATGGCTCTCGACGCGCTGAGCGAGGTCGACCTCGCGATCGAAGCTGCGACCGAGAACGAGGCCGTCAAGCGGAAGATCTTCGTCGACCTTTGCCCCAAGCTGAAAAAGGACGCGATTCTCGCGACCAACACCTCGTCGATTTCGATCACGCGGCTCGCTTCGACGACCGACCGCCCGGGCCGTTTCATTGGCATGCACTTCATGAATCCGGTGCCGATGATGGAACTGGTCGAACTGATCCGCGGCATCGCGACCGAACCTGGCACGTTCCAAGCGGTTCGCGACCTCACGGTCAAACTCGGAAAAATCCCCGCTGTGTCGGAGGATTTCCCCGCCTTCATCGTCAACCGCATCCTGCTGCCGATGATCAACGAGGCGGTCTATACGCTCTACGAAGGCGTCGGCACCGTCGAAGCGATCGACACGTCGATGAAGCTCGGGGCGCACCATCCGATGGGGCCGCTGGAACTCGCCGACTTCATCGGCCTCGACACCTGTCTGTCGATCATGCAGGTCTTGCATGACGGCTTGTCGGATTCGAAGTACCGCCCCTGTCCGCTGCTCGTGAAATACGTCGAGGCGGGCTGGCTCGGGCGCAAGGCCGGGCGCGGCTTCTACGACTATTCGGGCGAGAAACCGGTTCCGACCCGATGACGGGCGCATAGCGCCCAACATCGTTCGGGCAGGTCTAGCCCGCCCGAGTCCCCCGCTTGTATGATGCGGCGCGCCGCCAGGACGCGCCGATCGCGATCATGACCAAGAAAACCCCGACTTCGGCCGCCACCGGTGCGGCCGCCAACGCCCTATGGGGCGGCCGCTTTGCCGCCGGCCCCGCGGCGGTCATGCAGGAGATCAACGCCTCGATCGACTTCGACCGCCGCTTATACCGTCAGGATTTGGCGGGATCCCGGGCGCACTGCCGGATGCTCGTCGCGCAGAAGATTATCAGTGCCGAAGATGGCGCGGCGATCCTGCGCGGACTCGACGAGATCGAGCACCAGATCGATTCGGGCACGTTCGTATTCGCCGCGGCGCTCGAAGATATCCATTTGAATATCGAGGCCCGTCTCAAGGAGCGGATCGGAGACGCCGCCGGTCGGCTGCACACCGCCCGCTCGCGCAATGACCAGGTGGCCACCGACTTTCGCTTGTGGGTCCGTGATGCCATCGATGGGCTCACCACCTCGATCATCGCGCTTCAACGTGCGCTACTCGCCAAGGCCGAAGCACATGTCGACACTGTCCTGCCCGGTTACACCCACCTGCAGGCTGCGCAGCCCGTGACCTTCGGGCATCACCTCCTGGCCTACGCCGAGATGCTCGATCGCGACCGCAGCCGCTTCGCCGATTGCCGCAAGCGCCTCAATGAATCACCGTTGGGTGCGGCCGCGTTGGCCGGAACGTCGTTCCCGATTGACCGCCACCAGACGGCGGCCGCCTTGGGCTTCGAGCGGCCGATGGCCAACTCGATGGACGCCGTGTCGGCGAGGGACTTTGCGGCCGAATTCCTTTCCGTCTGCGCTATCTCCGGTGTTCACCTGTCGCGCCTGGCCGAGGAAATCACGATCTGGATGAGCCCAGCGTTCGGCTTCATCGCCCTGTCGGACGCGTTTTCGACCGGCTCCTCGATCATGCCGCAGAAGCGCAATCCGGACGCGGCCGAGCTGATTCGCGCCAAGGCCGGCCGGATGATCGGCGACCTCGCAACCCTGTTGATCGCGCTCAAGGGTCTCGCCCTCACCTATGCCAAAGACATGCAGGAGGACAAGGAGCCGGTGTTCGACGCGGCCGACACACTCCACCTCGGGCTCACGGCGATGGCGGGAATGATTGGCGATATGACCGTGAACGCGACCGCGATGCGAGCGGCCGCGGAGCGCGGGTTCATGACGGCGACCGATCTCGCCGATTGGCTCGTCCGCCGGCTCGGCTTACCGTTCCGGCGCGCTCACGAGGTCGCCGGACGACTCGTCCGGGTGGCCGAGACCAAAGGCTGTGATCTCGCCGCGCTTTCGCTCGCCGACATGCAGGCTGTCGAAAGCGGCATCACCCGCGAGGTCTATGACGTGATCACGATCGAGCGCGCCGTCGCGAGTCGCACGAGTTACGGTGGCACCGCGCCCGCGCGTGTGCGCGAGGCGATCGCTGCTTTCAAGGAGCGTCTGCCGTGAACCGTTGGTTGGCCCTGCTGCTCGCCGTTCTGATCGCGGGCGGCGTGCTCAATGCCTGTGGCAAGAAGGGGCCACTGAAGCCGCCCGAGGACTCGCGCGAGACGCGGAAGGAACAGGAGCGCTAGCGCGATGGACCATTTCGTCTACCGCGGCGGCGCGCTGCATGCCGAGGACGTTGCCCTCGCAACGATCGCCGAACACGTGGGAACGCCGTTTTACTGCTATGCCGCGGCGACGCTGCGCCGCCACTACCGCGTTTTTCGCGACGCCCTGGCGGGAGTCGACTCGCAGGTCTTCTACGCGCTCAAGGCCAATTCGAATCTGGCCGTCGTCGCCCTGCTGGCGGCCGAAGGAGCCGGCGCCGATGTCGTGTCGGAGGGGGAGATCCGGCGAGCCCTGGCCGCCGGCGTTCCGCCCGAGCGCATCGTGTTCTCCGGCGTAGGCAAGTCCGAGAGCGAAATCGCCTTCGCGCTCGATTCGCGCATCCATCAGTTCAACGTCGAATCCGAGCCCGAGTTGATCGTGCTCAGTCGACTCGCGGCCGCGCGCCAAGTCACGGCCGATATAGCGATCCGGATCAACCCGGATGTCGACGCCGCAACCCACGCCAAGATCACCACGGGTAAACGCGAGAATAAGTTCGGCATCGCCTGGCCTTACGCGCGCGAAGTCTACCGCCGGGCGGCCGCGCTGCCGGCAATTGCCGTCCGTGGCATCGCCGTACATATCGGCTCGCAGCTCACCGACCTCGGACCGTTCGAAGCAGCGTTCCGCATCGTCGCCGATGCCGTACGCATGTTGCGTCAAGACGGCCACCGGATCGATCGCCTCGACTTTGGCGGGGGCCTCGGTGTCCCCTACGGCGAGGAGGCCCCCCCTAGCCCCGCCGCCTATGGCGCCGCCGTCAAGCGGATCGCAGGCCAGCTCGGGTGCAGGCTGATGTTCGAGCCCGGGCGGCTGCTGGTCGCCAACGCTGGGATCCTCGTTACCCGCGTCATCTACGTGAAGAAAAGCGATGATCGCACGTTCGTGATCGTCGACGCCGCGATGAACGACCTCATCCGGCCTACGCTGTATGAGGCCAAACACACCGTCGTGACCGTCCGCGAACGACCAGCAGGCGCCGAATCGAGCCGCGTCGACGTGGTAGGCCCGGTTTGCGAGACCGGGGACTACCTGGCCCTCGACCACCCACTTCCGACAGTGCACGCAGGCGAGTTGCTCGCGATCCGCACGGCGGGCGCCTATGGTGCGGTAATGGCCTCCAGCTATAATAGTCGGCCGATTGTGCCGGAAGTCTTGGTCAGCGCCGGGCGGTATTCCGTCGTTCGATCGCGGCCAAGCTATCGGGATATGTTGTCAGGTGAATCGATTCCGGACTGGGCTCGATCGGAGGCCAGCCGGTAACGGGAGTGCGAATGAACGATACGACCGGCGCGACTCGCCGGACCCTCGCCTACCGCGCCCGTCTGGTCGTCTCCAAACTGGTCCTGACGTGGGAACAGCTTTGGCCACCGGTATGGCCGGCGGCGGCGTTGGCCGCGATCTACGCGGCCACCGCACTGTTCGGTTTCTTCACCAACATGGCGGCATGGCTGCACGCGATCGTGCTGTCGATCGGTGCGATCGGGGGCGCGTTTCTGTTGCTTCGGGGCTGGCGGCAGGTCCGGTGGCCTGGACGGGACCGTGCGCGACGGCGCCTCGAGGTCGCCTCGGCCGTCGTCCATCGGCCGCTCGCCGCTGTCGAAGACCGCCTGGCAACGGGTGATGGCAGCGACCCGTTGATGACCGCGCTGTGGAACGAACATCGCCGGCGTATGGCCGCCGCCGCGCGAGATATTCGCCTGTCGTTGCCCAACGCGGGCTGGGGGCGGCGCGTCGATCCGTTCGGTGCACGGGCAATCGTCGCCGTGGTGCTCGTCGGCGGATTCTTGTTTGCCGGCAGTGATGCCGAACGCCGGTTGCTGGACGGCCTGCGTCCGAATTTCGCCCGGGCCCAGGCCGCGAGCACGACGTTCGATGCCTGGATCACGCCACCCTCCTACACCGGCATGGCGCCCGTGTTCCTGCGCGCCGAAGCGAGCGGTGGCGAGTTGTCGGTTCCGACCGGCAGCATCCTCGTGGCTCGAATCCATGGCGGCCGACGCGCACCGGAATTGCACGTCGATAGCGAACGGAAGCCGTTCCAACCGATCGGGCGCCAGGACTACGAAATCGAGCACAAGATCGTCGATGGGCGCGCTCTATCGTTGCACCACGGTAGTGCGACGATCGGCCGGTGGACGCTGAGCGTCATACCCGACGTGGCGCCGACGATCGAGTTCGCGGAACCCCCATCGACGAGTGCGCGCGAGGCCCTGCGCATTTCCTACGATGCGCGCGACGACTATGGCCTTGCCAAGGTCGAAGCCATAGTCAAACGCCAGGACACCGACGAGACGATGACCATCGAATTGCCGCTGGCAAGGTCGACCAACGGCTCATCGGCCGAAACCAGCTATCACGACCTGACGCCGCACCCCTGGGCGGGGTTGCCGGTCATCCTGCAGCTGTCGGCAACCGATGAGATCGGCCAGAACGGCGTCTCGGAAGAAGCCGAGGTGACGCTGCCCGAGCGACGTTTCACCCACCCCATCGCCAAGGCGATCGTGGAACAACGCAAGGTGCTGGCCCTCGCGCCGCACCACCGTGAGCCCGTCGCCCGAGCGCTGGCGCGCATCGCGTCCGAACCACAACGCTTCTACGACGACACCACCGCGTTCCTCGCGCTGCGCGTCGCGATTTCGCGCCTGATGCGGGGCGAAAAGACCAAGGCGGTCGCCGATGAGGTCGTCGATCTCCTGTGGAGCACGGCGCTACGCATCGAAGACGGCAACCTGTCGCTCGCCGAGGCCGAGTTGCGAGCCGCGCAGGACCGGCTGCTCGACGCCCTGTCGCGCAACGCCGACGACGAAGAGATCGAACAGCGCATGGCCGAGGTGCGCGAGGCCCTGGAGAAATTCCTCAGGGCCCTGGCCGAACGGGCGCTCCAGAACCGCCAGCTCGGCGAACTAATGCCGCAGAACCTGCCGCCAAACTCGCTGATCGATTCGGAGCAGTTGAAGAACCTGCTCGACCGCGCGCTCGATCTCAGCCGGACCGGCTCCAAGGACGCCGCCCGCGAACTTCTAGCCCAGCTCCGGGAGTTGCTCGAGAACCTCCGCGAAGGGCTGATGTCGGGCGAAATGATGTCCGGGATGCCCGGCGAGGAACTGCTGCAAGACCTCAACGACCTGATGCGCATGCAGCAGGAGTTGCTCGACGAGGCCTTTCGCGAGGGCCAACAGCAACGCGGCCAAGGGCAACAGGGCCAGGGAGATCCCAACCAGCGCGGCCGACCGCAGCAGGGCCAGGGCCAGGGGCCAGGTCAAGGGATGTCCGACCGCCAGGAGAACCTGCGGCGGATGCTGGGTGAGATCATGCGTCGGCTCGGCGAAGGCGGCTCCGACATTCCGGGGGCCTTCGGCAAGGCCGAGCGCAACATGAACGACGCCCGAAGTGAACTCGAGGCCCGGCGCCCGGGCTCCGCTGTCGGCCCGATGACCGATGCCCTCGACGCTCTGCGTCAGGGAGCCAATGCGGTCATCCGCGAAATGCTCGAGGCGATGGGCGTCGATCCCGGGCTCGACGGAACTGGCGCCAACCCGTTCACGCGGGTCGGGCGCGATCCGTTGGGCCGGCCGCAGTCGGGATTCGGTATTTTCGACGATGAGCGGATCGCGATCCCCGACGAATCCGACGTGCAGCGTGCCCGCGACATCCTGCGCGAACTGCACCGTCGCGCCGGCGACCGCAACCGCCCGAAGGTCGAACTCGACTACATCGAACGGCTGCTGCGACGCTTCTAACGCTGCGACAGCGTCCCGATATACGGCAATTCGCGGTGGCGATGAGCATGATCGAGCCCGTAGCCGACCACGAATACCTCGGGGCAATCGAACCCCACGAAATCGGCCTCGAGTTCGACCTTGCGTTTGTGTGGCTTGTCGAGCAGGACGGCAATCCGCACTTGGGCAGCCCCTCGCTTCTTCAGGAGATCGCGGGCGAAGCCTAGCGTTCGGCCCGACTCGAGGATGTCGTCCACGAGAAGGACATGGCGGCCCGCGACCGGTTGTTCGAGGTCGTGGCGAACGACAACCCGACCCGAACTCTCCGTGCCTTCGCGGTAGCTTTCGAGCATGACGAAATCGACCTCGGGCCGCGCCCCAGCGCGCCCGACGGCCCGGATGAGGTCGGCGGCAAAGACGAAGCCGCCCTTGAGCACAGCGACTACGACCAAGTCGGGCGGCATCGATGTCCCAATCTCGCGGCCCATGGCCTCCACCCGCTCAGCGATGGCTTTGGCGCTGAAGAGTTCTTTGGGGGCAAGTGTCATGGCTGGCGCTCGTACGTCAGGCCAGCCCGACCTAGCCGCCGCCAGCCGAGGGATCGAAGGTGACAACCAGGCTGTTGCCGTCGGAACGTGGCTTGTCGAGCTTGCGCGTGAACGCGACGCGCTCCCCCGGGTCGAGGGCCCCGACCGGCGGCGGGAACGTCCACGACTGGAGTTCGCGGCGGTTGTTGAACAGGGTCGCCCGCATCGGCGGAACCTTGCGGCTGGTGCTCGAAACGTTGACGACCTCGCCCGAGATTTCGATGGCGCTGCCGTCGGCGTTCGGCGCGACCTTGACCTCGCGCACCTCCAGGCCCGAACCCGGCGCCTCGGCGAGCCCGATCAACTCGTAAAGCGTCGTGGCCGGGGGAAAGACCCGCATGACGGTGTCGCCGGCAAAAAGCAGTCCCGATATCAGGCCAAAGAACACGAGGGCGAAGGCGCCCCAGGCGGCCAGGGTCCCTGTATTGCTCGACGGCTGTGGGCGCCGGCGAGCGACCGGCGCGGGCCGCCGGGGCGTCGGACGCGGCCGCTCGGTCCCGAAATCCGGAACGACCTCGGGCTCGGGCGTCGCGACCGGCCGTCCTGCCGTTGGTGGCCGTTCCGTCCAGCTGTGCGCGCACTTGACGCAACGTAGTCGCCGCCCATTCGGGATCAGGACTTCCGGCTCAAGCTGAAAGCGCGTGCCACAGTTTGGGCAAGTAACGATCATGCTAGCCGTTTGATTCTGCGCCAGAATCCTTATAGGGCCTGACCGGAATCGGCGCAAGCGTAGCGCCTTTACGCTTTGGCGGGCCCGTGCGATTCTGCGCCACCCGCGGCGCCCCGGAGTTCGTCTTGGTGGTTCGTTTCGAACACGTCGGCTTGCGCTACGAAAACGGGCCCAATGTGCTCGACGACGTCTCGTTCACGCTCGAGCCCGGCTCGTTTCACTTCCTGACCGGCCCCAGCGGCGCCGGCAAGACCTCGCTGCTCAAGCTCATGTATCTGGCCCAGCGCCCAACCAAGGGGCGGATCGTCATGTTCGACCGCGACGTCACCGCAGCGAAGCGCCGCGACTTACCGGGGCTGCGCCGGCGGATCGGCGTCGTATTCCAGGATTTTCGCCTGCTCAACCACCTGACCGCCCTGGAAAACGTCGCCCTGCCCCTGCGTATTGCCGGCGCCAAGCGGCGCCAGATCGAGGCTCACGTCTCGGAACTCCTCGCCTGGGTCGGCCTGTCTGGTCAACTCGAGGCCAAGCCGCCGACCCTTTCGGATGGCGAAAAGCAACGCGTGGCGATCGCCCGCGCCGTCATCGGCCGGCCACGGCTGCTGCTGGCCGACGAACCCACCGGCAACATCGACCTCGATCAGGGCCTGCGTGTGCTCCGCCTGTTCGAGGAACTCAACAAGATCGGCACCACCGTGGTGATCGCGACACACGATCGCTCGCTCGTCAGCACCATCCGCCTGCCTGAACTCCGCCTCGCCGAGGGGAGACTGACTGTGCACCAGCCGGCCCGGGCGCAACCGACCGAAGGTTCGACCCGCGCCGTACCCTCGCGCGGCGGCCTATGAGCCTCGCCCGTTCCGAACTGCAACTGCACCGCGACCCCACCCGACGTATGGTCGGGTTTCTGATCGGCGCCATGGTCTACCTGGCCGCGCTTGCCGTGACGGGCGGCCTCATGGTCGGAACGACGATCAACCGTTGGAGCGATGACCTGCGGGGCAACCTGACGGTCCAGTTGCCTGGGGTCACCGCGGCCGGGGCGGCTGAGGCGACCGGCCGGATTGATACGGTGGTCTCGACCCTGCTCGAAACCCAGGGCGTGGCGGGCGCTCGCGCCCTGCCGCGCCGCGAGCTCCTGTCGCTGCTCGAGCGCTGGCTTGGCCGCGGCAACATCCCGGATGATCTGCCGATTCCCGCCCTGATCGACGTCACCCTGGAGCCGGGCGTTCGGATCGATCTCGACGACCTGCAGCGGCGTTTGGCCCGCGAGGTACCGGGCGCTCGGATCAGCGACAACGGAATCGTGCTCGATCGCCTGGTGCGGCTGGCGCACTCCGTCCAGGCGGCCGCCCTCGCCATCGTGCTTCTGGTCGGGTTGGCCGCCGTCGCGATCATCACGTTCGTGACGCGGGCGGGGCTCGCCATGCACCACGAGACCATCGAGCTTCTGCACCTGATCGGGGCGCGCAACAACTACATCGCACGCCAGTTCGTCCGCCACGTCGTCGGCGTCGCCCTTGTCGGTGGAATCCTCGGGCTCCTGGCAGCGGCCGGCACGATCCTCGGACTGGCCCGAGTCGCCGCCGATATCGACGTGTTTCGCTGGCCGACCATTTCGCTCGCCGATCCGCAACTGGTCGCACTACTGACGTTGCCGCTGGTCGCTGCGGTCATCGCCATGGTGACGGCCCGTCTCACCGTGGCCGGGGCCCTGCGCCGACTGCCCTGAATGTTGATCTTGCTCGACCGTGACGGGGTGCTCAACGAAGAGCGCCGCGACTACGTCAAATCGGTGGACGAAATCGTTCTCCTGCCTGGGGCGGCCGAGGCCGTGGCGGTTCTCAACCGCGCCGGGCATCATGTCGTGGTCGTCAGCAATCAATCGGCGGTCGGCCGAGGCATGATCTCGCAGGCTCAGCTCGACGAGATCATGGCCGCGTTGGTTCGACGGTTGGAGCGTACCGGCGCTCGGCTCGACGCTGTTCTGTTCTGCACCGACCCGCCATGGGCGGCGACCGATCGCCGCAAACCCGGCCCCGGCATGCTGATCGAGGCCATGGCGCGCTTCGATACGCCGGCGCACGACACGATCATGATCGGCGACAGCCTGCGCGATCTTCAAGCGGCCGTCCGCGCCGGTTGCCGGCGGGCCCTCGTGCGCACCGGGAACGGTCGCGACACCGAGGCCAAAGGACTGCCGGCCGATATCCTCCCGTGTCCGATCTACGACGACCTGGCGGCGTTCGCGCGTGCTCTGGGACCGGCCTCGTGAACCCATTCCCGCGCGAGGCACCGGTTTTCCGTTCGGTTCTGTTTCAGGTCGCTTTCTGGCTGTGGTCGGTCGTCATGAACCTCGCATGGCTACCGGCCCTGCTGTTGCCACCACGGGCCACGGTCATCGGCCAGACCGTGTGGGCCAAGGGCGTCATGACGCTCCTGCGCTGGATCGTGGGCACGCGGGTCGAGATCCGCGGCCGAACGCACCTCCCGTCTGGGCCGGTGATCGTCGCCTCCAAGCATCAGTCCGCCTGGGACACGATCATCTTCCACATCGTCACCGACGATCCCGCCATCGTGATGAAGCGGGAACTGATGTGGATTCCGGTCTACGGCTGGTACTGCCTCAAGACGCGGATGATCGCGATCGACCGCGGGTCGGGGCCCAAGGCGCTGCGTGGCTTGATCGGAGCCGCCGAAACGGCCGTGAAATCCGGCCGGCCGATCGTGATCTTTCCACAGGGCACGCGTGTCGCTCCCGGGACGAAGGCGCCCTACTTGCCGGGGGCGGCGGCCCTCTACAACAAACTGCAGGTTCCCGTCGTACCGGTTGCGCTCAATTCCGGAGTATTTTGGCCGCGCCGCAGCTGGCGCCGCCGCCAGGGCACGATCGTGCTCGAATTCCTGCCCGCCATTCCGCCGGGGCTAGATCGCCGCTTCTTCGCTCGTCGCCTGGAGGACACACTCGAACGCGAGAGCCAACGCTTGGTCGATGAAGCCCGGCGTGGCTAGCCTCGGCTGCAGGTCGTAACATCGCGCGAGCAACGCGGGAGGGGCCCATGGCGCGGCGTAGTCGTTCTCTCATCATCGATGCCGATTCTCACGTCGAAGAAGCGGAAGAGTGCTGGGCTTACCTCGAACCGGAGTTCCGGCACCGCCGGCCGGTCGTGCTCGAACGCAAAGATGTTCGCCCCGGCAAGGGCCCCTACGTCCAAGACGCCTTCTGGCTGATCGACGGCCACACCTTCCCGCGACCCTATGGCCACGGCGCGCTGATGTTCGGCACACCCGTCACCTCGAGCTTCGCCAAGGGCAAGAAGTTCTCCCGCGCGAGCCAAACGTTGGTCCCGCCAGCCGCCCGGGTGAAGGACATGGATCGCCTCGGCATCGATATCCAGATTCTCTATCCGACGATCTTCCTCGACACGCTGGCGCTCGACATCCGGTTCGAAGCTGCGCTGATGCGGAGCTACAACACGTGGCTCGCCAAGACCTGTGCCCAGTTCCCCAACCGGCTGAAATGGGCGGCGGCGATCCCGGTGCGGAGCGCGGCCGAAGGCGCCGCCGAGATCAAACGCACCAAGAAGCTCGGCGCCGTGGCCGCCCTGATCTACGGCACAGCCGGCGAACGCATGTTGCACGAGCCCGAGTGCGACGAGATGTGGGCCGCCGCCCAGAAGGCCGACATGGCGATCGCGATCCACACCGGTTGGAACATGCAGTCGCTGCTCAACAAGATGGACAGCTTCTACTGCTCGACGGCGCTCGGCGTCATGCCCTCGATGATGGGTCTGTTTTCGATGTTGGGGGGCGGCATCCTCGGTCGCTTCCCCAAATTGCGCGTCGGGTTCTTCGAGGCCGGCGCCGACTGGCTACCCTACATGATCAACCGCATGGAACGACTCTGGGAGGTCTACTCCAGGAACAAATGGCCCGGGCTGACCAAACACCGGCCGTCCGATTGGTTACGAGGCGGGAACGTATACTTCTGCTGCGAGGGCGATGAACGGTTCCTGCCCGTCGTCGCCGAACTCCTGGGCGACGACCACATCATCACGTCGGCCGACTTGCCGCACGACGAGGCGCTCGACGAAGCCATCAAGAAGATCCACGAACGACCCGATCTCTCGGATCGGCTCAAGAGCAAGATCCTCAACGCCAACCCGGCGCGGTTTTACGGCCTGTAGGAGCACTGCGCCCGAGGGCGCGCGGCACCAGCCCGTGCACCAGGCCGCCCGCGATGAGGAGCGTGCCAAGCACGGGCGCGAGCGCCCCGAAACCCAGCAGCTGGCCGAGCTGACCCGTTGCCGCCGCGGCAAGGCCGGCATAGGACCACGCCATGAAGTAGGCATGAGTCGGCCGCCACCATCGGATTCTCCGACGGAGCAACGCCATGCCGAGGCCGCAGCCGATCGAAACGAGGCTGACAATCGCCAACGCGTGAAACACGGTCGGCGCGCCCGAAATCTCGTAAATGGTCAACGCCGAACCGTTGACCAGCGCCATCGTCGCGACGTAGAGGCGCCCGATCCAGCGGTGCGAGCGCGTGCCCTTGGGTAGCCAGACGACGACAGCCCCAGCGACAAGCGCCACGACAGCAACCGACAGATGCAGAAATCCCATGCCCGTCATCGACGGCCAGTGTAGGTGCGGTCTCGGTTCATCGCTAGAGTGGCGGCCCAGCGACGGAGGCAACTGCCATGGCCGGCAAGACCGGGATGATCATCGATGCCGACTCCCACATCGAAGAACCCGACGAGGTTTGGAACTTCATCGACGAACCCTACCGCTATCGCCGACCCGTGGCGGTCAAGCGCCCGAACCTGACCGGACCGTTCGCCCAGGACATGTTCTGGCTGATCGACGGACAGGCCTACCCGCGGCCGCTCGGCTACGGGCCATCGCTCTACGGCACGCCCGTGTCTTCGACGTTCGCAAAGTCGAAGAAGTTCTCGATCGAGAGTCAGACCCTGGTGCCCGCCAGCGCCCGGATCGCGGACATGGATAGACTCGGCATCGACCTGCAGGTGTTGTTCCCCACGTTGTTCCTGGACCTGATGTCGCCGGACGTCGGCCTGGAGGCGGCCCTGATGCGGAGCTACAACACCTGGCTCGCGCAGACCTGTGCGCCCCACACCAAACGGCTCAAGTGGGTGGCGATCATCCCCGTGCGCAGTCCGCCGGCCGCGGTCGAGGAATTGCGCCGCGTCAAGGCGTTGGGCGCCGTCGCCATGTTGGTCCTGGGCACGGCCGGCGACTCGTTCCTGCACGAACCGGCTTTCGATGCCGTCTGGGCCGAGGCCGAGCGCCTCAACATGCCGATCGCCATGCACGTCGGTTGGAGCATGCAGTCGCTGCACAGCAAGATGAACACGATCTTCTGCTCCACCACCTTCGTCGCCGTGCCGATGATGTTCGGTTTGTTCAGCATGGTGGGCGGCGGCGTGCTCGATCGCTTTCCCAGGTTGCGGGTCGGATTCTTCGAAGCGGGGGCCGACTGGTTGCCCTACATGGCGCCGCGCATGGAGCGCTACTGGCAGGTCTACACCGCGAAACAATGGCCGGGCACGCCCAGGCGCAACCCCGTCGACTGGTTTTCCGGCGGCAACATCTATTTCAGTTGCGAGGGCGATGAGCGCTTCCTGCCGCAGGTGGCCGAACTCCTCGGCGAAGATCACCTGATGACGTCCGCCGACCTGCCCCACGAGGAGGCGCTCGAAGATTCGATCCGGGAGATTCGCGAGCGCGGCGATATCTCCGAAACGCTCAAGCGCAAGATTCTCGACGACAACCCCTCGCGGTTTTTCGGGTTCTAGGGCCCAGGCGATTGGCAGGAGTGAAATATGAAACGGGCCTTCCACCAACTTGACGTCTTCAGCGCTGCGCCACTCGGGGGCAATCCTTTGGCCGTGGTCCACGACGCCGATGGCCTCGACGAGGCGACGATGGCCGCGTTCGCCCGTTGGACCAATCTGTCCGAAACGACCTTCCTGCTCCGCCCAACGGTGGCGGCCGCCGACTATCGTGTCCGCATTTTCACGCCGGGCGGCGAACTTCCCTTTGCCGGGCACCCGACCTTGGGAAGCTGCCAAGCCTGGATCAACGCCGGAGGACGTGCGAAACAGACCGAAACGATCGTGCAGGAATGCGGCGTCGGCCTCGTCCGCATCCGGCGCACCGGGACGCGACTGGCGTTCGCGGCGCCACCGTTGCAGCGGAGTGGCCCGCTCGAGTCAGAGGTCCTTGCGCAGATCGCGCGCGGACTTCGCGTGCGCCAGGCCGACATCGTTCACCACCAGTGGGTAGCGAACGGCCCGGCGTGGGCGGCGGTGATGTTGCCGTCGGCGGCCGCGGTGCGCGCTCTCGAGCCCGACTGGGCGGCCCTCCGAGACCTCAAGGTCGGCGCGTTCGGCCCGCAGCCTCCGGGAAGCGACAGCGCCTTCGAAGTGCGCGCCTTCGCCCCGGGGGTGGGCGTGCCAGAGGACCCTGTGACGGGCAGCCTCAACGCCGGGCTCGCGATATGGCTGATCGGCGCGGGCCTCGCGCCCGCGCGCTACGTCGCTGCGCAGGGCAGTGCGCTCGGGCGCCAAGGGCGGGTCTACGTGGAGAAAGCCGGCGAGGACATTTGGATTGGCGGCGATGTGACCACCTGTGTCGCGGGAACCCTCGACCTCGGCTAGCCCTTGACCGATCGCTCGCTGATACTTAACCTAATGGTTAATTAATAGGAGGGCTCTATGGACCATGCCGTCGTCTCGCGCCGCGAATGGGTGAACGCTCGCAAATCGCTGCTCGCCAAGGAGAAAGAATTCTCGAAGCAGCGCGACCAGTTGAACGCCGAGCGCCGAGCGCTGCCCTGGGTGCGGCTCGACAAGGACTACGTGTTCGCAGGCCCGAAGGGCGCGGTGTCGCTTGCCGATCTCTTCGGCACGCACAATCAACTCGTGGTCTATCACTTCATGTTTGGCCCGACGTGGAAGGAGGGCTGCCCGAGCTGCTCGTTCTGGGCCGACCATTTCGACAGCATGATTCCGCATCTCGCCGCCCGTGACGTCGCATTGGCGGCGGTGTCCCGCGCGCCCTACAAGCGGTTCGCGCCGTTCAAGAAGCGCATGGGCTGGAAGTTCCCGTGGGTTTCGTCCAACGCCAACGACTTCAATTACGACTTTCAGGTCGCCCATCGCGAGGGCGAGAAGAAGGAGTACAACTACGCGCCGATGAGCGGCACGATGTCGGAGTTGCCCGGCGCCAGCATGTTCGTGAGAGACGAGTCGGGGGCGATCTACCACACCTACTCGTGCTATGCGCGCGGCCTCGACATGCTGAACGGCACCTACCAATTATTGGATACGGTCGCCAAGGGACGCGACGAGGCAGGGTTACCCTGGGCGATGGCCTGGGTGCGCTACCACGACCGTTACGGCAAAGCGAAACCCGCGAAGAAACCGGCGCGGAAGGCAAAAAAGCGGTAGGGCTGCGATCGCCGTTCTATCGCGCGAATATCTCGGACAAGGCGTGCGCGAGTTGCGTCGTGGTGGGCTCTGTGAGCTTGCCCAGACGGCGCAGGATGCGTGTTCGGTCAACCGCTCGGAGTTGATCCAGTGCGATTTCACCTCGTTTGCCCTGGAAGCTCACCCCGACGCGGCTTGGAAATGACCGAAGCGCCGTTGTCATGGGTGCCACGATAACTGTCCTGAGACTTTCGTTCATCTCGTCGGGCGAAATGATGACGCTTGGTCGCGTCTTCCGTATCTCTGACCCAACGGTCGGATCGAACTGAACCAAGACCACGTCGTAGCGACGAAGCGGGTCTACCACCGCCACTCGTCATCGTCCCATTCGTTCGACATATCTTCAGGAAACAGCAGCTCCTCTTCGCCCGCACCAGCCTTCTTGAACGCTTCCCGCCAGCCCGCGCGGACCTTGGTCTCGGCCGAAATCTGGACCGTGCGCCCTTTCACGGTCATCTCCACTCGATCGCCCAGGCCGCACTGTTCGATGATACTCTTGGGAATTCGCACCCCGCGAGAGTTACCGATCTTGACCAAGGAAGCCTTCATTGCCTTTGTCATGTGCTTACAAAGTAAGTACTCCCGAAAACCAGCGCAATACTGTTTTCTGGTGCAAGGCCCCGTTCGTGGCTGACGTAGGAAGGCGAGTCTCTCATGTCCGCGGTCAAGGACTGAAGGCGTGAATCAGCGATCTGGTTTGGCCCAGACGCTAGTTGATGGCGGTGCACAAGCAGGAGGCAGGGTGTTGGACGTCGGTTGGTGAGGCTACTGCTTCGCCCCGGCGAGGAACGCCTTCAACTCGCTCGCGGGACGGAAGTCCAATGGCCCCCCGAAGTTGATGTAGGCGAGTCCGCCTTCGGGGCTTCGCGCGCGGGTTTGCAACGTGCCGGGCGGCTTGAAGGTGTAGCAGCCCGCCGTGTACTGCGTGCCATCGGCCAGTGCGATGGCACCCTCCAGGATGAAGGCCTCCTCGTACACCGTATGGAAATGCGACTCGTGGGGGCTGACCCAACCCGGGGCAAAGCGCACGAGCATCGCGCCCTCGCCCGTCTTCGGATCGCGGCTCAGAAGCCGACGACTCAGTTGCAGGGCGCCCTTGGCGTCACGCACCTCCTGCCATTCCCCCGCCCGAGCATCGGCCAACACACAGACGCCGCGCATCGGCGAGGATCTGGCGAGGCTGAACGGTCGCTCCTCGCGAACCGGCTGTTCATAGAAGCAGAAGTCGAGTTCCTTGCTCACCCGCGAGATGAACCAGGACTCGGCACGCACCGCACTCCTGAAGCCGTGCACCGTCTCGGCAGGATGGAAGCAATAGGCCATCGACCCGAGCCAATTCTTCGAATCGAACGACAGTTCGCCTTTGAGGACGAACAGCTCCTCGTCCATGTGGTGATAGTGCGGCTTGTCGGGCGGCGCGTAGCCAAACGCGGGGTCGATCCGCTGCAAGTGGGTCCGTGCGCCGGTCTCGGGGTCGAACGACAGTTTCTTGGAGAACAGCCCGACCATCGAGTCCTGCGGCTCCCAGGCCATCTTGGTGGTGTCGAGCAACGGAACGTGCGGACGCATGTGCTTCCTCCGCTCAGGGAATCATCGCCGGGACCCAATGCTCCCAGACGATCTTGCCGAAATCGAGATCCCACGACACATGGGCGTACCAGGCTCGGCCGATCTTCTTCGGGTTGAGCCGGCACACCGCCGAAAACGACTGCCCCGGCATCTCGCAGAACCCGCGACCCTGCCATATCGAGAACACCTTGAACGAGCCGCCGAGGCCGTGGTGAATGACCTGCTTCAAGGCGGGACGGTCGCGCTCGGGCATCTGCATCTTGCGCACCGAGAACCAGTTGCCTCCGAACGGCAGGTCGCGGAAGTTGCCGTGTTTCTCGAGCGTCACGGAGACGCGCAGCAGCGTCTCGCCGCGCCGCGTGATCCTCGACATCGCCTGACTGCCGACCTCCTGAATCTCGTTGTGGTCACACACGAGCTTGGGGCGGCCGGAGATCTCGCGCGCAGCGATCATCGCTTCGTCGGTCGAGGTCCAGATGTAGGGCGTGAAGCTGCCCGTCTGATTGCCGAATTTGACCGGCAACACGATCATGCCCTCCTGGAACTTCTGCGATGTCGGCATCTGCCGGTTGTCGCCACAGATCGCGACGCCCGGCCGATCGGGGATGGCTTCGAGCGGGTAGGGCACGGCGTCAATCATCGCCTGCTGATCGGGCCAGAACTCGACGATGAGCATCTTCGCCGACTCCATCGGATGCGGCGGCTCGTTGTAGGGCGAGGATAGGAACGGCGCGCTCCAGCCCTCTGGTCGGCGACGTTCGGCATCGGTGGGGATGTAGGTGGGCTCACGCGGCGTGATCTGGGCCGACGGCGGGAACACCGGCTTCGGGGCCTTGGACACGGTCTTGCTCGGGCGGCGCTTCGCCGCCGCCGGCTTCTTGTTGCTCGCCACGATTCCTCCTCAAAGAAGACGGAACTCTATCGCCGATGGTCCAAGTGGGAAACCGCACGATCCCGTGGAAAACTCGTGGATAACTCCGGGATAACCCGGGGACAAAGGGGGGACGGCGAGTCCGCGATCCCGGGCATTCTCACGCCTCGATTCTGGACATCGGGGACAACAGAAATTCTCTCATCTGCTCAAATGCTTGCCTGTCGGCGATTTGTGAACGGAACAGGAACATTGCTGGCGCTGGTCGCCATCCTTAGAATGCGCGCTCCCTGAACGACATGCCCATGCACGCGCTCGCGCCAATCTCCCAGCAGATCTGGGACATGAAGTATCGCCTCAAGGGGCCCGACGGAGCCCCCGTCGACGGCAGCATCATCGACACGTGGCGCCGCGTCGCGCGCGCCCTCGCGGCCGTCGAAAAAGGGTCGGCCCATTGGGAAGGGCGCTTCGCCGAGGCTCTCGCCGATTTCAAGTTCCTGCCCGCGGGACGGATCATTGCCGGTGCCGGAACCGATCGTCGCGTCACGCTGTTCAACTGTTTCGTCATGGGCACGATCCAGGACGACATGGCGAGCATCTTCGAGAACCTCAAAGAAGCCGCGCTCACCATGCAGCAAGGAGGCGGCATCGGATTCGATTTCTCGACTCTGCGGCCGAAGGGCGCCCCGGTGCGTGGCGTCGGCGCGGATGCGTCGGGGCCGTTGTCGTTCATGGATGTCTGGGACGCGATGTGCCGGACCATCATGTCCGCCGGCCATCGCCGCGGTGCCATGATGGCGACGCTGCGTTGCGATCATCCCGACATCGAGGCGTTCATCGAAGCCAAGCGCGAGCCAGGCCGGCTGCGCATGTTCAATCTGTCGGTCCTCGTGAGCGATGCATTCATGGCCGCGGTCAAGGCCGATCAACCGTGGACCCTGTCGTTCAAGGACGTCACCTATAAGACGCTGTCGGCGCGCGAACTGTGGGACAAGATCATGCGCGCGACCTACGGCTACGCCGAGCCGGGCGTGATCTTCATCGACCGCATCAACCGTCTCAACAACCTCGCCTACGCCGAAACGATCAGCGCGACCAATCCTTGCGTGCCGGCCGATACCTGGGTGCAGACGACGGAGGGGCCCCGCCAGGTCGGTGAACTCATGGGGCGCCCGTTCGGTGCTGTCGTCGACGGTGTGGCCGCCGCCAGCGACGAGCGCGGCTTCTTCGCGACCGGTCGACGAAAGGTGCTGCGGCTGTCGACGGACGAAGGTTATGTGTTGCGTCTCACGGACAACCACCAAGTACGAATCGTCGCCGAACGCACCCGCGATCGCCAGACCTACGCGTGGATCGCCGCCGGGGACCTTCGCCCGGGGCAGCAGGTCGTCGTGCACGACCACCGCGAGGCTGCGACCTGGGCCGGGCAGGGCGACGCCGATCAGGGCTATCTCCTCGGCCTGCTGATCGGCGATGGCACGCTCAAGGACGACAAGGCGGTGCTGTCGGCCTGGCCGGGCCTCCTGGTCGCAAACGGCACCTTCGAACGGCCGGGCATTGCCGGCGTCATGGATGCGGCCTTGGCGGCGGCGAGACAGCAGCCCCACCGCGCCGATTTCAAAGGTTGGATGGCCGTCCCCGGTCGTGGGGAATACCGGCTCGCGCTCGCCGCGGTCAAACACATGGCGGAACGCCTCGGGCTCGAGCCAGGACACAAGACCATTACCCCGGCAATCGAGCGTTGCTCGGCGGCGTTCTACCGCGGCTTCCTCCGCGGCCTGTTCGATGCCGATGGCAGCGTGCAAGGCAATCATGAGAAAGGCGTCAGCGTCCGACTGGCCCAGAGTGATCCAGCCCTCCTGCGGGCTGCGCAACGAATGCTGCTGCGCCTCGGGATTTGCTCGCGCCTCTACGCCGAACGCCAACCGAGCGGGCTTCGCCCGATGCCTGATGGCAAAGGGGGAACGGCAATCTACCCCCATGCGGCCCAGCACGAACTCGTCATCAGCGGTGACAATCTCGCCGTGTTCGCCGATCGCATCGGTTTCGCCGACACGGAGAAATCGGCGCGATTGACGGTCTGTCTCGGCCAATACCGGCGGGCGCTGAACCGCGAACGCTTTGTCGCCACCGTGGCCACCGTCGAGAACGACGGCGAAGAGGACGTGTTCGATGTCGCGATCCCCGGCATCAATGCGTTCGATGCCAACGGGCTCTACGTCCACAACTGCGGCGAGCAGCCGTTGCCTCCGTACGGGGCCTGCCTGCTGGGCTCGATCAACCTGGCGCAACTCGTGCGCCAACCGTTCACGAACGAGGCGGCACTCGACGAAACAGCCCTCGACGAACTTACCGGCCTCGCCGTACGGATGCTCGACAATGCGATCAGCGTCTCGCGATTTCCCCTGCCCGCCCAGGAACACGAAGCGCAGGCAAAACGGCGCATCGGGCTCGGGATCACGGGCTTGGCCGACGCCCTCATCATGGCCGGCCAGCGCTATGGCAGCGCGGAGGCCGTCGAAACGACGCGTCGCTGGCTGGCCCGGCTGCGGCGGGCGGCGTATCTCGCGTCGGCCGAACTCGCAGCCGAGAAAGGCGCTTTCCCGCTGTTCGATCGCGATCGCTATCTGGCTGGCGAAAACGTCCAACGCCTGGAAGACGACGTGCGCGACGCGATCGCCGCCAAGGGCATTCGCAACGCCCTTCTCACTTCGGTGGCCCCCACCGGCACCATCTCGCTCCTCGCCGACAACGTGTCCTCCGGCCTCGAACCGGTGTTCTCGTTCGTTTACAAGCGCAACGTGCTGATGCCGGACGGCAGCCGCAAGGAAGAGGAGGTCAGCGACCACGCCTATCGGCTGTTCCGCCGATCCGCCGGCGAGAACACCGCACTTCCCCCCGCCTTCGTCGATGCCCAACACCTGACCCCGGGCGATCACGTGCGTATGCAGGCCGCGGTCCAGGAGTTCATCGATTCGGCGGTGTCCAAGACCGTGAACATCCCCGAGGACATGTCTTTCGCCGCGTTCAAGGACGTCTACATGTTGGCCTACGACACCGGCTGCAAGGGCATCACGACCTATCGCCCGAACCCGGTGACCGGCGCCGTGCTCGAAACCAAGACGGCCAAATCGACCAAGCAGACCGAGCTGCCGTTCGAAAAGCCGGCCGCGCGGCCCGCCGATGCCTACGAGGCGGGCGGCGTTGTCTACATGACCAAGCCCTTGGATCGCCCCGGCGTGCTGCCCGGCAGCACCTACAAGGTGCGCTGGCCCGAGTCCGATCACGCGATCTACATCACGATCAACGACATCATTCAGGACAGCCGACGCCGGCCCTTCGAGGTGTTCATCAACTCGAAGAACATGGAGCACTACGCCTGGACGGTGGCATTGACACGCATGATATCGGCCGTGTTCCGCCGTGGCGGCGACGTCTCGTTCGTCGTCGAGGAACTCAAGGCGGTGTTCGACCCGCGCGGCGGCCACTGGGTCGACGGCCACTACGTACCGTCGCTCCTGGCCGCGATCGGCGATGTCATCGAGCAGCATTTGGTCTCGATCGGCTTCATGGCCGCGCCCCACGGTCAGGAACACCAGGCTGTGGAACTGCGCCAGGCGGCGGGGATGGAAGAGACGGGGCCCGGCGCCATGCGCCTGCGCCATTGCCCGCGCTGCAACCAGCCGGCACTGATCCGGCTGGAAAACTGCGACACCTGTACGAGCTGCGGCTACTCGAAGTGCACGTGAGCGCGTTAGCGACCTAACGCTCGGTCACCAGTTTCGCAAGCCGGTGGAGTCGCGGATCGCGGATTCCCAACTCGTCGAGATGCGCGATGGTGTTCGCGAGGTAATCGCGGTTGGTGCCGGACTTTCCCATGGCGCCGCGCACGATTTCGGCGATCCGTTCCGGCCGAAGTTTTCCGGCGTAGTGCGGGTGATCGCGGTTGACCACGAAGCACGCCGCCGTGACCGATCGCTCATCGAGCGCGACCGGCAACCACTTGAGCCGATAGACCTCCACGGGATGCCCGAACATCTCCCGCTCGATCAAATAGGTGAGCGTGGTTTCGGCCGCCGCGGGACCGACACGAAACACGCGGCCGTGACATGAACCGCCGCGATCCAGGCCGAGAACGAGGCCCCGGCGTTCCGGCGTCCCGCGGTAATGCTCGGAATAGAGGCAAAAGGCGCGATGGTACCCACGCAGCCGGGCCGGTGCGGCTGTGATGAAGGGAAACCCCGGGTTCCACATCAAGGACCCGTAGCCGAACACCCAGAGGTCGCCGTTTGCGTCGGTCTTCATCTGCGTCGCCACGCCATAGCCGGAGGAGCGCCCGCGCTGCTATAGAGTAGCGCCATGGCCTATCGCAACAGGCGGCAGGGCGGCTGGTGACCCAACCGGCGCTCGACGCGGCGGTCCTCGAGCCCACGACCCCGCGGCGACGGTCGCGCTGGCGTTGGCTGATGCTCGCCGCAGGCCTGATCGTGATCGCCCTGGCCGCCGGCTGGACCGTACTGTGGTACACCCTGGCGCGCGACGTCGAACGGGTGGTCGACGATTGGGTCGCGGCCCGACGGACCGAAGGATATTTCATCGTCCTCGGGGCGCCCCACGTCAGCGGCTTTCCGTTCCGGTTGACGCTCCGGTTCGAGCTTCCGGTCGCCGCCTTGCGCGGCAGCAGCACGCTCTCCTGGCATGCCGACTGGATCGAGGCCTCGGCTCCGTTGTGGGCGCCGCAACAGATTCGCGTGCGCGTGCCCCGCAATCTCTTCACCTATTCGGTGCGCGGCGCCTCACGCGATATCCAGGTGATCAGCGAAGCGGCCCGTTTCGATGTCACGGCCAACGGGTCCGGGCGGCCGGAAACCGCGGTGATCGCCTTGGCGCAGCCGCGCCTGCACATGAACCTGCTGGCACAGCCGATCGCCGCCCGGGACCTCGAGATCGCGCTCACCTGGCCGCAGCTGTTGCCGGGCGAACCGTTCCCGCGCGCGGCTGTTTCGCTCGCCGCCAGCGAAGTCACGTCGGCCCTGCCTCACTTCGCTGCTATCGGGCGAACCATTCAATCGCTTCGCGGCAACGTCGTCTTCCGCGGCACGTGGGACAATCAGGACTGGCGACGCGCCCTGGTCGCCTGGCGCGACAACGGCGGCACCATCGACCTTCAGGGTCTGCGCCTCGAGTGGGGCAACCTCAAGGTCGACGGCGATGGCACAGCGGCCCTCGATCGCGAACTGCGGCCGATCGGTGCCGGGGCGCTCTGGGTGCTGGGGCTCCCCGAATTCATCGACAGCTTGCAGCGCCTGGGCGTCGTCAATGCGCGCGGAGCCGCCCTGTTCAAGCTCGCGCTCAGCGCGATGCCATCCAACGGCGGGAAGACCCAATTGCCGATTTCGGCCCAGGACGGGCGACTCTATCTCGGTCCGGTGGCCGTGGCCCCGCTGTGGTCGCTCGATTCGTTCTCGCTCGACGGCGTCCTGCGGCCGACGAACTAGCGCGCCTTCTTCTGGTCCTCGGGATCGGCCTGGCCGGCATCGATGATGCCGCGGCGGATCGCCCTGGTTCGCGCGAAGAACTCTTCGAGCGTCCGGCCGTCACCCGACCGGATGGCGCGCGTCAGAACCGCGAGGTCCTCGTTGAAGCGACCGAGCATTTCCAGCACCGCCTCGCGGTTATTCAGGAAGACGTCGCGCCACATGATCGGGTCGGATGCCGCGATGCGCGTGAAGTCGCGAAACCCGCCAGCCGCGTATTTGATGACCTCGCCCTCGGTGACGCTCTCGAGGTCCTTAGCCGTCCCGACGATGTTGTAGGCGATCAGGTGCGGCAGGTGTGAGGTGATTGCCAGCACGAGATCATGGTGGGCCGGTTCCATCACGTCGACCCTGCTGCCCAAGCGCCGCCAAAACCCGATCAGGCGTTCGACCGCTTCGGGCCTCGCCGAGGCGGTTGGTGTGACGATGCACCAGCGCTCTTCGAACAACTCGGCGAATCCCGCGTCAGGGCCCGAGTGTTCGGTTCCAGCGACCGGATGCGCCGGGACGAAGTCGACCCCGGCGGGGATATGCGGCCCGATATCGCGCACGACCGCCGCCTTGACCGAGCCCACGTCGGTCAACGTCGCCCCAGGTTTCAGCGCCGGGCCGATCACTCGACCCAGTTCGGCAAAAGTTCCGACCGGTGTTCCCAACACCACCAGGTCCGCATCGCGAACGGCTTCGGCCGGATCGGCGTACGTTCGCTCGACGAGATCGAGTTCGGTGGCGCGTCGCCGCGTCGCCTCGGACTTGGCACACGCAACGATCGAACGGGCGAGGCCGTGACGTTTGATCGCCCGCGCGATCGAAGAATTGATCAGGCCGATACCGATCAGCGCGACGCGCGGGTAGAGGACGGTTGCAGCCATGGTCAAAGTCGATCAACGGCGACAAACGCGCCGAGCACGCGGATGACGGCCTCGTTCTCGGTGTCGAGTCCGACGGTGATGCGCAGGAATTCGGGCAGGCCGTAAGCGGCCATGGCGCGCACGAGGATGGCCTCGGCCTTCAGGGCCGCGGCCGCCCGACTCGCCCGCTCGGCCGTGCCAAACCCGACCAGGACGAAATTGGCGACCGATGGCAGCACCACGAGGCCGAGGTCGCGGTAACGCTCAATCAACCACGGCAACCAACGATCGTTGTGGGCGCGGGCCTTGCTCAAGAACTCCTGATCGTCGAGCGCGGCGATACCGGCCTGTTGGGCGGGGGTCGACACGTTGAACGGGCCGCGCAGCCGATTGAGGACATCGATGACGTCGGGTGGACCGTAACACCAGCCGAGACGAAGGCCAGAAAGCGCGTAAATCTTCGAGAACGTGCGCGTCATAACGACATTGTCGAAGGCGGCGACGAGGTCGACGCCGGCCGAGTAGTCGTTGCGCGACACGTATTCGGCATAGGCCGCGTCAATGACGAGCAAGATGTCGGACCTCAGGCCACGCCGGAGACGCAGCATCTCGTCCCGCCCGAGGTAGCTTCCCGTCGGATTGTTCGGATTGGCCACCATGACGATACGGGTGCGCGACGTGACGCTCGCCAACAGGGCGTCGATGTCGGCGGTGTAGTTCTTCTCCGCCGCCGCGACCGGCACCGCGCCAACCGAAAGCGCAGTCAGCGGGTACATCAGGAAGCCGTGCCGGCTGTAGAGGACTTCATCGCCGGGCCCGGCGTAGGCCCGCACCAACAACGTCAGCAACTCATCCGATCCAGCGCCGCAAACGATGCGGGCCGCGTCGAGCCCGTGGTGACGGGCGATCGCCTGACGCAGCGCCTCGGCCGACCCGTCCGGATAACGAAACAGGCTCGTTGCCCCGGCGGTGTAGGCCGCCATGGCCTTGGGGCTGGCCCCGATCGCCGACTCGTTCGACGACAGCTTGACCGCCGGTCGGGTACCGGCAACCGCCGACTCGCCCCCGACGTAGGGAGCGATCTCGAGAATCCCGGGACGTGGACGCAGCGAACTCATGATACCGCCACCTTGATGGGTCTGGCATAGGCGCCAATCACCGCGATCCGGCAACCGCGCGGCAACCGTTTCGCCAGATCGGCGAGGCGGGGATCGTCCGCCGCAATGTGACCCGCCGCTTCGATCAGGTAGTCGGCGGTCTGCCGCTCCTCGATCGTGGCAATGATGCTGCCATCGAAGCCTGCCACGCGGACATGGTCGTTGAGGGTACGACGCGACAAAACCTCGGACGACTTCACGGTAAGCCAGCTCAGATCGTCGCCGCTGGGATCGTAGGGCAATGCGGCGATCACCATCGCCTGCAGATTCTCGAAGCGTGGACCACCACCGTCGACGAACGGCAGCCGGGCCATCACCTGTGGCTCCCCCGGCGTGCCGCGGAGCGAACGCCACCAGGGGTCGGACTCCTCGGTGACCAGAACGGGCAGCAGGCCCACGGTTGCGCGCCCCTCAGCGACTTCGCGGACGACCAATCCGGGCGCATGATGCAGCGTCATCCGGGTCGCCGAACCGAAGTGGTCGCGAGCCACATCCCAATAGCCGACCGACTTCTCCTTGGCGCAGACGGCGACCGAGAGCGGCCCTTGGAGCCGACAGTAGGCGGCGATCAGTTCCCGCCAAATACGGGCATACACGGTCGCCGGCAGGCCGCCGAGATCGCCTGCCAGACGCCGCCGCAAGACCTGCGCCTCGCGGCCAGGGCGAATCGCCGACCCCCCCCCACCACCACCGGCCTTGATGCCGCCGATTTCGCGCACGATCGCCGTCCGAGCTCGGATGAGCTCATGAAGACGGTCATCGATTTCGTCGATCTCCCGGCGGAGATCGGGAAGCGATTTCGTGCCAGCCTCGTGAAAAAGGGCCGCGCCTGCTTGGAAAACGGCGCTAAGTCATAGTCCCGGACCCCGGCAAAATCAAAGAAAACATTGACAGGGCACGGGCTTGAACCACCCTATGCGCGTTCGAAATCGAGCAACGATCGGCGAGAACGTGGCGATCTCCGAATCTGCGGCGAGTCCGGCGCCGGGGGGTACAAGCGACTCCTTCGGCGCACGCCTGACCTTCGGCCCAGATCGGCCGTTGCGGCTCGACAGTGGTGCGGGCCTCGTCGGCTACACCATGGCCTATCAGACTTACGGTCGACTGAACGCCGATCGCAGCAACGCCATTCTCATTTGCCACGCCCTCACCGGCGATCAGTACGTCACCGATGCCAACCCCTACACCGGGCGCCGCGGCTGGTGGGATCTGGTCGTGGGCCCAGGCAAAGTGATCGACACCGATCGCTATTTCGTGATCTGCGTCAACGTGCTGGGCGGCTGCATGGGATCGACCGGACCCGGCGAGGTCAATCCGGCGACCGGACGGCCGTGGGCCCTCACGTTCCCGGTTATCACGATCGCCGACATGGTGCGGGCCCAGGCCATGGTGCTCGATCATCTCGGCATCCAGCAGTTGTTCTGCGTCATCGGCGGGTCGATGGGCGGCATGCAGGTGCTGCAGTGGGCCTCCGCGTACCCCGAACGCGTGTTCTCCGCCGTGCCGATCGCCACGTCGGTGCGCCACTCGGCGCAGAACATCGCCTTTCACGAGGTCGGGCGTCAGGCGATCATGGGCGATCGCGATTGGCGCGACGGAAACTATCTCGACCATGACGTTCGGCCGCGCGCCGGACTCGCCGTCGCCCGCATGGCCGCGCACATCACCTATCTGTCCGAGGCTGCGTTGCGACGCAAGTTCGGACGCAAGCTGCAGAACCGCGAACGCATCACCTACGGTTTCGACGCCGACTTCCAGGTCGAAAGCTACCTGCGGCATCAGGGCTCGATTTTCGTCGAACGATTCGACGCGAATTCGTACCTCTACATCACGCGAGCCATGGACTACTTCGATCTTGCGGCCGAACACGACGAGGTTCTGTCACGGGCGTTCCGGCGTACCCCGGTGCGGTACTGCGTGATTTCGTTCACCAGCGACTGGCTGTTCCCCACGCGTGACAGCCGCGAGATCGTCCACGCCCTCAACGCCGAAGCGGCCAACGTCAGCTTCGTCGAAATCGAGTCCGACAAGGGTCACGATGCGTTCCTGCTCAAGGAACCTGAGTTCCACAAGACCCTCGGCGGCTTCCTCGGAGGGGCGGCCGAGCGCCGAGGCCTGAAGAAACCATGACCGGGTTCCTCGCGGGGCGACCGGGCGGCATTCGCGTCGATCTGCTGGTCATCGCAAGTCTGATCAGCGACGGAGCGCGTGTGTTAGACGTCGGCTGCGGGGACGGCGCCCTGCTCGAGCATTTGACCCGCACCAAGAGCGTCGACGGACGCGGCATCGAGCTGTCGCAGGCCGGCGTCAACGCGGGCGTCGCCCGTGGACTGTCGGTGATTCAGGGAGACGCGGACACCGACCTCAAGGACTATCCCGACGGTGCGTTCGACTACGCGGTCCTCAGCCAGACTCTGCAAGCGACGCGCAATCCCAAACGCGTCCTCGAGCAACTGGTGCGCATCGCGCGCAACGCGATCGTCACCATCCCCAACTTCGGTCACTGGCGGGTCCGGTTGTCCTTGGCACTCGGTGGTCGCATGCCGATGACCGATTTGTTGGCCGAGCCGTGGTATGCGACACCCAACATCCACCTCTGTACGATCCGTGATCTGACAGCGCTGTGCCGGGAGAGCGCCATCGGCATCGAACAGGTGCGCTTCCTCGACAGCCAGGGGCAGACGATGTCGTTGCGCTCGCTCCGTTTCGCCAACCTGTTGAGCGAACAGGCGCTGTTCGTCCTTCGCCGGACCTGAAGAGTCAGCGTCGCTCGCGCTCACGCTCGAAGCGGACGGCGGCCGGAGAGGTGGCCAAAGCCCGTCGCCGGCGTTCGCGCGCGGAGACCTTGATCAGGCCGGTGGGCGAATACACCTGTTTCCCCACCTCGATCAGGAGCGCACCGGCGAACGCCCACCAGCCGAGCCGAGCCCCCAGACGTTCGATCGCCGGAGCCGCGCGCAGCCAGACCGCTGACCGACTCGGCGGGAAGTAGAGGGCCGGCAGTGTGCGGATCGGCGAGAACAACGATTCGCGCAGGAGCCGATTCAGCTGCGGCGGACTGTAGGGGTGACCATGGCCGAACGGCGTTCGTTCGAACCGTGCCCACAGGCCGGCACGGTTGGGCACGAGCACAAGGAGGCGGCCCTCGGGCGCCAACACGCGCCAGAACTCGCGCAACATCGGGCGCAACTCCTCCGAGTTCTCCAGCGCATGGGCGACCAGCAATCGGTCGATGCTGGCATCGGCGACCGGCAAGTCGGTTTCATCCACCAGGGCGACGAGACCCGCTTCACCCGGTGGCCAGCGATGAACCCCTTGCGCCGCCGGCATGAAGGCCACGGTACGCTCCGCCCCTTCGATAAGCGGCCGCAGGTAGGGGACGGCATAGCCGCAACCCGCTACGCGACAGGCCGCCGCGTCGGGCCAGATCTCGCGAATACGGCCACGCAGCAGACGCGTGACGATCAGCCCGAGACGGCTCTCGTAGAACTGTCGGAGATCGACGACATCGAGCTGCATCGCCCGAGCCTACCACGCCGACGCCAGGCTAGAACGAGGGCCCGGCTCGACCCGAAACGAAGGTCGTGAGTTCGGGCACCGCTGTCAGCAAGAGCACAAGCCCGACCATGATCAAGAAGAACGGCGGTTCCATGCCGCGCCATCAGCCCACTCGGAAGCACCGGCCTAAGGCGCCCGAGGTGGGCCACCGGGAAGTCCTCAGTACATGTGCTGGCCGCCGTTGACGGAGATCGTCGAGCCGGTGATGAAGTCAGCGTCGTCCGCCACCAGGAACAGCACGGTACGCGCAATGTCCTCGGCTCGGCCCAAGCGTCCAACGGGGATGCGGGCGATGATTTTTTCGAGCACAGCCGGCGGCACAGCCCGGACCATGTCCGTGTCGACGTACCCCGGGGCGATGGCATTGACCGTGATGCCTTTGGCCGCACCCTCCTGGGCGAGGGCCTTGGTGAAGCCGTGGATGCCGGACTTGGCCGCGGCGTAGTTCACCTGACCGTATTGCCCGGCTTGGCCGTTGATGCTGCCGACGTTGACGATTCGGCCGAACCCGCGCTGCCGCATGGAATCGATGACCTGCCGGCACATGTTGAAACACGACGTCAGGTTCGTGTCGACGACGTCGCGCCAGCCCTCGACCGACATCTTGTGCATCGTCGCGTCGCGCGTGATGCCGGCGTTGTTGATGAGGATTTCGATCGGCCCAAGGTCGGCGACCACCTTGGCGATCCCCGCCTCACAGGCGGCATGATCGGCCACGTCCCAACTGTAGGCCGGGATACCAGTTTCGCGCTGAAAGGTCTGCGCTGCAGCATGGTCGCGTGCGTAGTTGGCCGCGACCTTGTGACCCGCCGCCTTCAGTCGTTCGGCGATGGCGCGACCGATCCCCCGCGTCCCACCGGTAACCAACGCGACTCGTGCCATGGCGCGCCTCCCTGTCGGGGCCGACGCGCTAAGGTTAGTCGCGGGCGACGCAGAGCGCGATACCCATTCCACCGCCGATGCACAACGTCGCCAAGCCCTTCTTGGCGTTGCGCCGTTGCATCTCGTGCACCAGGGTGACGAGAACCCGGGTCCCGGACGCGCCAATAGGATGGCCGATCGCGATCGCACCGCCGTTGACGTTGACGCGCGCCGGATCCCAGCCCAGGTCCTTGTTGACGGCGCAGGCCTGGGCGGCAAACGCTTCATTCGCCTCGATGAGATCGAGGTCGGCCGCACGCCAGCCGGCTTTCTCCAGCGCTTTGCGACTGGCGGGGATCGGGCCCGAGCCCATGACTGCCGGGTCGACCCCGGCCTGCGCCCATGACACGATTCGCGCCAGCGGCCGGAGGCCGCGACGTTCGGCGTCCTTCGCGCTCATGAGCACCGTGGCCGCCGCCCCGTCATTGATGCCCGAGGCGTTGCCCGCGGTCACCGTCCCATCCTTGGCGAACGCGGGACGCAATTTGACGAGACCATCCATCGTCGCGTTGTCGCGAATGTACTCATCGTCAGCGACGATCACATCGCCCTTCGGGTTCTTGATCGTGACCGGAACGATCTCCTCTTTGAACTTACCGGCCTTCTTCGCAGCCGACGCCTTTTGCTGGGATGCGAGCGCAAAGGCGTCCTGCTGCTCGCGGCCGATCTGCCACTGTTTGGCGACGTTCTCGGCCGTCTGGCCCATGTGGTAGCCGTTGAACGCGTCCCACAATCCGTCGCGGATCATGGTGTCGATCATCTCGGCGTCGCCCATTTTGCGCCCGGACCGAAGGTGCATGGCGTGCGGCGCCTGGCTCATGCTCTCCTGGCCTCCGGCAACGACGATCGTGGCATCACCGTTCTTGATCGCCTGATAGCCGAGCGCCACCGAGCGCAGGCCCGAACCGCAAACCTGATTGACGATCCAGGCGGGCACGTCGTTGGGAACACCGGCCGCGATCGCCGCCTGCCGAGCTGGGTTCATACCGTTGGCGGCGGTCAGCACCTGGCCCATGACCACCTCGGACACTTCGCCGGCGGCAACCTTCGCCCGTTCCAACGCCGCCGCGATGGCAACTTTGCCGAGCGCGGACGAACTCTGGGCCGCGAACGCCCCATTGAACGATCCGACCGGGGTTCGGGCGGCGGCAGCGATAACGACATCGGTCATGGAACACCTCGGTTGGCCATCATCGGCGCCATACTAGCCGCTGATGCTGCACTGCACAAAACGCCCAGCGTGCCCGCCAAGAGCCGCGCGTTCCGGCTCACGTTCGCATGTCGGCGAGCCAGGTGGCGAGCGGCTGCCACAACGCAGTTTCGGCCCGGCTTCCGACGACCATCCCGATGTGCCCCGCCGCGGGACTCATGACGGTCCGCTTGCCCGAGGGTAGCGCCTCGGCGAGAGCACGGGCCGAGGCCGGCGGTACGATTCGGTCGCGATCGGGAATGACCACGAGCGTCGGGCACGTTACCGCCGCCGGATCGATCGTCGTTCTGGCCACCCGCCATGAACCCCGGACAGGAAGGTTCTCGCCGTACCAGCCCATGAGGCAGTCGCGCGCAACGTTGGCGGTGAGCGGGACTCCGTCGTTGAGCCAGTCCTCGATGGCGACGAAATCCTCCTCCTCCCGACTCCCTTCTGGCAGCCGTCCGAAGGCGCTGAATTTGCGCGCCGCAAGCAACGGGTCGAGACTGACGAATAAGGTCTGAAGCGCATCCACGGGCAAGTGCCCCATCGCCTCGGCCAACGCGAGAAGCGGTGAACCGGGACGTCCCAAAGCGGTGGCCGCCGGCGAGGTCTCGGCGTGGAAGTCCCACGGCGTCGCAAGCAACACGAGCCGCCGCACCGTTTCCGGTACTCGGAGAGCGCCAGCGAGGGCCAGGTTCCCGCCCATGCAATATCCTGCGAGATCCAAGGGGGCCCGGGGCGAAGCCGCATGAAGCGCCCGCGCCAACCGCTCGACGTATTCGGTGAGACCGAACGATCGTTCGGTCGGACCGGGTTCGCCCCAATCGAGCAAGAGTACGTGCCGTCCAGCCCGTGCGAGGTGACGCATCAGGCTGCGCCGTTCCGATAGGTCGAGCACGTAGGCGCGATTGACCAGCGAGGGTACGAACAGCACCGGCGTCCCCGCGCCCCCATAGTCGAACAACCGGCTCGATCCCTCTTCCCATATGACCGGCACGGGCGGCACAGCGCGCCGATAGGGGTGCCGCCGATAACGATCGAGGGCAGTCAGGAAGTTTCCGAGACGGGCGAGCGCCACACGGTTCAGGGCCTCGGCGAACACCGATGGTGCGATCCGTTCGGCGTCTTCAAGGACCGCCCTCACCCTGGTTTGGATCCCGGGATGCCAGGGTTGCCAGCCAGCTCGCGCCATCGGCCAAACGGCGAGCGAACTCGTCCAAGTCCATGATGCGATCGCCAAGTGAAGAGCCAGCGGCCTCGGGCCCTGGCGTGGCTCCGGTGTCGCCGCGCCGTCCATCGTTCCACTCCGATAGGATGCGGTTGATCGCCGCCCAGCTGTCGGCCAGTTGCTGTCCGGCCTCATCCTCCCAGAGGTCGAGGAAGCGCTGGGCAATCGCGTCGGCGTCAGCCATACCCTCAGTATGGCGCGGATTTTTGCGCCGCCACAGTCCGATGTGGGCAGCGCAACATGGTTCTTGCGCATTGCAGCAAAGGGATTCGACAATGACGGGACGGGAGGGCAGCGCGTGGCCGAAGAGACCAAGAGCGAACCGATCGTCATCAAGAAATACGCCAACCGGCGGCTGTACAACACCGCCTCCAGCGCCTACGTGACGCTCGACAACCTCTGCCAGATGGTCAAAGACGGCCGCGAATTCGTCGTGCGCGACGCCAAGACCGGCGAAGACATTACCCGGTCCGTCCTGACCCAAATCATCTTCGAGGAGGAGAACAAGGGGCAGAACCTGTTGCCGCTTTCGTTCCTGCGAAAATTGATCAGCTACTACGGTCACAACCTCGAGTCGCTGGTGCCTCGCTACCTCGAGTCGAGCCTCGAGCTCTTTCAACGCAACCAGGATGCGATGCAGCGTCAGTTCGCCGAGGCGTTCGGCGAACCTCTGAAACAATTCGAGGAGATGGGGCGCCAGAACATGGCCGTCTTCGAACGGGCGCTCGCGATGTTCAATCCGTTCGCCATGCCGAAAGAGCCGCCATCGAACGTCGAGCGGACGCCCCCGCCCTCGAACGGCCCGCCGGAGGCCGACCTCGAGACGCTCCGCCGCCAACTCGACGACATGCGTCGCCACCTCGACGCCCTGACCAAAGACAAAACATAGAAAAAGCGAGCGGCCGAAGCCGCTCTCCAGGGTGGTGGGCCCCCATCTCTGACAAGCCCACCCGGGGAGTGCTGATCGGTCGGTGGGTCCAGCAGCGAGCGAAACGACCATGCCACGCTTGGATGACAGGGCGATGACCGTTTCTGGTCCCCTGCGTGAACCGGCTGGTCGTCGCGCTAACCACTCCTAAACCTTTGAATTGTCTAATCAACCTGAGACGAGGCCCCTTTACCCGTCGTTAACAATTTTACGCAAATATTCGTAAAATTTAACGAAAATCGGGAGGTTCACAGGTTCCATGGGCGTTCAAGCCGTCCCCCAAATTCTCCCCCCGGTCCGAGCCGGTGACCGGGCCGGGTTCGCCGGCACGGCCTTCGAGCCCAGTCGCGCCGGCGATTTTGCCGGCCGCGTCGGAGAAGGGCGCGACGCTCGCCGGGCAGCCTCGGTCGATGAACGCGAAGCCCGCCAGGGGCGCCATCGATCGGTGGGCTCGGAGGAGCACACCACACGCTCGGCTTGGGGCCGGCGCGCCTACGACCGGCGCGACGGGTATAGCTTTCAACTAACGCTCGACCCGAAGGAACCGCACGTCCGCCACTCGACGCCCTTCGTGGCACAACTCCTCGATCAGGCCGACGCGACGCTGACCCAGCCGCGAGAGGGATGGACGATGCGCGCCGCCGCCTACGACGCCAGCAATGCCCGGGCCGAAGCGGTGTACGGCGTCATCGAATCGATCGAGGTTTTGGCCTAGAGCCCCGATAGGGGGTCCGACATCATCCGTGCTATACGCCCGTCGCCTGGTGTAGGTTGACCAGCGTTTCGGATGAATCAAACGACCGTTTTCAGTCTTCTCGAACGTCACCTTGGGTCGCGTGTCGCCTTCGCCGCCCCCGATCGTTCCCCACTCGATCACGAAGGTTTGCGCCGACAGGTTGCAGAGACCGGTCGTGCGCTGGCCGATCTCGGTATTGGGCGTGGCGACCGCGTCGCCATCGTGCTGCCGAATGGGCCGGAGGCCGCGAGTTCGTTCTTGGCCATTGCCGCCTGGGTCAGCACGGCTCCACTCAACCCGGCGTACAAACCCGATGAGTTTGCATTCTACCTCGACGACCTACGCGCCGCTGCGCTGATCGTCGCCGAGGGCGATTCGACGCCCGCCCTCGCCGTGGCGCGCGACCGCCGCCTGCCTGTGTTGTCGCTGCGACAAGGTCCGAAGGCCGGCCAATTCTCACTCCAGGGCGCATCGGCGCGCGCCCCGACGTCCTTGCAGCCGACCGCGGCCGACGACGAAGCCCTCGTCCTGCACACGTCGGGGACGACATCGCGGCCCAAGATCGTCCCGCTCTGCCAACGCAACCTCGCGGCCTCGGCTCGCCACATTGCGGTCACCCTCGCGCTTTCGGGCGATGACCGGTGTCTCAACGTGATGCCACTGTTCCACATCCACGGCCTGATCGCCGCCGTTTTGTCGAGCCTCAGCGTTGGCGGCAGCGTCTACTGCACCCCTGGCTTCAACGCCCTCAAGTTCTTCGCCTGGCTCGACGACGCCGCGCCGAGTTGGTACACGGCGGTGCCAACCATGCACCAAGCATTGCTGGCGCGGGCCGAGCGCAACGCCGACGTGATCGCCCGGCGGCCGCTGAGGTTCATTCGCTCGTCGAGCGCTTCCTTGCCGCCGCCCGTCATGTTGCAGATCGAGAAGACCTTCCACGCTCCGGTGATCGAGTCCTACGGCATGACCGAGGCCGCCCACCAGATGGCAAGCAACCCGCTGCCGCCACGAGCACGAAAACCGGGCAGCGTCGGACCCGCGGCCGGCCCGGCGGTGGCGATCATGGACGAGGCCGGTCGGCTGCAGGCAAGCGGCGTGATCGGTGAGGTCGTTATCCGCGGCCCCAACGTCACCAAAGGCTACGAGAACAACCCGAACGCCAACGCCGAGGCGTTCACCGATGGCTGGTTCCGGACCGGCGACCAGGGGGTCATCGACGGCGACGGCTATCTGACGATCACCGGGCGGATCAAAGAACTCATCAACCGCGGTGGCGAGAAGATCAGCCCCCGAGAGGTCGACGACGTGCTCCTCGATCACCCGGCGGTGGCGCAGGCCGTGACCTTTGCGATGCCGCACGCGATGCTGGGCGAGGACATCGCAGCAGCCGTGGTGCTGCGAAACGGCCAGAAAACGAGCGAGCGCGACCTGCGTGACTTCGTGGGAGAGCGCCTTACGGCCTTCAAAGTACCGCGCAAGATCGTGTTCCTGGAGGAAATCCCCAAGGGTGCCACGGGCAAGGTACAGCGCATCGGCCTGGCGACCCGCCTCGGACTTGCCGGCAACGAACCATGAAGGTCTGCATTTACGGCGCCGGCGCGATCGGAGGGCACTTGGGGGTGTGTCTGGCCGAGACCGGCGTCGACGTTACGTTGATCGCCCGGGGCCCGCATCTCGAGGCGATGCGCCGCGACGGCCTGCGACTCATCACCGCGGAGGGCGAACGCACCGTGCCGGTCCGTTGCACCGACGATCCGCGGCAGGTTGGCCCGCAGGACTATGTGATCATCACGCTCAAGACCCATGCCGTAGCCGGCATCGTTGATGCAATTCGCCCCCTCCTCGGGAAGCAGACCGCCGTGGTGACGGCGATGAACGGAATTCCGTTCTGGTACTTCTTTCGTCATGGAGGTCCTTGGGATGGTCGCCAGCTCGCGACCGTGGACCCTGATGGACACCAATGGGCTGCGATTGGGCCGGAGCGGGCGATCGGCTGTGTCGTCTGGACCTCGGGCGAAGTGGTGGCGCCCGGCGTCGTGCGACACGAGCATGGCAATCGTATGCCCCTGGGTGAGCCCGACGGATCGCGATCCGAACGCGGTTTGGCGCTGAGCAAGGCGATGACGGCAGCCGGCCTCAAGGCACCGTTGCGCCCAAAGATCCGCCAGGAAATTTGGATGAAGCTCTGGGGCAACTTGTCATTCAACCCGGTCAGCGTCCTCACCCAATCGACCCTCGTGACGCTCGCCACGTCGCCCCACACGCGTGCGACGATCCGAACGATGATGGAAGAGGCGCGGTCGGTCGGCGCGACGCTCGGCATCGAGTTCGCGGTCGATGTCGACGAACGTATGAAGATGGCCGCGGAAGTCGGTGCCCACCGCACGTCGATGCTCCAGGACCTGGATCTCGGTCGCCCGATGGAGATCGACGCCGTGGTCGCGGCCGTGTCGGAAATCGGCGCCATGGTCGGCGTACCAACACCCACGGTCGACATGGTGCTCGGCTTGACACGCCAGCGCGCCATCGAAGCGGGCTGCTATCGCTGATGCGCGGTCGTTGCTCGTGGCGCGGTCAATCGGGGGAATTGATCTGGGTGCGTGGACACGCCCAGTGCAGCTATTGCGACGTCAATGTCGAACCGTGCGGCAGCGGAGAAAACGTCCGGCCGTGTTGCCGCCCCCCCTTCCCACCCACGAGCAAGAGATCGCGAGGTCGTCATGATTCTCTCCACCACCGACTCGGTTGAAGGTCGTCGAGTTACCGCCTATCTCGGCATCGTCTCCGGCGAAGCGATTTATGGCGCGAACGTCTTTCGTGACATGTTCGCCAAGGTCCGAAATTTCGTCGGTGGACGAACCGGTGGTTACGAGAAGGTCCTGCGCAGCGGCAAAGAGGCCGCGCTTGAAGATCTCGCCGACATGGCCAAGGAACTCGGGGCGGACGCCGTTGTTGGGATCGACCTGGAGTACGCCGCGGTCGGCGCCGAAATGCTCATGGTCAGCGCCAACGGCACTGCCGTAAAGCTGGGATAGCGCCACTGTTGCCCGACCCGGCGGAGCGGCCCGATACTGCCGCCAGGAGATCCACCATGGACAAAAGCAACGATCTCGCCGCCCCGGCGAGCGTCGGCGAAGCCTTCATCGCTCACCTCGCCGCCCGCGGGGTCGACTATTTCTTCGGCAATGCCGGCACCGACTTCCCCCCGATTATCGAGGGTCTCGCCAAACGACGGGCACTCGGCCTGCCGGTTCCCCGCCCAATCACGGTCCCACACGAAAACACCGCCATGGCGATGGCGCACGGCTACTACCTCGCCACCGGCCGCCCGCAAGCCGTGATGGTGCACACGACGGTCGGCACCGCGAATGCCGTTTGCGGCCTGATGAATGCCAGCCGTCAGAATGTCCCCATCCTTTTGTTCGCTGGCCGAACACCGATTACGGAGCACGGCCAGCGTGGCTCGCGCAACCGCGTCATCCATTGGGCGCAGGAGGCCTACGACCAAGCGGGAATGGTGCGCGAATACGTCAAATGGGAATACGAGCTGCGTCAGGTCAACGACCTGCACGCGGTGCTCGACCGGGCGATCAGCATCGCGACGAGCGAGCCCTTTGGTCCGATCTACCTGACGCTTCCCCGCGAGGTGCTGGCCTCGCCACCCGGTGCGGCAGTGAATCCTCGGCCGCTCGCCCGTCCGGTTCGTCAGTTGGCTCCCGATCGGCATCTCCTCGAACAAGCCGTGGCGCTGATCGCCGCGGCAAGATTCCCCGTGTTGGTAACGACGACGCTGGGGCGCTACCCCGAGGCCACGCGCATTCTCTCGGAGCTCGCCGAGCGTTTCGCCATTCCGGTCGTCGTCAACTGGCCGCGGTACGTCTGCCTTGCGACCGACCACCCGATGCACCTGGGCTACTCGCCCGCCCCCATCCTCAAGGATGCCGATGTCGTGATCGTCGTCGATTGCGACGTGCCGTGGGCCATTCCCCCCGAGACCCCACCGAGCGATGCAAGGGTCATTCATATCGCCACCGATCCGTTGTTCCAGGACTATCCCATGCGAACGTTCGCGAGCGACCTGACGATCGCCTCGTCGCCCGCGATCGCCTTGCAGGCTATCGCTTCCGGCCTCGCGGAGCGGGCCGACACCTTCCAGGGCGTCGTCACGGCCCGCCGCCGGGATGTCGCCGAGCGGCAGGCGTCCCTGATAGCGCAGCGTCAGTCGGCGCTCGAAAAATCCCGTGCCAACCGGCCGCTCAGTCCAGCATTCGTTTCGCATTGCATCGATCGGATCAAGGGCGAGGACTCGATTCTCATCAACGAGTCGCCCCTGGCTATGGACCATCTGCGGTTCTCGCAGCCGGGGCAGTTCTTCTCTGCCGCAGCCGTCGGCGGCTTGGGTTGGGGCCTGGGCGCGGCCCTTGGATTGAAGCTCGGGGTGCCAAACAAGAACGTCATCGCCTGTGTCGGAGACGGTGCCTATGTGTTTGGCAACCCGACCTCGGCCCACCTGGTCAGTCGCGCCCACGACCTCCCCTTTCTGACGGTGATCTTCAACAACCGGATGTGGGGCGCGGTCAATCGCGCCACCAAGTTCATGTACCCGGAGGGGTTCGCGGCCAAGAGCAACGACGTGCCGTTGACGCTGCTCGAACCAACCCCCGACTACGAGAAGGTGGTCGCGGCCTCGGACGGCCTTGGCATCCAGGTCACAGAACCGGAGGCCCTACTGCCCGCGCTGCAACAGGCGCTCCAGGCCGTACGCAGAGAGCGTCGCCAGGCCGTCGTCAACGTATTGACCGAGGGAGTTTGACGATGACCACCGAATACTCCGTCGCGGACGCCATCGTCGATTCGCTCGCGGCCAGCGGCGTGCGCTACTTCTTCGGCAACGCCGGCACCGATTTTCCGCCCCTGATCGAAGCGTTCGCCAAAGCGCAAGCGCAGGGGCGACCCGCCCCCACGCCGGTCTTGGCGCCACACGAGAACACCGCGATCACGATGGCGCACGGTTACGCCGCCGCGACCGGCGACCCGCAGGCCGTGATGGTGCACACCACGGTCGGCACAGCCAACGCGCTGTGCGGCCTGATCAACGCCGCGCGAGAAAATATCCCGGTGTTGTTCTTCGCCGGACGCACGCCGATTTCCGAGGGCTCGGCCGTCGGAGCCCGCAATCTCTTCATTCACTGGCCGCAGGAAGCCTTCGACCAGGCGGGCAGCGTACGGGAATACGTCAAGTGGGAGTACGAGCTGCGCCAAGGAACCGCCCCGGCTTTGGCGGTCGAGCGCGGGCTGGCGATCGCAAAAAGCGAACCGCTCGGCCCGGTCTACCTCACGCTGCCTCGCGAGATCCTGGCCGGTCCTGCGCCGACGACGAATGCCCCAGTGGGACGCCAGCGCCCTGCCGCGGCGTTCGCGCCAGATCCGGACGCAATCGAAGAGGCGGCCCGGATTCTCGCGGCGGCTGAAGCCCCTCTCATCGTCACGGCCCGCGTCGGAAAATCCGCTCTTGCAATACGCGCCTTGGACGAATTGGCGCGCGAGTTTTCCATCCCCGTGTGCGCCGCCTTCCCGCGCTACGTCTGCCTGCCCTCGGATCATCCGATGTACCTCGGATTCGCCCGAGGAAACGCCCTCAAGGTGTGTGACGCGGTGCTGCTGGTCGACTGCGACGTCCCCTGGAGCACGGCGGCCGAGGCTCCACCTGCCACCGCCCCGGTCATCCATCTCGGCGCCGACCCGCTCGAAACAGCGCTTCCGATGCGCAGCTTCCGCGCTGACGTGATCGTCGGCGGCACGACCGCGCTGGCGCTCCCCGCCCTGGGCGAGGCCCTGCGCCGCAAGAACGTTTCGTCGGACCGGCTGGGGAGACGCCGGCGCCACGTCGAGTCAACGGTCGCGGAGCTGCGCCGGACGCGGGCCGAACGATTGGTGCAGCTTGCGACGGCCAAACCGATCGCCGCCGCCTATCTCGCCCACTGCCTCGACCTCGTGAAAGGCCATGACGCGGTCGTGGTGAACGAGGTCGTCGCCGCCCATGACAATCTCTCGTTCCACACGGCCGACCAATTCTTCTCTCTGCCTGCGGTCGGCGGCCTTGGGTGGGGACTTGGGGCCGCGTTGGGCGTCAAGCTCGCCAATCCGAATCGCCTGGTGATCGCCTGTGTCGGCGACGGGTCTTATCTATTCGGCAATCCCGCGGCGGCCCACATGGTCGGCGAAGCACAGCAGTTGCCGTTCTTGACCGTCATCTTCAACAACCGGCTGTGGGCCTCGGTCGGCAACGCGACCCGCGCCATGTACCCCGACGGTTACGCCGTGCGCTCCAATCGGATGGCACTCACCCATTTGGAGCCTGCCCCCCGCTACGAGCTCTATGTGCAGGCCTCCGGTGGGTTCGGGATTCAGGTGAGCGACACGGCCGATCTGTTGCCGGCGCTACGTAAGGCCGTGGCCGTCGTCCGCGAAGAGCGGCGCCAAGCCGTGGTTAACGTTCTCACCGGTTGAGTTGCGCCGCAGCGCGGCCGCGCCTACAACCAGCCATGGCCATCGACCTCAAAGGTGCCCGAAAACGCCCCGAGATTCTGTTGCTGTTGATGGCTACGGCGACGCCGCTCGCGTTCTCGGTGTGGCAGGCGTTGCTCAACAACTTCGCCGTCGAACGCGCCGCCTTCACCGGTGTCGAGATGGGCATCCTCCAGTCGATACGCGAAGTTCCTGGATTTCTGTCGTTTGCGGTCGTGTTCCTGCTGCTGGTCATGCGCGAGCAGCGCCTGGCGTTTCTGTCGCTTCTCTTGCTGGGAATCGGGACCGCGGTGACAGGCCTGTTTCCGAGCGTGGTCGGTCTGCTGGTCACGACCATGATCATGTCGGTCGGCTTCCATTACTACGAAACCGTCCAGCAATCGCTCGCGTTACAGTGGCTCGATCGCAAGACGGCGGCCCAATGGCTCGGCCGGTTCGCTGCCGCAGGGTCGTTTGCGGCGATCGCCGCGTATGGACTCACGTCGCTGTCGTTCCGCGTGCTCGAGCTCGACTACGTTTGGATATACGCGATCGGTGGCGGCGCGACGATCGTGATCGCCGTGTTGTGCTGGACGATGTTTCCGACGTTCCACGCCAAAGTCCCACAACGCAAGCAGCTCGTATTCCGCTCGCGCTATTGGCTCTATTACGGGCTCGTGTTCATGTCGGGCGCGCGGCGTCAGATTTTCCTAGTCTTCGCGACGTTCATGCTGGTCGAGCGGTTCAAGTTCGACGCCAGCGAGATTCCGTTGATTTTCCTGGTTGGCAGCGCTTGCAACATGGTGTTGGCGCCACGGATCGGGCGACTGATCGATCGCTGGGGCGAGCGGCCAGCGCTGACGATCGAAGCCGTCAGCCTGATCGTGATCTTCCTGGGCTACGCGGTGGTCGACAACAGATGGGCCGCTGCCGGGCTCTACGTCCTCGATTTCGTGTTCTTCGCCATGGCGATCGCGATCAAAACCTACTTCCAGAAGATCGGCGACCCGGCAGACATCGCGCCCACCGCCGGGGTTAGTTTTACGATCAACCACATCGCTGCCGTGATCCTGCCTTTTGCGCTCGGCTTCCTTTGGGTGATCTCACCCACGGCCGTGTTCGTTGCCGGGTCCGGTTTTGCCGTAGTTTCGTTGATCCTGTCGCGCCTCGTCCCGGCCGATCCCGGCCCAGGGCGGGAAAGCCTGAGCTTCCGCCGCTTTCGCCCCGCTGCGACGGCCGCCGAGTAGCAGCTGCATCCCCGTCTCGTGTTAGCCTGGACGATGCGTCCGAAGGGCCGCCTCTTCGATACGCTGGCCGAGGAACCGGTCTCAGCGAGCGCCGACCAAGCGGCGCTGAGCGCCACCAAAGCAAATCCGCAGGCCGAGTTTGGCGGCTTCGAGGTTTTTCGGTCTAGCGACGGCGCTGCAATTCGTCGCGCAAGGCAGTTTTCAGGGGGGCTGGCAAGTCGTTCCAGTACGTATCGGTCAGAGCCCCTTGGAGCGCGTATAACAGGACCAACGTTGTGCCCTTGGGATCCAAGGCTTTGACGCGCAAGTACGCCTCGACGGCGCCCGCCTGGCGGAGATCCGCCTCGCGAGCGATTCCAATGGCATAGAGGGATCGGGCAGTCACCGGGCCAATGTTCTTGAGGTCCGCAATCGGGCGATTCTTGGCCGGAGACAATGGCTCCGCCGATGACATTCTTGTGGTGTTTGAAGACAAGGTCATAGTTTGTACACTCTGCCGCACCGCTGCCCGCCGTTATTCCGGCAACCGCCCCGGGTGGCGAACAGGGTCGTACTATCCTGGAAGTTTCACCGGAATCATAGTGCGATCCAAGCGGGCGAGACCTGCGACATTGAGGTAAGCATGGCGTCCTACGACTTCGACCTTTTCGTGATCGGTTCCGGCCCCGCGGGCCATCGCGCCGCCATTCAAGCGGCCAAAGTGGGCAAGAGAACGGCGATCGCGGAGCAAAAAGGTGTCGTCGGCGGTGTTTGTATCAACACCGGCACGATCCCGTCCAAGACGTTGCGCGAGGCCACCCTGCACCTGTCGGGCTATCGCGAACGCAGCATCTACGGCGCGTCCTACCAGGTGAAGCAGAACATCACGATGGACGACCTGCTGCACCGTACGGACCACGTGATTCGCAACGAGGTCGACGTCAGCCGTCATCAGCTGCAACGGAACGGCGTCGAGGTGATGGCGGCGCGCGCCGAGTTCGTCGACGCCCACACGGTTCGCCTCCACTTTATCGACAGTCAATCGCACGTTCAGAACGTCACCGCAGACAAGATCGTGATCTCCGTGGGCACGACCACGACCCGCGACCCGCATATCCCATTCGATGGTCACCGCATCTTCACGAGCGACGATATCCTCACCCTCAAGGATTTGCCGAAGCGGCTGGCGGTCATCGGCGCCGGCGTCATCGGTTGCGAATATGCGACCATCTTCGCCGCACTCGGCGTTCGCGTGACTCTCATCGATAAACGAACGCGATTGCTCGAATTCATAGACCACGAGATCACCGACGAACTCGTCCATCAGATGCGCAAGAACCGCATCACCCTTCGTCTCGGCGAGGAAGTGAG
>VGES01000003.1 GCA_016869765.1 Alphaproteobacteria bacterium
CGATGCCCGAACCCCCGAGGCGACCTGGCGAGGCATCGGTCAACTCCTCGAGGCCTTCTCCCCTCAAGAGTGCGCCAACTACCTCACCAACGCCGGATATGCTTCAACCTAAGAGAATCGCGCTCTAACGGACGGCCACCAGCACCTCGATCGAATCGCCCGGGCCGAACGTCAACGTCAACGGGAAGGTGTCCCCCGATTTGAGCGGCGCTGCCAAACCCATCAGCATGATGTGGGCGCCTCCGGGCTTGAGTTCACCGGTGGCCCCCCGTGCGACGGCGATTCCCGGCTGCCGCTCCATGCGCGCGACATCGCCCGCCATCCGGGTCGTGTGCAGTTCGATGCGCGGCGCCCGTGGGGACGTGGCGCCGGTCAGGCGGACATCGCCGGCCGATTCGTTTCGCATCGTGAGATAGACCGCGCCCGTGCGCGCCCGTGGCGGCGTCGCCCGCGCCCAGACGTCGAGAATGACGACGCCGTTGTGTCGCCACTCCTGTGCGGCGGCGGGCGGTGGCGCGGATATCCCAAGAAGAACGAGCAGCAGCAACCAGCGCATGGCGCAATAGTAGTCTGGTGGTTCGCGGGCACCATGGTCGCTATTGCCGCAATCACAGGGCCGCTTGGCGCGGATCGTGATCGTGCTGGTATTGCACCGCGCGATTGCGGGAATCCACGGCGTAGCAATACACGCAGCCATGCGGGCAAGTGTCGTAGCGCCCGATATCGCGCGACTCGGCACAGCGACAACCCGGTCGGTTGCCCTTCTCCCGGGCCTCGATCGCGCGGCCAGCGACCAACGACAACCGCTGCGAATCGATGCAGCGGGCGGCGGGAAGGTGCTCGGTCACGAGCAGCGGCTGCGTGCAAAGCGTCAGCCGCATCCCGTGTGCGGCCACGTCACCGGCCATCTCTTCGAGCATGGCGCGTTTCTCATCGGGCACCGGATCGCGCCACACGATGCCGTCGGTTCGGGCGAGCGTCGCGAGGTGTCGCGCCGTCTTGCGATAGGGCTCGACGAACGACACCACGACCTCGTTCACCGAGCCAGCGAGCGCCGCGGCGAGGATCGTCACGGTCTCGCGATGCCATTGGCGTGGGGTGACCGTGGTCAGCACGATCGGGTCGTAGCGCCAGACGACGGCGTCCGGTCCATAGCGCCGCGCCAATTCACGGATTGCAGCAATGCCGTGGTCCCGGGCCGGCACCGAACGGTCGAGGGCGCGGGAATACCCGGTCAGGGTGTACTGAACGACAAAGGGCACCGCTTGATCCGCGAGTCCGGCCAGGACCGGAAAAAACGGGCGGGCATTCCGCGTCCAGAACACCAGGCCGCGGACCACCTCAGGCCCGAGCGCCACGGTGCTCGGCGGACCACCGTAGGGGCTCCGAACCTGGCAAGACCCCGCGGTCCAGCGCCGGGCAAACCAATCCCCGTAGAAGGCCGGAATGTCCGTTCGGTAGGACGCGGAGACGATCATCGCAAGGGACCAATTGGCGCAAGATTCGAGGGCCGGCCGCCTTGTAGGCCCGCCGCCCTCCGCCTATATAACCGCTCGCCGCATATGGTTGTTGGCACATAAGGGGATCCCCTGGGCTGCCTGCGCGGGGCCCGACGATGGATCCGCCGCAAAGGAGAGCAGTAATGGCCAGAGTCATCGGTATCGACCTCGGAACGACGAATTCGTGCGTCGCGATCATGGAGGGCAAAGCCCCCAAGGTGATCGAGAACGCCGAAGGCATGCGCACCACGCCCTCGATGGTCGCCTTCAGCGAGGACGGCGAGCGACTGGTCGGCCAGGCCGCGAAGCGTCAGGCGGTCACCAACCCGGAAGCGACCCTGTTCGCGATCAAGCGCCTCATTGGGCGGACCTACGACGACCCGATGACCCAGAAGGACAAGGGCCTCGTCCCCTATCAGATCGTCAAGGCCGATAACGGCGACGCCTGGGTCGACGTCCGCGGCCAGAAGCACAGCCCGAGCCAGATTTCGGCCTTCATTCTGATAAAGATGAAGGAAACCGCCGAGGCCTTCCTCGGTGAGAAAGTGACCCAAGCGGTCATCACCGTTCCGGCCTACTTCAACGACGCCCAGCGCCAAGCGACCAAGGACGCGGGCCGCATCGCGGGCCTCGAGGTTCTGCGCATCATCAACGAGCCGACGGCCGCCGCGCTCGCCTACGGGCTCGACAAGCAGGAGGGCAAGACCATCGCCGTCTATGACTTGGGTGGCGGCACGTTCGACGTGTCGATCCTCGAGATCGGCGACGGGGTGTTCGAGGTGAAGTCGACGAACGGTGACACGTTCCTCGGCGGCGAAGACTTCGATATTCGCCTGATGAACTACCTGGCCGACGAGTTCAAGAAAGAGACCGGCGGCATCGACCTGCGCAAGGATCGTTTGGCCCTGCAGCGCCTCAAGGAGGCCGCGGAAAAGGCCAAGATCGAGCTGTCGAGCGCGATGCAGACGGAGGTGAACCTCCCGTTCATCACCGCCGACGCCTCGGGTCCCAAGCACCTGACGATGAAGATCACCCGCGCCAAGCTCGAAGCGCTGGTCGACGACCTCATCCAGAAGACGATCGAGCCGTGCAAGAAGGCGCTCAAGGACGCGTCCCTCACCGCCGGCGAGATCGACGAGGTCGTGTTGGTCGGCGGCATGACCCGCATGCCGAAGGTGGTCGAGACCGTCAAGACGCTGTTCGGGCGCGAGCCGCATAAGGGCGTCAACCCCGACGAGGTGGTGGCGATCGGCGCGGCGATCCAGGCCGGCGTGCTCAAGGGCGAGGTCAAAGACGTCCTCTTGCTCGACGTGACGCCGCTGTCGCTCGGGATCGAGACGCTGGGCGGCGTGTTCACCAAGCTGATCGATCGCAACACGACGATCCCGACACGCAAGAGCCAGGTGTTCTCGACCGCCGAGGACAGTCAGTCGGCCGTGACCATCCGCGTGCAGCAGGGCGAGCGCGAAATGGCGTCCGACAACAAATTGTTGGGCCAGTTCGACCTCGTCGGCTTGCCGCCGGCACCACGCGGCGTGCCGCAGATCGAAGTCACGTTCGACATCGACGCCAACGGCATCGTCCAGGTCTCGGCCAAGGACAAGGGCACGGGCAAGGAGCAGCAGATCCGAATCCAAGCCTCGGGCGGCCTGTCGGAGGCCGAGATCCAACGCATGGTGAAGGACGCCGAGGCGCACGCCTCGGAGGACAAGGCCCGGCGCGAACTGGTCGAGGCCCGCAACCAGGCCGATGCGGCGGTCCACCAGACCGAGCGCAACTTGGCCGAGGCCGGAGAGAAGATCGGTGCCAGCGACAAGCAGGCGATCGAAGCCGCCATCGCCGAACTCAAGGGCGTCAAGGACGGCGATAACCTGGCCGAGATCAAGTCGAAGACCGAAACGCTGATGCGTCACGCGATGAAGCTCGGGGAAGCCATGTACAAGTCGCAAGCCGAGCAAGCAGCTGGCGGCACCGGACCGGGCGCGGGCCCCGCTGGCGGCGATGCGGGTGGCGAAAAGAAGGACGACGGCGTCGTCGACGCCGATTTCGAGGAAGTTCCGGACGACAAGAAGAAGGGAAGCGCGTCCTAAAGGACGAGCGGCGCAGATTGGGGGATCGGGCCGCCCTCGCCGCAACATGCGGCCGGGGGCGGCCTATCCGCAGCGCTAGGTAAGGGGCGCGCCGGATCATGGCGAAGGACTTTTACGAACTGCTGGGCGTCGGCCGCGAAGCCGACGAGGCCACCATCAAGAAGGCCTACCGCAAGCTCGCCATGCAGTACCACCCGGATCGCAACCCGGGGGACAAAGCGGCCGAAGAGAGGTTCAAAGAGCTGTCCGAAGCCTACGACGTGCTGCGCGACGAAGAAAAACGCGCGGCCTACGACCGCTTCGGCCACGCCGCGTTCACCCAGGGCGGCATGGGCGCTCGGCCAGGAGCGCAGGACTTCGCCGCGTCGTTCTCGGATATTTTCGACGACCTGTTCGGCGAGTTCATGGGTGGTGGACGACAGCGGTCGTCGACCCGCGGCGCCGACCTTCGCTACAACCTCGAGATCGCGCTCGAGGACGCGTTCCACGGCAAGAAAACGACGATCCGGGTGCCGAGTTCGGTGGCCTGCGACACCTGCCACGGCACGGGTGCCGACGGCGATTCGAAACCGACCGCCTGCCGCACCTGTGCCGGACGCGGCAAGGTGCGCATGCAGCAGGGTTTTTTCACGATCGAGCGAACGTGTCCGTCCTGCCACGGCGCTGGTCAGGTCATCGAGCATCCGTGCCGGAGCTGCGGCGGCTCCGGACGAGTCCGCCGCGACCGCAATCTTTCGGTCAACATTCCGCCCGGAGTCGAGGACGGAACGCGCATTCGGCTGGCGGGCGAGGGCGAGGCGGGCCTGAGAACCGGACCGGCCGGCGATCTCTATATCTTCCTTTCGGTAAGCCAGCACCGGCTGTTCCAGCGCTCTGGCCTCGACCTGTTGTGTCGGGTGCCCATTCCGATGGTCACGGCCGCGCTGGGGGGCGACATCGAAGTCCCCTCGATCGACGGCTCACGTTCGAAGATTTCAATCCCTTCTGGCTTACAGACCGGCAAGCAATTCCGCGTCCGCGGCAAGGGGATGCCGCAGCTGCGTGGCCAGAGTCGCGGCGATCTCTATGTCGAGTTTTTGGTCGAGACGCCGGTCAACCTGACCAAGCGCCAGCGCGAGCTTCTCGAAGAGTTCAACGGCGCCGGCGGCAGCAAGTCGCATAGCCCGGAGTCGGAGGGCTTCTTCGCCAAGGTCAAGGAACTCTGGGACGACTTGAGGGACTGAGTCCTCACCCGACCCTCTCCCGCGAAGCGGAGCGGGAGAGGGTCGGAGCGAAGCGAGGGGAGGGAGGACGACTACCCGTCGATCGTCATTTCCTCGTAAACGACGACCCGGCTCCAGTTCTTGAAGCCTTTGATGCGCTTGGCCACCGCGGTGACGTCGGCTCCTTCGATCACGGGCAGGGCCAGGACCTCCTCGTGCGCCCTTTTCATGAGTTCGCGCAGCAGCGCGCGGCGCTTGACGGGATCCATTTCACGATCCTGTGCCGCGATGAGCTGGTTGAGCTCCGGGATGCACGTCATGCCGTGCGGCAGGTCGCAGCCGTAGACCGAGAAGGGGATCGCCGCGTCCATGACGGGTGAGTGGAACATGGCGAACGTCGACATGTCGCCCGCCCACTTCTGGCCGTTGAAGATCTGCGACCAAGTCGCGAACGGCATGACGCGCGTTTCGACCTTGATGCCGATCTTGCCGAGATCATCGCCGATGATCTGCAGTGTTTCGCGACCACCCGCGATGCCGCCGCTCGATTCCATGATGAGGCTAAGCCCGTTGGGGTAGCCCGCCTCGGCAAGCAACTGTCGCGCGCGCGCCGGATCGTATGGATACGGTTTGACGTCGGGGTTGTAGCCGTTGATTGCGGGCGTCGCCGGTTGGCTCGCCGGCTTGGCCACGCCCTTGAAGAAGTCCTTGGTAAAGGCGTCGCGGTTGAACGCGAGATTGACGGCGAGCCGCACGCGCTTGTCTGCAAACGGCGGTTTGCCGCCCCACTTGTTGGCGAAATCCTTCGTGAACAACGCGATCGCCTCGACCAGCGGGCCGCCGGTGATCACCACGTCGTGGCCGGCCGCGCGCAGGTGCGGAATGTCGTCCGGAGTCATGTTGAAGGACAGGTCCATCTGTCCGGACTCGATCGCCGCACGACGCCCGGCCTGTTCGGGAACTTCGACGATGCGGAGATTCTTGATCTTGGGCGGCCGCCAGCTCTTGGCGTAGGCGGTCGCGTTCATTTCCTGATCGGTCCAGCTCGTCACCTGCCAGGGCCCGGAGGTCACCGGCTTGGCGGCGAAATTCGCGGCGCCCATTTCGTTGAACGCCGTCATGTCCGAGATGTAGAACGCGGCGAACTTCGCGACGAGGAGCGGATCGGGTTGCGGCGTGACGAATTCGACCGTGTGCGAATCGACCGCCTTATAGCTCGTCAGCCTCATGTTGCGCATGATGCCGGCGGGCTTGCCGGCATCGCTGTGCAGGTATTCGAAAATCTTGACCACGTTGGCCGCATCGTTCTTGCGCCCCGAGGTGAACTCGGCGTCCTTGCGGAAGGTCACGCGCCACGTCGTCGGATTGACGAGCTCCCACTTCTCCGCGGCAAACGGCAGAATCTCGGCCTTGTCGTTGATGCGCACGAAGGAATCGAAGACGCCTTCCCACCAGTACATGCTGGGCCAGATGTACTGGATCGCATAGGTGTTGCCGCGCGGCGGTGCCTTCGAATACATGGCCACACGCAGCGTGTCGCGAGCGTCCTGTGCCTCGGCTCCCGTGGCGCCGAACGCGAGCGCGCCAACGGCGGCGCTCAGCATCAAATTCCGTACATAGGCACTCATGGTTTCTCCCCGTGATTTTGCCGCCTCTAAGGGCGCGAGACTCTACCATGGCGTCGCTTTTCTCACATCGCCGCCGCCAATGTGGAGATGTCCACGATGTCCTCGACCGAACGCGCCAGCGCCAACAGTGCCCGCGCCCGATCTCGCGGCAACACCGGCGCAGTGGCTTCGAGAAACTTTCCCTCGACCATAGATTCCGTTAGGTCCATCCCAGGGCTGCCGAACGTTTCTCGCATGGTGCAACGCTCGCTGTAGACCTGCCCATCGATCTCCACCTCGACCGTGCCAGCGATGTCGAGCCAGTTGGCCCCGTGCTGGCCGCGGGCGGCAGCAAGCGAAACGCCGTCGGTTCCCCAATAGGCACGGGACGCCGCAGGATCCTCGATGATCTCGACCATCGCCGCCAATCGCCGGCTGAGTGGATCGGCCAAGCGCTCGGGCGTCACCCATTTTGGCCCGGCAGGAATCTTCTGCAGGATCATCGCCGCCGCCCATTGCGTGGAGTAGATCGCCTCCCAGTAATTGTCCGGCGCCGGCTCAAAGAGCCAGCCTTGTCGCGCAGTGTACATGTTCGAAAGGTGGAGGCGAATCGCCGAAACGGCTGCCGCGTCGATGCGAAGCCTCCGGATCAGGTTATCGAGCGCCTGCAAGCCGCATTGGCAGTGGCGGCTCGAGACCCAGGGTTTGAGTTCCATCTCACCATCGATCCAGTGATACGGCGGAGGCTGGCTGAGCAGCACGTCGACGTCGTAGTCGCTCAGGTGCTGATCGATTTCGTCCAGCACGCTTTCGAAACCATGACCGACCAGAACGGCCGCCTGAACCCCGAGACGGGCGTTGAACAGCGGCGCCCCCAGGCCAGAAATCGAAGCGATCGGCGATATCCGCTTCTTGCCGAACGGGGCGCTCGGTTGATGCGTCCGCGGCGGCAACTCCCAGGCAAGGCTCAGAGCGCGCGCCAGGGACGCGGCATCGAAGCCCTTCAAGCGGGCTGTAATGGCTGCTGCCGTGACACGGTGCTGGGTCGCGCTGGTCCGCGGCCAGCCCTTGAGGCGGCTGAAGTGGAAGCGCGCGCACAGCAGGTAGCCAAGGGCCGCGGCGGTGAGCACCTCAGCTCCGGAGGCGTGCTCCCGTTGGCCAACCGCGAGAGCCGTATGAACGCACAGCGGTCCGATATGGGTGCCCGGGCCGGTTTCCTCGAAGTCGGTCGCCCGACACATCTGGCTGTTGATCGCAGCGGCCAACTCGGCCGGAACGCTGACGCCGCTCCCGATCAGGCGCGCCTCCGGAGCGCCACCCAACGCCACGGCATAGTCGTGTAGCGGCTTTCCGACGAACGCAGCTCCCATGTACGCGATCCCGAGGTGATCGATGAACAGGCGCTTGATCGCGGCCAGCGCAGGTTCGGGAATGTCCTCGGCCGCGGTGTTCGCCATCTCCACCGCAAGCTGCTGGGTCACACTCTGCCGGGCCCCGCTCGCCATGCCGCTACATCGCCGCAGCGATCTCGTTGACGTCGCGAATCTCTTCCAGGCGGCGCAAAAGGGCCAAGAGGCGCCGGGCGCGATCGGTCGGCAACGTCGTGGAGGTCGATTCGAGGAATTTCTGTTCGACCATCGCCTCGGTCATATCCATGCGCGGGCTGCCATAGGTCTCGCGCATGGTGCACCGCGCCCGGTGGACCTTTCCGCCCACCGTGATCTCGGCCGTGCCGCGGATGTCGAGCCAGTTGACGCCCCAGTAGGCCTTGGAGGACTCGGGATCCTCGACGATCTCGACCATGGCCGCGAGTTTTCGGGTGAGCGGATCGGCGAGGCGCGCCGGGGTAAACCACTTGGGGCCGGCGGGCACGTCCTGGAGAACCATGGCCGCCGCCCATTGGGTCGAATAGATCGCCTCCCAATAGTTGGCCGGCGCCGGCTCAAAGAGCCAGCCCTGCTGCGCCGTGTACATGTTCGAGAGATGCAGCCGGATCGCGGAGACACGATGGGGATCGATCGCCTGTTCGCGCACGAGATTGGCGATCGCCTGCAGGCCACATTGAGAATGCCGGCTGGCGACCCAGGGCTTCAGTTCCATCTCGCCGTCGACATGATGGAACGGGATCGGATCCTCGACCAGGATCGTGCGGTCGTAAGCCTCGAGATGGTGATCGATCTCGTCGCCGACACTGACAAACCCATGACCGACCATGGTCGCCGCCTGCACACCCATGCGCGCGCCCACGAGCGGCGCCGCGATGCCGGAGCCAAGCCCAAGCGAGGAGATGCGTTTGTGGATGAAGGCCGCACCACCGGCTTGGTGCGTGCGGGGAGGCAACTCCCAGGCAAGGCTCAGGACCTCGGCGGTTTTGGTCGCGTCGTAGCCGAGCAGTCGAGCGCTGATCGCCGCTGCCACGGTTCGGTGATGCACGATGCTAGTGCGCGGCCAGTCTTTGAGGCGGGCAAAATGGAACCGCGCGCACAATGCGTAACCGAGTGTAGCGGCGGCCAGCACCGCGCGCCCCGAGGCACCGACGCGTTGACCGACGGCGAGCGCGGTATGCACACACAGGGGCCCGACGTGGGTGCCGGGCCCCGTTTCTTCGAAGTCGGTGTTGCGGCAGGTCTGGCTGTTGATGCCGGCCGCAAGCTCGGCCGGCGCCCGGACGCCGTCACCGATGAGCACCGCCTCGCCCCGCCCACCCAGCTCTCGCGCATACGAGAAAAGCGCCCGGCCCGTGAATGCCGCCCCCATGTAGGTGATCCCGACATGATCGATGAGGAGCCGCTGCATGGCGGCAAGCGCGGCGGGCGGGATTGCCTCGATCCGCGTTTCGGCGATTTCGGCGGCAAGCCGCCGTGTCACCGACTGCGAAGGAGCGGCGCTCATGAACCAGCCGTCCTATCGTGATAGGCGGCCTGCGGGGCCGCCTATCACCAGGAGACCGATCAGCCGTCCACGCTGATGTTTTCGTACAACACCACGCGGTGCCACAGGCCAAAGCCCCTGACGCGCTTGGCGACGCCGGTGATGTCCTTGCCGTCCATTACGGTGATCGATAGCGCTTCCTCGTTCGACTTCTTCATGAGATCGCGCAGGATCGCTTGACGCTTGCTACGATCCATTTCTTTGGCCTGGGCGCTGATCAGCGGCTCGAGTTCCTCGACGCACGTGAAGCGCTGTGGTGCCTGGCACGAGTACCAAACGAACGGCACCGACACATCGATCATCGGCGAGTGGAACATGGAGAAGCTGGTGCTTTCGCCTTCCCATTTCTTGCCAATCAGCTTGCCCACCCACTCGGCAAACGGCAGCGACCGGACATCCGTCTTGACTCCGACCTTGCCAAGGTCGTTGGCGATGGCCTGCAGCACCTCACGCCCCTGCGGAATGGCTCCCGTCTGGGTCTCCATCAAGATTGAAAACCCGTTCGGGTAGCCGGCCTCGGCCAACAAGGCGCGCGCCTTGGCGGGATCGTGTGGATAGGGTTTGACGTCCGGGTTGTAACCGAAAGTCTGTGGTGCCGCCGGCTGCCCAGACGGCTCGGTGATCCCCCCGAACAAATCCTTCACCAGGGCGTTGCGATCGATCGCATAGTTCACCGCCTGACGGACGCGACGGTCGGCAAACGGGGTTTTGCCGCCCTTGTTCCATTTGTTGGCGAAGTCCTCGGTAAACAACGCCAACGACACGACATAGGGCGCAGGATCGATAATCGCCTGATGGCCAGCACCCCGGATGCGAGCGATATCGTCTGGTCCCATGTTGATGATGATGTCGCTTTGGCCCGACTCGAGCGCTGCCACCCGAGCGGGCGGTTCGGGCACCTCCGTCATGCGCAAGTTCTTGGCTTTCGGCGCACGCCAACTCTTGTCGTGAGCCGCGGCAACCATTTCGTTGTCGTTCCAGCTCACGACTTTGAAGGGCCCTGAGGTCACCGGTCTGGCGGTGAAAGCCTCGAGCCCCATTTCCGCCCAGGCTTTCATGTCGGCGGTGTAGAAACCGGCAAACTTCGCCACCAGTAGCGGATCGGGTTCCTGGGTAACGAACTCGACCGTGTTGGCATCGAGCGCCTTGTAGCTCGCCAATTTGACGTTGCGGATGATGCTGGCGCTCTTACCCTGCTCGCTGTGCAAGTAGTCGAAGATCGCCACGACGTTGGCCGCGTCATTCTTGCGGCCATTCGAGAACTCGACGTTGGGCTTGAACTTGACGCGCCACGTCGTGTTGTTGACGAGTTCCCAGCTCTCCGCCGCATGCGGACGGAGTTGCGTCTTGTCGTCGACCCGGACGAATGAATCGTAGATCGCCTCCCACCAAAACATGCTGGGCCAGGTGTTGGGCACGCCGTATACGTTGCCGCGCGAGGGTGCCTTCGAATACATGGCGACCCGCAGCGTGTCCCGCGCGTCTTGAGCGAGCACAGAGCCGCCCGCCGCCAACGACGCCAACACCAACGCACTACCAAGCACCGAACTGACGTTCCTATGCACGGTTTTCCTCCGTTAGTTGGACTATAAGGGGCCTTTAGCGGCTCTGATTCTTTGTCCACCCACGGTACACTGCGCGATCGGCTATTCCGATAAACTTTCGTCCGGGGGCTGGTCACGCTTTGGTAAGCGAGGGGAGCATCATGGCGCTGAAGAGCATTACGCGAACTTTGGCCGCTGAAGTATTGGCCACCACGTATGGCGGAGCGCCCAGTGAGGCGCAGCGGGCGATCAAATCCCTGGTGATCGATCACATCGGCATCGCGTACATGGGCCACGCCTTCGTTGGAAAAGAGCTGGCGCGCTATGCCCGCGACGTCGGTGGGCGGGCGGACGCCGTTCTTATCGGTGAAGGTGTCCGGGTTCCCGCCGAGTTTGCTGCGGCCGTCAACGCGCAGAACGCCCGCAACACGGACTACGAGGATACCGGACCCGGACTTCATCCTGGTCCTCTGGTCGTCCACACGGCGCTTGCCATGGGTCAGCGCTGCGGCGCCTCGGGGGCCAAGGTGTTGTCGGCGGCGATGGCCGGCTACCTCCTGAGTGGGCGGTTCCATTTTTCCCGGCGCAAGGACATCGATCTTCCGCAGATGAGCACCTGTGCGGCCGCAATCAGCGGTTACTTGCTCGGCTTCGACGAAGATCAGATGTCGAGCGCCCTGAGCCTGGCCTGGGAGTTCCCGCACCGTCCGAATCTCTACAACAGACCGAAAATCCGGAAACGCGCGAGCGCCGTCGGTTACGGCAATCTCTTCTTCTGTCGCAACGGCATCCAGGCCGCATTGATGACCGCGGCCGGTCTCCGCAGCGTGCCTGACGAGATCGATCAGCACGCCGCTGACTACGACTCCGCTCGGTTGACGGACCCGACGCGGCCCTACCACTACCTGTCCCAGACAATGCAGTTGAAACCGTGGGTCACCAGTCGCTTCGCCCAGAGCGTGATCCAGACGCTCGGCGAACTGGTGCGCGAGCATCGTATCGATCCAGCGAGTGTCACGCGGCTTCGCGTCTATTTGCCGTCGATCTATCTGATCCCCTTGCAGTTCGAGCCGTCACCCGACACCTACTTCGAGGCGATCTATTCGGTGCATTGGGCCGTCGCCATGGCCGTGCTCGGGGTCCCGACGGGGACGAGTTGGGTGACGAAGGAACGCCTGGCCGATCCGGTCAGTCGCCGGATGGCCGCGATGGTGGAGGTCATCGAAGATCCGGAATCGACCAAAGCGTTCAATGAGTTGCGTTGGCTCGACATATCCGGTGCCGCGGAGATCGAAGCCGGCGGCAACGTTTACCGGGGCGAGCGACGCCTGCGTGATACCTATGGCAGTCCCGCTGCACCGATGACCCAGGCAATGGTCGAAAACAAGTTCATGGACGCCACGTCCCGTTCGATGCCGGCGGCAAAGGCGCGGACGCTGTTCGCGGCGCTGCAGACGATCGAGCGCGTGGCTGACGTGAACGACATCGCGAAACTGATGTAGGGATTGGCCCCTGCCGGGCAAGCGAGTCTTTGCCGAGGAGCCACTTACGCAACGGGGCGTCAAAGGCGTACGCTGTCCGGGTCAATAGCGTCGGTGCCGTGCACCGTGTGGAGGTGGCCATGCATCCTGAACGGGCCGATCGGCCGGGGCCTAAGTCCATTCGCCATGAGGGACGGCATGGTCTTTCGCCGGCGATTACCCACGATGAATTGGCGTGGTTCGACTTCATCATGGCGTCGTATTTTTTCGTCGCGCAGGCTGTCTATCCGGGCAACAAGCTGACCTACGAGCGCCGCGTCGAGCCAGCCGCGATTCGCGCGATCGGCCGCAAACCGCGCGATCGCCGCGAGGTGCGTCAGCTCATGCATCGCGAACCGTATTGGCAGATGTGGAGCTCGCTCAAACGCAACAATCAGGAAATGAGCTACATGATTCGTGGCGGCATCGTCGCTCGCGAATACGCCGACGTCGCCCGACGCGCCAAGACGAACGCCAGCACCGGCGGAACGCTGCGCCTGGACCCGAACCTCGCCGTGCCACGCTATATCACCGCCGTCGACATCCACTGCCAGCCCGGCGGCTACAACCACGATGGTGAGCCGGGGGGCGTGTGGGCCGGCGCGATGTACGACACCGGAAGCCTGTTCCTCGCCACCGGTGGCGAACTCGGCGTTTGGAACGACGGCGCCGGGTGGGCCATGGTGGCGCACCTCAAGCAACGCTTTCCGCGGTTGCGGCCGAGGCGAATCCTCGACCTTGGCTGCACCGTCGGGCACTCGACCCTGCCGCTAAAGCAAGCCTGGCCCGAGGCCGAGGTCTTCGCGATCGACGCCTGCGCGCCCGTCTTGCGTTTCGGTCATGCCCGAGCCGAATCCCTCGGGGTTCCCGTTCATTTTTCGCAACAGAACGCCGAGGCAACGAATTTTCCCGCAGGTCACTTCGACCTCGTGACGAGCGCGATGTTTCTGCACGAGGTCCCCCAGGGAGCCATGGCGCGGGTGGCACGCGAGACTCACCGCGTGCTCGCGCCGGGTGGTGTGATGATTCACGCCGAGCAACCGCAATACCACGGCCAGGGGCCATTCGATCAGTTCATCCGCGAGTGGGACACGTTCTACAACAGCGAGCCGTTTCGCTGCCCGTTCCGGGATATGGACCTGATGCGACTGGCCACCGACGCGGGATTCTCGTCCAAGCATGTGTTCCGCGATATGGCGGCGGGCGCGATGAAAACGGCCACCGGCCTCGAGCGGCGTGGCGACGGATTTTGGTTCATGTTCGGCGCCACCAAGGACGCCCAACGACCGAGCTGAGCCGAGAACGCCCGAGAATCGAGAGCCCCATGTCCCGTCGCATCGTGCCGGACGTCGTCCGAAATCAGAAGATCGTCAGCCTGTCGCCCGCGGATTTCGTTCGCGATGCCGCGCGCATGATGCGCCATCGTCACGTGGGTTCGGTGCTGGTGATGGAGGGCGATCGTCTGGTTGGGATTTTCACCGAGCGGGACATCGTCTACCGCGTCGTCTCCGAAGGTCGTGATCCCGATCTGACCCCGCTGGCCCAGGTCATGACCAAAGATCCGGACGCGATCGAGGACAAAGCGACCGCCCTCGAAGCCTTGCGGCGCATGCACGAGCGTGGCTATCGCCACCTGCCGGTGGTCGACGGACGGGGACGCGTCGTCGGGATCGTCTCCCAACGCGATTTCTTCGGCGAAGAGAAGGCGATTCTCGAAAGCGAACGCCCCGCTCGTCCAGCGCGTTAGATCATCCGACCGATTCGTTCGCCGTCGAGAATCGCTTCGTCGAGGCGGCGCGGCGCCAGCGCATCGCCGATCGCATGCACTGTCACCTTGCCCTTGAGCGAACGGTAGAGTCCGTCGTTGACCTGGTTGCCCATCGCCAGCACGACACCATCGACCCCCGTGAGGAGCCGCGTCTGCCCGGTGTAGCGGTCCTCGAGAACCAACCGTTCGCCCTCGATCCGAGAAACGAACGTGTTGGCGACGATCTCGATCCCCTTCGGCAGGATGCGGCGATAGAGATCGGGAACGAAGGAGATCTCCATGTAGTCGCCGGGATGAACCTGGGGCGTCACGATCGTCACCTTGTGGCCGCGGTCGGCCAAGTATTCGGCGGTCGAGACCCCCGACATGTGTGGGTCCTCGTCGATCAAGACGACGTTCTTGCCGATCTTCTTGGTCTCGTCGAAGGCATCCCACACGGTGTAGACGTTGGCTTGGTCGACCCCGGGCAAACGCTCGATCGTCGGCCGCAGGCTCGAGTAACCGGTGCGCCGCGGCGTCGACCCCGAGGCTACGACGACGACATCGGGTTTCTCGCCGAGGACCATTTCCACTGTGGCGGTCGTTCCCATACGGACCTTGGCCCCCGAGCGATCCAGTTCGACCCGCTGCCAGCGCGTGATTTCCTTGTAGCTGGCGCGGCTGGCAACCCGGACGGTCATTCGATTCTGGCCGCCGAGTTCGAGGTCCTTCTCGAACAACGTGACGTCGTGACCGCGGCTGGCGGCGATCCGCGCCGCGGCGACCCCGGCCGGGCCCCCACCCACGACGACGACCTTTTTCTTCTTGGCGGCCGACTTGAGCGAGCCAGCCCCGAGCTCCTTTTCCCGCCCGATCGCCGGGTTGTGGACGCACGCGAGGCCTTGACCACCGATCAGCTTCATGATGCAGGACTGATTGCCGTAGGTGCACAGGCGAATGCGATCGACCTCGCCGCGCATCGCTTTGTTGGGCAACTCCGGGTCGGCGATGGTCGCGCGGGCCATGCCGACTAGGTCGGCCTGGCCGTTGGCGATGATCTGTTCGCCGAGCTGCGGCGTGCCGATGCGGCTGACCACGCCGATCTTGAGCTCGGGGACGGCCTTCTTGATCGCCGCCGACAGGTGAGCGAATTGCGCGGCGGGTTGGTTCACGTCGGCGATCCAGCCCGGCCAGCTCCAATAGGTCTTTCCGGTGATGCTCAGGTATTGGGTCGTGCCGCTGGCACGAATCAGTTGCGCGATCTGCTGCGCTTCGGCGATTTGCAAGCCACCCGGGGTGAAGTCATCGCCGTTCATGCGCACGCCGAGAAGGAACTTGCGACCGACGGCCTTGCGAATCGCCGTCAGAGCCTCGATCAGGAAACGCGCGCGATTTTCGAGCGATCCGCCGTACTGATCGCTTCGCTTGTTGGTGTGGGGCGACAGGAACTCGGACAAGAGATAGCCCTGCGCGGCGAACAGTTCGACGCCGTCGGCGCCGCATTCCTCGGCGTTCAGCGCCCCCTGAACGAAGGCGCGTATGAAATCCTGGATGTCCTCAACTTCCATCGCCTTCGGGATGACGCGTGTCGTCGGGCACGGCAGGTCCGAAGGCGCCCACAGCGGCAACTGGAACGCGTCGGTTCCGGGACCACCACCCTGTCGGCCGCCGGCGTTGAGTTGCGAGATGAACCGCGCGCCATGAGACCGAACGCCGCTGATCAGCGTCTTGTAGTGCGGCTTCAGTGTGTCGAGATTCATTTCGTTTAACCCGACCGGCGTGCGGGACAGCGCCCCGCCCCACGTGCCCAGCTCCGACCACGACGCCGGCGTGCAGTAGTTCGACATCATGACGATGCCGGCTCCGCCTTTGGCGCGTTCGATGTGATAGTCGATCACCCGTTCGTTGCCACCGCCGGTTCCCGGAGCGAACGACACGCCGTGCGGCGGGATGAAAATGCGGTTCTTGATTTCGACGCCGCCGATCTCGATCGGCGAGAACAGGTGCTTGAACGCGGCCATCGGTCCCTCCAAAAAAGGCCCCTCACCCTGCCCTCGCTCCGTCGCGACGGAGAGAGGGGACCGTCACGACGCGACGGCGAGTGAGGGGCGAAACCCGCTAGTTCGCGAGCGTGATGTTTTCGTAGAGCAACACCTTGTTCCAGTTGGCAAAGCCGCGGACCCGCTTGTTGAGCCCGGCGATCTCGACGTTTTCCTGGATCGGAAGTGCGATCGCCTCGTCGGCCGAGAGCTTCATCAGGTCCTTGAGCAGCTTCTCCCGCTTGACCGGATCCATCTCGGTCGAGGCTTGCTCGATCAGCGGCATGTGCTCGCGGACGCAAGTGAACGCATTCTGGAGCAGACACGAGTAATTCTGGAACGGACGGATTGCGTCCATGTGCGGTTCGACCAGGAACGAGAGCGTGGTCGATTCACCTTCCCACTTGCCGTTCAGATACTTCTGCAGCCAGTCCGGGAACGGAATCGGGCGCAACTCCATGGTGACGCCGACCTTGGTCGCTTGGTCGGAGATGTAGGTCCAGATCTCCTTGTCGTTGGGCGAGAAGCCGGTGAGCACCTCGGAGGTGAATTTGAGGCCGCTCGGATACCCGGCTTCGGTCAAGAGTTGCTTGGCCTTGGCGAGATCGAGCGGGTAGGGCTTGAGGTCCGGGTTGTAGCCGAAGGTGTTCGGGTTGGCAGGCTGGCTCGCCGGCTTGGTGAGCCCGCCAACCAGAGTGTTGATGATGAGTTGGCGGTCAATCAAGTGATTCATCGCCTGGCGCACGCGCTTGTCACGGAACGGTGTTCCCTTCTCCGCCCACTTCTTGTTGGGCGAGAAGTCCTCGGTGAAAAGCGCGACCGACATGATGTTGGGCGAGCCGGCGATATCCGCCTGGTGACCCGCAGCACGGATCCGAACCACGTCGTCGGGACCCATGTTGGTGGCGACATCGATCTGTTCGGACAGGAGCGCCTGCGCCCGCGCCACCGCTTCCGGCAGTTCGGTGATCGTGATGCGCGGCACCTTGCCCGGGCGATAGGATTCGCGATTGAGCACGAATACCGCCTGTTGATCGGTCCACGTCTCGACCCGATAGGGACCGGTCGTCGCCGGCGTGTTGGTGTAGCCCTCGGGCCCGATGTCCTTCCACAGCTTGGGTGCGACGATGATCGCCGTCGCGGCCGTGCCGGCCCAGAGCGGATCGGGTTTGCGCGTCTTGATCGCAACCGTCATGTCGTCGATCTTGACCGCCTCCGCCGCATCGCGACTGATGTTGCGGCCCATCGACGTGACCTTGCCCTTGTCGTCGCTGATCAGCCAGGTGTAGGCGGCCACGACAGCGTCGGCGTTGACCGGTTCGCCGTTCGAGAACTTGATGTTGGGTTTGAGCTTGAATGTCCAGGTGACCTTGTCGGCACCGACCGACCAGCTATCGGCCAGCATCGGAATGGTGGTGCCCTTGTCGTTGACGCGGGTGAGCGAATCGAACACGGCGGACCAGTAGTAGACGCTCGGGATCGAGAAGCCGGCGCCGTAAGGGTTGCCGCGGGCAGGTGCCTTCGAATTGACCCCGACACGCAACGTGTCGGGTGGATTGGCGGCATCGGCCGGGATGGCCGTCACTGCCGTGGCGACGGCAGCGGATACGGCTGCAACCCACGCCACATTTCGTTTCATACGTTGCATAACCCCTCCCTGGGATTTTTTTGTCCGACAACCGGACGGTCGCCGGCCATGCTAGCACGCGGCGCCCGACGTGCCGCGCCCAAGAGAAACTAGGGCACCACGAAAAAGAAGGAAGGCACGCGCTTGGCGTGCCTTCCGGGTGTTGCGCCCGTGGGGAGGGAAACCGGGCACGACAGGGACGCCGGCTACTTGTCGAGACGGCGGATGACGACGGTTGCGACCGGGGACACGATCGGGTTCTTCAGCTTGCCGTCTTTGACGAAATGCGGCGCCTGGTTGAGCGCCACGGAACCGCGCGGCGCGGCTTCCATATCCGCCGCCTGATAGGTCTTGCAGTTGTCGGTGCCGGCGTCATAGGCGTAGAGCATGAGGGTCTTCTCGCGGACCCAATCGCCGTTCTCCCAGAGCGTGACGTCGGAGGCGCCGGTGAACCAGTCGGGGGAGGGCGCGATCATGGCCGCGAACGACACCATGTTGTTCTTCTGATCGACCGAGAACTCGGCCTTCGATTGCCACGGCGCGCCGAACAGGGCCCCGGTCTCGAAGAGTTGACCCGCTTGGCCGGCCGCGATGGCTGCGCGAATTTCCTGATCGAACGGTGCGTGGGCGCCCATCTCGGACAAACGCTTGAGGCCGTCGGTGGCGTTGTCGCCAACCCGAAAAAGTTTGTAGGCACCGTTGTGTGTGGCCCCGACGAGCCCCGAGAAATGCGCATTGGAGGGGTACTCGAGCGGGTGGCTCGTTGCGGTCCACTGGCCCTGGAACTGGATCTCGTACTTGGCCGAGGTTTCGGCCGCCTGGACGCTGGTCGTTGCGAGCAACAGGGCGCCAGCGGCGAGGATCGATTTGACGTTCATAGTCGGTCTCCTGTGATGAAGTGGGGTGGATTGCGTGCTCGCCCGTTCATCTACGAAACCGCGCGGCGCGACGGAAATATCGTCGTCGCATCAATTCGATAGCGTTGGCGCATCGGCACCAACGGGTTGATTCCAAAAAAGAAAACGGCCGGAGCCTGAGCCCCGGCCGTGTTCAGCGTAACCGCAGTCGCGGTCTAGCGTTTCCAGGCCGCGTAGAAGAACCACGATCCCTTGGGCGCGACCATCTTCTCGCCACCCGGAAGCGGCACCACGAAGGGTGCGCTCTCCTGGATCACGTCTTTCTTCTGGAAACCGCCCTTGAGCGCCACGTCCATGAGGTCCATGTCGTGCATCGGGCCCCAGAACGGTTCGTTGTTGTTGTGCGTGTCCCAGTCGTTCTCGAATTGCGCCCACGGCGTCGGCAGGAAGTGGAACTGCGGCTGCTCGACGTGGATCATCACGCCGCCCGGCTTCAGGACGCGGTGCGCCTCCTTGACGATCTTGTAGACCGCCGAGTGGCTGGTTTCGTGCAGGAACATCGAGGACACGACGAGATCGAACGTGTTGTCCTCGAAGTCGGTTTCCTCGGCGAGTTGTTGCGAGTAGTGCACGCGCTTGCCCATGTATTCGGCCCGGGCATGGGCGTAGCGCACGATCGGTGCGGCAAAGTCGATGCCGTGCACCTCGGCCTTGGGCCAAGCTTCGACGTAGGCCATGGTCGAGTGGCCGACGGTGCAGCCTTCGTCGAGCACGGACTTCGGCGTGAACTTGGGATACCTGGTCTTGAGCCAGTTCACGACCGACCAACCAGGCCCGTCGTTGAAGGGTCCCATCTTGCCGCCCGTCCCCATGTAGAGACCACCGAGGTCGTACATGGCGCCCGGGGAGACGTCGCCTTTGACGCGCTCGGCCGCATAGCCGCCGGCCATCCAGTGCATGTCGAAGGCGGTCTGGTAGCGCGGCAGTTTGAGCTTCGGGTCGAGCCGCAGGGTGCCGTACTTCGGTTTCTTGATGTCGGCCTTGGCCGCCAGTTCGTGAATCTGCCGTTCGATCATCGGCAGTTTCCACTGGCTGCCCTGCTCCTGGAGCTGGCGGCGCATGCTGGCCCACATCTGATAGCCCGCGTCGCGCAGCATCGCCTTGCGGACCTCGTGGCGGTCCCGGGGCTTGCGTCCGTTTTCGCGCACGAATTGTGGCTCGACGCGCGCGTCATAGATCATCTTGTTTCCCACCTGCACGTTCTCCCGCAGGATGCGCGACAAGGTCATCTGATAGTTGAGGCGGGCTTCCTCCTCCGCGGTGATCGTCGCCATCATCGGGTGGCGACCCAGGCCGCGCAGCGAATTGAGCGGCGCCTTGATGTCGGTGCTGGGCATTTGCTGTAGCTCCACGAATCCGGGAACGCGTTCGGTTTCGGCCACGGGTTCCCTCCCTGGGCGCGGAATTGCGCCAACGTGAGGCAGGACGGTACGGCGCACCGCGGGGAGCGTCAACCGACGGGCCGCACCAAGGCCTTGGGCGAAGTCAGGGTTTTTGGGCGAAACCGGCAAAGAGACGGAGCATACCGGGCCAACCCCCTTCGCCGTCGAGGGCGCCGCGAACAGCGTCGGCGCCCTCGCCGAAGCGCTCCAGGTGGCGGTGCTCCAGTTGGACCCGGGTCGCTTGCTCGCCCTGCGCGAGAAACCGGACCTCGACCTCCGTCGTGAGGGTAGGATCGAATGTCCAATGCGCGTTGAGGCGCCAAGCAAGCACGACTCGGTCGGGCGGTTCCCAGGCGAGGACCTCGCCCCACAGACATTCCTGGCCGTCCTCGCCCCGCTCATACCATCGTCCGCCAACCCGGGGCTCGATCACCACGTCCACTTGTCTGGTGGCGCCGATCGAGTGGCTGGCCGGCCACCACCGTTCCATCCGGGCGGTGAACACCTCGAAGGCGCGGGCCTGGCCAACGTTCACGACAATGTGGCGCTTTAACGGTGCCGGGCGGATGACGACGTTCATGTTCGCTCTTCCTTTTCGGCTTCGTCGCGAAACGCGTTCAAGGCCTCATCCCAGAACTCATCGAGCCAGCGACGAATCGTGCCAAGCCCGGAGGGATCGATCTGGTAGAGCCGACGCGTCCCCTCGGCACGATCGACGACGAGCCCGGCCTCCTTCAGGACCTTCAGATGCTGGGATACGGCCGGACGACTGATCGGCAACCCCCGGGCGAGTTCGTGCACCGCACGCGGTCCCCGGCGCAGACGCTCGAACACCCGACGGCGCATCGGATCCCCGAGGGCATCAAAGGCTTGAGATTTGTAAGTCACCACTTACGGTAAGCAAATACTTACGCTATAGTCAAACCGATCGATACAGAAGGAAGCCGACGACCGATCACGCCGGAACGTTCTGCCCGTCCCAGGTCAGTTCTTGTTTCTTGTAGAAGAACTTACCGCTGTGTTTGGCATCGGCGTCCAGCGCGAGCCAGATCGCCGTGTCGGCGCCCTGATCGACCGTGATCTGCGCGAAACGCGACCCCATGTCGGTCTTGACCCAGCCCGGACACATGCAATTGACCGTGATGCCCTTCTTCGCGAGCCCCTTGGCCAGGTTCGCCGTCAGCCCCATGAGGGCGGTCTTGGAGACACGGTAACCGACCATGTTCGAATTGGCCCAACTCCTGAGGCCCATCTGGGACGCAAGATTGATGATCCGCCCGCCCGCGGGCATCAGCGGTGCCAGACGCTGGGTCGTGCGCAGGGGTCCCAGCGTATTGGTGTTGATGATGGTGGCGACGAGATCCACGTCGACGTCCATGGCGTCGGTCTCGATGTTGGCGTCCTGGCCATAGATCCGCTCGAGCAGGACTCCAGCGTTGTTGATCAGGATGTCGAGCCGGCCGTAGGTCGACTTGATCCAATGGGCCAGCGCCTGCACGCTCCGCTCGTCGGTAACGTCGAGGGCGCGGGCGACGACATCAAGTCCCTGGGCGCGCAACGCCGCGGCCGCAACATCACCCTTGGCCTGATCGCGCGCCGTCAGGATGACGCGCACGCCCCGACCAGCGAGCTGACGGCAGATTTCTAAGCCGATGCCGCGGTTGGCACCGGTCACCAAGGCAATCTTCCTGTCGTCGCTCATGCGCGAGTCAGCCTTTCGCCCAGGGGACCGGGCGCGCCTTCTGCGCCTCGGTCGGCACCTCGGCGCCGCGCTTGACGGCCGGACGCGCCTCGATCTCGCGATACCAGCGCATCAGATGCGGCACGTCGCTCACATCGACCCCGGAGAACTCGTAACGCGAAACCCAGCCCCAATTCGCAATGTCCGCGATCGAGTAGTCGCCAACCAGGAATCGGTGGTCCTTGAGCCGCGTATCGAGCACGCGGTAGAGCCGGCGGGTTTCGTTGGTGTAGCGGTCGATCGCGATCGTGTTGTCGGGCGCATTGCGCTTGAACCAGTTGACCTGTCCCTGCATCGGGCCGACGCCGCCCATCTGGAACATCAGCCACTGAATGACCTGGGAGCGCCCCTTGGCGTCGCGCGGCATCAACTGGCCCGTCTTCTCCACCAAATAGATGAGGATCGCGCCCGACTCGAACACGGCGAAGTCGCCGGCGTCGCGATCGACGATCGCCGGGATCCGGCCATTGGGGTTGATGCGCAGGAAATCCGGATGCTTCTGTTCATTATCGAGCAGATTGAGGGCGATGACGTTGTAGGGCAGCGCCAGCTCTTCGAGGGCGATCGAAGCCTTGATGCCGTTGGGCGTTTTCGCCGTGTATAGGTCGATCATCGTCCGCCTTTGGATGTGGCCAGATTCTGCGGGCCTAGGAGCCGGGCGCGCCCGGTGCTACATCTCGCCCGAAGTCGAAACCAAACGCGAGTCGGAAATGGCTCCTCTTCGCATAGGCATCGCCGGTTGCGCCGGACGGATGGGTCAGGCCCTGCTGCGCCAGGTCTTGACGACGACCGAGGCCCGCGCCGCGGCCGGCAGCGAGCGCCAAGGCCACCCCGATCTTGGCAAGGACTTGGGCTATGCCGTCGGCCAAACTCTCGGGGTTCGCATCAGCGACGATGTCGATGCGCTGTTCGAGACGAGCGATGCCGTCCTCGACTTCACCGCACCCGAAGCGACGCTGCGCCACGCCGCCGAGGCGGCGCGACGTGGTCGTATCCTGATCGTCGGCACCACCGGCCTGAAGCCCGAACACGACGCCGAGATTGCGCGGGCGGCCGCCCGGGCCACGATCGTAAAGGCCGCGAACTTCAGCATCGGGGTCAATGTGCTCGTGCACCTCACGCGTCAGGTGGCGGCGCTCCTCCCGGAGGAGTTCGACATCGAGATCGTCGAGATGCATCACCGTCACAAGGTCGACGCCCCGTCGGGCACCGCACTCGCCCTCGGGCGCGCCGCAGCGGATGGGCGCCACCTGGACCTCCCAGGCGTTGCCGACCGCGGGCGCGACGGCATCACCGGCGCACGGACCAAGGGCCACATCGGCTTCGCGGCGCTGCGCGGCGGCGCGGTCGTCGGCGATCACACCGTGATGTTTGCAAGCGATTCCGAGCGCCTGGAACTCACCCACAAGGCGCAGGATCGCTCGCTATTCGCGGCTGGCGCGGTGCGCGCCGCGCTGTGGGCCCGCGGCAGACCGGCGGGGCTCTACGGCATGGACGACGTGTTGGGATTCAAACGCTAGTCGCGCGCCGGGTCGCGAGCGAGCGCAAGGCCGTCCAATTGGCCACGGCGATCCCGACGAGGATGAGCGCGAGGGCGACGAAGGCCTGACCCTGAGCCGACTCGCCCAGGAGCACCACGCCCCAGAACGTGCCGATCAACGGGTTGAGATAGTTGTTGAGTGAGACGAACGTCGGACCGGAGAGGACGATCAGGCGGAAGAAGATGACGTTGCCGAGGGCCGAGCTCAGGGCCGCGAGCGCCAACAGCGCGAGCCACGAGCGCAGGCTGCCTTCACCTCCCAACAGTGTTGTGCCGGGGCTCTCGGCAATGAGCGCCCACGGCACGACCACGCTCAGGGCGCAGAACGCCGATGCTGCACCGGCACTCACCGGACTCTCGCCCACGATGCGGCGTGCCACCACGTTGGTGAGCGCGTAGGAGAACGACCCGGCCAAGGCGGCCGCCATGCCCCAGATGTTGCGGGCGATGCCGCCCACCGCCTCGGTTCCGAACAAGACCGCAACACCAACCAATCCCAGCACGATGCCGATCAGCTTGTGGACCGAAAGCTGGTCGTCGCGCGTCGTGAGGTGCGCCATCACCGAGGTGAAGAGCGGCGTCGCCCCCATCAACACGGCGACGGACGCCGACGGGATGCGCTCGACGGCAAAGGCGAGGAGCGTAAAGGGCACGGCGCTCCCCGTGGCGCCGATCACGAAGAGCCATGCCCAGTTGACCCGGCCGCGCGGCAGCCGCTGACCCACGGCGTAGAGGATCACGATGAGCAACAGCCCAGCGAGGAAAACCCGGACCGCCGTTCCGGTCACCGGCGGCAGCGTCTCGACCATCACCTTGAGCAAGGCGTAGGACGAACCCCACATCGCCGCGAGGAGAAACAAGTAGACGAAGGACCGAACCGTTGCCGTCATCGACCGCGCTCGCTGCTGCGGTCATGCGGGCGTCAAGGCGCCGTCGTCTGAACCGCTTCCCAGGCGAGCATCGCACGCTTGCGCGAACTCCCCCAGCGATAGTGATCGATCACGCCGGTACCGCGAATCACCCGGTGGCAGGGAATGAGCCAGGAGATCGGATTGGCCGCCACGGCATTGCCGACGGCGCGCGCCGCTTTGGGCTTCCCGACGGCCGCCGCGATCGCCGCGTAGGTGCGTGTTTCGCCCTCGGGGATGCGCAGGAGCGCTTCCCACACTTTGATCTGGAGATTGGTTCCTTTGAGGAGGACGGGAATACGCTCACGATCGTTCGTCTTCCCAAAGATGCGTTCGGCGAACGGTCTCGTTCGGGTCGGATTCTCGGTCATGGTGGCTTGGCGCCACTGATTGGTGAGATCGGCGAGCGTCTCCTGGTGCGCCGGTTCTCCTGCGCCCGACACGAAACCCAGTCCGCAGAGGCCGCGCTCGGTCACCATCACCAGGCATTCGCCGAACGGACTGTCGTGAAAGCCATAGGCAATCCGCAGGTCGCGCCCGGCGGTGCGATATTCGCCCGGGGTCATGGCCTCACAAGCGACGAACAAATCGTGCAAACGGCCCGGACCGCTGAGTCCGGCGTCGTAGGCCGCATCGAGCACCGAGCGGCCTTGGCGCAGCGAGGCCTTGGCACGACCGAGCGCCGCGACCTGATGGAGGCGCTTCGGCGTGACGCCGGCCCATCTCTTGAACAAGCGTTGGAAATGAAACGGCGAGAGGCCCGCCGCAGCCGCGAGTTCGGCGAGCGGTGGCTCGCCATCGCTGTCGATGGTCAGGCGCTCGATCGCGCGTGCCACACGATCGAAATCGCGAGAGGCAATGGTTGTCATGCGCCGATTCTCGCCGACGCGACGCGACCGAGCCACCCGGTTCTTGCGCTGTTCGCCGGACCGCGTCATCACCCTGGTCACAAACAGAAGGTAAACGTGTCGCGTGCGATGTGCAGACTGCCCCGACCAAGAACGTCACGCCCCAAGAGGGCTTTGGCGAAAACGGAGCCCGCCGCGAACGCTTCGAATAGCGGAAGATCGCGGATCGGTATGGTCGCCTCGGTGCCATGGTGGCCTGTCAGAACCACTTGCACGTCACCGAGGCAATAATTGGTGTCCTGGGTCCCGCCCGGGTCCCGAATGCGCCCTTTGCCCGTCAGTGGGAGTGCCGCGCACAAGGCAATCTCGGCAGCGATGCAGGTTGCGTCCGCGCCCGTGTCGATGAGCTTCAATTACTTACCGGGGATCGACGAAGCGATTCGTTGGCAACGACTTAGGCTTCCACACGGTAAGGAATGCGCGCCACGGCTAGCCAAGCCAGCGTTCCTTCAGCGGGGCCAACGCCTGTTCGAGCGCGTCAGCGAACTCGGCCCGTTCGGGGGGCGACAGAAAACCACCGATGGTGAGCGAGCGCCCATGCGAACGGAGCACCAGCGTGGTGTCGGGACCCGGCGTTTCGGTCAGATCGATCCGCACCCAGTAGGGCTGAAACGCCCATCGGCTGACCGACCCATACGCGCTCGTCCGCTCGACCACGAGTTCGCGTTCGGTCAAGGACACTCGTTCCGACTGGCGGGCCGATCGATAGCTGGCGCGGAACGCCAAGTAGATCAGCAGCACGTCGAGCCCGAGAAACCCGACGACGGGCCAAGCCCCAACCAAGAAGAAGGCGAGACCAGCCACGAAACTGATCACGGCCACACCCGCCATGAGCAGTGCGAATCCGAGCGGCGGCAGCGAGCGGTGCGGCGTCAGAACGGCATCGAAGATCGGCTTTTCCACGGCCGCACTCTACGCCAGGGACGGTCTTTGCCGAAGGCCTGTCGCAGCCGGTAATCTCGCCCCATGACGCCCGTCAAGGTCCACGAGTTCTTCCGTCGCCTCTCGGCCGAGCGGCCCGACCCGCGCAGCGAACTCGCGTACGAGAATCCGTTCACCTTGTTGGTGGCCGTGGTGCTGTCGGCGCAGGCAACCGATGCGGGTGTCAACAAGGCCACCCCGGCGCTGTTCGAGGCGGCGAGCACGCCGGCCGCGATGATGGCGTTGGGCGAAGCGAGGATTCGCGACTACATCAAGACCATCGGCCTGTTCAACACCAAGGCCAAGAACGTGGCGGCATTGTCGCAAATCCTGGTCGAACAATACGGCGGCCAGGTGCCGCGCGATCGCGATACTTTGCAGACCCTGCCCGGCGTCGGCCGCAAGACCGCCAACGTGGTCCTGAACGTCGCGTTCGGAGAGCCGACCATCGCCGTCGACACCCATATCTTTCGTGTCGGCAACCGCACGGGCCTGGCCCCCGGCAAGACACCGCTCGACGTCGAGCTCGGCCTCGAGAAGGGGGTGCCACCCGAGTACAAGCTGCACGCCCATCATTGGTTGATCCTGCACGGACGCTACGTCTGCCTGGCGCGCAAGCCGAACTGCCCGGGTTGCGTGGTGCGCGACCTCTGCGCGTTCAAGGGCAAGACGACCGACGAAGCCCCCGGGCGGGCGAAACGGCGCGCGAAGACGCGACCATCCAAGGCGAAGCGACGCTAGTTGCGGACCGTCGGCGCCGCACGCAACAGGAGCGCGAAGCAATGTTCGGGTGTCGTCGCGGTGCGAGGTGCCGAACGGGTCTCGACGTGCCGCACGTAGTAGCGTTCGGGCGAACCCTCCGGATAGTAGAAGAGCTGCATCGAACAGCCCTCTCCCCGGTACGTCCACATTTGCGCTCCGATGTCCCGCCGCCGGACGGCCGGTGGACCCAACAGCAATTCGACCGCACGATCCTCGATCCCCATCAGTCCGCGCGGGTGGGGTTCGGGCGCGGCCGGCCCGATGTCGAAGCGTGGAATCACCGGCGGTGGCAGCGGCGGCGGCAGGGCTGCGACGCGTGGTGTCTCGGCGACGGGGGCTGCAGGCGGTGGCGCCGAGGGCGCAGCACACGCCGCGAGCGCGAAAAACCCACCTGCCAGAACAGCGTGCCGGATCATGCGATCTGCGGCCGCAAATCCTTGTAGACGTGCACCATGGCGGCGGCGGCCACCAGCGGTGCAAGGAATGCGACCACTGGGATCCAGAACAGGACCGAGATCAGAACTCCGGTCATGAACACCCGCCCGCGAAACGCGCGACGCAACGCACGGGCATCGTTGGGACCGTGATGGCGGGTGACGACCAACTCGAAATACTCACGTCCGAGCAGATAACCGTTGATCGTGAAATACACGGCAGGAGCGACGATCGGCAGCCAGAAGAACGCGGCGTATACGATCAGCGCGAGGACGTTGAGGATCACCAGCGCGATCGTGAATCGGCCGGTCACCGCGAGCGATGCAACGAACGGTAGCGATCGGCCCGGCGGCTCGTTCGGGTAGTGGCGTCGTTCGACGGCCTCGACGATGTCGTCGAGAAAAACGCCGATGAACAGGCTCGAAATCGCCGGGAACAGAAGCCATCCCGTGGCAAAGAACGTGAACAGGATGCCGAGCGAGGCCACTTGCGTGGCGCTCAGCAGGATCCATCCGAAGATCGCCACCGTTCCGATGCCCTGCAGAAACCATCCCGCGATCAGCGCCAGCGCGACGAAGACCACCAACGACAGCAAGAGCGATCGCCACAGCACATGGCGGAAGGTCGGGTCGGGGAGTTGCGCAAACGCTTTGACGAACGCCGCGACCATCATTGTCCCGTCGGTTGTTCCATCGCCGGGGCACTCTATACTGCCGCGCGGCTGGCTCAAACGGCTGTGCAATGGCGGTGGTGGTCCGAGATGAACTCCGGCTCGATCGATGTCGTCGGTATCGGCAATGCGATCGTCGACGTGTTGGCACGGGCCACGCCGGAGTTCTTGATCCGCCACGACCTCTCACACGGCTCGATGACCTTGATCGACGGACCGCGCGCTGATTCGCTCTACGCCGCGATGGGACCCGGCGTCGAGGTTTCCGGAGGATCGGCCGCCAACACGATGGCCGGGATCGCATCCCTGGGCGGCCGGGCGGCGTATATCGGCAAAGTGAAAGACGACCATCTCGGCAAGGTGTTTCGGCACGACCTGCGCGCCGCCGGTGTCGTTTTTGACACGATTCCGGCCGACGGCGGAGCGAGCACCGCGCGGTGCTTGATCTTCGTGACGCCCGATGCCCAGCGCACCATGGCGACGTTCTTGGGCGCGAGCGTGGCGCTCGGTCCCGGAGATGTCGACGCCAGCCTGATCGCCCGCGCCCAGGTCACCTACCTCGAGGGGTATCTGTGGGATCCGCCACGCGCCAAGGAAGCATTCCGCAAAGCGATCGCGATCGCCCACGACGCCGGTCGCCAAGTGGCGCTGTCCCTGTCCGATGCGTTCTGCGTCAACCGTTACCGGGCCGAGTTCCGCGAGTTGGTCAGCAAGGACATCGACATCCTATTCGCCAACGAGTCCGAATTGCTCGCGCTCTATGAAGCGCGGGATTTCGATTCGGCCCTGCAGCAGGTTCGCCGCGACGGAACCACGGCCGCGCTCACGCGGAGCGCCAAGGGATCGGTCGTGGTCCGTGATCACGAGGTTCACGTCATCGACGCGGCGACCCGAGGTCCGGTCGTCGACACCACGGGCGCCGGCGACCTCTATGCCGCCGGATTCCTCTACGGCCTGACCAAAGGACGCGATCTGCGCACCTGCGGCCGATTGGGCAGTCTCGCGGCCGGCGAGGTCATCAGCCACTTTGGCGCCCGACCGGAAACCTCGCTGGCGATGTTGGCAGCCGCCCTCTCGCCCTGACAATGACCGCCCGACTGAGACTCATCTCGGGAATCGTTCTCTACGTCTACGTCGGGACGCATCTTCTAAATCACGCCCTGGGGATCTACTCGCTCGAAACGCTCGAAGCGGGGCGGCTGATCTTCATCGCGATCTGGCGCAACGTGGTCGGCACGGTGGTGCTCTACACCGCCTTCGTGACGCACGTCGCCCTCGTCATCCTCGCGCTGTACCAGCGCCGTTCCTTGCGCATGCCGGTACGCGAAGTAATTCAGGTGAGCTTCGGCCTGCTGGTTCCCCCGATCCTGATGATCCACATCTGGGGCACGCGATTGCTGTACGAGGTGTACGACGTCGCGGATCTCTATGCCTACGTGCTGGCCAACCTTTGGGTCTTCCAGCCGTGGCTCGGGGTCGCCCAGGCTGTCTTGCTCGTGCTCGCGTGGGCCCATGGCACCTTGGGGCTGCACTTCTGGTTACGGCTGAAGCCATGGTACCCACGCGTGTTTGCCTGGGTCTACCCGCCGATTTTGGTCCTGCCCGTCGTCGCGCTCGTGGGTTACGCCGATGGCGGCCGGATGGTGGCCAGGCTCTTCCTCGAAGAAGGGTTCATCGAGCACCTGCAGGAGATCGCCAACTGGCCGAGCGACGCTGCCGTCGCCTGGGCCTATCAGGGCTACTTCCGGTCGCTCGCCGTCTACCTCGGTCTCTTGGCGCTCGTGATCGTCGCGCGGTTCGTGCGTTGGATCATCCTCAAGAGCCGGCCGGCGATCGTCATCACCTACCCTTCGGGTCAACGTGTGTCGGTCGAACCGGGGACATCGATTTTGGAAGCCAGTCGTCAGGCGGGAATCCCGCACGCCTCAGTGTGCGGCGGACGCGGCCGATGTTCGACCTGCCGGGTCCATGTCGGCGAGGGTCGCGAGGCGCAGCCGGCGGCCGACGAAGGGGAGGCGCGCGTGCTGGTTCGTGTCGGCGCTTCGCCGGCGACTCGTCTCGCCTGCCAGTTGCGCCCCACCGCCTCGTGCAGCGTCACACCACTCCTCGCCCCCGACGCTACAGCGCGGGACGGCCATCGTCAGCCGAGTCATTACCAGGGCGCCGAGCGCGAGATCGCCATCCTGTTCGCCGACATTCGCAAGTTCACGACGCTCTCCGAGCAGAAGCTCCCCTATGACGTGGTGTTCGTGCTCAACCAGTATTTCCGTGCCATGGGCAGCGCCATCGAAGGGGCGGGGGGACGTTTGGACAAGTTCATCGGCGACGGCGTCATGGCGCTGTTCGGGGTCGATGGGCCGGCCGATCAGGCCTGCCGCGAGGCCCTGATCGCGGCACGCCGCATGGCCGAGGAACTCCAGCGCCTGAACGAATCGCTCAAGGAAGACCTGGCCGAACCGTTACGCATCGGCATCGGCATTCACGTGGGCAACGTCATCGTCGGCGATATGGGCTATGCGCGAGCGCGTTCGGTCACCGCGATCGGGGACGCCGTGAACACGGCGAGCCGGCTCGAGTCGATGACCAAAGACTTCGGCGCCCAGTTGGTCTTGAGCGAGCGCGTCGCGATGCTCGCCGGCCTCGCCGGAGACGGGCTCGATCGCCGTGACGTGGAGATTCGTGGCCGCGCCGAAAAGATCGGGGTCATTGTCTTTCAGGACGCTGCCGCTTTACCCACCATCGACCTACGCAAGAGGTCGGCGGCCTAACGACCGGCGGCCAACTTCTTGTCGAGTTCGCGCCGGAAGGCGACGTGGGCCTCGGTCATCTCGTCGATCGACGGCGCAAACACCGGGGCGGTGCAAATGAACCGCCAATACACGCCGACCGGGCCCTCCCCGGGAAGGGCATAGTCGGGACGCAGCCGCACGAGAATACGCGGGAAGTACCAGAGACCCGTGGCAAGGGCACAATCGGCGAGCGACGGCTTGGCGCCCATGGCATAGGGCCCAGGCTTCAGGAACGACGCCAGATGTTCGAGGCCGCGGGCCACGTCCTCGAACCCGCGGGCGATGAGCGCCTCGTCGCGCTGCGGCGCGCGGATTTGCGGTGCCAGTCGGTGGGTCGGCTGAAGCACGTAGAGATCGAGAATGCGGGTCAGCAGCCGGGCATGGGATCGCGCGAACGGATCGGTCGGCAACAACGGCGGGATCGGAAAGCGATCTTCCAGGTACTCGCAGATGACCTCGGACTCGAAGAACATTTGATCGCCGTCCTCGAGGAACGGGATCTTGCCGATCGGGTTGCGGCGCTTCATCGCCTCGGGGATCACGTCCTCGGCGGACCCTTCGACCAACGTGAGCGGCAGCCGCTTGAGCTGCGCCTGGAGCCAAATCCGCGCGTAATAGGGGGAGATCTTGGTGCCGTAGAGACGCATCGTCATTTGACGAGCATTGGCCCCAACGCCCGGCCACCCAAGATGTGCACGTGAAAGTGCGGCACTTCCTGGTGCGAGTTGGCGCCGTGGTTGGCGATCAAGCGATAGCCCGAAGTGGCGACACCCAAGTCTCGGGCGACCTTACCGACCGCCGCGACGAACCCGGCGATCTCCGCCGCGCTCGCCTTGGCCGAAAAATCGTCGAACGAAACGTAGGGTCCCTTCGGAATCACGAGCACGTGGGTGGGCGCCTGCGGCCGGATGTCGTGGAAGGCCAGCGCATGGGTGTCTTCGTAAACCTTCTTGCACGGAATCTCGCCGCGCAGAATCTTGGCGAAGATGTTGTTCGGATCGTAACTCATCGTTTCCCTCCGCGGCGCGGCTTCTTGCGCGAGGCTTTCTCTTCGAGACCGGACACGCCTTCGCGGCGCTTGAGTTCGGCCAGAACGTCTGCAGGGGTGAGGCCGAGCTCGGCCCACAGGACCAACAGCATGAACAGGAGATCGGCACTTTCGCTTGCCACCTGCCGCCGCTTGCCGAGCGCGCCGGCCAGCGCGGTCTCCAGCCCCTCTTCGCCGACCTTCTGGGCGATTCGCGCGCGACCCTGCTGGAACAGGCGCGCGACATAGGATGCTCCCGGATCACCGCGGCGTTGGCGCTGCCGGACGACGGTAAACAGGCGATCGAGGATTTCCCACTCGGAGCGGCGCGGCATGACGATTGCCTAGCAGATCGGCCGTCGCCTGTCAGCCGAGCACGCGGCCTAGTCGCGGACCGCGATCCCTGCGGACCGCAGATGCGCCTTGGCCTGGGCGATGGAAAATTCGCCATAGTGGAAAATCGACGCGGCGAGCACGGCGGTGGCGTGGCCGTCCCGTATCCCATCGACCAGGTGGTCGAGCGAGCCCACGCCGCCAGAAGCGATCACTGGGATGGGAACGGTATCGGCGATCGTGCGGGTGAATTCGATGTCGAAGCCCTGGCGGGTGCCGTCGCGATCCATGGAGGTGAGCAACAGTTCCCCGGCCCCGGCTTCGACCATGCGCCTGGCCCAATCGACCGCGTCGATTCCCGTCGCCTTGCGCCCGCCGTGGGTAAACACCTCGAAATAGGTTTGGTTGCTCGGCCAAGTCCCGCGCCGGGCATCGATCGCGACAACGATGCACTGGCTGCCGAACTTGCGCGCGGCCTCGCGGACGAAATCCGGGTTCTGCACGGCCGCAGTGTTGATCGACACTTTGTCGGCGCCTGCCAGCAGGAGTGCCCGCACGTCATCGACCGTGCGCACCCCGCCCCCCACGGTAAGCGGCATGAAACATTGCTCGGCGGTGCGCCTCACCACGTCCAACATGACGCCACGGTTCTCGTGGCTGGCGTTGATGTCGAGAAAACACAACTCATCGGCCCCCTGGGCATCGTAGACGCGGGCCTGTTCCACGGGATCGCCGGCATCGCGCAGGTTCACGAAGTTGATGCCTTTGACGACACGACCGTCCTTGACGTCGAGGCAGGGAATGACGCGGGCCTTGAGCATTCAGGCCGCCGCTTTCAATGCTGCGCGCGCGTCGAGCCCGCCGTCATAGAGCGCCCGGCCGATCACCGCGCCCGCGATCGCCCGGCCGGGCGCCTCGCGCAACAGACGCACATCATCGATCGTGGCGACCCCACCCGAGGCGATCACCGGAATTCGGACGGCCTGCGCCATCGCCGCCATGGCCGCGACGTTGACGCCCTCGAGCACGCCGTCGCGGCCGATGTCGGTGTGAATGATCGCCGCAATACCGGCGTCTTCCAGCGACCGGGCGAGGTCGAGGGCGCCCAACGCGCTTTGCTCGGCCCAGCCCTGCACCGCCACCTTGCCGTCGCGGGCGTCGATTCCGACCGCGACTTTGCCGGAAAAGCGGCGTGCGGCCTCGCGCACCAGGGCCGGATCGCGCACCGCGACGGTCCCGAGAATCACGCGCGCGACACCACGCGCAAGCCAGCGTTCGATCGTCGCCAGATCGCGGATGCCACCACCCAATTGGATCGGCATCTTGATGCTTGCCGCGATCGCTTCGACGGCCACGGCGTTCATCGGCCGACCGGCGAACGCGCCATCGAGATCGACCACGTGCAGCCAGGAGAACCCCAATCCTTCGAAGGTGCGTGCCTGGGCAACCGGGTCGGCGTTGAACACCGTGGCCTGCGCCATGTCGCCCCGACGCAGACGCACACACTGCCCGTCCTTGAGGTCGATCGCCGGGTAGAGAATCACGCGTTGAGATCTTTGGTGTAGAAGAAGCCGCGAATGAACTGGTTGTCGACGCGCGCGTAGTGCCCTTTGATGCCCCACCGCGTGTACCCGAAGCTCTCGTAGAGCGCGATCGCCGCGGTCTGGGTCTCGCGGACATCGAGGCTTACCTGCGTGAAGCCGTCGCGGCGGGCACGATCCTCGAATTCGCGCAGCATGCCGCGCGCCAGGCCGTGGCCGCGCGCCCAGGGGGCGACGAAAAACGACGTCAAAATGACGTTGAAGCTGCCGGCTTCGTTGTTGGCCGCCGGCCGGACCATCTGGAGGGTGCCGGCGATGGTGTCGTCCAGCCGCCCGATCATGAGCGTGCGTTCCGGAATCAGCACGACGCCGCGCCAGAATGCCTCCAGTGTCTTGCGCGGCGGCTGACGCACCCAGTCGAAGCCGATGCCGCTGGCGATGGCTTCTTCGGTCGCGGCACACAGCTCCGCCAACTCGCCGCGGCGAAACTCGGGCACCCAGTCGACCGAGACCTTGGGCATCAGGGCCGCCACGACAGGAAATTGGCGAGGAACTTGAGCCCGATCGCCTGACTCTTTTCGGGGTGAAACTGCGTGCCGATGATGTTGCCGTGCCCGACGACAGCGGCGAGCGGTCGGCCGTAATCGACCGTGGCCAGCACGTCCGCGGGCTGTTCGCACACCAACGCGTAACTGTGGACGAAGTAGGCATGATCGCCGTCTTCGATGCCACGCAGCACGGGATGATCGCCCGACGCGACCCGCAGGTCGTTCCAGCCCATGTGCGGCACCGGGCGGCCGGGCGCGGCTGGAATTTCGCGAACATCGCCCGCGATCCAATCGAAACCGGGGTGCTCGCCGTGTTCGAGACCCCGCGTCGCCATGAGCTGCATGCCGACGCAGATCCCGAGGAACGGCCGGCCGCGGAGACGCACCGCCTCGTCGAGCGCCGCCATCATGCCGTCCAACGCGAGAAGTCCGCGGCGGCAGTCGGCGAACGCGCCCACCCCCGGGAGGACGATGTGCTCGGCCGTCGCCACGCGTTCGGCGTCGGGCGTGACGGCAACGTCTTCGGCCAATCCATGGTCGCGCACCGCGCGTTCGAACGCCTTGGCGGCGGAGCGGAGATTTCCCGAGCCGTAGTCGATGATGGCGACCGTCATGCGAAAGCGCCGCCGCGCGGGATGAGGCTACCCGACGAGGTGACGCCGTAGAGCGAGAAGAAACGACGTTCGGCTTCGTCGCGGCCACGCCCGCTGACGACGCCGACCTCCGTCCACCCACGACGGTGCAGCGACCAGCGGCGCAGGTCGTTCGCCTCGGCCGCGAACAACACCGTGAACGCGAGGCTCACCACGCCGCCGATGACGGGCCATTCGAGACCCGTAGCGAGCAACTCGATCGCGAGGCTGATCACGACGTAGCCGCCCGCGACCCACCACAGGCGATGATAGAGCGCCCACAGCAGCGAAAACACGAGCGCCGGCCAGGAGAAGCCTTCCTTGATGAAGATCACCTGATCGCCGGCCAGCGGATCGGGATTCTGATGCACCGTGTAGACGCGCATCGGCCGTCCTAGAGCACGCCCTTGGTCGACGGTACGCCTTGCTCGCGGGCGTCGACCTGAAACGCCTCGCGCAAGCTGCGCGCCAATCCCTTGAAGCACGACTCCGCGATGTGGTGGCTGTTGTCACCGTACTCGTTGACGATATGGAGCGTGATGCCCGCGGCCTGAGCGAACGCCTGGAACCACTCCTTGAACAGCTCGGTGTCCATCTCGCCCACCTTGGGCTGCGGAAACTTCACCTTCCACACCAAATAGGGTCGGTTCGAGACGTCGACAATGACGCGGGTCAACGTTTCGTCGAACGGGATCGTCGAGGCGCCATAACGCCGAATCTTCTGTCGGTCGCCGAGCGCCTTGGCCACGGCTTGGCCGACGACGATGCCGGTGTCTTCGTTGGTGTGGTGGAAATCGATGTGCAGGTCGCCCTTGGCGCGCACCGTGATGTCCATCAACGAGTGCTTGGCGAGCTGCTCGAGCATGTGATCGAGAAAGCCGATTCCGGTCGCCACGTCGTAGCGGCCGGTGCCGTCGAGATCGACGGTCGCCGTGATTGTGGTTTCCTTGGTCTTGCGCTCGACACTCGCCTGTCGCATGGGCGCGATCCTGTCCGTGGGAAGCGCGGGGACCACGGGCCAGATGCCCGGGCCGGCGATTCGCGCGCTCCTATAACAAGAATGGCCGGGTTTTGCTACCGATCGGCGAGCCGGCCTTGACCCTGCGACCGAATTGCATACATCGTGGGCTTTCCTGCCGCGACGGCGGCGTTTGCATGACAATCCGATGACCAACGACCCCAGCCAATGGCACGGCACGACGATCCTCGCGGTCCGCAAGGGGGGCCGGCTCGCCATGGCGGGCGACGGCCAGGTGTCCTTTGGCGCCACGGTCGTCAAGGCGAGTGCGCGCAAGGTCCGGCGCCTGGCCGACGGCAAGGTCGTCGTCGGTTTCGCCGGGGCCACGGCGGACGCCTTCACGCTGTTCGAGCGCCTCGAGGGCAAACTCGAGAAGCACGGCGGGCAGCTCGAACGCGCCTGCGTCGAACTCGCCAAGGATTGGCGCACCGATCGTTATCTGCGTCGCCTCGAAGCGATGATGGCAGTCGGCAACGAACGGGTCAGTCTGGTGGTCAGCGGTTCGGGCGACGTGCTCGAACCCGACGATGGGCTGATCGGCATCGGTTCCGGCGGATCGTATGCGTTGGCCGCCGCGCGAGCGCTGATCGATCGCTCCGATCTCGACGCCGAAGCGATCGCCCGGCGGGCCATGGCGATCGCAGCGCAAATCTGCATCTACACCAACGACAACGTCACGGTCGAAGTGCTTTGATCATGTCGTTCAGTCCGCGCGAGATCGTCTCCGAACTCGACCGTTACATCGTTGGTCAACGCGACGCCAAACGCGCAGTCGCCATTGCGCTACGCAACCGCTGGCGGCGACAGCAGTTGCCGGAGAACCTGCGCGAGGAAGTCCTGCCCAAGAACATCCTGATGATCGGCCCGACTGGCGTGGGCAAGACCGAAATCTCCCGCCGTCTCGCGAAACTCGCCAACGCGCCATTCCTCAAGGTCGAGGCGACCAAGTTCACCGAGGTGGGCTACGTCGGCCGCGATGTCGAGCAGATCGTGCGCGACCTGATCGAGATCGGGATCAAGATGGTGCGTGACCAGAAGCGGGGTGAGGTTCAAGCGCCGGCGCAACTCGCCGCCGAGGAACGCGTGCTCGACGCGCTCGTCGGCAAGGGTTCGAGCGAGGCCACCCGCCAGGCGTTTCGCCAGAAACTGCGCGCGGGCGAGCTCGACCAGAAAGAGATCGAAGTCGATTTGACCGATTCGGGCGGGTTGTCGCTGCCGACGTTCGACGTCCCGGGCATGCCCGGCGCCCAGATGGGCATGATCAATCTCAACGACATGTTGGGCAAAGCGTTGGGTCCGCGCTACAAACGCCGCCGCATGACGGTGTCCCAGAGTCACGAGATCCTGCTCGCCGAAGAAAGCGATAAGCTCCTGGATCAAGACAAGATCGTGCGTGAGGCGATCGACCGGGTCGAACAGAACGGTATCGTGTTTCTCGACGAGATCGACAAGATCTGCGCCCGCGGCGAACGCTACGGCGCCGACGTCAGTCGCGAAGGCGTGCAACGCGATCTGTTGCCGCTGATCGAGGGCACGCAGGTCTCGACCAAGTACGGCACGGTGCGCACCGATTTCATCCTGTTCATCGCCTCGGGCGCATTCCACCTCGCCAAGCCCTCCGACTTGCTTCCCGAGTTGCAGGGGCGGCTCCCGATCCGCGTCGAACTCAAGGCCCTGACGCACGAGGATTTCAAGCGCATCCTCACCGAGCCCGAGGCCAGCCTGATCAAGCAGTACACGGCGTTGATCGGCACGGAGAACGTCAGGCTCGAGTTCGATGCCAGCGCGATCGAAGAGATCGCGACGCTCGCCGAAGAGGTGAATCGCGGGGTCGAGAACATCGGCGCCCGGCGATTGCACACCGTCATGGAACGGCTGTTGGACGACATCAGCTTCGCCGCAACCGATCAGCCTGGTGCGACGGTGAAGATCGACGCCGACTACGTGCGCCAGCACGTCGCGGGCCTGGCGCGCGACGCCGACCTGCGAAAGTTCATCCTTTAGCGCCGCGTGCTCCTCGCCCGCCAACGGGCGTAGATCGCGTCGCGATTAGGCGGTTGTTCGTCGTAACGCAGGACGCCTTCGGGAACAACGACCCATGGCTGGCGCGATCGCAGCCATACATGCGCGACCGGTTCGATCCAACTCGGGTCATCGAGCGTCCCCGGCTTGATGTTGACGGTATCTGCTTCACCCGAAGGTTCGTGAAAGAGCCGTGTGCCGCAGGTTTCGCAGAAGGCGCCGGTAACGGTCCGTCCGCTCTTGGCCTGACGTATGAAGCGCTTGGGCGCTGCGCCGCTCATGACCACGTCTTTTCGGTGGACCGGCATCGACAGACCAAAGGCCGATGCCGACTGGCGCTGGCATTCACGACAGTGACAGGCATAGACGGCCAACGGCTCGCCCCGGATCTCGTATCGCACGCGACCACATTGGCAGCCACCGTGATAGGGCGCCGGCATCAACCCAACTCCTTGAGAATCCGGTCCAGGGTCGAATCCGGCAGGCGCTTGATATCACGCGCCAGCCGGTTGGCGAGTTCCGTGGCGCGCGCCGATAGCCCGCGGGTGTCGACGACGACGCGTGGATGCGAAAGCTGCGCCAGGCGTTCCAGCTCTTCGGCCTCGTCCCAGATGATGTTGAAGTACGTGCACACTTGGCGGACGAGGAGCTTGGACGGCCGTCCACGTTTGCCGTGTTCGAGCGCCGATAGGTAGGCCGAGGACACCCGCAACCCGCGCGCCATGTCGGTGAGCGAGAGCCCGCGTTCCTCGCGCAGCGCCCGCACGCGTTCGCCGAAGGGGGTCATCGGTCCTCGCTCCGGTCGCGGCGCAACAGCACGTAGAGCGCGCCGACCCCGCCATGGCGTGGCGCCGCTTCGTGAAAGCTGACGACGTGGCGTCGAAACGCGGGTTCGGCCAACCAGCGCGGCACGAGATCGCGCAGCACCGCGTGGTCACGCCCGTGAATCCGTCGTGAGACCAATCCTTTGCCGGTGATCACGAGGACCCAACGATGGCCGGCGGAACGGGAGGCGGAGAGAAATTCTTGGAGCGCGACATGGGCCGCGGCATGGGTGTGCCCGTGGAGGTCGAGCCGCGCGTCGAGTCGTACCTCGCCCTTCTTCAAGCGTTGCGCGGAACGACGATCGAGATTGGCGAGCAGCGGCCGTACCGGGGCCTCGGCAGTGGGAACCGGCGGAGTGGCGCGACCCGCAGGCTCCGCCTCCGGGATCGCCGGCGGCGGATTTGCCGCCGGGCGGCGCTCCTGTCCGGCCAATGGCTTGGCGTCGCGTATGGCATTCTCCCACAACGTCCGCTCCTCCGCGCTCACCGAACGACTGCGGCGCGCCATTTACGGCTCCTCGCGCGCCCGGCGCTGCAACAGCTCGCGCGGCAGGAACGCGTAGTAGCGCCCGTACTCGCGCATGCCGCCCGCGAGAATTGCGGGCTCTTCGCCGGTGCCCCAGAACACGTCGCCCCGGACCACCCCCCGGATGGCCCCGCCCGTGTCCTGGGTGACGAACAACCGACGCAATTTGGTCGGACCTGGATTGCGCTCGTCGCTCTCCTTGACGAATGTGTCGAGCCACACCGGGATGCCCATGGCAATCCACTTGGGATCGATGGCGATCGAACGGCGTGCGGTCAGTTCGACCCCCTGGCTGCCGATCGCCGCCGCGCCGGCGATAGGGCGGAAGAACACGTAGGACGCGTTCTCGTTCATCAAGGCTTGCGCCTGATCCGGGTTGGCGCGCAGCCAGGAACGGATCGCCTGCATCGACATCTGTTCGACGGGGACCTCGCCGCGGGCGATCAACGTGCGCCCGACCGCGGTGTAGGCATGTCCGTTGGTGCCGGCAAACCCGACGCGCTGAACGCCGCCTTCGGCCAATTCGACCAGCCCCGACCCTTGGATGTGGAGGAAGAACACATCCACCGGATCATCGACCCACAGCAACACCTTGGCCTTGCCGTCGAGCCCGCCGGTCTCGATCTCGGCACGATTTTCCGCCGGTCGGAGGCGGTTACCGACCACACGCCCGACGACGCGCTGACCGGCGAGATCCTTCTTGAACTCGCCCAAGTCGACCGAGATGAAATGGCTCGGCATCTCGTAGAGCGGGTAGCGGAAGCGATCGGAGCGCTGGCGACTGCCGCGCAGGATCGGTTCGTAGTACCCCGTGAACAGGCCGAGATCATCGCCGTTGTTGCGCACGATCACCGGCCGAAACCAAGTTTGGAAATAGCGACGGGCGCCCTCGGCGTCGGCCGCCACGAGTTCGAGCGCGGCGCGGCACGCCGGCCGCCAATCGGCCACCGTCCCGGCCATGCCGTCGGCGCCCATGGAACGCTCTTCGGGCAGGGTCATCAGCCGCGTACAGGATCGACGAAACGCGCTCAGCGCGTCGCGCGTATCGTCTTCCGGCCAACCCTTGATTGAAGAAAAGTTGGTGACTCGCGTCACCAAGCGATCTGCCGGCGGCTCTGGGCGAAAAATCGCAACCGCTAGGAGGCCGGCAACGATGACGGCGAGGACAAAGAGCAGTCCGGCCGTGCGTCCGCTAATCAATTCTCGCTACGCGTCGCGACCAATTTCCAGTTCGGATCGGACGACCGGGTGTCGCGAGTGAACGTCCAGTAGTCGGTTACGACCTGGACCTTGCGCGGATCGCCGGCGACGATGGCGCCGTCGGCGTCTCGAGTCACGTTGACCAGCTCGGCCACAAACTTGATCGTGACCTCGGCGTTGCGCGCGTTCAGCGCAGCCTCGACCACGTCGACCGATTTCAAGCTGACCAGGGTCGTTTCGAGCGTGTGCTTCTTGGCCTCGCGGTCGGCAATCGCGCGGCGGAAACGATCGTAGACGTCGTCGTCGAGCAGGGCGCGCAGGGTGTCGGTATCGCCAGACGCGAAGGAACTGAGCACCATGTCATAGGCCGTGCGTGCGCCATTCGCGAACCCTTTGACGTCGAAGCTGGGATCCGCGGTGCGAATCTGCCGCAACCCGGGCGCGACATCGGCGGGCGTGTCGTCGGGAATCTCCGGGGCCGGTTCGCTGCGCCGGTCGGGCAGTGGCACGACGTTGTCCCGCGCGCGGTCGGCCGGCGCCGGTTCGAGCGGTCGGCGCGCCGCTGGCCGATCGGCTCCGGTCCGTCGGCCCAACACGGAACGAAGGCGCAGGATGATGAATACTGCGACCATCGCGAAGAAGATGATCTCGAGGACTTGCGAATCGCCCATCCAAATTGCCTGTCGGGCCGTCAGCCAGGAAGCCGCTGAAATCCAGGGGTTTGGCTACACTACCGGAGGTGTCGGGGCGAGTCCAACGCCCTGCGACCAACCGTCGGTACGCTTGTCTAGCCGCGTTCTTCCATGGTAGCGACGGCGCCCTAGTCAAGGAGCCGTTCATGACCGACACCGCCGCGGCACAGGCGGGCGCCGCCGCCATCGGCATCGTCGCCCAGTACTTGAAGGACCTGTCCTTCGAAAGCCCCAATGCCCCGCAGAGCCTGGCAAGCAACCAGCCCTCGCCGCAGATCGAGGTGAACCTCGACGTCCAGGCCAAACCACTGGGCGGCTCGCGGTTCGAGGTGGCGCTCCGCATCACGGCGACGGCGAAGCGCGAAGCGAACACGGTGTTCGTGGCCGAGGTCGTCCATGGCGGTGTGTTCGACGTCGGCGGTTTGCCCAAGGAACAATGGCAGGCGGCATGCCTCATGGAGTGCCCGCGGTTTATTTTCCCCTATGCCCGCCATGTGTTGGCCAATCTCACCCGCGACGGCGGTTTCCCGCCGTTGATGCTGGATCCGATCGATTTCGCCGCCATGTACCGTCAACAGGCCGCCGCCGCCGCGCCGACTGAGGCTGCCGCTCCAAAGGCGTGAGCTAACGCGCCGCGCCGTCCCGCAACCACATCGCGTTGTCGAGTTTGCGGACGAAGGCGTCGTGGGCCGCCAGTTCCTCGGCCGTCGGCTCGAAGAACCGCTCCGGCCATTGTCGATTGCTCGCCGTCCCCCCGACGTCGAGCAGATCTGCCGTGCGCAGACCGAGCGACGTCTGACGCCCGCCGAGCAATTCGAGATAGACCTCGGCCAGTAGATTGGCATCGAGCAACGCACCGTGTTTGGTCCGCTCGGACGTATCGATCCCGAACCTCTTGCACAAGGCATCGAGACTGGCGGGGGCGCCAGGAAATCTCTTGCGCGCCAGGTCGACGGTATCGACGATTCGTTCGGGCCTGAGTTCACCGCGGTCGACACGCCGCAACTCGGCATTCATGAAACCAAGGTCGAACTTGGCGTTGTGCGCAACGATGGCCGAGGTGCCGACGAACTCGAGGAACTTCTCGGCAACGGTGGCGAACGTCGGCTGCTTCGCGAGGAACTCCTCGGTCAGCCCGTGCACGCTCATGGCATCCCCGGGCATGTAACGCTCGGGATTGAGGTAGGCGTGATAGGTCCGCCCCGTTCGCACGTGATTGATCAGTTCGAGGCAGCCGATTTCCACCACCCGATGACCCTCGGCGGGATCGAGGCCGGTGGTTTCGGTGTCGAGGACGACTTCGCGATTGGTGAGGATCATTGTCCCAACATTCTGACAACATGACGAATCGCGATCAACGTCGTCCGTTTTCCGAGCGACGAGGGCACGACAAAATCGGCGCGGTGCCGCTTGGTAGCGTCGGGAACCTGTCGGCGAAGAATCCCGGCGAACTTCGCCGCCGTCATATTGGGACGCGCCAGCACGCGCTGGCGCTGGAGAAACGCTGGCGCCGATACCACCAGAACGGCATCGCAGTGACGTTCCCCGCGAGTCTCGAACAGCAGCGGCACATCGAACACGACAAGTGGGCAACGCCGGCGCCGGGCCCGCCGGACGAAGGCTTCGCGCGCCCGTCGCACCATCGGATGCAGGATCGCTTCGAGACGCCGGAGCGCCGCCGGGTCGCTGAAAACCAGCCGACCAAGCGCGTTGCGATCGAGCACGCCGCCCGTCACGGTTCCCGGGAAAGCCTGAGCGACCGCGGGAATCGCCGCGCCGTTCGGTCGGGTCAAAACATGGACATTGGCATCGGAATCGAACACCGGGATGCGATCCCGGCGCAGCATCTGAGCGGCAACGCTCTTACCCATGCCGATTGATCCCGTGAGCCCGAGAATCCGCACGCTCTAGAGTCCTTCGAGCATATATCGCCGCAGATCATCGTCGATCTCGGGAAGGACGCCGAACCAACCCGAAAAACCCGGGCGGCCTTGATGGAGAAGCATGCCTAATCCGTCGACCGCGGCCAGGCCGCGGCGGCGCGCTTCGCGCAAGAGGGGCGTCTCGAGCGGCACGTAGACGATGTCGGCGACGACTGCATGGCCACCGAGGCGATCTAGCGCGATGTCCAGACCCGGTTGGCCCGTCATCCCGAGCGATGTCGTGTTGACCAACAAACCGGCGCCCTCCAGGACCGCCGATCGCTCGTCCCAGGGATGCACGCGGACCCTGGGCCCAAAACGACTTGCCAGCTGCTCGGCGCGGGACACGGTGCGATTGAGCAGCCGGATCTCGGGAACCCCGGCGCCGAGTAGGGCATCCACGACGGCCGCCGCGCTGCCGCCCGCACCGAGCACCACCGTCGGACGGGTTGACGACCAGCTTTTCGCCTGATCGCGGAGGTTTTCGAGGAAACCATGGCCATCGGTGTTGCGCCCGAGCGTCCGGCCGTTCTCCTCGACGAGGATCGTGTTGACGGCGCCGAGCCGGCGCGCGACCTCATCGCAAGTATCGACCGCCGCGAAGGCCGCCTCCTTGTGGGGAATGGTGACGTTTATGCCGCGAAACCCGAGGGCCGGGAGGAGCCGGACGGTCGCCACAAAGTGCTCGGGTGGTATGGCCAAAGGTACGTAGAGACCATCGATGCCATGACGTTCGAGCCAGTAGGTGTGCAGGCGCGGGGACCGGGAGTGGGCGATTGGCCACCCCGCCACGCCCGCCACTTTGGCTTTGCCACTGATGGATCGCGCCATGGCGCGTCTATACCAAGAGAAGCCGATGGGTGCGGAGGAAATCGAGCAGCGGCAGCAGCGGCAGCCCGAGAATCGTGAAGTAGTCTCCTTGGATCCGTGAGAAAAGCTGGGCGCCGCGGCCTTCGAGGCGGTACGCCCCGACCGAACCCAGGATCGAGTCCCCCTCCGAGATCAGGTATTGCTCGATGAACTCGGGCGAAAGCGATCGCATCGTCAGGGTGGCGCGATCGAGATGGCGCCAGATTATCGTCCCCTCGCGCGCGACCGTGACAGCCGACAGGAGCTGATGGTGTTTCCCCGATAGTGCCGACAGTTGCTGCCGGGCCGCCTCTCGGTTCTGGGGTTTATCGTACCAACGCCCCTCGCACACCAGCATCTGGTCAGCGCCGATCACGAATTCCTCCGGATGGGAGCCGGAGCGACGCAACGCCTTGAGATCGGCGAGTGCTTGGGCCACGTCGTGTGGTGGGCTGCCGTCTGCGGCCATGCTCGTCTTGATCGTATCTTCGTCGATTGCTGCTGGGTCGATCACGATCTCCAGCCCGGCGTTTCGCAGGAGGTTCGCCCGGCTCGCGCTGGCCGAGGCGAGGACGATCTTGGGCGACTTGATCACGCCGACGCTTTGTGCGTCGCCAGGTGTTTCAGGATCACGGCGGCGGTTTCTTCGATCGAGCGACCCGTCGTGTCGATGACCGGCCAATTCATGCGGCTGAACAAGCGTCGCGCCTCAGCAACCTCGTTCTTGATCGCCTCTTCATCGACATAGCTCGTGTCGCGTTCTTCCTTGAGCACGAGAAGGCGGCTGCGCCGAACTTGGGCCAGACGAGACACGCTGTTCGTGAGGCCCACGATCAAAGGGCCCGTGACCGCGAGAACCTCGTCGGGAACCTCCCGCTCCGGGACAAGGGGCACGTTGGCCGCTTTGATACCCCGGTTCGCGAGGTACATGCAGGTCGGTGTCTTCGAGGTGCGAGATACGCCGACCAGCACGACATCCGCTTGGTCCAGGTCGTGGAGCGACTGGCCATCGTCATGACTAAGACAGAACTGCATCGCGTCGATGCGCTCAAAGTAGTCGTCGTCCAAGGCATGCTGACGTCCGGGCTGATTCTTGCTCTCAGTGTTGAGAAAATCCCGGAGACTCGTGATCGCCGGGTTGAGCACATCGACGCACGGCAATTCCATGCTGCGACAGGCATTGACGAGATCGCGCTGCAACTGTCGATTGACCATCGTGAACATGACGACACCCGGATCTTCTTGAATGCCGTCGATCACCACCTGCAACTGTCCGGGTGTGCGCACCATCGTCCAAAGTCGTTCGACGGCTTCATAACCCTCGAACTGCGTAATGGCGGCCTTGGCGACCATCTGGAGGGTTTCGCCGGTGGCATCGGATACGAGATGAATATTGAACCGGGTCATCGCTCGAAGTTGGGGTTCTGGACAACGCTCTGTATAAGCCCCGGTACAAACCCCGCCATAAGCTCGGGACGAGATTCATCCCGATTCTGTCTTTGGACTGCGTGCAACAAGTCGCCGTTGTCAGCGACTCGACCACATCCTCGAACAACTGCAACAACCACGGTCTCGACCACCGTTATCCCCACTTCTCGCAACTCCCGTTGCGTCAGACTCCACGCACTCTATACGCAGTCTCAGGTCACCTATCCCGAGTCGGAAAGCGAAAAACCCGGCACCTCATTCGTCCTACGTATGTTCTGTGGACAACCACTTATCCTCAGGACTCCACCGCCAAAATCTACTACTACCTTTCTCTTTATTTATTGATAGAGAAGTACAAGGTCTTTTCGATCACGAATGATCAAGCCATTTCTCGAGGCCTTGAGCGGGCACATACAGACACCGCCGCCGGTATGGTTCATGCGTCAGGCGGGGCGGTATTTGCCCGAGTATCGAGACGTACGGACGCGGGCGGGCGGATTTCTCGAGCTTTGCTATTCGCCGCAATTGGCGAGTGAGGTGACGCTGCAACCAATCCGGAGATTCGGTTTCGACGCCGCAATTCTTTTTGCCGACATCCTGATCGTGCCGCACGCTCTTGGACAACGCGTCTGGTTTACCGAGGGTGAAGGCCCGAAGCTCGAACCGATTCGTGATCGAGCGGGGTTGACGCAATTGGCGATATCCCGGCTCGGGCCGGCCGTAGCGCCAATCCTCGAAACGGTGACTCGTGCCCGACAGCAACTACCGGCCAGGTGTGCGTTGATCGGGTTTGCTGGCGCCCCGTGGACCGTCGCGACGTATGTCGTCGAGGGTGGAAGCAGCCGGAGTTTCGAGACCTTGCGGCGCCTGACCTACCAGGATCCATCATTCGTCGACGGCCTGTTCGAGATCCTCATCGAGGCGTCGGTCGAATACCTTTCGGCTCAGATTGGTGCTGGAGCGGAAGCGATTCAACTTTTCGACACTTGGGCCGGTGCGCTCCCGGCCGCCGATCTCGAACGATGGTGTATCACGCCGACGAGGCGCATCGTTGAACAGTTGCGCCGCCGCCATCCCGGTGTTCCGATCATTGGATTTCCCCGAGGCATCGGACCATCCTTGGTGTGCTACGTCGAACGAACCGGTGTCGCGGCCGTGAGCATTGATTCGGGAATGCCCATCGAGTGGGTGGCGCGCGAGATTCAGCCGCTGGCCACGGTTCAGGGGAATCTCGATCCGATCTTGCTGCAGGTGGGTGGGCCCAGGATGATCGATGAGGTTCGACGAATCGTCGATGTTCTCGGCCGAGGTCCGTTCGTGTTCAACTTGGGTCACGGGATATTGCCGACCACCCCACCGGAGCACGTCGCGCAGGTCCTCGAAACCCTTCGCATGTGATCGCATCCGTGCGCCGTATCGCCGTCGTCGTTTTCAATCTCGGTGGACCCGATTCGCCCGGTGCGGTGCGCGGGTTTCTTATCAATCTGTTTCGCGATCCGGCGATTCTCCGTGTTCCGGGCTGGCTTCGGCCGTTGCTCGCTTGGCTCATCGTCGCGCGACGCCTGAAAACCGCGCAGGCGATCTATGCGCAGCTCGGAGGGAGATCCCCCATTCGCGAGCAGACGACCGCCCAAGCCCTGGCGCTCGAAGCGGCGCTAACGGACTTGGGGATCGTCCGTTGTTTCGTCGCCATGCGGTACTGGCATCCCATGAGCGAAGAAACGGCGAAGGCCGTGCAGTCGTTTGCGCCGGACGAAATCGTCTTGTTACCGCTCTACCCGCAATACTCGACGACGACGACGGCATCGTCGCTGGATGTTTGGTTGGAGGCCTCACGGGCGGCGGGAATCGGCGCGCCGACGCAGGCGATCTGTTGTTACCCGGACGAGCCGGGGTTCATCGCGGCCCAGAGCGAGGCGCTGCGTCGAGCACGCGAGTCGATTCCCGCCGGCGCACGGGCCCGTATCTTGTTTTCGGCCCATGGCCTTCCCAAAAAGATCGTCGAGGAAGGCGACCCATACGCCTGGCAGGTGGAACGGACCGCCGAAGCCATCGCCGAGGCAGCCGGGCTCGGCCGAGACGAATGGCGCGTCACGTATCAGAGTCGGGTCGGACCGCTGAAGTGGCTCGAACCCTACACCGAGGACGAGATCGTGCGAGCGGGGCGCGAGGGGATGTCGCTGATCGTGCAACCGATCGCGTTCGTGTCGGAGCACTCCGAGACCCTCGTCGAGCTCGATCGGACCTATGCCGACTTGGCGCAAAGGAGCGGTGTTCCCAACTATCGGCGGGTCGCGACCGTCGGCACGATGGCGTCGTTCATCGCCGGACTGGCGGCGCTGGTTCGATCGCGATTGGACAAGGCCGCGAGCCCGCTTCCGGTGGCCTGCGGGGTGGCGCAGGCTTGCGGGGCGAGGTTTCCGGGGTGCGCCCTGCGCCGCAACACGGGGAGCACGTAGCGATGGAGTTTCTCGCCGAGTTACGGCCGTGGTTGAGGGCCTTTCACATCATCGCGGCGATCGCTTTCATGGCGGGAATGCTCTATCTGCCGCGGCTCTACGTCTATCACTGCCAGACGGAGGTCGGTTCGCGGGAATCGGAGCTGTTCAAGGTGATGGAGCGGCGCCTGCTGCGCGGCATCATCAACCCGGCGATGTTCGTGTTGATCGCACTCGGCGTGCTCCTGGCGTTGACGCCCGGAGCGCTTGATTTCAGCGACGGTTGGGTCTGGGTGAAGTTGATAGGGCTGTTCGTGATGTTCGGCCTGCACGGCGTGTTTTCGCGCTGGCGACGGGAGTTCGAGGCCGATCAGGGGCGGCGGTCCCCTCGTTTTTACAAACTGATGAACGAGGTCCCGACCGTTCTCATGATCGTGATCGTGATCATGGCGGTCGTCCGGCCGTTCTGAGCCGTTGGCCGGCGGCTCCCCGATTGACTTCGCGAGGGAGTTGCCTAATCTAGGGTTATCTAAGGGATCTGGTCCGCCTTGGACCGGCCCATTCCACGTCCCGCTATCCGTTAACACGTCTCCGATCGCCAGATCGGTGGTCCCGCGGGCAACGTAAATCTTTCCCGTCCTGTCAGCCCCAGTAGCCGCATGAATCTCCAGGAGCTCAAGACCAAGACGCCAACGCAGTTGTTGGAGTACGCCGAGGAATTGCAGATCGAGAACGCGTCCGCCCTGCGCAAGCAGGACATGATGTTTGCGATCCTCAAGCAGTTGGCCGAGAAGAAGGTCGAGATCACCGGCGGCGGTGTGCTCGAGATCCTGCAGGACGGTTTCGGCTTTTTGCGCTCGCCCGAAGCCAACTATCTGCCCGGCCCCGACGATATCTACGTGTCACCGAGCCAGATCCGCCGTTTTGGTCTGCGCACCGGCGACACCGTCGAAGGACCGATTCGTGCGCCCAAAGACGGCGAGCGCTACTTTGCGTTGCTCAAGGTCAACACGATCAACTTCGAAGATCCGGAGGCCGCGCGCCACAAGATCAATTTCGACAACCTGACGCCGCTCTACCCGGATGAACGGCTGAAGCTCGAACGCAAGGATCCGACGGTCAAGGACTTGAGCTGTCGGGTGATCGACCTGATTTCTCCGCTCGGCAAGGGGCAGCGAGCGCTGATCGTTTCGCCACCGCGGACCGGCAAGACGATGTTGCTGCAGAACATCGCGCATTCGATCACCGACAATCACCCCGAGGTCTACCTGATCGTCCTGTTGATCGACGAGCGCCCCGAGGAAGTCACCGACATGGATCGATCGGTGAAGGGCGAGGTCATCAGTTCGACCTTCGATGAACCGGCGGTGCGCCACGTGCAGGTGGCGGAGATGGTGATCGAAAAAGCCAAGCGCCTGGTCGAACACAAACGCGACGTCGTGATCCTACTCGACTCGATCACGCGCTTGGCGCGCGCTTACAACACGGTCGTGCCGTCGTCGGGCAAGGTGCTCACGGGTGGCGTCGATGCCAATGCGTTGCAACGACCGAAGCGGTTTTTCGGCGCGGCACGAAACATCGAAGAGGGTGGATCGCTTACGATCATCGCGACAGCGCTGATCGATACCGGCAGCCGCATGGACGAGGTGATCTTCGAAGAGTTCAAGGGCACCGGAAACTCGGAAATCATCCTCGACCGCAAGCTCGCCGACAAACGCACCTTCCCGGCGCTCGACATCACCAAGTCGGGAACACGCAAGGAAGAACTGCTGGTCGATCGCGGAACGTTGTCGAAGATGTGGGTACTCCGCCGCATCCTGATGCCGATGGGCACGATCGACGCGATGGAGTTCCTGCTCGACAAACTCAAGCCGACCAAAGCCAACCAGGAATTCTTCGACTCGATGAATACCTGAGCGGACCAACGAAAAACCCCCGAGGGTCGAACCTCGGGGGTTTGTCCAAGTGCCATCGGGCGCTAGATCAAGGCTCCGAACAACAGGGTCACCGCTAGTACGGCAAGGCCGCTCAGCGGAAACGATGTATCACCCCAAGGCATCGGCAAAGACCGCAAGAGCGGGTCGCGGGGGTTGGCTTGCATCGTCAGTCTCCAAGAGATCGGGCGGCAGCATCTTGCCGCTCTGTGCGCATAGATAGACGTTGTGCCATTGGGCACAACAATTAACCAATGATGCAGAATTATTGTGCATGAACGCACATCTGGAGTGGAACGATCTTCGCTTGGTCCGGGCCGTGGTCGAGGCCGGCTCCCTGCTTGGCGCCGGAAAAGCCTTAGGAATCAACCACTCCACGGTCCTGCGCCGGCTCGAGGCGATCGAAACCCGGCTCGGGGTCCGCCTGTTCGAGCGGTTGCGAAGTGGCTATGTGCCGACGAGTGCGGGCACCGATGTCGCGCGGGTTGCGGGCCGCCTCGCCGAGAAGGTCGAGGCGCTGGAGCGGCGGCTGGTCGGCCGCGACGTGGCGATCCGGGGCACGATCCGGGTGACGACGGCCGACACCCTGATGCACATGCTGGTGATGCCGCCCCTGACGGAGTTTCGCCGCCGGCACCCGGAGGTCGTGCTCGATCTCGTGGTTTCGAACGAATTCGTCAGTCTGACCCAGCGCCTCGCCGACGTGGCGATCCGTCCGACCCAGGCGCCCGATGCCCACCTGGTGGGTCGGCGCATCAGCACGATTGCCAACGCGGTCTATGGGCATCGGGATGTCGTCGAAAAAGAAGAGCGCCGGGAGCTGTCGGACTATGCCTGGGTGCTGGCCAGCGAGACGCTGACGCAATTGCCTTCAGCACGGTGGGTCGAGGACCACATTCCAGCCTCGGCCGTTGCCATGCGAATCGATTCTCTCCTTGGCGTGTTCGATGCCGTTCGTGCCGGAATGGGAGTCGCGATCTTGCCCTGCGGCATGGGCGACATCGATTCGCGGCTGCGACGACTCACGCCGCCGATCGCGGGCACCGAGGTCGACCTCTGGCTGCTCAACCATCGCGATCTGCGGCAAACCGGCCGCGTTCGCGCCTTTCTGGACTTCATGGGCGAAGCCCTGACATCGCGCCGAGATCTGCTGGAGGGTCGTGAACCGGAGGCTTACGCCTCGAGAGGTCGGACGTCGTAGCGCACCATCACGCCGCCGCCCGGAAGTCCTTCGGCGCGGCTGACGACCGTCCGACCGTCCGGCACTGTCCATTCCGCCTCTTCCCCTTCCGCGGGAACGAGGGCCGCGTGGACGTCGTTGGGATCGGCGTCGGAACCGCGGAACACGCCGTCGACGCCCAGCCGATCGATCACTTCGGCAAATGGCGTCGTCGGCCCCAGCGAATCCGAGTCCAACTAGTAGAGATCGAGCAAGGCGTCATTCCACGCCAGCGGCCGTTGCTGGGCATCGATCACCAGGGCCGGTTCCGGAATCGCGGTGAGCAGCTTGGCGAGTCGTTGACTCTCCTGGATCGAGACCTGCTCGCGTTCGGCCAAGCGGTCGAGGGCGCGGGCCAGTTGGCGTTGCGCAAAGTACCGGTAGCGCATGTCGTAGTTGGTCTGCCGCGAATATTCGATGGCCAGGAAGAACCCGGCGGTAGTCAAGACGTCGAAGCCGATCGCCTGAAGCGTGAAGCCACGAAAATAGGTCTCGACGAGATTGGCTGCGACGATGATGGCGGTCGCCGTCGCCATGACGGCGAAGCGCTTCGGGGCGAAGAAAATGAGCACGAACGCGGCCCCGAGAAATCCCGTCAGATTGAGTTGTGCGACGGGCGGACCCAAGATGCCATTGCTCAGCCACTCCCCGACGAACACCGCCACCGTCGCCACGACCGCGAAGCCGACGATCCGGTTCGGTCCGGCGAGAAAGGTCGAAAGGAAAGCCAGGGCCAATGTCGGATAGGCCGCCAAGCGAAGGGCCAGCGAGATCGTCGGATAGTCGAGGCCGGCGGCGCTCAGGCGAACGAACTCGCCCCCCACCATGATGGCGACCGTGGCGAGCATCGCCCAGCGGGTCCGGCGGATGAACGACCGCCAGACGACGCCCCAGAATCGCGCTTCCTCATCGGGGTCGATGAACTCGCACCCGACTCCCGTCAGGCGCATCCGGAACGGTGTATCGCTGCCCCTGTCGGCCATCGGGCCTAGACCGTCAGAACCGTCGAACCGGTCGTGCTGCGGGCCTGCAGGTCACGATGCGCCTGGGCCGCCTCGCGCAGCGGGTAGCGCTGATTGACCTCGATCTTCACGGCGCCGCTCTTGACCACGGCAAACAAGTCGCTCGCGGTATCGAGCAACTCTTGGCGCGTCGACGTGTAGTGGCCGAGGGTGGGACGGGTCAGGAACAAGGAACCCTTGCCTGACAGGATACCGATGTTGAACGGCTCCACGGCGCCCGAAGATTGGCCGAAGCTGACCATCAGGCCGCGCGGACGCAGGCAATCGAGCGATTTCATGAACGTGTCCTTCCCGACGGAATCGAATACCACCGGAAGGCCGGCCTCCCCTGTGATTGCCCTCACACGTGCCACGAAGTCCTCATCGCGATAGTTGATCACGTGATCGCAGCCGTGAGCCTTGGCGAGCGCCGCTTTTGCCGCGCTGCCGACGGTTCCGATGACCGTGGCGCCGAGGTGCTTCGCCCATTGACTGGCGATCAACCCGACACCGCCGGCGGCGGCGTGGAACAAGATCATGTCGCCCTTTTTCACCGGAAAGATGCGGCGGATCAGGTATTGGACGGTGCAGCCTTTGAGCATCATCGAGGCGGCCTGCTCGTCGGTGATGCCGGCAGGGATCGGGACCAGGAGCCAGGCCGGGATCGTTCGACGTTCGGCATAACTGCCGAGCGCCGAATGATAGGCAACGCGGTCCCCCGGCTTCAGGCCGGTGACGCCCTCACCGACCGCCTCGACGACGCCGGCCCCTTCGGACCCGAGAATTGTCGGAAGCGGGATGGGATAGAGGCCAGACCGCTGATAGGTGTCGAGATAGTTGAGGCCGATCGCGGTGTGCCGAATGAGGGCCTGACCAGGTCCCGGATGATCGACCGTGACATCGTCCCAGGCAAGGACCTCCGGGCCGCCGGTGCGGTGGATGCGTATCGCTTTGGTCATCGTTCCTTCCTTGATCGTTCAGACCGCGAGCACGAAGGCCCCGGTCGATTGGCGTGTTTCGAGTTCATGATGGGCTTGGCCGGCGTCGCGCAGGGGGAGCACCTTGCCGACGGGAATCTTGACGGTACCGTCCGCGACGGCGGCAAAGAAGTCGTTGGCCGTCGTAAGCAGGTCCGCCCGCGTCCCCGTGTAAGACTGCAACGTGGTCCGGATGACGTAACGATCGTAGGGAACTTTGTTGAACTGTTCGGCACTCACGGGGCCCGACGCGCCGCCGAACATGACGAGAACGCCGTGCGGGGCCAGGGAGGCGGTCGAAGCTGCAAACGTCTCCTTGCCGACCGAATCGTAGACGACATCGACGCCCCGACCATCGGTGATGGCCGCTATTCGTTTCGCGGCGTCCTCTTGCGTATAGACGATCGCGTGATCGCAACCGTTTCGCCGCGCCAGTTCGGCTTTCGCGTGACTGCTGACGGTGCCGATGACGGTCGCCCCGAGAGCCTTCGCCCATTGGCACACCATGAGGCCGACGCCCCCCGCGGCCGCGTGGATCAGGATGCGATCCCCGCGCTTCACGCGATAGGTCTGGCGCAACAAATATTGCGCCGTCAGTCCCTTGAGATAGCCCGCGGCCCCCTGTTCGTCGCTGAGGTGCGGTGGCAGCACGACGGCGTCACGGGCCGGCAACAAACGAGCCTCGGCGTAGGCCCCCTCGGGTGGGGAAACGTACGTGACACGGTCGCCGGCCTTCAGATCGGCGACCTCGGGTCCGATCGCTTCGACCACCCCGACCCCTTCCCAACCGATGATCTTCGAGGGTGGCAGCGGAATGACGCCGCGGCGAAACAGCGTGTCGAGGAAGTTCACGCCGACGGCGGTTTGGCGCAGGCGAACCTGACCCGGCCCGGGGGCCGCGACACTCACGTCCTCCCAGGAAAACGCATCGGGTCCCCCCGTGCGATGTAGCACCAGGGCTTTGCTCATGATGGCCCTCCCCGGGACGGACCAAACACGGCGCGGCCGAACACGTCAAGCCGAGGGTCGTGGACGGCCGGACACGAATACGCGGTCAAACGGTGAGCACCGCGGCGCCGAGAATGCGCCTCGCTTCGAGGTCGCGATGGGCGTCTGCCGCCGCCGCGAGGGGGTAGGTGCGGTCGATGCGAGGCCAAAGGACGATTCGTGCGAGGGCATCGAAGTAGGCCTCGGCCGCGCGCAACAATGTCGCCCGTTCCGCAGTCACCGTTCGCACGGTGCCCCGGGTGACGAACGAACAGCGCGGAATGTCGGCGAAGGCGAGATTGGGTAGCGGGCCAGAGGCGAGGCCATAGGTGACCACGGTGCCATAGGGTGCGACCGCCGCGAGAGAGCCCTTGAAGGTCGTCCGGCCGACCGCATCGTAAACGTAGGTGGCGCCGCGACCGCCGGTGAGTTCCTTGGTTCGCGCCACGAAGTCTTCGCGACTGTAGATCACCGGATGATGGCACCCGAACTCACGCACCAATGCGGCCTTTTCGTCGGTGCTGACGGTGCCGATGACGGTGGCGCCGAGGTGTCGCGCCCATTGGACGAGGATCAAACCGACGCCCCCGGCGGCGGCGTGCACGAGGACGACGTCGCCAGCTTTGACTTTGGTGACATCGAAGAGCAGATGCCAGGCGGTCAATCCTTTCATGAACGTGCCGGCCGCTACGATGTCGCTCACGCTATCGGGCAACACGACGAGATCGTTCGCGGCGATCAAGCGCGACTCGGCGTAGGAGCCCTCGGTGAGCGGGTAGGCGACGCGCTGGCCGAGCGAGAAACCTCGGACCCCGGGGCCAATTGCTTCGATCACACCGGCGGCCTCCACCCCGAGCACGGCGGGGAGTTTCGGCTTCACGAAATGCGTACCGGCTCGAAGGTATGTGTCGAGGTAGTTGACGCCGCAAACCGTCTGGCGGAGTCGGACCTGTCCGGCGCCCGGCTCGCCCACGGAGATGTCTTCCCAACGCATCACCTCGGGTCCGCCGGTCTCGTGAATGACGATGGCGCGGGTCATGGTCACCCCTGAACCGACAGGACGGTCGAACCGACCGTTCGCCGCGATTCGAGGTCGCGATGCGCTTGCGCGACATCCTTCAGCGAATAGCGCTGGCCGATTCGCACCCGCACGGCACCACGCCGGATGACGTCGAACAGCGCATTCGCTGCCGTCAACAGGGCCTGCCTGCCGGCGACGTGGCCGGGCAACGTCGGATAAATCAAGAAGCGATCGATCGGGAGCCGGCTCGCCACGTCGCGGGGCGCGGGTCCAGAGGCTGCGCCGTACGAGGCGATCGTCCCGAACGGGGCCACGAGGGAAACCGATTTCTCGAACGTCGCCTTGCCCACGGCGTCGAACACCGCGGTCACGCCGCGGCCGCCGGTCAGCTCTTTGACCCGGGCCACGAAATCTTCGTGGGTGTAGTCGATGACGTGGTCGCAGCCGTAGGCCCGCGCCAACGCGGATTTTTCCTGCGATCCGACGGTCCCGATAACCGTCGCGCCCAGCGCCTTGGCCCACTGGCAGACGAAAAGACCGAGGCCGCCGGCGGCCGCGTGATAGAGCACGGTGTCGCCTGCCCCGATCGTGCGCACCCGCGCAAGCAGCATATGTGCGGTCATGCCCTTGAGCAGCGAGGCCGCGGCGACGTCGTCGCTGATGTCCTCTGGCAGAGGGACGAGGCGCTCGGCTTGGATCAGTCGAACCTCGGCGTAGGAACCCATGACCGAGGCGTAAGCGACGCGCTGACCGACGTGGACCTCCGTGACGTCGGCGCCGACGGCCTCGACGACGCCAGCCCCTTCGCGGCCGAGAATGGCCGGCAACGGACCGGGTGGGTAGTCGCCACGGCGAAAGTTGGTGTCGATGTAGTTGAGGCCCGAAAACGTGTGGCGCAGGCGCACCTCCCCGGGGCCCGGGTTGCCGACGACCATGGGTTCCCAGCGAAAGTTTTCCGGTCCACCGACCTGGTGGAGCACGACGGCGTTGGGCATGCGCAATCCTATGGCTTGAGGATGATCGAGCCGGTGGTCTTGCGACCCTCGAGGTCACGATGCGCCTGAGCGCCATCTCTGAGCGCGTAGCGGTGATTGACCTCGATCTTAATGATCTTCTTGGCGACCAGGTCGAAGAACTCGGCCGCCGCCGCGCGATACTCCTCGGGTCGTCCGATCAGAGTCATGATCGAGCCTTTGGTGTAGCCGATCGAGGGCGGAAGGTCGGCAATGGTCATGTCCGAGGGGCCGGATGCTGATCCAAACGTGCAGAGCGTGCCGTAGGTGGCGACGCACTTGATCGAATCCTTCACGGTCGTCTTCCCCACGGCATCGTAGACCGCGATACATCCCGATCCGCCCGTGATCGTCTTGACCCGATCGACGAAATTCTCCCGGGTGTAGACGATGGTGTGAGCCGCCCCATGATTGCTCGCCGCCTTGGCCTTGTCTTCGCTCGACACCGTGCCGATCAGGCGAACGCCGAGGTGGCGCGCCCACTGGCAGGCGAACAACCCGACGCCGCCAGCGGCTGCATGGAACAGCACCCAATCCCCCGGCCTCACTTTGTGCGAGCGGTTGAACAGGTGTTGGACGGTGATTCCCTTCGTGATGCCGGCGGCGGCCTCGTCATCCGACACGCCCTCCGGGATCCTCACCAACAGGTTTTCGGCGATCGTGCGCGATTCGCAATAGGCGCCGCGGGCCAGTGGATAGCAGACGCGATCGCCGGGCTTGAAGGTCCGTGCCGCAGAACCGACCGCTTCGACCACGCCTGCCCCCTCAACGCCGAGGATGGCGGGGAAGACCGTGCCGGGATACGTGCCCGAACGATGGTAGGTGTCGATGTAATTGACGCCGATCGCCGTGTGGCGGATCGAGACCTCATGGGCGGCCGGGGCCGCGACGCTGACATCGTCCCATGCCAGGACGTCGACCCCGCCTGCCTTTTGCGCGCGCAATGCTTTGACCACGTGCCACCTCCCCGAGGACCAGTGTTCTTTGAGGGAACTCTATCCGCGTGGGGCCGGCGACGCCAATCGGGGCTAGCAGAGGATGGCGCGTTCGAGTCGAAGGAGGGCGAGTTTCGTCTTCAAGCCCTCGCCGCCCGAGTACCCACCGTCGGTGAGTTTTGCGGCGACGACGCGGTGGCAGGGAACCACGATCGGAATCGGGTTCCGTCCACAGGCGCCACCCACCGCTCGGGCGCTGCTGCCGAGGGATCGCGCCACGGCGCCATAGGTTTCGGTCGCGCCGTAGGGGATTTGCGCGAGGGCGGCCCACACCTTTTTTTGGAAGGCGGTTCCCGCCGGGGCCAACGGCAGATCGAACACGTGCCGTTGGTCGTCGAAATAGGCGTTGAGTTGGTCCGTGGCTTCGCGCAGGAGGGCGGATGAGGCCTGTTCGGCGCCGCGACCCCAATCGATCGCGACGATGTGGCCGGCAAACTCGGAGACGGTCAATTCGCCGAGCGGCGAGTGCATGGTGCGCTGGCGCGCCGTTTCCATCTCCGGCTCAGAAGCGGCGTTCGGCCTTGGCGCAGTCCAGGGCGGCGCCGAAGAACTTGCCGTCGGACGAAAAACGCCCCTGGCCGAGAACGCGATTGAACTCGAGGATCGCGCTGTCGTTCTCACGCTGACCGACGATCAAGACGTCATCGATACGGGTGATGCGAAAGGCCTGTTGCGGCGTATCGAAGGCATTGACGGTGCGAATCGTTCGGCCGTCGACGTCGATGCGATACACGACGCCGGGATCGCGCGACTGTGGCACGTGGCAGGCGATGACGATGGGCTCGGCGGCCCATGTCGCTCCAGCAATGGTCGTTCCGGCAACGGCGGTGACAACGAGACAAGCCAGAACGGTACGCATGCTTCTATCTTAGCACTCCTCAAGGCTGCGGCAGCAGACCAGCGAGCGCTTCGGAGTCAGCCACCGGCAGCGAGCACGTCGGTCCGGTGCACACATAGGCCGTCGCTGCGCTTCCCATGGCCGCCTTGCCGTAGGCGGGATGGTTAACAGGAAGCGCCGCAGTCCCTTCGACCACCGAGAGGACGACGTTGATCGCCGGAGCCTCATAGACCGTCCGCACCATGTCGCGAACCGACCGATCCTGGCGCCGGCCGAGGATCACGACCTGGACGGGCTCCCGGGCGAAGTCGGCCGCGTTCAGGTAGGTGGCGAGCGGGAAGAAATTTCGCCCGAGTTCCGGTGCGAAGGCTGCCAGGAGCGCTTCCCCGCGCTGGCCGAATCGCTGCTCCCCGGTGAGGGCATAGAGGCGCATCAGTACGCCGACCATGGTGCCGTTTCCCGACGGGACCGCGTTGTCGTGGGCCGAGCGCGGGCGCGTGATCAAAGCTTCCCCGTCGCTCGCGGTCTGGAAGTAACCGCCTTGTCGCTCGTCCCAGAACAACCGATCGAGCGTGCCCGTCCAGGCTCGGGCCCAGTCGAGAAAGCGGTGATCGCCCGTGGCTTCGTGCAGACGCAGCGCGGCGCTCGCCATGTTGGCATAGTCCTCGAGCATGCCAGCATTGCGGACCTTGCCCCTTCGGGCGGTGTGCCAGAGTCGGTCACCATCCGTCATCGATCGTTCGACGAAAGAAAACGCTCGCACCGCGGCGGCGAGCCATCCGGGTTCATCGAACACCAATGCGGCTTTGGTCATGGCGCCGATCATCAGCCCGTTCCAGTCGGCCAGCACCTTGTCGTCCCAGCCGGGCCGGACACGGGCCTCGCGGGCTTGGAGCAGGACATGGAGAAGTCGCGCCAGATCCGCTTCGCCGTCGGGGTCGCGCAGACCGGGACGATCGGATCGGTTGAGGATGTTGTGGCCTTCCCAGTTGCCCGTCGCCGTGACTCCGAAGGTCGCCTTGAAATCGTCCGAATCGATGCCGAGCAGGCGATCGATTTCGGCCTCCTGCCAGACGTAGAACTTGCCCTCCTCCCCCTCGGAGTCGGCATCGAGCGACGCCGCGAATCCCCCGCCGTCGGCCACCATTTCGCGCAGGACCCAGCCGATGGTCTCGCGGACGCGCTGGGCGTAGAGCCGGCTCCGCGTCTCACGCCAGACCTCGGTAAAGAGGTCGACGAGCACCGCGTTGTCGTAGAGCATCTTCTCGAAGTGCGGCACCAGCCAGCGGTCGTCAGTTGAGTAGCGGGCAAAACCGCCGCCGACGTGATCGTAGATTCCCCCTTGGGCCATGCGGTCGAGCGACACCTCGACGGCCGCCTTGAGATCGGCGTTGCCGCTACGAAGAAAGGCGCGCCACATCACTTCGAGCACGCCGGTTTGCGGGAACTTGGGCGCACCGCCGATGCCGCCGTGGGCCCGATCGACGGCCTCCGCCAGCTTGGTGGCAATCGAATCCAGGAGCTCCGGGGTGAGCGCCGGGACGTGTTCGACGGACGGCGTCTCCGCCATTCGCTCGAGGGCACCCGACAACGACCGGGTGTTCTTGCTGACGAGATCGGGTTCGTTTCGGTAGGCCTCGGCGATTCGGCGCAGGACCTGTGGAAAACCGGGACGGCCCCATCGTGGTTCGGGAGGGTAGTACGTACCGCCGAAGAACGGTTGGCCGCTCGGCGTCAGGAACATCGTGAGCGGCCAGCCCCCACTCTCGCCCAGCAAAGCGAGCGCATGCTGATAGATGGCGTCGACATCGGGACGTTCTTCGCGGTCGACCTTGATGTTGACGAACAGCTCGTTCATGAGCGCCGCCACCTCGGGCGCCTCAAAACTCTCGTGCGCCATGACGTGGCACCAATGACAAGCGGCATACCCGACCGACAGCAAGACCGGTCGGTCGAGCCGCTGCGCTTCGCGGAACGCCTCCTCGCACCAAGGCCACCAGTGAACCGGATTGTCCTTGTGTTGCAGGAGATACGGACTGGTTTCGTCGGCGAGGCGATTGGTCATGGTGGAGGTCGGGGCGACCATAGCACCGGGGCCGTGGACCAACACCGGAGGACTTCTGGGGCCATTTGGCACACGTGCCGGGTGGCATCGGGTCCGCTATAAAGAGGCGCCCCAAAACGACGAGGAGGGCCACCGTGAAGGTTCGCTTCGACATCGACTGCACGCCGGAAGAGGCGCGGCGGTTCTTCGGCCTGCCCGACGTCACCGCACTTCAGGCCGACATCCTCGAAGCGATGCGATCGCGGATGCTCGCCAACATTCAGTCGATGGATGCGGAACGACTGTTGCGAACCTGGATGCCGTCGGGTTCCGAGGGCTGGGAGCAGATGATGAAGAACTTCTGGTCCCAGATGGGGTCGGCGGCAAAGACGACCAAGAGAGATTAGGAAGGAAAATTCGTGGACGAAGCGACGAAGAAGATCGCCGACGGCAAGAATCCGGCAACAGCGGTCAACGACCCGGCCCCCTACTACTATCGCCACGTGTTCTGCTGCGTGAACGAACGGGCGGCGGATCACCCGCGTGGTTGCTGCAAAGCCAAGGGCGCCCCCGAGCTGCGCGATTACATGAAAGACCGAGTGCGCGAGCTCAAGCTCAAGCGCGTACGCATCAACCAGTCGGGATGTCTCGATCGCTGCGAGCTGGGCGCGACGATGGTGATTTATCCCGAGGGGGTCTGGTACACCTACCGCAACAAGCAGGACGTCGACGAAATCCTGCAAAAGCATCTGGTCGAGGGCCAGCGCGTCGCGCGGCTGCTGTTGCTCACCGACCAGAAGACGCCGCGGACATCCTAAGTCGGAATCGACGCCACCCCGGTCGGCGGTTGTCGGCTCGGGCCGGGTGCGTTCAAATGTCCCGGTGAGCGATCGGGACACGATTTTTGCCGCGGCGACGGCTCCGGGCCGCGCTGGCGTTGCGATCGTCCGCGTCTCGGGCGCGGCGGCCGGGGTGGTCGTGAGGGCTCTGACCGGACGAGCCGCACCGGCCCCGCGGTCGGCGGTGATGCGTGCCCTGCGCGATCCCGACCGCGACGAATTGATCGACCGCGGCCTCGTACTCTGGTTCCCGGGTCCTCGGAGCTATACCGGCGAGGATGTTGCCGAATTTCACGTCCATGGCGGACGGGCGGTGCTGGCCGCGCTGGCCCAGGCGATCGGCCGCGTCCCCGGTGTGCGATTCGCCGAGCCGGGGGAGTTCAGCCGGCGTGCGTTCCTGCATGGGCGCCTCGATCTGACCCAGGTCGAGGCGATTGCCGACCTGGTCGACGCCGAGACCGATGCCCAGCGTCGCATGGCCCAGCGGCAACTCGAAGGCGAACTCGGACGTCGTTACGAACAATGGCGGAGCGAGCTCGTCCGCGCGCTGGCCCACGTCGAGGCGACGATCGATTTCGTCGACGAGCCGCTCGACCCGGCCTTGGGCGAAGCCGTTCGAGCACGTGTTCGGGTGCTCGAGGGGGAGATTCGGCAGCACCTGGGCGACGGGCGCGTCGGAGAACGCGTGCGCGAGGGACTGCTGATCGCCATCGTCGGCGCGCCCAATGTCGGAAAATCCAGTATTATCAATCGTTTGGCCGAACGTGAGGTGGCGATCGTGGCGCCCACCGCGGGGACCACGCGAGACGTGATCGAGGTCCGTTTGGACATCGGCGGCTACGCGGTGACGATCGTCGACACCGCTGGATTGCGGGAGACCCAGGATGACGTCGAACAGGAGGGCGTTCGTCGTGCGCGTCGTCGGGCGGCTGACGCGGATCTGACGATCGTCGTATTCGACGCCACGACGTGGCCACGGGGCGAGGCTGCGGTGCGGGCGATGGTCGATGCAAGGTCGGTGGTCGTGATCAACAAGGCCGACCTGGCGCGGCCGACGCTCAACGGAGAAGAGATTGCGCTTTCGGCCGTGACCGGCTTCGGCTTCGAGCGATTGGTCCAGGTGCTGCGCGAACGAGTGGATCAGCTCATGGCTGTGCAAGGCGGTGCGATGCCGTTGACGCGGGAGCGCCACCGACAGGCGTTGGAGGACTGTGTTGCGGCCCTCCGAGCGTCCGCCGACCACACGGAGCCGGAGTTGGCGGCCGAAGAGCTGCGCGTGGCGGCCCAGTGCCTGGGACGAATCACCGGTCGGGTGGATGTCGAGGACTTGCTCGATCTGATCTTCCGGGACTTCTGCATCGGCAAGTAGCCGGCTTTACCGTCGAGCCCGGTCGCATTAGGTTCGCGCCCGCCGGAGGTGGGCTTGCTTAGCTTCGACGTCGTCGTCATCGGAGGGGGACACGCTGGGTGCGAGGCGGCGGCTGCGGCGGCGCGCCTCGGGGCCAAGACCGCGCTCGTGACGCACCGCTTCGAGACCATCGGCGAAATGTCGTGCAACCCGGCGATCGGTGGGGTCGGCAAGGGCCACCTGGTGCGGGAGATCGACGCTTTGGATGGCCTCATGGGGCGGGTGGCCGACGCCGCCGGAATCCAGTTTCGTCTGCTGAACCGCAGCAAGGGCCCGGCGGTGCGAGGACCCCGCGCCCAGGCCGACCGCAAGCTCTATCGCCAGGCGATGCAGCAGGCCGTGCTCCAGCAGGAGAACTTGCAGGTGGTGGCGGGCGCAGTCGAGGGCCTGCTGATCGAGAACGGTCGCGTCGCTGGGGTGGGGTTGGCGGACGGTACCGAGGTGCGCGGCGGCGCCGTCGTGATCACCACCGGAACATTCCTGCGCGGCGTCATCCACATCGGAGAGGAGCGGCGCGCGGCCGGTCGGGTCGGCGAAGCGCCGGCCGTCGGGCTCGGCAAGTCGTTGGAAAATCTAGGGTTTTCCATGGGGCGCCTGAAGACGGGAACACCCCCGCGCCTCGACGGACGGACGATCGATTGGGAGGCGACGGAGCCGCAGGACGGCGATCCGGAGCCTTTCTTTTTTTCGAGTCTCACGACGCACGTGGCCGCGAGGCAGGTGCGTTGTTTCATTACGCAAACGTCCGAAGCGGCCCACGCGATCATTCGCGCCAATCTGCACCGGGCGCCGATGTATTCCGGCCAGATCACGAGTAGCGGCCCACGCTACTGCCCCTCGATCGAGGACAAGGTCGTGCGGTTTGCGGAGCGCCCATCCCACCAGATTTTTCTCGAACCCGAGGGCCTCGACGACGACACGGTCTACCCGAACGGAATCTCGACGTCGCTTCCGGCCGACGTTCAAGGAGCGTTGCTCAAGACCATTCCCGGGCTCGAGCGCGCGGTGATGCGGCGGCCGGGGTACGCGATCGAATACGATTTTGTCGATCCGCGCGAACTTTGGCCGACGCTCGAAACCAAGCGATTGCATGGGCTTTATCTGGCGGGCCAGATCAACGGGACGACGGGGTACGAGGAGGCGGCGTCCCAAGGGCTCATTGCGGGGCTGAATGCGGCGCTGAAGGTGGGTGGGCGATCGCCGTTCCATTTGAGCCGGGCCGATGGCTACATCGGGGTGTTGATCGATGATCTGGTGACGCGCGGGGTCACCGAGCCGTACCGCATGTTCACCTCCAGGGCCGAGTTCCGGTTGTCCCTTCGGGCCGACAATGCCGACCTACGGTTGTCCCCTCGGGGAATTGCCGTTGGCTGCGTTGGGGCGAGTCGGCAACGGAAGTTCGAGGATCGACGGCGCCGGTATGAGGAAGCACTGGCCGAGCTACAAGGGCTTGTGGCGACACCGACAGAGCTCAATAGATATGGTGTTCGGGTCAATGCGGATGGGGTGGCCCGAAGTGCCTACGGTTTGTTGGGGACGGGTCAACATTCCCTGAGGGACGTCATTGCTGTTTGGCCGCGGATCGCCTTGCACGATGCTCTGACCCTGGATCAGCTGAGTATCGAGGCGAGGTACGCAGGGTACCTGGGACGGCAGGGATCGGACATCGAAGCGACCCGGCGTGATGACGCGCTCGCGATTCCGCCAGAGCTGGAGTTCAACGGGGCGAGTGGCCTGTCGAACGAGGTTAAGGCGCTGTTGCAACGGCGTAGGCCGGCCACGATCGGGGCGGCGTCTCGGCTACCTGGTATGACCCCGGCGGGCCTGGTTTCGCTGCTCGGGCACGTCAAGCGGGTCGCGACCGAACGCGCGTCTTGATTCTGACTGTTTCACGTGAAACAGTAGCCCGATGGTTCGGGCGAAATGAAGGCTTCGGATTTCAGATCGGCAACCGGTGTTTCACGTGAAACACTTGACAGGCTGTCTGCCTACGTCGAGCTCTTGATCCGGTGGCAAAAAAAGATCAATCTTGTTTCGCACAACTCGCTTGACGACATCTGGGGGCGACACATCTTCGACTCGGCTCAATTGCTCGACCACGTGGAGTCGGGTGACGTTATCGACCTAGGAACCGGCGCGGGTTTCCCAGGTTTGGTTCTGTCAATAATGGGCGTCACGGGGATGTCGCTGGTGGAATCCGATGGTCGAAAGTGTGTTTTTCTTCGGGAGGCGATTCGAGTCACCGGTAGTGACGCCAAGGTGCTTGAGTCCCGGGTCGAACTGCTCGACATCCCTCCCCCCAAGCTGATCGTCTCAAGGGCGTTTGCCCCTCTTGAGCGGCTGCTCAGGCTGGCAGAGCGCCTGATCGGCCCGGCCACCCGGCTCGTCCTGCTCAAGGGACAAGGGGTAGAGTACGAGATATCGATGGCCACAAGTTCTTGTAAGGTCAGCTACCGACTCGCCCCGAGTCGCTCGGACAGATCTGGAAGGATACTACTAATAGATGGAGTTTCGTATGGAACTACATGAAACTGTGGAGCGACACGCCGGCCGGGCGTTGGCGATCGCGAACCAGAAGGGAGGCGTCGGCAAGACGACGACCGCCATCAATTTGGCGACTGCGCTTGCGGCGGTCGAGCGTCGCGTTCTGGTCGTCGACTTGGATCCGCAAGGAAACGCCTCGACCGGTCTTGGGATCGACCGAAAGGATCGAACCCACTCCACTTATGACGTGATCGCTGGTCGGTCCTCCCTGGTGAACGCCATCCGCCGGAGCGCCATCCCTGGGTTGGATGTGGTGCCGGCCACGGTGGATTTGCTCGGCGCCGAGTTGGAGTTGATCGATGTCGATCGCCGCAGCCATCGCATCGCCGATGCGCTTGCGGGGGCGAGCGAGAACTACGACTACGTGCTGATCGACTGTCCGCCGGCGCTCGGACTGCTGACCCTCAACGCCCTCACCGCCGCCGATGCGATCCTCGTGCCGCTGCAATGCGAATTTTTTGCGCTCGAGGGGCTCAGCCAACTGTTGCGAACCGTGGATCGGATCAAGCGCACCTTCAATCCTCGGCTGGAGCTCTATGGCGTCGTGCTCACGATGTTCGACCGGCGCAACAAACTGTCGGAACAGGTCGCGGCTGACGCTCGGGGAGTCCTTGGTCCGAAGGTCTTCGACACGATCATCCCGCGCAATGTTCGGGTCTCGGAAGCACCTTCGCACGGTAAGCCGGCGCTGCTCTATGACCATACCTGCGCCGGTAGCCGCGCCTATATGGACCTGGCGAAGGAGTTCTTGCGGCGCGAACGTTCGCCGCTGGCGGCATGACCGAGGGATCCGCGATGGCCGAAGAAACGCAACGCAAAGGCCTGGGCCGAGGCCTCTCCGCCCTGCTTGGCGACGACGACCCGCCCGCCGCCGGCCCGGCCCGAACACCCCGCGAATTGCCGATCGAATTTCTCAGGCCCAATCGCTTCCAGCCGCGGCAACGGTTCGATGATGATCCGCTCGACGAGCTCACCGACTCGATTCGTGAGCACGGAGTCATTCAGCCGATCGTGGTCCGACCGGTCGCCGGCGAAACGAACGCCTATGAGATCATCGCCGGGGAACGCCGCTGGCGCGCCGCCCAACGGGCGCAAATCAGCCAGGTTCCCGTCGTCGTCAAAGACCTCGACGACTCGCGTGCGCTGGAAGTCGCGCTCGTGGAAAACGTCCAGCGATCCGATCTGTCCCCGGTCGAGGAAGCCAAGGCCTACCTTCGCCTGGTCGAAGATTTCAACCACACCCAGGAACGAATCGCGGAACTCGTCGGGAAAAGCCGAAGCCACGTGGCCAACACCGTGCGATTGTTGCAACTCCCGGCGGAGGTTCTCGAATTGCTCGATGGTGGGAAGCTCACCGCCGGGCATGCTCGCGCCCTGCTCGGCACCGACGATCCGCTCGGGCTGGCCAAAACGATCATCCAAGGTGGTCTGAACGTCCGGGATGCCGAGAATTTAGTACCGAAATCGAAATTATCAGGCCGCAACTCACGATCCAAGGACGCGGACACCCTGGCGCTCGAGCAAAATCTATCTCAGGCCCTCGGCCTCAAGGTCGACATTGGCCACCGGGGTGAGCGCGGGGGGACGCTCCGCATCGAATACACAACCCTCGACCAGCTCGACGATGTCTGCCGCCGACTGATCCAAAATTCGCAAAGCAAGGGGTCTGATAGTTCTTATATAGAAACTATTTATCGCCCCTGAGATCTGGCGGCATTTGCTAGGCGCATGAGGGCCCGCTCCATCACTGCTCGATCCGGGATCCCTGTGCGCTTGCAATTAAGTTCCGATTCAGAAACTAAATCCCCGGCGCGCTGAAGGTTTGGTAGCTTCCAAACCTGGGCTTGGGCCATCATCTCCGCCCGTCGGCGGAAAAATACGGGCGGTCGCAGCTGTTCGATTGCCCTCTGGGCAGGGGTTCCCCGCGCCACCGAGGCGACCACCAACTGAAGCCGCATCAGGTGCCTCGCCACCGCCCGGATGAGCGCCACCGAGGCCACGTCCTCGTGCGCACAACGTTGCAGGGCCCGGTCGAGGCCCACCTGATCCCCGCCAACCGCCGCCGCGACCACGTCATCGATCGATGTGGCGCCGCTGTCGCCGACGATGGCATCGACGTCGCCTTCCGAAAGCGTCCCCTCGCCTTTGTACAGAATGAGCTTTTCGAGCTCTGCCCGCGTCGCCAGGCGATCGCTCCCAAGCCGCCCGGCCAACATCTCGATGACCCTTGCGTCCGCCTTGATCCCGGCCTGGCGCAACGAATCCCGAATCACGCCCTCGAGCGCCTCGGGGCTGTCTTCGTAACACGCGAGCGCCGCGCATCGCTCGGCATTCTCGAAGCCGCGCCGCAGCGACGATCCTGGTCCCAGATCGCCGGCCTCGACGACAACGAAGGTATCGCCCGCAACCCCCTCCCAGACACTTGCGAACGCTTTGCTATGGCGATCCCCAGCGCTGCGAATCAGGATTACCCGTCGGCCACCCGTCAGGCTCAGGGCGGCAACCTCATCCCCCAATCGCGTTGGGTCGTCCAGCAAATGATCGGCCCCCCAATCCACGCTGCGAAACGGATCGTCGACCCCCTTCAGGACGCTATCCCGCAACAAACGAACCCGTTCGGCCACCAAACCAGCATCCGGGCCATAGACCAGCACCGCGTTGATCTCGCTTGGTGGTCGACGCGCAAACCCGTCCGCCTGCCGCGGCAAAACCTTCATCCTTCCCCTCTCCCACACGGGCGGCGCTTATACTCGACGTCCCAATTCACGGCGTGGCCCTGACCATTCGTGCGCTCGACGTTCGCTCTACTCGGCCTTGCGATCCTGCTTCTCGCTGCGGGCCGTCCCGCTGCGGCACAAGTCGCCTGGGCCCTCCACGTCCACGAATGTTATACCGCGACTTCCAGCGAGACCGGCATCCCAAGCTGCACACGGGCCCTCGTCTCGATCGCCCTTCCCGACAACGTCCGCGCTGACGTGTATGTCCAGCGCGCCCAACGCTACCTCGACGATGGCCGTGCCCAAGAAGCGATCGCCGACTACACCGCCGCCCTGCGGCACCAGGCCGGTCTCCATGGCGCCCTCGTCGGCCGTGGCATCGCCCGACGCCTTGCCCGCGACTATCCCGGCGCCCTCGCCGATCTCGATCGCGCGGCGCTCGGACGCCCGAACGACACGTTGATCCTGCTTCACCGCGCGGCGACGCACGAACTGGCGCTCGATCCCACCCAGGCGCGGGCCGACTACACGGCGGCGCTCGCCATCGATCCGGCGCTCCTGGTCGCGCGCGACGGCCGCGCCCGCACCGCCCGGGCCCTCGGGCTGGTCGAGGACGCCTTCGCCGACATTGCGGTGTCGCTCGCCGAAGAACCAGAATCGGCGAGCTCTCTCCATGAGCGTGGTCTCACGCATCTCGCCAACGACAATCTCGACGCTGCGCTCGAAGACTTCGAGGCGACGATCGCGCGCGAGCCCGAACACGCCGAGGCCCACTCCAACCGCGGCTTGGTCCGTTACCTGCGCGATGACCTCGATGCGGCCAAGCAAGACTTCGACCGTGCCCTCGCGCTCAACCCCCGCCTCGGGGCCGCCTACTTCAATCGCGCCCTGTGGTGGCGCCGCCGCGACGCCGCCGATCGCGCCCGCGACGATTGGCTGCGCGCGAAGGAATTTGCGCCATCGCTCGTGACCGCCGCCAACGCACGCTATTTCGGCGACGATCCCTGACCACGCCCGCCGAGAAACACCGCAATTCGCAAAGCGACCTCTTCTCCCACCTCGCGTGCCGCGCGCGCCTCGGCGTCGCGCTCCGCCACCACGTTGGCAAACTCCGACTGCACGACGTTGTAGGCCGCCACGGCCCGCGCCTGGCCACGAAGAATCGTCGTCCCGCTCACCGAATCGTTGAGCACATAGCTCGTCGACAACACGAACTTGTAGCGCGTCACGGTGAGATCGCGCTGGAACGCCAGACCTTCGCGTCGCGCGGCGATCGAAAGGCCGAGGTGATAGCGCGGTCGGTCGGGCTCGCCGTTGGGGTTCAGCCGATCGACCAGCTCGTTGCGCAGCAGCTGACCCGTCCGGTCGGGCAACGACGCGATTCCCACCAGCGAAGTCTCGGCCACGGCCGAGGTTTGCGCCCGCGGGCTGTAGAGCGGCTCGAATCCACACCCCGAGAGTCCGACAAAGGCGGCGATCAGGCCCGCCACCAGTCTCGTTCTCGTGCGCTCAGACCACGACATTGACGATGCGGTTCGGAACGATGACGACCTTGCGAATCGGACGGCCATCGATCGCCTTCTTGACGTTGTCGACCGCCAACGCGCGTTCCTCCAGCACGGCCTGAACAGCATCGCGCGCCACGGTGATCGTGCCGCGCAGCTTTCCGGAAACCTGCACCGCCATCGTCACCTGATCATCGATGACGAGGGCCGGATCTGCGGCGGGCCAGGCGGTATCGACCAACAGACCCTTCTGACCAAGTTGCTGCCAAAGCTCCTCGCCCAAATGCGGCATCATCGGCCCGGCGAGGCGCACGATCATCTCGAAACCCTCGCGCCGCGCCCACGCCATTCCTGCCCCCTCTTGCGGAGCCTCGGCCAGGGCATTCGCCAATTGGTAGATTTTCGCAACTGCGCCGTTGAAGTGAAACGCATCGAGATCCGCCGTGATCTGGGCGATAGCGCGGTGCGTCGCCCGTCTCAAGGTCACGGCTGGGTCGCTGAACGTCGCCGGCGCCGCACTCCCGGCCGCGGGCAGGTTCGCCAAGCTGCCGGTGATCATGCGCCAAAGCCGGTTGGCGAACCGCCATGCCCCCTGCACGCCCGCGTCGGTCCATTCCAGGTCGCGATCCGGCGGGCTATCGGAAAGAATGAACCAGCGCGCCGTGTCGGCGCCGTAGCTGTCGATGACCGTCCCGGGCGCCACGACGTTCTTCTTCGACTTGCTCATCACCTCGCGGCGGCCGACCGTCACCGGCCGCCGCGTCGCGATACAGATCACCGTTCCATCGTCGCGGCGATCCACCTCCTCCGGATACAGCCACTTGCCCTGTTCATCGCGGTAGGACTCGTGAAGCACCATGCCCTGCGTGAACAACCCCGCGAACGGTTCGTCGAGCGACACGTGTCCGGTCCGGCGCATCGCCCGGGTGAAGAAGCGCGAGTACAGAAGATGCAGGATCGCGTGTTCGATGCCGCCGATGTACTGGTCGACCGGCAGCCAATAGTCGACGGCGGACTTCGTCACCGGCACGTCGGCCCGGGGCGAACAGAAACGGGCGAAATACCAGGACGAGTCGACGAACGTATCGAAGGTATCGGTCTCCCGGCGCGCCTTGGTGCCGCATTTCGGGCAGGCGACGTGCTTCCAGGTCGCATGATGATCGAGTGGGTTGCCCGGCCGCTCGAAGGTCACGTCGTCCGGCAACACGACCGGCAGGTCCTTCTTTGGCACCGGCACGACCCCGCAACTCGGGCAATGGATGACCGGAATCGGGCAGCCCCAGTAGCGTTGCCGCGACACGCCCCAATCGCGCAGCCGGAAGTTGATCGTTCGCGTGCCGAGGCCTTCGGCCTCCATGCGATCGGCCATCCGTGACTTGGCCTGTTCGATCGACAGCCCATCCAGGAACTGCGAGTTGATCAGGATGCCGGGGCCATCGTAGGCCGCCTCGCCGATCAAGAACGCGGACGGGTCGGCACCGCTCGGCGCGACCACGGGCCGTACCGGCAGACCGTATTTCCGAGCGAAATCGAGGTCGCGCTGATCATGGGCCGGGCAGCCGAAGATCGCCCCGGTTCCGTATTCCATCAGCACGAAGTTGGCGATGTAGACCGGCAGGCCGATCGGCGCGAATGGGTGGAGCGCCTTGACCCCGGTGTCGTAGCCGCGCTTTTCGGCCTGCTCGATCACGGCCTCGCTGGTTCCCAGGCGCTGACACTCGGCGATGAACTCGGCCGCGCGAGGGTCGTGCTTGGCCACGTCGCGGGCCAGGGGATGTTCTGGCGAAATCGCGCAGAAGCTGGCGCCGAACAGCGTGTCGTGCCGCGTCGAAAACACCTCGAGCCGATCGCTCCGGCCCGCGAGCTCGAAGCGGAATGTCATGCCCTCGGAGCGTCCGATCCAGTTCTCCTGCATCAACCGGACGCGCTCCGGCCAGCGCGGAAGGTCGGCGATCGACACCAACAGGTCGCTGCTGTATTCGGTGATGCGAAACGACCACTGGTCGAGTTCGCGCTTCTCGACGGGCGCGCCGGATCGCCACCCGCGCCCGTCGATCACCTGCTCGTTGGCGAGCACGGTCTGATCGACGGGGTCCCAGTTGACGACCGACTTGCGCCGGGCGACCAATCCCGCAGCGAGCATGTCGAGAAACAACGCCTGTTGATGGCGATAATATTCGGGATGACAGGTGGCGACCTCCCGCGACCAGTCGATCGACAACCCCATGCTGCGCAACTCGCGACCCATGGCCGCGATGTTGTCGTAGGTCCAGCGCGCCGGGTGCACCTTCTGGTCGCGCGCTGCGTTTTCGGCCGGCAGCCCGAACGCATCCCAACCCATCGGATGCAGGACGTTGAAACCCTGCGCGCGCTTGTAGCGCGCGATGACGTCACCCAGCGTGTAGTTGCGCACGTGGCCCATGTGAATGCGCCCCGACGGATAGGGGAACATCTCGAGCACATAGTACTTGGGCCGCGTCGAGGATTCGGTGGCTTCGAAGACCCGACGCTCGGACCAAGTCCTCTGCCACTTGGTTTCGGTTTCCTTGGCGTTATAACGCCCGGCCGCGCTCTCGCGAGCCATCGACGCACCTCAGGCAAAATCGGCCGGCGATCATTTCAGCGAACAATCGCCGTCGCAAGAGGCGGGATCGTCGATCAGCGCCGTTGTGTCGAGGCCGTGGCGATGCGGAGTTCTCTCGCACGCGTCAGGATGGCGTTCTCGATGCTGGTCGCCGTGTCTGCCGTCGGTTTGGCGTCCAACCAGTCGCCGCGCTGGCGGGTCTGGCGGAACACGGCGACGCGCAATCCGTCCGCGCGCAAACGGGTGTCGAGGATGTAGACGGTCACCTTGAAGCGTTCTTCCGGGGTTTCCACGGGACTGTACCAATCGGTGATGATGACGCCACCGAATGGATCGGCCGACGACAACGGCATGAAGGCCACGGTATCGAGCGAAGCGCGCCATAGGTAGGCGTTCACCCCGATGCCACCGCCGCCCCCGCTGCCATCCTCGCCCACGTTCTTGCGCGGCCCAAACAGCACGATGCCGTCGTCGCCGAAGAGTTTGCCGCCGGTCGCCTTCTCGGCCTGGCTCTTGGGCAACGCCACGTTGCGCTGAACGTTGACGTACTCTTCCGCCGGTCCACGCGGGATATTGGAACAGGCGGCAAACGCCAACAGCGTTACGGCCATCACCATCGGTCGAGCCATGTTCATCATTGATCTCCGCACCCTCGTCGACGTGTGTCCAGACGGGTCGCTAGGGTCTATCGTAACCAATTCTGTCCCTGCTAGGTAGTCTGGGACTCCCCTCCGGGCAAGGGCTCCGCTTGGTTCATCCCGTTCAGGACGCGTTGCGGCTGCTGCAATCGGGACGGTTTGCCGAGGCGGAGGCCGGCTGTCGACGCTATCTTTCTCGGGATCCCGGCAATGCCGACGCCCTGCACATTCGCGGCCTGGCCCTGGCCGAGCTCGGCCGGCAAACCGAGGCGATCGAGAACCTCGAGCGTGCGTCGCGCCAGGCCCCGCGCGAAGCCTCGATCCACGAGAATCTCGGTCGGGTACGGCTGGCCGGGGGAAACGCCGCGTCGGCGGCGGTGGCGTTCGGGGATGCGCTCGCCATCGACCCGAATCGACCGGCCTCGCGTCTGGGACTCGGGCTGTCCCTGGCCCATCAGGCCCGGACAAACGAAGCGATCGAGCAGTTCCGAAGGGCGCTGAGCCTCGCTCCCGGTTGGCTCGAAGCCAAGCTCAACCTCGCGATCGCTTTGCGCCAACTTGGTTCGCTGGTGGAGGCCGAACAGCTCCACCAGGAAATGACCAGCGCCAAGGATTCGCCGCGGGAGGTTTGGCTCGGACTCGCTTTGATCCAGCGTCAGCGGGAACTCTATCCCGATGCAATCGCCACGTATCGGCGCGCTGGCGAGCGATTTCCGCAATTGGCGGTCGATCCGGCGTTCCAGGTCGCGCTGGCCGATGCTCTCCGGGCGAACGGCGACGTCGCGGAGGCCCTCGCCCTCCTCGAGCCACTCGTCGCGGCCCGGCCCCAAGCCGGGGTCGGCCGCATCGCATTGGCTCGCGCGCTGATCGCCGACCGGCGTTTTGCCGACGCGGCCGATCGACTTGCTCCATTGCTCGAGGCCAGAAACGTGGAGGCCGCTCTGGTGTTTGCCCAGGTGGCTGTCGCGCTCGACGATCGCGCCCGAGCGATCGCCGTCCTCGAAGAAATCCGCGACAAGTCCGACACCCCCAGCGAGGACCGCCGGGCGGTCTTGTTCGAACTCGCGAAGCTCTACGACGCCGAGGGACGAATCGACGAAGCGTTCGTGGCGCTACGCGCCGGGCACGCGCTCCGATCGCAGGCCGTGCCGGTCACCGCCCACCGCGGCACGACGGAACGCCTGATCCGCGCTTTCGCCGAAGCGCGGTTTGCAAATTTTCCTCGCTCGAGCAACGACTCCGACGTGCCGGTGTTCATCGTCGGTATGCCGCGATCGGGAACGACCCTCGTCGAACAGATTCTCGCCGGTCATCGCGACGTAGCCGTCGCCGGCGAACTGACGGTGTTCGACGATCTCGCCCAGGGCCTGCCAGCGCGCCTCGGTTCATCCCAGGCCTACCCGGAATGTGTGGTCGGGCTTAGCGCGACGGCGCTCGATGCGCTCAGCCGGGAATACGTGTTTCAGCTCGAGCGCTTTGGCCCGGGGAAGCGCCGAATCGTGGACAAGCTGCCGCACAACTTCCAGAACGTCGGGTTGCTCGCCCTCGCTCTTCCTCGCTCGAAGATTGTCCACTGTTCACGAAACCCTCTGGATACGTGTGTCTCGATCTACTTCCAGGATTTCGGCGACCGACAGGCCTACGCGCGCGACCTGCGCGAGATCGGCATGCACTACGCGGAGTATCGAAACCTTATGGCCCATTGGGCGGCCCTCGGAATCAAGATGTTGGAGGTCCGCTACGAGGAGTTGGTCGGGGATGTGACCGCCGGCGCGCAACGGCTGGTCGAGTTTCTCGGCCTCGACTGGGACCCTAACTGTTTGAATTTTCATGAAAATCGTCGTGCCGTCCAGACCGTGAGCGCGGCGCAGGTGCGCCGTCCGATCTACCGGTCGGCGGTGGGACGGTGGCAGCGCTACACCCAACATCTTGGTGACCTTAAAGATGCTCTGCAAAGCCCTGAAGAGACAGGGAAGTTAACGGTGTTGCCAACCCGCCACAGCGGAGGAAATTGAGACACAGTCGAGGCCGATTTTCTTGACGCTCCATGGTCTTCGCTGGCCTACTGCGCCCGTCCAAGTACCCAACGACAACAGCGTGGCGGAACACCCCGCCAGGCCGATCAAGAGAGGTAATTTGAATGAAGAAAGCACTAGTTGGTAGCACGGCCCTGGTGGCGGCCGGTCTCCTGTCGGGCGGCGCGTTCGCCCAGGCCGGAAACCCGATCAACATCGAAGTTCACGGCAACTTCCGTGTCCAGGCCGGCTACGTGAATCAGGACGATGGCGTCGGCGAGCCCGGCGCGAATCGTCGTAACTTCGGCTTCGGTCAGGACTCGCAGATCCAGTTCCGCGGTCAGACCAAGCTCGACAACGGCGTCACCGTCGGCGTTCAGATCGAACTCGAAGGTGAATCTGGGTTCTCAGCCACGTCGTCCGTGCCGGGCACGGCTGGCACCGGTGAAGTCGACATCGTCGACGAAGCCTACATGTGGATCGAGAACCCGGCCGTGTGGGGCCGCATCGAACTCGGCAACCGCGACGCAGCCGGCAACAAGATGTTCATCCGCCAGCCGTTCGTGCTTGCTAGCCGGATCGTCGGCGTGCCGACGATGCAGGGCGTTGCAACACCGCCGGCAGCGGCACTCGGCACGGGCATCGGCCAGTTGGCCGGCTCACCGCTCCTTGTCCCGGCTGCAGGTGACGCGAACAAGATCACCTACTACACGCCGCGGTTCCTCAACAACGCACTGCAACTCGGCATCAGCTACACGCCGGACAACACGGAGAACAACGGCCGCTTCGGCGTTGGCTTCGCGAAGACCGACACTTCGGCTGGCGCTGGGCAACAGGGTGACATCCTCAACCTGGGCTTCAACTACACGACGAAGTTCGGCAACGCGGACGTCCGGATCGCCGGTTCGTACGACAAGGGCAGCCAGGAGTCGACCGATACCGACACGACCGATCGCACCCAGTGGGCCATCGGTGCCCAGGTCAGCTTCATGGGCTGGACCATCGGCGGCGCGTACATGAAGGACGATGCGTTCTTCAACAACGCGACCATCCCGGGCGAGAGCGATGACGTGCATTGGGTGGTGGGCGTCACATACCAGACGGGTCCGTGGCTGATGGGCGTCGAGTACTACAAGCGCACGGTCGACTCTCTGACCGCGGCGGGCGTCCGCAACGGCGAAGACGAAGTCACCGAGTGGGGTCTGTCGGTCCGTCGCACGATGGGTGGCGGCTTCACCCTCGGCGGTGGTATCCGGTTCTACGATTGGGAAGACAACGTAAGTGCGGCCGCCAACGAGAATCAGGCGACCGAAATCCTGATCGAGACCACGCTGACGTTCTAACGTCCCTTATCGGACGGGAGACAAGAGGGCGGACTTCGGTCCGCCCTCTTTTTTTGTTTGTCGCTGATCGGGCTCTCGCTTAAAAGGCAGCCGCCCGAGTATCAGGAGCCCCATGGACGCCCTCGATCGGCTCGAAGCCGATTCCGTCTACATCCTTCGGGAAGCTTTCCACGCGTTTCGGCGGCCGGCTCTCCTGTGGTCGCTGGGCAAGGATTCGGGCGCGCTCCTGTGGCTGACACGCAAGGCGTTCCTGGGGCGTGTTCCCTTTCCGGTCTTCCACGTCGACACCGGGAAGAAGTTCCCCGAGATGTACGCCTATCGCACCCAGATTGCCGCGGCTTGGAACCTCGACCTCATCGTTGGCACCTGCCCTCCGGTCGAGACCATCGATCCGACGCTCCCGCCCGCGGCCCGTTCGGCCGACCGCAAAACCGCCGGACTCAAAGCCATGCTGGCGGAACACCGGTTCGATGCCCTGATCGTCGGCATCCGGGGAGACGAGGAGGCGACGCGCGCCAAGGAGCGCGTGTTCAGCCCGCGCAACGACCAGGGCGCCTGGGATATCAAGGATCAGCCACCCGAATTCGGGGACCTGTTCAATACGACGGTCGCCCCCGGTGGACACGTCCGGGTTCATCCGCTGTTGCAATGGACGGAACTCGACATCTGGCGCTACGTGCGCCGCGAAGCCATTCCCGTCGTCGATCTCTACTTCGCGCGCGGCGGCCGACGCTATCGATCGCTGGGCGATCAGGACATCACCAACCCAATCGCCAGCGAGGCTGCCGATCTCGACGCGATCATCGCCGAGCTCGAACGAACCAAGATCGCGGAACGATCGGGGCGCGCGATGGATCACGATCCGATTGCGATCATCCCGACGGTCGCGCGGGACGGCGACAACCTCGCGAATCCTTCGGCGCAAATGCCCTGGTATAGCGGCGGCCTCCTGACCATGGCGCTCGATCGCATGGCCCTGCCGCCCGCCCCCGACACAGCGCCGCTCCGTCTGCCCATTCAAGACGTCTACAAGTTCGGCGACCGCCGCGTCCTGGCTGGCCGCCTGGAATCGGGAACGCTCCGCGTAGGCGACCCGTTGCTCTTCTCCCCCAGCAACCAGACCGCGCGAGTCGTCAGTATCGAACGCTGGCCGGGCCCGTCGTCGGAGATTTCGGTTTCCGGAGAATCGATCGGCATCACGCTCGATGAACCCCTTGTCGTCGAACGCGGGGAACTCGCGAGCCACACCGATACGGCACCGATCGAATCCGATGTTTTTCGCGGCCGCGTCCTTTGGCTCGGATCGCGACCCATCGTCACCGGGAGCCGCTACCGGTTGCGGATCATGACGGCCGAGGTTGGCGTCCGCGTCCAGCGCATCCATCACGTGGTGGATGCTGAGGATCTGGCCGAGCGTCCGGCCGATCGCGTGGAACGAAACGAAGTGGCCGAGCTGACCCTGCGTTGTGACCGCCTGATCGCCTTCGATGAAGCCTCGAGTTTGGTCCGCTCGGGCCGCTTTGCCCTCATCGATGAGCACCGCGTCGGGGGCGGCGGCCTCATCAGCATGGAAGGTTATGCCGACCAGCGGCCATCGGTCACGGTCCGCGCGACCAACGTAGCCAAAGTCGAACACCGGGTATCGTCCGCGGACCGTGTCCGGCGCAATGGCCATTCCGGCGGCGTTCTCTGGTTTACGGGGCTCTCCGGCGCCGGCAAGTCGACATTGGCGTTGGATCTCGAACGCCAGTTGTTCGCCGACGGTTACCAGGTGTTCGTGCTCGACGGGGACAATCTGCGAAATGGCCTCAACGCCGATCTCGGGTTCTCGCCGGAGGAGCGCTCGGAGAACATCCGACGCGTGGGCGAAGTCGCGGCGCTCATGGCCCAGGCCGGCTTTGTCGTCATTGCCTCGTTGATTTCCCCCTACCGATCGGATCGTGACCGCGCACGCCGAGCCGCGGCTGCCGGCTTTCACGAGATTTACATCCGGGCCGACCTCGCGACCTGCGAAGCGCGCGATCCCAAGGGCCTCTATCGCCGGGCGCGCGCCGGCGAGATCGCCGATTTCACCGGTGTCAGTGCGCCCTATGAGGAACCGGAGGCCGCCGAACTCACCGTCGATACCACGGCCCAGTCCGTTGGAGACTGTGTCAGGGCGCTGCGTCGTTACGTCACCAGCGCATTCCCCCGCCACTAGTTCGTCCGAGTTCGCCCTCGTTTGGCCAAGGCGCCGATCGCGGCAAAACCCGAAGCGCCCGCACGTCTCGCTGCGAGGCTGCGATCGGCGGCAACCCCACCCAGCGCGATCACTGGCGTTCGCGCACGGCGACGGACGAGGTGGGAGAAGCGCACCGTGCCCAACGCCCGGGCGCCCGGATGGCTCGCCGTCGGGAACAGGGGCGACAGGAAAACGGCATCGGCGCCGACGCGGTCGGCCCAAACCAGCGCTTTTTCGGAGTGCGCCGCCGCCGTCAGGAGCGCGCCCCGTTTCCAGCGCCGGTGGCTTCGACTCCCCTCAGGGAGATGCAATCCGCCGGCTCGAACCCGTTGCGCCAACCGCCAGTCGCCACCGATCAAGAGGGTGATCCGTCGGCGCCGACAGAGACGCGCTATGGCCTTTGCCAAGTGCTCCCGACCCGCCGCGCCATAGTGACGGAAGATGACGCCACTCCCCGCCGGAAGGGAGGCAATGCTCGTGAGCGGGTCGCTGCTGCGGCGTTCATCGGTGATGAACCAGAGGCGGGGAATGCGCGACCCTTTGAGGTGGCGCGCGTGCTCTGCTAGCGTCAACGGCATGGCTTTCGCGTCCGAGAATGCCATGACCGACAACCGGGAACTATTGTGACGATCGAGGCCGTCGCCGGCAATTTGGCCGTTGTTCGCCGACGTATCGATGAGGCGGCCCGTACCGCCGGGCGCGACCCTCGATCGGTCGAACTGATTGCTGTGGCCAAGGGGCACGACGCGGCGGCAATTCAGGCCGCCCTGGAGGCCGGCCATCGGCAGTTCGGTGAGAACCGCGTGCAAGAAGCTGGGAAGAAGTGGCCTCGGATTCTCGCGGCCCTCCCGGACGTGCGCCTCCACCTGATCGGGCCCTTGCAGACGAACAAGGTGCGCGAGGCGTTGGCCTTGTTCGATGTGATCGAAACCATCGATCGCCCGCGCCTGGCCGAAGCGATTCACCGGGAACGCCGCCCGGATCACCGTTTGCGCGAGTGTTTCGTGCAGGTCAATACCGGCGAGGAGCCGCAGAAGGCGGGAGTCGCGCCCGCCGATGCCGAGGGCTTCATCCGCCGCTGTCGCGAGGATTGGCAACTGCCGGTCACCGGGCTGATGTGCATTCCTCCGGTCGACGAGGAGCCGTCACTGCATTTTGCGCTGTTGGCGGACCTCGCGCGTCGCGCTGGGCTCACCAAGCTGTCGATGGGGATGAGCGCCGACTATGAAATCGCCGTGGCGTTCGGTGCGACCGAGGTTCGGGTCGGGACCATGGTCTTCGGCCACCGGGCCATCGTTCCCTAGCCCAGGATGCAGAGCCGCGTATCGCCGCTGCAGTGTTCCAGGATCTGGAGCAGGTCGTCCCGGGCGACCGCGACACACCCCGCCGTCGGTTCGTAGTCCCCGCTCGCCACGTGCAGGAAGATGGCGCTGCCGCAGCCGGGAATCGCGGGCGCGTCGTTGAAACCGAGGACAACGACGATGTCGTAGAGCGAGTCATCGCGCCACAGGGTCTCCGCGCTCGCCGGATGGGGCAAGGTGACGAACTGGTTGTAGCGCTCGTCGCGCGGATCGTCGCACCAACCGTCCGTTGGCGACGTGGCGTCCGTTTTCAATCCGGTTCGCGGCGGGGTGAGTCGATCGGCGCGGTAGAAGACGCGGCGCAGGCTGAAACAACCCATCGGGGTGGCGCCGTCCCCTTCCCGTTTGGTGACCGCAACGCCCGCCCGGCCGAGCGCGCATCGGTAGGGCCGGCCGCGCCATTTGAGGCGTCCGTCAGGCGAGACCGCGATGATGTTCGAAAACGGCATCCGTATCCTTAGGGGAATGACCTGCGCCGTTCGCGGCGGCCGCACGACCGCCCGGGGCAGGGCCACAGTGAGTACCAAGACTCCTCCTCCGACAAAACCACAAAACCTATAGTCGCTCTTCCGTTTCCTGGCGGCGCTCGTCGCCGGCAGGCCGAAGCTGGCTCGCCTGCTGATACCGCTTGAAGATGTCGAGCAGTTCGACCGCCGTGTATTCCTCGGCCCGACGTACGGTGGCGCCCTCGCGGGCGACGGTCGCCGTCGCAGGCAACGGCCCCTTGCCCTTCGTCGCCACATTGGGCGGCAGCATCATCGGGTAGGGGCTCACGGCCGTGTTGATCCGGGGCGTGCTGAGGAAGGCCGGTCGTTGAGCGTTGTTCGATGGCGTGATCGGTGCGGGCGCGGCCGGTCCGGGGGCCGCGCTCGCGACGATGGTCGCTTGTTCGATCGGCCCGAGCTCGGCCACGTCGATTTTTTCGTCGTTCAGCTTGTCGGATGCGCCACCTTTGGACGCGATCGCGACGGCGGCCGGTATCTCGTCGACCAACGGGACCGACTTGTCTTTGAAACCCAACGCGGCCATGACGTGACCGCCGGCCGACTTGCCCGAGACGTCTTCGAGCATGGAGTCCGCCACCGACGAAACGAGACCCAGCGGTCCGCCGAAGATCGTTCCACCGATGATACGCGCGCCCGGGGACACGGTTTCGCCCGTGATGGACCGATAGATGGAGCCCACCACCGGCAAATGCTGTAGGGGGTTCAGCGTGTCGAGGACGTCGCGGAAGGTAAATCCGTCCTTGCCCCAAAAGGTGCCCTCGGGCTTGGCGGGGGATTGCATCGAGGCCGTCCAGGCCTCCATGTCATCGCCCGGGAACAGCGTCCGCGGTTGGGCGTTCGGCTGGGCCCGGTCACGGTTCGGCGCTGCCTCGGGGCGGTTTCGCGAGGCGAGCCAGCCTTCGAAATCGTCGCCAGGCAGAATCGTTCGAGTCGCGATGGAATTGGTAGATGATACGGCGCCGACGCTCATGAGCCCTCCGCTTGGAGCGAAGCAAGCCCCGTTCCAAAGATAAATCGTTGTATTTCAATTATTTAGATTGCGGGCTGGTCTGCCGGGCTGGCCCGGCGGTAAGACTTGCCGGGTCGCAAACGCTAGAGCAGATGGCCGCGTTCGGCCTTGGTCGCGAGATAGCGCTGATTGTGGGGATTGGCCGGGAAGGCGTGGCCAACGCGTTCGGTGACCGCGATGCCGCAGCGCTCCAAACCCGCCACTTTCTCGGGGTTGTTGGTCAAAAGGCGCACCCGCGGCACCCCAAGGCGGCGCAACATCTCGGCCGCCGGCAGGAAGACCCGCTCGTCTTCTTCGAACCCGAGCCGTCGATTGGCCTCCATCGTGTCGAACCCCTGATCCTGGAGGGCATAGGCGCGGAGCTTGTTGATGAGACCGATTCCGCGGCCCTCCTGGGCGAGATAGAGGAGGATTCCACCGTTCCCCTGGGCAAACAGCGTGATGGCCCCCCGCAATTGGTCGCCACAATCGCAACGCAGGCTCGCGAGCAGGTCTCCCGTGAAACACTCCGAGTGCAGGCGGACCAGGGGTGGCATGTCACTCGAGGGCTCGCCGACGATGATCGCAACGTGTTCGACCCCGCCGTCCGACGGCCGAAAAGCGACGATTCGCACGTTCGCGGCGTCGGCCAGCGGGACCTGGGCACTGGATACGATGGTCAATGATCGGGCAGCATTCTCCTCGTAGGCGAGGATCGAGTCGGCTGATACGACCAGGTATCCGGTGCCAACCCGCAGTGCCTCGACAGCAACGACCATCGGCGCCGGAAGAAGGCGGGCCACCTTGCACAGGCGAACGGCACTCGTGGCCAGCGGATGATGGCCGGCGGTTCGGAACGGTCCACGAAGCGGGTTGTTCAAGTCGCTCGTCGCATCGCCGAGGCTTCGGATGGTATCGATCGCGAGTCGATCTGCGGCGATGGTGACGACGTCGTCCCCCGTGGGTGGAACGTGCAGCACGGCCGCGCGGTTGGCCGTCAGCACCAGCAACGGCGGGCCTTCGATCGCGAGCCGTTCCAGCGATTCCGCGGTGATCAGTTCGCTCGCGAGAACGAGAAGCGCACGATTTTCGTCGCGCAGCACGATCGGAACCCCGCGCCGCAGATCCCCGATGGCCCGGGCGACGGCATGCAGTTCGTCGGTCATTGCGGCGGTGGGGGTGCCCTTCGGCATGGCAGCAGTCATAGCCGATTTCCCGGTCTGCCGCCGCCTCCACCGGGTCGCTCGAGCGGGACCCAAAGGTCCATTGGTAACAACGCGTTAGGGGCCATCGATTCGTCGGGCACGATCCTGGCCGATAGGGTAAAACGTAACGATGATGACCGCCAAGAAACGCGTGCTGTTGGTCGACGACGATCTGGCCCTGCGATCGGCGCTGGCGGAACAGTTGTCGATGCACCCGGAATTCGAGGTCGAATCGGTCGGCGCCGGCAACGAGGCGCTCGACCGCACCCGCCAGGAGCGATTCGACCTGTTGTTGCTCGACGTCGGATTACCGGACATCGATGGCCGCGACGTTTGCCGTACGATCCGCCAATCCGGTCTCTCGATGCCCATCATCATGCTGACGGCGGCAGCCACCGAGGCAGACGAGCTGAAGGGCTTCGACTCGGGCATCAACGATTACGTCACCAAGCCGTTTCGCCTCGCCAGCCTCCTCGCCCGGATGCGCACCCACCTGCGCCAATACGAGCAAAGTGAGGACGCGGTCTTCCGGATCGGTCCCTACGCCTTTCGCCCGAGCGGGAAGGTTCTGACCAGAGACGGCAGCAAAACGAAGGTTCGGTTGACCGAGAAAGAGACCGCAATCCTCAAATACCTATGCCGGATCGGCAACCGCTTGGTCACGCGTGAGGTGCTTCTTTCCGAGGTTTGGGGCTACAACGCCGGGGTGACAACCCACACGCTAGAGACCCACATCTACAGGTTGCGCCAAAAAATGGAAGTGGACCCTGCGAAGGCCACCTTGCTGCTGACGGAACCGGGCGGCTACCGCTTGAACGTCTGATCCCCGGCGGCTAAGAAGCTTTGCCAGCAAACTCGCGCAATCCTGATGCACCATATCGCCTCCACGGGTCGGAGCAGCCATTGTCGGTAAACGACGACTTTTTTGTGCGCTTCTGGGGCGTTCGCGGAAGCGTGGCCTGTTCCGCACCCGATATCATCCGCTACGGCGGCAACACCTCCACCCTCGAGGTGTGGTGTGGCGATCAGCTGTTGATTTTCGATGCCGGGACGGGATTGCGTTACCTCGGCAACAGTCTGGCGTCGCGCAAAGGCCTCAAAGCCAAGCTGTTTCTGACGCACACCCATTTCGACCATGTCTGTGGAATGCCGTTCTTCCGACCGGCATTCATTCCGACCAACGAGTTCGAAATCTGGGCCGGGCATCTGCTGCCCAAGCACACCATTCGCTACGCCCTCACGGAACTCATGATGGCACCGCTGTTTCCGGTGCCGCTGGAAATCTTCCAGTGCAAGTTGTCGTTTCACGATTTCAAGGGCGGCGACACCTTGAAGCCCTATCCGGATGTCGAGGTGCGCACATCGCCGCTCAATCACCCCAACGGAGCGACGGGATACCGCGTCGACTACAAGGGGCGATCGATCTGCTATCTCACCGATACCGAGCACAAACAGGGCGGGATGGATCAGAACATTCTCAATCTGATCCGTGGCGCGGACCTGGTCGTCTACGACGGCATGTACACCGACGATGAATACAAGAACCGCGTCGGCTGGGGTCATTCGACGTGGCAGGAAGGCGCCCGGCTATGCGATGCGGCGGGGGTCGGCCAGTACTGCGTGTTCCACCATGACCCCGATCACAACGACGACTTCATGGACGAGATCGCGCGCCAGGTTGCGACGTTGCGGCCCGGCTCGATCGTGGCGAAGGAAGGCATGAGCCTGCGCCCCGGCAACCGCGAGCCGTCGTTCGGGTAACGGTCGACTGCGGTGGCGAACGCGCGCCGCCTGCTGTCGTTGCTGTCGACCGCCTTGGGTCGACCGCGTGGATTCTTCCTTCCGTATCGCTACGCCGCCGGCATCGAACCGCCGCGCACGCCGTACGCGACCCTCGAGAACCTGTTCCGTGAGGCGAGCGCGTCCATGGCCGTATGGCTGGCCGCCGGCGAGCGGCACGCCGCGAGCCTGACGGCGATCGCCGACGATGCTCCGGCTCCCGAACCGCGCTGGCGTCAAGACTGGTTTCCCCGACTCGATGCGGCGATGGCCTACACGATCGTGCGCGAACGAGCGCCGAAGCGAATCGTCGAGATCGGTTCGGGCCACTCGACACGCTTCATGAGCCGCGCCGTCGCCGACGCCACGATGGTCACGAACGTCGCTTGCATCGACCCGGCGCCACGGGCCTCCTTGTCGGGGCTCCCCGTCGCGCTGCATCGCCGAACCCTGCAGGATGGCGACGATGAACTCGTCGCTGCACTCGCGCCGGGCGACGTTCTCTTCGTGGATTCGAGCCACCTCCTGATTCCCGGTTCGGACGTGGACATCGTTCTGAACCGGCTCGTGCCGGCATTGCCCAGAGGGGCGTTGCTGCACTTCCACGACATCTTCTTGCCCGATCCCTATCCTCGGGAATGGGCGTGGCGCGCCTACAACGAACAGTCGGCCCTCGCCCCGCTGCTGATCGGAGGCAGGTTCAAGATTCTCTGGTCGAGCCACTATGTGCGAACGAGATTGGCGGCACGTCTCGACGGCTCGCCGCTCGGGCGCCTGACGCTCGCGCCCGGCGCCCTCGAATCGAGCTTATGGCTCGAACGAACGTGAGAAAACGGCGGACCCTACTTGTAGGGATCGGCGGCGTCGCGCAACCCGTCGCCGAAGAAATTGAGCGCCAGGACCGTCACGATGACGGGGATCACGGGCAACATGAGCCAGGGATGGACCGCCACGACGTTGATGTTCTGGGCTTCGTTGAGGAGAACGCCCCAACTCGTGATCGGCGGTCGTAGCCCGATCCCGAGGAACGACAGCGCGGTCTCCCCGAGGATCATCGAGGGAACGGACAACGTTGCCGAGGCGATCAGGTGGCTCATGAACGACGGCAACAGGTGTTTTCCGATGATGCGTCGCGGCGACGCGCCCATGAGCATGGCCGCTGTCGCGAAGTCCTCCTCCCGGAGCGCCAGGAGCTTCGATCGGACGGCGCGGGCCAAACCGGTCCAGTCGATCAGGCCGAGGATGATCGTGATCCCGAAGTAGACGAGCACCGGGCTCCAGGTGACCGGAAGCGCCGCCGAAAGCGCCATCCACAGCGGCAGTTCCGGGAACGACCGAATGATCTCGATCATACGCTGCACGGTCGCATCGACGAAGCCGCCGTAGTACCCGGCCAGTCCGCCCAGGATGATGCCGATCAAGAAGCTGATCGTGATTCCGATCAGTCCGACGGTGAGCGAGATCCGCGTTCCGATGATGATTCGGGACAGCACGTCTCGTCCGAGGCGGTCCGTGCCGAGAATGAACGCCGTGCCGCCGTGGGCCGGGCAGAACAGGTGCAGGTCGGCCTCCAACATGCCCCAGAACATGTACTCGCTGCCGCGACAGAAGAACCGCAGTTCCTGGATTTTCTTGGGATTGGGCGTGTACTCGCGCGTCAACGTGTCGAGGTTCAGTCGCACGTCGTAGCCATAGACGAACGGGCCGACGAACTTGCCCTCATGAAAGAGATGAATCTCCTGTGGTGGAGCATAGATGTGGTTGCGGTCGCGGTGGTTGAGCTCGTAGGGCGCCAGGAACTCGCTGATCAGGATCGAGCCGTAGAGCACCAGGAGGATGACGCCGGAGATCACGGCCAACCTGTGGCGCCGAAACTTCCACCACATCATCGTCCACTGCGACGCACGGAAGAATCGTTCTTGCTCCGCCGTCATTTTCTCGACGGAGTAGGGGTCGAAGGTGTCCTTGGAGACGTAGTGATCGAGGCCCGGGCGGTCGGCGCGATCGGTCATCGCGTGCCTCCCGCACCGAGGCGAATGCGTGGATCGAGGGCAGCGAGTGCAAGATCGGAGAGAAACATGCCGATCACCGTCAGCGCCGCGAGCTGCATCAGGAACGATCCGGCGAGGAACTGATCCTGGGCTTCCAGCGCTTGCAGGAGCATGGGGCCCGTGGTCGGCAGCGACAGCACCACCGACACGATCGCCGCGCCCGAAATGATGTGGGGCAGGATATTGCCGATATCGGCGATGAAGGGGTTGAGCGACATGCGCAGCGGGTATTTCATCAGCAACCGGCCCGGGGACAGGCCCTTGGCGCGCCCGGTCACCACGTATTGCTTCTGCAGTTCGTCGAGCAGGTTGGCGCGCAGCCGCCGGATCATGCCGGCCGTGCCGGATGTCCCGATCACGATGGTGGGGACCAGCAGGTGCTCGATGATCGAACCGAACTTGCCCCAGGTCCAAGGCTGGCCGATGTAGCGCTCGTCCATGAGGCCGCCGATCTCGGTGCCGAGATAGCGGTTGCCGAGGTAGAGCAGCACGAGGGCCAGCAGGAAGTTCGGCGTCGCGAGGCCGAGGAAGCCGATGAACGTAAGGACGTGGTCCCCTACCGAATACTGGCGCACGGCGGAATACACGCCGATCGGAAACGACACGACGTAGGTGAAGATGATCGTCGCCACGGAAACCACGATCGTCAGCCACAGGCGCTCGCCGACGACCTCGCTGACCGGCATGTCGTACTCGAACGAATGCCCCATATAACCCTGCAGCATGCCTTCGAATCCGTTGGCACCCGGCCACGCGCCCAACCACACGAGATACTGTTCGATGAACGGCCGGTCGAGACCGTACTGCGCGCGCATGAACGCGATCTTGTCGAGGGCCGCCTGATCGCCCTGCGACTGCAGTTCCGCCATCTTGTTGGACAGGTAGTCGCCGGGCGGGAGCTGGATGATGATGAAGATCAGAAAGCTGATCACCAACAGCGTGGGGATCATGATCAGGACTCGACGCGCCAAGTAACTGAACATGCCCTCTTACTTCCTCAGAACCTGAGCCGGGGACGGTCCGGCTCGATCAGCGCTCGAACCAGAACGTGTCGGGCCGATAGACCCCGAAGTGGGCGCCCGGATCCCATCCGTACATGGCCTCGCGCGGGACGTTGCGCAGCGTGTTACGGACGACGACGGGCTGCATCACGCTGCTGACGATGCCGATCGTGAAAACCTGATCGGCGTGAATCGCCAGCATTTCGTGCCAGATGCGCTCGCGGTCCTTGATCGCTGGGCTGCTGTTCCACGCCTCGTTTAGTTCCGCGAGCCTGACGGCGGCCGCTAGGTCGGGCTTCTCGCCGGCCTGCCCCTTGGTCTCGTGGAACTGGCCCCATTTCGGCCATTGATAGTTGTACTGCGACAGCGGGGCGAGTTCGATCGGACTGGCGTCCGGCGTCGGCCGGCCGTTCTCCAGTCCGGTCCACACCGACATCTGGGTCTCCCCCGCGAAGATGCGGTTGCGGAAAACTTCGCGCTGGGATGGTTTGATGAACAGCTTCACGCCAGCCTTCGCCCAGGTGTCCTTGATGAGTTGCAGGACGTCGACCTCTTCTTCGTTCTCACCGGCGGTTTCGACGACGATTTCGAACGGGCGCCCATCGGGCAGCAAGCGAATGCGCTCGTTGTTACGCCTGGTCAGCCCGACATCGTCCAGCAGCCGGTTGGCCTGGCGCAGATCGAAATCCATCCACTTGGATTGGTAGCTCTCCTTGAACAGCGGGCTCTCCGGCAGAACCGTATTGGCGGCCTCGGTCGCGAGGCCGAAGTACAGCGACTGATTGATCAGCCCTCGGTCGATCGCCAACGACAATGCGCGGCGGACGCGGACGTCGCGGAACAACTTCCGCCATTCCGGATCGTTGATGTTGAGATTGGGGTAGAGGACGACGTGTGATCCTTTGGCTTCGCGCCAGAGGAACGTCCGGTAGTTGTTGCGTTTCTCACCCTCTTTGAGGAACGGGAAGTTGGAGAGCTGGATGTTGCGCGCCTGAAGGTCGACTTCCCCGGCGCCGGCCTTGGCGGCGATGAGCTGGGGCGAAGCCTGGCTCATGATCACGCGATCGACATAGGGGAGCTGGCGTCCTTCCGCATCGACCCGGTGGAAATAGGGATTTCGTTCGAAGCGAAACCGCGTGGCCGGTGGTCGGGTTACGTTGACCCACGGCTGGACCGTCGGCAGGTCCGGGTTGTCGAATTCGTACAGGTTGTCCTGCTTGTTGTGCATCGCCGCCCAGTTTTTGGCGCCGCCAGCCGCCCGTTCGTTCAGTTCGGCTTCGCTCGTATGCTTTATGTGGAATTTCTTCAGGTAGTGCGCCGGTCGAAACACGAATAGCGGAGACGCCCCGGCCAACCGCGGCAAGAAAAACGGATTGGGTTTGCTCCAACTGAAGCGCACGGTCGTCGGACTCAGCACCTCGAACTTCGCCGCTTCGCCGTCGATCAGCATCTCGATGGGCGGGCCGGACGGCGACAGCTCACGATTGTTGGCGCAGTCCTCCCACCAGTAGCGGAAGTCTTCGGCGGTGAACGGTTGGCCGTCGGACCACCGGTGACCTGGGCGCAAGTGGAACGTGAAGACGCGCTCGTCGGCGACCTCGAACTTCTCGAGCAGGTCGGCTTCCAGCCTGAGATCTTCGGTGTAACCGATCAGTCGTGAATAGCCGTAGACCACCATGAGGCGCACGTCGCGCGAGCGGCCGATCAGCGTGCGCAACTCGCCGCCATGCCGTCCGATCTGGCGCTCCCCGGAGAATTTGACGACCGCCGGTGTTTTGGGCAGCCGCTGCTCGATCGGAGGCAGTTTTCCTGCCTTGACCTGCTCTTCGAGGACTGGCGGCTCGATGAAGGCGGCGTGCGCCAACGCCGACCACGCGAGCGCTACGAGCGCGACGGTCAGCCCGGGTACGACACGGCCCGCGACCGACCCCTGGGCACCCTTCATGGGCGGCCTCCCTCTTGTTTCTTGTCGCCGGCCATTCTCACGAAATGACCGCCTCCCACGTCGACCATATGGGACACCAGCGACCCGTTCAAGGTGAACGGCTCGGGCCAGGCCTTGGGATCCGAGGCCTTGCCGTCGAGCAAAGCCCGCAAATCGAGTCGGGAATCGGGATTCGGCTCGGGTACGGCCGAGAGCAACGCCTTGCTGTACGGGTGAACCGGATTGCGGAAGAACTCGGCCCGCGGCGAGGATTCGACGACGTGACCGGCGCACATCACGACGATGTGGTCGGCCATGTAATCGACCACCGCCAGGTTGTGGGAGATGAAGAGGTAGGTGAGGCCGAGTTCGCTCTTGAGGTCCTTCAGGAGATTGAGGACCTGGGCCTGGATCGAAACGTCGAGCGCCGACACCGGCTCGTCGCAGATCAGGAGGTCCGGCTGGAGGGCCAAGGAACGTGCGATTCCGATGCGCTGGCGCTGACCGCCGGAAAAGCTATGTGGGTATCGCCGCACATAGTGGGCGTTGAGGCCGACCAGTCGCATCAATTCCTGGATCCGGGCGTTCCGTTCTTCTTCGGATCCGATGTCGTGAATGATCAGCGGTTCGCTGAGAATCTGGTTCACGGTCATGCGCGGGTTCAGCGAGCTGAACGGATCCTGGAAAATGTACTGTACGCGCCGCCGATAGGTCAGCATTTGATCCTGACCCATCGTCACCACGTCGAGCGGAGCGCCGCGGTTGTTGAACACGACCTTGCCCGAATCGGCGCGGAGGGCTCGCATGATGATCTTGCTGGTCGTTGTCTTGCCGCAACCCGACTCGCCCACCAAGCCGACACACGTTCCCCGCGGCACGTCGAAGCTCACATTGTCGAGGGCTTTCACCTGACCACCCTTCGACGATCCGAAGAGCGATCGCTTTCGCGTACCGAACGTCTTGTTGAGATTCTTGACCGACAAAAGCGGAATGGTGTCGGTCGCGCCGGCCGGCCAGGGCTCCTTCGATTTGAGCAGGCTGCCGGCCTCGGCCTTGATCTCGCGGATCGGCACCAGGCGCTCGTTCTCCGCCATGTCGAAGCGCGGCACGGCCTTGAGCAAGGCCTTGAGATACGGGTGCTCGGGGGCCCGGAAGATGTGGTCGAGCGTCCCGTACTCCATCACCTTGCCGTGGTACATCACGACGATCTCATCGGCCATGTTGGCGACCACGCCGAGGTCGTGGGTGATCATCAGGATCGCCATGCCGAGCTTGTGCTGCAGCTCTTTCATCAACTGCAGGATCTGCGCCTGAATGGTGACGTCGAGGGCCGTCGTCGGTTCGTCAGCGACCAGGATTGACGGACGGGCGATCAAGGCCATGGCGATCATCGCGCGCTGGCGGAGACCGCCCGACAGCTCGAAGGGGTAGGTGTGGATCGCACGCTCGGGATTGGGAAATCCGACGAGGCGCAGGATATCGACACAGGCCCGTTCGACCTCCTTGGGATCGTCACCGACATGCAGACGATAGGCTTCGCCGACCTGGTTGCCGATGGTGTGCAACGGCGAGAGCGACGTCATCGGCTCCTGGAAGATGATGGAAATCTGTCCGCCGCGAATCTGGCGCAAGGCGGGATCGTCGTCGGCAAAACCCGCGATATCGACTGGCGCGGCACCCGGACTCGCGCGAAACAGGATCTGTCCTTTGGCGATGCGCCCGGCTCGCGGCAGAATTCGCATGATTGCCTGCGATACGACCGACTTGCCGGACCCCGACTCACCGACTAGCGCCACGGTCTTGCCACGCGGGATGCGAAACGAGACGCCGCGGACGGCTTCGATGCGACCTTCGGGGCCGAGAAACTCGACCTCGAGGTCGTTCACTTCAAGAACGTTGTCCATGGCGGGTCAGGGGCTCACGAAAGACGGATTCCAAGTTGCTCGAAATTGGCGCGGGTCGACGCGGAAAACTCGATGGTTTGTCGCGTCGACTCGCGGGCGACGCTCCGCAAGATGTCCTCGAATCCCTCGATCGTCGACTCGATCGTGATCCGCGCCCCGGGGGCCGCCAGACGCAACGTCATCCAACCGGCCTCGCGGTCCCGGCGGGTCGAAAAATAGCGCAATTGCACCTTGGCCAAGTCTTCCCACCGGATCGTCCGCCCCGGCCACGTTCGATCCTCGACCCCACCTTCGCCGATCTCGATGGCGGTGGTGTGTCGCAACAGAGCCTTGATCGCAAACACCAGGAACAGCACCGACAACCCCGACAGGACGTAGGCGACCACCGGCGCCAGGGCGGCCAAGAATAGAGGCCCGGCCGTGAGGAGCAAGCCGGCGAGCGCGCGCAGGTCATCGGCGATCAACGAACGCAGGGGATAGACGTGCCGACGCGTCATCCGGGAGCACCGAACGCGGCACGCACGTCGACCCAGTGGCCGCCGCCGTCAACCGTTGCTGAGAAAAGCCGCTCCAAGAACGCCCCGCACGCACCATCGTGAACCAGATGGTGGGTGAGCAGGCCGGTGCTGCCATGCTCGAGTCCACGGCGCCGCCGAACGAGGTGCTCGACCAGCGCTGCCAACACCGCCGATTCGCCCAGGAACCTGCGACCTCCCCCCCAATCGATTATATCGACGTGGACATCAACCACTGTGATGTCCGTCACAAGGGGGCGCCGGCGTGGCCCCTTGCCGGAGTACCCACAGAACCTGGCGGGTGTTAACAGCGACAGGTGTTGCTCCGCCATTCGGTTCCACGGCGGCACGAAGATCGGCAACAGGGCCTCGCCAAACAAGGCGAGGGCCGAGGTCATGGCCGACCGCAAGTCGCTGTTGACGTCCGAGGGAGCCCGTGAGGGGCCGAACTCGGATTTCTTGGCGCCGGGCGTTGCGTGGTTGTGGTGCCGATAACCATGCACCACCGGGGTAACGAACCTGGCGCTTTGACGAACCACGTCCACGAGCGAAGGTTCGGCCAAACCAGGAATCACGGCGAGGGCCACCGGGATTCGGCAACGTTCGGCGTGGGCAAAAAGCGTACGCAGAGCGGGCGTGTCCCGCGTCGCATCGTCGTCGCGCCACCAGAACGTGGCGCGTCGACCCTGGTCGCGCCACATGCGCAGTTCGTCCTCGAGGGCGGTCCACGACGGCACGGCTACCAGCCCGTGGCGGAGGCCCATTGCCACAGGAGTCGGGCACTGGTTTCGCCACCACGAGTGTCGAGCGCCCGATTGTCGGGCCGTTCCGCCGCCATTGCGCGATCGACCGCATCGGCCAACGCTGCCGGCTTGAGCGCGACCTCATCGACGACCTGGAGCGGCGTACGCTGCGCCAGCTCGCGAATACGCAAGGTCTGCTCGGTCTCGATGCCGCCGGCGTAGGGGACGACCACGCTTCTCACACCAGCTTCGATCGCTTCCATCACCGTGTTGTAGCCGCCCTGGCTGATCGAGAGCGTGGCATTGGTCAAAAGCGCCGGGAAATCGGATCGTCCACGCTCGACGACGATGCCCGGCTCTGCCAGGGCCCGGACCCGCTCGAAATCGGCGGCCGGCATGTTGACGCCGACCAGGATGCGCCAGACCCGATCGCGCAGGCCGGACAACGGACGGGCGGCGATCGCGGTGAGCAGCAAATCGAGACCGACAGCCCCACCGCCGGCCGAGACGACGACTTCGTCCCGCCCCTGGCCGACGTTGCTCGGCCCCCGGCCGCTGCGATCCACCACATATCCGGTATGGCGAATCTTTTCCGCGATCGTTCGTGCGAGCGGGAACGTCGCTTCGAAGGGAATGAACGCGGGGTCGCCGTGGACCAGGACATGGTCGAAATAGCGCTCGACCAGCGCCCTCATCTCCTCATTGCGCTCCGGCTTGTGTTGACCGACGAGGACGTCACGGACCGAAGAAACGATTTTCGGCCGGCGACGCCGTGCGATGGCGCGGTCCAACAGCGGCAGCAACTCGAAGCGCATCTGTCGTCGACCAAACGGGAACAACTCGAGCAGCACGATATGCGGGTTCAGGTCTTCGTAGAGGCCGATCAAGCGGTTCCGACGCTGCGTGCGCCAGGTCTCGTCGATCGGCGCGTTGTCGGCGTCGACCAGTTCCTTGAAGAAGAGATCGGTGGCCCGCGTCGCCGGCAGTTGTTCGAGGCGGGCGCTCCCGAGATCCAAGCCGGGCACCGGAAGGCCGCCGGAGACGACGGTGACCGTCAGCCCTTGGGCCGCAACTGCGCGGCTCAACGTTGCCGCCCGCTTGAGATGACCGATCCCGAGCAGATGCTGAACGTAGAAAAGGACGCGACGGCTCATGGTCCGCTCAACGGGACGTTCAGTTGACGGGGCGTCGGATGACCTCTCCGGTCGAGGTCGAATTCGTGCAGGGCGGCGCGGGCGAGCGGAGTCGGCGGCTTGCCGAGCATGTTCCAGTCGAAGGCCAGCGCCAACAGAACGCGGAGGACGCCGCGGTGGGAAACGGCAACACAGTTCTCGCCGCGGGCCGCAACCTCCCGAAGCCAAGGGGAAAGACGGTTCAGGACCTCTCGCGGACTCTCGCCTTCGGGTGGTCGGAAGTCGAGACCGCGATCCTCATTGGCCTGCATCTGTACGCCAAATTCGTCCCGCAACTCCGCAAGTCCCCGACCTTCCCATGCCCCCCATGCCATTTCGATCAACCGAGGTTCGATGGTCGCCCGCCCGAACAGGAGGTCGGCCGTCTCCCGCGCCCGCCGCAGCGGGCTCGTGAATACTGGCCAGCCGCGCCAGGGCTCGCGCACGACCCAGGTCATCACCTCCTGGCGGCCGTTCGCGCTCAGGGGCACGTCCGATCGGCCTTGGTTGAGCTTGGCCGCGTTCCACGCCGTCGGCCCATGACGAATGACCGCCAGCCGGGTCATGGCGCGTGGCGATCGCGGTGAGCGAGTACCGCCTCGGCGAGGACACGATCGATTGCACGCGCGGCGGCCGTGATCGTGCGATGGTTCGCCACGAACTCGAGGGCGGCGCGACCCATTTCGCGCCGGCGCGGCTCGTCGTCGAGCAGTCGCCGCATGGCCCCGGCGAGATCCTGCACGTTCCCCTCGGGGACGAGCAAAGCGGTGCGGTCGCGTTCGACCACGTCCGGTACGCCGCGGACATCGCCCAGAACCGCGGGCAAACCGGCGGCCTGCGCCTCCAGGATCGCCATGCCGTAGGCCTCGTGCACCGCCGGCCAGACGTAAATGTCGCTCGATGCGTAATAGGCCGGAAGCTCCGACTCGGGGACCGCGCCGACCCACCGGACCCGCGGGCCGAGGGCGGCGAAGGCATCGCGAACCTGTGGTGCGGCAGGCCCGTCCCCGACGACGATGAGATCCCAGGGTCGGTCGGCGATAAGGCCCAAGGCGTGGGCGAGCAGGCGGTAGGACTCGAGCTTCGCGCCATCGCGCATCATCGCCACGGCGAGCAAGCGCGGTCGATCGCCGCGGAGATCCAAAGTGCGGCCGACATGCTGCCGATGCAACTTGCGTTGACCGGCGGCTGCCGCGAGGGAGGTCGGGTCGAGGAACGGTGGAACCAAGGTATGGCATGCCCCCGGGGCGAGCAGGGGTTGCACGCACGCCATGTCGAGTTTGGTCGGGCTCAAGACCGCGTCGGCCATCATCAAGGCCTCGCGCGTCGCACGATGACCGGCGTCCCATGGTCCGCCGGCCCGTTTGGGCGCATAGGAGGCCTCGGCCACGACATAGGCGATGCCCAGCGCCTGGCAGACCGGTGGCCCGATCCAATCGGGCGCTTTGTAGTACAGGTGATAGGTGAACCAGAGATCCGGGCGTTGGCGAGCCCCGCGGTCGAACTCGTCCGAGAGTCGCGCGACCTCGATGGCCGCCTGTCGGCGACGATCCGCAAGACGTGCCGGGGTTGGTTCTTGGAGGTGGGTGCGGAGATCGCTCACGACCTCACAACGGTGGCCGGCTTGTCGAAGCGCCTCGAGGTAGAGCCGCCCGACACGACGGTCGCCCGACGGCACGGGGTGAAACGGCGACTTCATCGGGGCGTAGAACGCGATGTGCAGGGGCTACTCCGCGGCGGCGCGGCGATCGATGCCGAACTGTCGGGCGATGCGATCGATTCCCTCACCCATGGCAAAGGCCGCGCGTACCCGGCTCGCCCCCGCCTCGCCGAGGGTTTGCTGTCGTGTGGGGTCGGCCATCAGGTCTTCGAGGGCGCGCGCGAGCGCGCGAGGATCGACCGGCGAGACGAGCAAACCGCTGACACCGTCTTGGATCAGTTCGGGAATGGCGGAGACCCGAGTGGCGATACACGGGAGCCCCTGGCTCATGGCCTCCATCAGGACGTTTGGGAGGCCGTCTCGGTCACCGTCCGCCGCGACCTTGCTCGCCAGCACGAAGATGTCGGCCTGGCGATAGACTGCGAGCAACTCGTCCTGCGCCATGGCACCGCGCCACTCGATGCGATCGGCAACCCCCAACCTGCGCGCGAGGCGCTGGAGTCGCGGTCGCAGGCGGCCGCCGCCGACGTGGACGAAACGCCAGCGGCGATCGCGCGGCAAAAGCGCGAGGGCGGCGATCAGGTCGTCATACCCTTTCTTGGCGACGGCTCGGCCGACCGACAGCAGGACTGCGGGTCGGGACGGATCTACGCGTCGGGACTCGGGTGCGGGAAAACGACTTGGATCGAACCCGTGGTAGGCCAGCAGGACACGTCCGGCCGGCGCCAACGCCGCCAGATGCGCATGGTTCACAGCGGTGCAGGTTACCAGCCACTGGCAGGAAACCAGCTTCTCGCGCTTTTCCCATTCCGGGGTCGTCCAGATGTCCTTGGCGTGGGCGGAACAGGACCATGGGAGCCGACGCAAAGCCGCCGCGTAACGTGCGACCGAAGCCGGTGTGTGCAGAAAATGAGCATGCAACTGGGTGATCCGGGGATCCAACTCCGCGGCTAGCACCACGGCCTGACCGAATCGTCGACCACGATTGGGCGTCGGATCCCGGCGCCAGTCGCGCAGCCACTGTGTGCGCGCCTCGCGGTACGTAGGCCACCGGCGAACCTCCCGCCAGGCGCGCCAGACTCGCATCGGCTCCCGATAGAGGTACTCCGGCAGATAACGCACCGGCGCACGTATCTCGGCGTGAATCGGATGGACCTTGCGATCCGTCGGGTGGCGCAAGGAGACGATCGCGACATCGAGACCGCGTTGTTCGAGGGCCCGAATCTCCTGGGCGATAAAGGTCTCGGAGAGGCGCGGGTAGCCCTTGAGGACGAAGGCGATCCGTTGCGCCATGGGGTGCTCAGGCGCGGCGTAGGCTGTCGCTCGCGGCAATTGGCTCGGCGGCTTCGACCCGCTCGTGGGTGATCCACGGCTGAACGAGCCGGTTGACGCTCTCCAGGCCCTCGAGCAAGCCGGGGATCACGACCTCGGAAGGGAGGCGCTGACGCGGCATCTCGCGGAGCGCCTCGATCATCGTCTTGGGATCGAGCGTCCCGGTGTTCTCGATCATGCGCAGCAGCCCCACCTCTTGGGCCCGCGCCGCCCGGATGTACTGCTCCAGCCGCGGCTCCGTGCGCGGCACGACGATGGCGCGCTTATCGAGCGAAAGGATCTCACAGAAGGTGTTGTAGCCGCCCATGGCGACGACACCGGCGGCATTGGCCACCAGAGCCTCCATGTTGGCATCGAAGGTGATCGCTTCGACCCGCTTGAGCCGCGCCACGCGCGCTTTGAACTCTTCCTGCCGCTCGGGCTGCATGAACGGTCCCATGACGATGAGGGCCCCATAGGGCAACCAAACGTCGCTCTCGTAGGCACGGAGCACCCACTCGACGAGATCTTCGCCATCGCCGCCGCCGCCAGGCGTGACGAGGACGTAGGGCTGGCGCCGAACCGCGGTTTCGGTGCGGGCGGGTCCGGGGATCGGCACCGAGCGCCGCAAGTACCCGGTGTAGCTCATCTTGTCGGTCACCGACTTTGGCACCGGCATGCCGGCGAGCGGCTCGCACATCTGCGGCAGGCCGTAGACCCAAATCTCGTCGTATAGCGTGCGCAGCGCCGGCAGGACGTTCTTGCGCTGCCATTCGGGGGCCAGGAGCGTGGGAGCGTCCATCACGTCGCGCAAGCCGAGCACGAGCCTGGTGCCCCGTTTCTTGAGCTGTTCGAGGGCATCGGTCACCTCGCCGCGCAGTCCCAGAGGCTCCTTGTCGACGATGAACACGTCGGGTTCGAAAATTTCCGCCGTATGGCGAATGATCGACGCCCGCATCGCGATCGTCTTCTCGAAGTCGATATTGAGGTTAAGGGTGGTGTATTCGCCGTTGCGGAGCTTGACGACACCGGGCACACGCACGAAATCGACCCGCGCCCGAAAATCGAAGCTTCCGATGATCGGTGAACCCGACAGGATCAGCACCGAAACGTTGTCGAAGTGTTCCACCAGCGAGTGCGCGATGGTCCGGCATCGGCGCAGGTGGCCAAGCCCCATCGTGTCGTGGCTATAGATCAAGACGCGCGCGGGCGGCGCGCCGGTGGTCGCGGTCTTGTTTGACATCGGCGCGGATGATGGCACGCGCGATTCGGTGCCGGAAGGAATTTTGTTTATAGAACGGCCGTTTATCGCTAAGTTTTCGCCTTCGTAGGGGGGTGGGCTGCAGCGGTTGGGGCGCTGTTCAGTCCGTGGTGGGGCGGCGGCCGATCATGGAACAGAGCATTTTTCGCTACATCTTGCGGTATAGCCGCAAGGACCAGATATTACTTGTAATTCTCGCAGTTGCGTCTTGGCCGGCACAATACGCGTCATACGAGCTTCCGAAGAGCATCGTCAACGACGCGATTCAAGCCAAGAAGCCCTATCCCAAGGAAGCGACGCTTTTCAAATTCGGGCTCGGGTTCGAGGTCGAACAGATTCCCTGGCTGTTTGTCCTGTGCGCGCTGTTTCTCGGCGTGATTCTGGCCAACCAGTACTTCAAGTACATCAACAACAAGTTCAAGGGGATCACCGGCGAGCGCATGCTGCGCCGGTTGCGCTTCCAACTCTACGGCCGGGTTCTTCGCTTCCCGCAGGCGACGTTCCGCAACATGTCGCAGGGCGAGATCATCCCGATGATTGCGGTCGAGACCGAAGCCCTCGGCGGTTTCATCGGCGATGCGTTTGCGGTTCCTGTGTTCAACGGCGGTCAGTTGCTGGTGACCCTGTCGTTCCTGTTCGTCAACAACTGGGCGATGGGTTTGGCCGCGATCGCGCTCTACCCCGTGCAGTTGATGGTGACGCCGCGCCAACAGCGCAAGGTCAATCGTCTCGGCAAAGAACGTGTCCGCCACGTTCGCGCGCTCTCCGATCGTATCGGCGAGGTCGTCCAAGGCGTGGAGGAAGTCCACGTTCACGACACCTCACGATACGAACGCGCCGACTTCAGCCGACGGCTCGGCTTGATCTATGGCGTCCGCTTGAAGATTTACGAGCGCAAGTTCGCGATCAAAGCGTTCAACAACCTGATCCAGCAACTCGGGCCGCTGATGTTCTATGTCATCGGCGGCTATTTCGTGATCAAGGGCCAGATGGAAATCGGGACGTTGTTGGCCGCGGTTTCGGCGCAAAAGGATCTGGCCGGCCCGTGGAAGGAGATTCTCAACAACTACCAGATCCAGGAAGACGCCCGGATCAAATACGAGCAGGTGGTCTCCCAGTTCGACCCGGCGGGCTTGCGCGACGAGCGTCTGCTCGACGAGGAACCGGCGACGATTGCTCCGCTCAAAGGCGAGGTGATCGCCAACAATGTCTCACTCAAGGATGATCAGGACGTCGCGTTGGTCGACGGACTCAGCGTCAAGTTCGGGCTCGACGAGCGTGTCGCGGTGGTCGGGCAATCGGGCAGCGGGCGTGAGTACTTGGCGCAGTTGATCGCTCACCTCGTCGACCCGACGGCGGGTTCCATCTCGGTGAGTGGTCATGACGTCGTCAAGGCGCCCGAGGCGATCACCGGTCGGCGGATGTCCTACGTCGGTCCCGGCGGTTTCGTGTTCAACACATCGATCGGCGACAATCTCTACTACGGCCTCAAGCATCGACTGCTGGGACCGAATCCAAACCCGGTGGCAAACGCGGAGTACGAGGCGACCCGAAGCGAAACGATCAGTTCGGGCAACTCTCTCGATGACTACCACGGCGTGTGGCTCGATCACGCGGCCGCGGGGGCCGGCGAGGCCAAGCAGCTCTCCTCGGTTGCGCTCAATGTCCTCGAACAGGTCGGACTGACCGACGACGTCTACAACTTCGGTCTTCGCGGCACCATCGATCCCAAGAGCCATCCGCAGACCGCCGAGGCGGTCCTCAAGGCGCGGACGGCGTTCAAGGCGCGGCTCGATGGCGATGCGGCGACGGCACGTCTGGTCGAGCGCTTCGATCCGGCACTGTTCAACGAAAACGCGACCGTCGGTGAGAACCTCGTGTTCGGAACACCGATCGGCGACGGGTTCAACATGGACCGGCTGGGCGAAAACGCCTACGTGCTCAGCGTGCTGGAGAAGACCGGGTTGACCCAACGCATGGTTCAGACCGGTCACCAGGTCGCCGCCACGATGGTCGAACTGTTCGCCGACCTGCCGCCCGACCACGAATTCTTCCAGCAGTTCTCGTTCATCAAGTCCGAAGACCTGCCGGAGTACCAGGCGATCCTGTCGCGCACCGACAAGGAACACCTCGACCAACTGAAGCCGGAAGAGCGCGGCCGCCTGATGTCGTTGCCGTTCCTGCTGGTTCAGGCGCGGCATCGCCTCGGCATCATCGACAAGGATTTCCAGGACGCCATCCTGAAAGCGCGCAAGGTGTTCGCGGACAATCTGCCGGACGACCTGCGCCAGGCGGTCGATTTCCACGACAGCATCAAGTACATCGCGGCTTCGAACCTCCAGGACAACATCCTGTTCGGGAAGATCGCCTATGGCGAAGCCGAATCGGCCCAACGGGTCGGCACGTTGATGGCCGAAGTGGTCCAAGCCGCCGGCCTGCACGACACCGTGGTCGAGGTCGGTCTGTCGTTCCAGGTCGGGGTCGCCGGGTCGCGGTTGACGCCGGCGCAGCGTCAACGACTGATCCTGGCTCGCTCGCTGATCAAGCGGCCAGACCTCTTGATCGTCAATGACGGGCTTTCGGCCGTGGATCCGGCCGGGCAAGGGCGAATCCTCGAGCGACTGCTCGAAGCGTTCAAGGGCCGCTGTCTGTTGTGGACCATGCCCAACGCCGAGCGGGCCGGCGGCTTTGATCGCGTGTTGGTGATGAAGGGCGGTAAAGTCGTTGCCGCAGGGCGGTTCGCCGAACTCAATGGTTCGGGCAACGGGATCGCCCAGATGCTCGCCTAAGGAGGATGCCGTGAGTCTGCACGACGAAGTCGAACTCCTGCGAACCATCCCGCTGTTCGCCAACATCGAACCATCGAAGCTCAAACTGCTCGCGTTCACCAGCGAGCGCTTGACGTTCCGTCAGGGTCAGGACTTGTGCCGCCAAGGGGACATGGGCGATGCGGCGTTCATCATCATCGACGGTGAAGCCGATGTGTTGGTCGAGAACGGCGGCAAGCTGACGTCGGTGGCCAAGGCCGGCAAGCACTCGGTGGTGGGCGAAATCGCGATCCTGTGCGACGTGCCACGCACGGCGACGGTGCGCGCGCTTTCCGACGTCACCGTGCTCCGGATCAGCAAGGAACTGTTCTTCCGTCTGGTCCGCGAGTTCCCGTCGATGGGCCTCGCGATCATGCGCGAACTGGCAGCGCGTCTGGATCGCACGACCTCGCAGCTCACCCGCGCCCTCGGCCGCATCACCGAATAGTTCCCGCTCGGCCTGGCGCGCCAACGCAGACGGAACAAGACACCGCAAACGTGTAGCCGATGACGTCGATCGGAAGGCGCCCGCCGCGGGCGCCAAGCGTCGCCGTGGGTACCCGATCCAAAGCGGGGATTCAGAACACCGTGAACGTGTTGCCGATGACGCCGATCGGCAGTCGCCCACTTTCGACCAGCCGGAACTTGATCGAGAACGGGTGGTGTTCATCGGCCCCGGCGGCCAGGACCAGCCCCGCCTGGTAGCTCGAGGCGACGGCAAAACCGGACAACGCCGTCAGGAACGAACCCTCTTCGCCGAGCGCCTTGTCTTCGCGGTAATCCGCACGCTGCGCTGCCGTTTCAATGGCTTCCACGGCCGCCCCGGCGGTCTGGCTCGCGACGTGGTTGAGCGCATCGATGAGTTCGTTCTGGTCGATGACGGCGACGGCCTGGCTCACGAGACCGCTCTGGAGCTGCTGCTCGGCCTCCCACCACCCATCGTTCCAATTCGGATTCTCGGCGATATGCGCGGCTTCGTGCCAATCGGTGACGACGGCGATCGAGGCGTCGGGAAACCCCGCGGCATCGAGATAGGCCTGGGCGTCCGCTCTCTCGTCCTTGGACAGCGGTTTACCGAGGCGTCGTCCCCATTCGAGGCTCAAGACGTGACGCGAAAAACGCGCGACGATCGTCAGTCGCTGGATCTGTGGGTCGTCGGGGTCGACCTCGGAATCATCGTCGCGTTCGCTCATTTCAGCGACGTTGGGCAGCGCGGGTACGCGCCGCCTCGCCCAACGCGGCAAAAATCGCCCGCGAAAGCGGGTCGCTGCTCGCCATCAGTTCCGGGTGCCATTGCACGCCGAGCGTGAATGTTCGGGCGCCGTTGACGCTGACCGCCTCGATCGTCGTGTCCTCGGCCACCGCTTCGACGTCGAGGCCACAACCGACGTCGTCGATCCCTTGGCCATGCAGAGAATTGACCTCGGCCTTGCAGCCACCGACGATTGCCTCGAGCGGTCCGCCGCGACGCACCGACACCGCGTGAGCGGGTTTGGCCACCCAGTCGAGTGGCTTGGTGCGGTCGCGGCGATGGTCGAAGCGCCCCGGCACCTCATGCAGGAACTGGTGCAGCGTACCGCCGAACGCTACGTTCAATTCTTGGCAGCCGCGGCAGATGGCCAGCAAGGGTACCGCGAGATCGACGGCGGCGCGAACCAGCGGCAACGTCGTCGAGTCGCGCTTCGGGTCGTGCACGTCACCGAATCGAGCGGGCGCACCCTCGTAATGGTGCGGCTCGATATTGCTCACGCCGCCGGTAAGCACCAGACCATCGAGGCCATCGAGGACGTCCGCGGGGTTCAATCGATCGCCGAGAGCCGGAATGATCACGGGCGTCGCGTCGGCCAGGGCGACGAGCGCGTCGATGGTGCGTTCACCCGTGGCATGCATGGCCATGCCGCGACGGACCTCGAGCACGCCGGCGGGAACGCCGATCAACGGTTTCCGAGTATTGGCGCGGTCCATGGCAAAGACCCGGGTGCTGCCTCGCATCACGTCCAGAGCGGCCGATTAGAGGGACAAACCGCCATCAAGGCAAGCTCGGGGCCGCCTGATTGCGGAACGGGTTGGGGTCGACGAATTGGAACAATTTGCGGTCGAGCGGCAGGTTGGTGCGGACGTTGCTCAAGGCCACGGTCGTCGTGATTCCCCGGGCATCCCGCACGTGCCATTGCCGGAACTGGAGCGGCTGGTCGGAAAACACCATGGTGACGGCCCCGTCGTTGGGTGATGTCTCGCTCGCTACGGTCACCGCCAAGACCCCAGGGCGCCGCTCGATACGCTCGATTCGCACGTCGTCCCGTTCGAAGCTGAAGCGGTCGGCCAGCAGGAACGCGAGGGGCGACTCGCCGATCGGCAGATAGGACACCTGGTCGACCTGGGCATCGTAGAACACCAGGGTTCGGCCGGTGCCGACGAGCAGGATCGGCGAGGGCGGGGCATATTCGAAGCGCAGCCGACCCGGTCGCTCCAGGTAAAACAGCCCGTTCGCCTGCTCGCCGTTGTCGCTGTATTGAGCGAATTCCGCCTGCAGGCTGCGAATCCCGTTGAGCAATTCGGCGATGCGGCCGAGGTCGTTGCGGTCCTCGACCGGGAGATTGGCCAGGTTGGCCGCCATCATCGGCGCGCCCGCCGCAAGGCTCCCGAGCAGCAGCAGGGCCGCCACGATGCATCGTCGCGTCCAGCCTCGGTCGCCGTCCTGCCCGCCGCGCCCGTTCATTCCTCGTCTTTGCGAATTACCCGTGCCAGCACCTCGCGCTTGCCGACGTGGTTGGCCTGGCTGACCATGCCCTCGGCCTCCATTCGCTCGACGATGCGCGCGGCGCGGTTATAGCCGATCTGGAGGTGGCGTTGAACGAAACTGGTCGAGCACTTGCCCTCACGGCACACCAAGTCGACCGCCTGGTCGAACAACGGGTCATCCGAGGGACTCTCGCCGAGCGAAGGGCGGGGATCCTCGGGTTCGTCGGTGACCCCGTCGATGTACTTGGGTTCTCCCTGCTTGCGCAGGTACTGGACGATCGCCTCGACCTCTCCGTCGCTGACAAATGGTCCGTGGACGCGGGTGATCTTGCCGCCGCTCTGCATGTAAAGCATGTCGCCCGAGCCCAACAGGGTTTCGGCGCCCGATTCGCCCAGGATGGTCCGCGAATCGATCTTCGAGGTGACCTGGAAGCTTATCCTGGTCGGGAAATTGGCTTTGATCGTGCCGGTGATGACGTCGACCGAGGGCCGTTGCGTCGCCATGATCAGATGAATGCCCGCGGCGCGCGCCATCTGCGCCAGGCGCTGGACCGAGGCTTCGATCTCCTTGCCGGCGATCAGCATCAGATCGGCCATTTCGTCGACGACGACGATGATGAAGGGCATCGGCTCGAGGTCGAGCGTTTGTTCCTCGAAAATGGGCTCGCCCGAGGTCTCGTCGAAGCCGGTCTGAACCGTGCGTTTCAACACCTCGCCCATCTTCTTGGCCTCGGCGAGACGCTGGTTGTAGCCGGTGATGTTGCGCACGCCGAGTTGCGACATCGCGCGATAGCGGGCCTCCATCTCGCGCACCGCCCATTTGAGCGCGACAACGGCACGTCCCGGCTCGGTCACCACCGGCGCCAACAGGTGCGGGATGTGGTCGTACACCGACAGCTCGAGCATCTTCGGATCGATCATGATCAGCCGGCATTGATCGGGTCGTAGGCGGTACAGGATCGAAAGGATCATCGAATTGACGGCGACCGACTTGCCCGAGCCGGTGGTTCCGGCCACCAGCAGGTGGGGCATACGCGTCAGGTCGGCGACGATCGGCGCTCCGCCGATGTCCTTGCCGAGGGCCAGCGGCAGGCTGGCCCCGGTGTTCTCGTATTCGGGCGTCGACAGGAGCTCACGCAGAAATACGGTCTCGCGGCGCGAGTTGGGCAACTCGATGCCGATCGCGTTGTGACCGGGAATCACAGCGACGCGCACCGAAACGGCGCTCATCGAGCGCGCGATGTCGTCGGAAAGGCCGATGACCCGCGAGGTCTTGGTGCCGCGCGCGGGTTCGAGTTCATAAAGCGTCACGACGGGGCCCGGGCGAACCTTGGTGATCTCGCCCTTGACGCCGAAGTCGTCCAGCACCGCCTCCAACATGCGGGCGTTCTGTTCCAGGGCCTCTTCGTTGACGGCCGAAGACCGTCCGGTCTCCTTGGGGATCGCCAGCAGATTGAGGGTCGGCAACTGGAAATCGTCTTCGAGGTTGAGCGCGGGTTGTGCTTCTGCGGCTTCACGACGGCTGCGCGCCGGTCGCGGTAGGCGCGGCGTCACCCGTTTCGCGGCCGCTTCGTCCGGCTCGGCGTGGGTGACCGGGTCGCCGCGCAGGGAGGGCTCGATGACCAGTGGTTCGCGCGCCGCTCCGTCGCCATCGAGGCGGGGTTCGTTCTCGGTTTCGATCGCCCCGCCGCTGCCAAAGAGCTTGGGCTCGACCCGTTCGCGTCGTGACAACTCGACCAGGCGTTTGCCGGACGCCGCCGCCGCCGATTGGGCGATGCGCGCGGCCCCACGACCGAGCAGCCAGAGTTTGACCATCGTCCACCACGTACGACGCGACATTGCCCCCCATTCGCCACGGGACAGGGCGAAGGCCACGGCAAGGACGGGAACGAGCAATACCGCGGCAAACGCGGCATAGAGGAACACCGGCAGATCGGCACCGCTCCATCGGCCAAGGGCTTGCAAACGGTCGAGCAGCACGCCGCCCACGAACCCACCGAGGTTGTCGGTCGCATTCCAGCCAAGCGTCGGACCGACGCTAGCCGCGAGAATCGTCGCGAGCACCAGGCTGAAGAGGAGAAATACGGGATGGATCCAGGAGAACGGCAGGCCGCGGTGGGACAGCAGTCGCCAGGCCCAGGCGGCCAGCGCCGGGACGACCAACAGGGCGGCCCCACCCAACAGTTGTAGCGCCAGGTCCGCGACGTAGGCCCCCGCGTTGCCGAGCCAATTCCGCGGCGCGGTCCCCGTGGCGTTGTTGAGACTGGGATCGGCGCTCGAATACGAGATCAGGGCGGCGGCGAGCAGCAACGCCAGGACACCGAGGGTGGCGCCGACCAGTTCGGCAAAACGCCGACGCAGGAATTCGTTGGCGCCCTGGGGCAGAAAGGATTCGCGACTGGACATGAGCTTCCTCAAAACGCCTCGGCGACGCGACGGAGGGCTTGTTCCGTGTCGCGATCATCGTGCACCAAAGCGAGGCGAATGTATGGCGCACCGGGGTTTTCTTCTCCCGCCCGTTCCCGGGCGAGGTAGGCGCCGGGCAAGACTTTGACGCCGGCGCTCGTCCACAGATGTTTGGCGGCATTCTCCGAGTCGCCCACGTCGAGCCACAGGAAGAACCCACCGGCTGGGCGGTAGAACCCGAAGCGATTGCCGAGTATGCGTTCGGCGATCGCGAACTTCCGACGGTAGAGCGCGCGGTTGTGTTCGACGTGGGCCTCGTCGCGCCACAACGCGGTCGAAGCCGCGAGCACGGGGAAGGACGGCAGTGCGCCGCCATAGCTGCGCAAGGTTCGGAAACGTCCGATCAGAGTCTCATCGCCCGCGACGAAACCGGAACGCAGGCCGGGCGCGTTCGAGCGTTTCGAGAGCGAGTGAAACACGAGCACGCGCTCGAAGTTCCCGGTTTCGGCGATGGCCGCCTGCAGGGCGCTCGGCGGCGGAGCGTCGAGATAGATCTCGGCGTAACACTCGTCGATCAAGAGCACGAAGTCGTGCTCGTGGGCCAAGCGAACCAGGCGACGCAAATAGTCGAGGTCGGCGACGGTGCCCTGCGGGTTGGCGGGCGAGCATAGGTAGAACACTGCCGTGCGATCGAGCAGGGCCGGCGCCAGGGTCTCGAGGTCGGGCAGGAAGTTGGTCTCGCGTCGTGTCGCGAGATAAATGGGTTCGGCCCCAGCGGCGACCGCCGCCCCGGCGTAGGCGTGATAGAACGGGTTGGGCATTAGCGCCGCGGGCCGGGCACCGGCCTTCTCAGCGGGCACCGCGATCTGTGGCGCGAGGAAAAGCCCTTCCCGGGTGCCCGACAGAGGGAGGATGTGGCGCGCCGGCACGACCGCTGCGTCCGGCAACGCGAAACGGCGCCGCAACCACGCCGCGACGGCTTCGAGGAACTCCGGCGTGCCGCCGAGCGGTGGGTACTTTCCATAGAGATGGCGGTGCGCGTACAGCACCTCGCCCACGAAATCCGGGGGCGGGTGCTGCGGTTCGCCCAGCGACATCAGAATCGGGTTGGCGCCCGGACTGATCCCCGCGAGCAGACGATTGAGCCGCTCGAAGGGATTGTCGCCCAGAGCGGCAAAACGAGGGTTGAGCATGCAGCGCCTTAAGAAAGGCTGCTAACTATTAATAAAATAACAAAATATTCTATGGCAACGAGGGCCCATAGCACAAGGCCCCGGCCCCGCACTCGCGGAGCCCGGCCGCGGGGCGTTTTTTGGCGCCAGGAACGCGGGCCGAGACCCGCCTAATGGAGACTTTCGCCGTGCAACGCGAGGTCGAGCCCCTCGCGCTCCTCATCCTCGGAGACACGCGCGCCCATCACTTTGTCGACGAGTAGGAACAGGATGGCCGAGGCGATACCGGAGTAGGCCACGGTGACGGCGACACCATAGAGTTGCACGAGCAACTGCTCCGGATTGCCGTCGATCCAGCCTGTGAGGCCGTCGGGCGAATCGGCCGTGGCCGAGACCGCTCCGACCGCGAATACGCCGGTCAACAGCGCCCCGACGATACCGCCCACGGCGTGGACGCCGAAGACATCGAGCGAATCGTCATAACCCAATCGTCGCTTGAGCGACGTCGCCGCCCAGAAGCAGACGGCGCCGGCGATGAGCCCGATCGCCAACGCGCCGGAGGGCAACACGAAACCCGAGGCCGGCGTGATCGCCACGAGGCCCGCCACGGCCCCCGACGCGATGCCGAGGACGGAGGGCCTCCCCCGGACGACCCATTCCGCCGTCATCCAGGACAGCGCCGCGGCCGCGGCGGCGATCTGGGTCACCGCCATCGCCATGCCAGCCCGTCCGTCGGCGGCGACCGCCGATCCGGCGTTGAATCCGAACCAGCCGACCCAAAGAAGGCCGGCGCCGATGACGGCCAAGGACAGGTTGTGGGGCGCCATGTTCTCGCTGCCATAACCACGACGCCTGCCGAGCATGAGGGCCGCGACCAGACCGGCGATGCCCGCATTGATGTGCACGACCGTCCCCCCGGCGTAGTCGAGCACCCCTGCCGAAGCGAGGAATCCGCCGACCCACACCCAGTGCGCCACCGGGACATAAACCACCAACAGCCAAACGCCGATGAACACGAGCAGAGCCGAGAATTTCATCCGGTCGGCCACTGCGCCGGCGATCAGCGCACAGGTGATGACGGCAAAAGTCAGCTGAAACGTCAGGTAGACACCCTCGGGGACGGTCTTGGCGAGACTGTGCACCGTATGCGTATCGATTCCGATCAGGAAGACCCGCGACAGATCGCCGAGCACCGGGCCGCCCTCCGTGAACGCCAGGCTGTAGCCGGCGACCATCCAGAGCACGGTGACGAGACTGGCAATCGCGACGCTCTGCATCATGGTCGCCAGCACATTTTTCCTGCGCACCATACCGGCGTAGAACAACGCCACGCCGGGCAGCGTCATCATCAGGACGAGGGCGGTCGCGACCAGCATCCACGCCGTGTCCCCCGAGTTGATGGGCGGCGCATCGTCATGGGCCCATGCGGTGGCACCGGCACCGAGCAGGGGCAACAGCACCCCAACGATGGCAATTCGTCGCATGGCATCCTCCTGGCGTTGGTACGCCTCTTTGCGAGATTCGTGCCGCGGCGGCCACCCAAATAAGGCATTGAAATTGTTAATAAATGCGCGTCCAGGCCGGATCGATTCTCAGGAACCTGCCTAACGGATGGGCAAGCAGGTAGCGCTGCCCAATTCCTGAGCATCTGCCGGTCTGGACTTTTTCGGACCGGCCGAGCCACATGGACGGATGACCGAGCACGTCATCGGCGCGGATGTGATCATCGTTGGCGGCGGCGCGGTCGGGACGACGTTCGCCGCCATGACGGCGAGCGCCGGTCTGAGCCCCGTCCTGATCGACCGCGAGGCGCCCAAGACGCTGGCCGCCGAGCCGTTCGACGGCCGGGCGTTTGCGTTCAGCTACGGCACGAAGCGCATCCTCGAAACCATGGGCGTGTGGTCGGCTTTGGACAACGATGCCGAACCCATCCTGGCGATTCGCGTGTCCGAGGAACGATCGCCGTTCTTCCTGCACTACGTCCACGATGATCTTGGGCCCGATCCGTTGGGCTGGTTGGTCGAAAGTCGTCACCTGCGGCGCGCATTGCACGATGCCGTGGCACGTTCCGGTGTTCGATTCCTGGCGCCGGCCAGCGTCGAACAGGATACGCGCGATGCCTATTCCGGCATCGTCACCCTCGCCGACGGTCGTCGACTGCGCGCCCCGCTCATCGTCGCGGCCGACGGCGCCAATTCCCCGCTACGCACGCGGGCGGGGATTGCCGTCACGAAGTGGGATTATGGACAGATCGCCATCGTGACCACCGTCGTCCACGAACGCCCGCATCGCGGCATCGCCCACGAACACTTCCGGGCGCCCGGGCCGTTCGCGATCCTGCCGCTCCGCGGCAACCGCTCGTCGCTGGTCTGGGTCGAACAACCGGAAACCGCGCGGGCACTCCTCGCGCTCGAGCGCCCGGATTTCGATCGCGAACTGCGGACCCGCTTCGGAGATTTCCTCGGCACCGTCGAATCCAGCGGTCCGATCTGGTCCTACCCACTACGGCTGCGTTTGGCGCGTCGCTACGTGGCGCCCCGACTCGCGCTTCTCGGCGATTCGGCACACACGCTGCATCCGCTCGCCGGACAAAATCTCAACCTCGCGTTTCGAGACGCGGCGACGCTGCTCGATGTGCTGGTCGACGCCCGACGACGGGGCGAGGACCTCGGCGCCCGCGATGTGCTCGAGCGCTATGAGCGACAGCGACGGGGCGCCAATCTTGCGATGTTCGCCGCGACCGACGGGCTCAACCGTCTGTTCTCGAACGACCGGCTTTGGTTGCGTGGTCTCCGCGGCCTGGGCCTCGCGGCGGTCGATCGACTGCCTGGCGTGAAGCGTGCCTTCATGGGCTACGCCCGCGGCTCGGGCGGCAACCTGCCGAGCCTGGCGCGCGGCGAATCGCCTTAGCCATTGTCGGCCCGTAGGGCCCGGCGTCGCCTACCCGAGTTCCCGTGACAGGTTGCGAGCTTCGATTGCGTCGATATAGCGTGGCCAACGCACGCCATGATCACGGCCAAGTTCGTAAAGATAGGACCAGGAGTAGAGTCCCGTATCGTGACCGTCGTTGAACACCAGGCGCACGGCGTAGTTGCCGATCGGCTCGACGGCCGTGATCGAGACATAGCGCTTGCCGGGGACGAGGATTCTTTCCGAGGGGTTGTGACCTTGAACCTCGGCCGAGGGACTCTCGACCCGCAGGTATTCGGCGGCGAGTGCGAAACACACGCCGTCGTCGAACGTCACGTGCAACGTCTTTTCACGGGTGACGTAGCGGATTTCGGTCGGTTGCGGCGGCGCGGCGCTCATCGGCCGACGGGCGAATCCTCGTCGAGCTTGCGCGCTTCCTCGACCAACATGATGGGAATGCCGTCGCGAATCGGGTAGGCGAGCCTCGCGGTATCGCTGATCAGCTCTTGCTTGGCGCGATCGTAGCGCAGGGGCTGCTTGGTCAGCGGGCAGACCAGGATTTCGAGCAACTTGGGGTCGACGTCGGCCGGCTCGGCCATGGCACACCTTCTCGCTACTGCAGCACGGTTTTTTCGCTGCCACCGGTCTGGCGAACCGCCATTTGCAGCAGCGTCAGGATCATCGTGCCGCGCTCGGTCCAAGACGCCGCCTCGAGCAGCGCCTGGCGCTCGCGCGGCGCAAACGGGCAGGTCATGGCGAGCGAGCGCACCAGGGCGTGGTTGGGAACCTGGGCGAGCGCGTCCCAGTCGACCTTGACCGTGTGTTGGCGGAAGAACTCGCGCAACACCGGCATCAGTTGCTCCCGGTCGATGACGACATCCTCTTGATCGTTGAGGTCCTTGGCGAACCCTGCCCAGCTCACGTCGGCCTGGCGATAGAGCGTGTCGGCGGCCAACTCGCGGACGATGCGAAATCGGCTGACCCCCGTGAGCGAGATGTAGAAGCGTCCATCCTCGGTTTCCCGGAACGACGTCATGCGCCCGACGCAGCCGACGGGATAGAGAGCGGGTGCAGGCGAGCGATCCTCCGGATCGAGCGGCTGAATCATTCCGATAAGCCGGCCGCGGCCGAGCGCATCACGCACGAGGTCGCGGTAGCGCGGCTCGAAGATGTGCAACGGCAGATTGGCGCCGGGCAAAAGCAAGATGCCCGGAAGCGGGAACAGGCCGATCGAGGACGGAAGCTCCTGGCTCGATGCGGCCCGGCGTTCGGTCATGAGAACAGGATCGCCGAAAGGCGCCGCCGACCGCTGGTCGTGAGTTCGTGCTTGGGCCCGAGCACCTCGAAGATCTTGATCAGTTGGGCGCGGGCAGCACCCTCGTTCCAAGCGTTGTTGCGCTTGATGACGTCGAGGAAGGAGTCGATCGCGGCCGCGTGGTCGCCACCGGCCAACTGAGCATTGCCGAGGTCGAAACGCGCCTTGAGATCCGTTGGATTGGCGGCGACAGCGGCCGACAACTTGCCGAGATCGCCCGCCTTTTGGGCCAGGTCTTCGGCAAGCTGTAGTGCCGTTTTGGCCGCGGCCACATCGGGGTGATCGGCATGCTCTTTGGGCGTCAGCGCCAGGGTCTTTTTGGCATTGGCGACGTCCTTGCGCGCCAGATAGCAACGCGCGAGCCCGGCGAGCGCCACGGGATTGCCCGGTTCATGGCGCAGGACCTGGCCGAAGATGTTGGCGGCGGCGCCGTGATCGTTGGCCGCGACCGCGGCTTTGGCAGCCTCCAGCGCCTGTTCCACGGGCGAGGGTCCGATCGTGCCGGTCAGGCGCTCGATGAAGGCCTTGACCTGGCTCTCAGGCAGCGCACCGACGAAGCCGTCGACGGGTTGGCCCTGGTGGAACGCGTAGACCGCCGGGATCGACTGAATTTGCAGTTGCTGGGCGAGTTGCGGGTTGTCGTCGATGTTGATCTTGACGAGACGCACTTTGCCGCCTGCCGCCTTGACCACCTTCTCGATGATCGGACCCAGGGTCTTGCAGGGCCCGCACCACGGCGCCCAGAAATCGACGATGACCGGCGTCTCGCGTGATTTTTGGATGACGTCGGCGACGAAGTTGCGTGTGTCGCTGTCCTTGATGATATCCGGCGCCACGGACGCCTGACCGATGAGGGGCTCCGCCATACTCGCTTTCCTGAACTCGTCCATTGGGGTCCGCCTGCACCGTGCGGCGTAGCGGGCCCGCCCAGAACATAGCTACTGGGGTGCCGGTTTTCTACCGGCTTCGCCAGCCGTTGGCAGTTCAACAACCAGCGGCGGGTGCCCGACAGCCTCGAGAAACCGGACGAGATCCTCCGGCGCAATGGCCGTTGTCGCCGCGTTGTGGAGCGGGTGGTAGTGAAGCGGCCGGTGGTTCAACATGGTGCGATCGAGCACGATCCGGACGCGCCTCGTACCGTCGTTCATCGCGGCGAACGGGGTCACTGCGCCGGGCACCACGCCCAGCACCTCATGCAGCAGCGTCGCGTTACCGAACGAGAACCTCCCAGCGTCGAGCTGTTTGGCGAGCATCTTGAGGTCGAGGCGTTGGTCTTCGAGCGCAACGACCAGCCAAAGTCGCTCGTGTTTGTCGGCGAGGAACAGGCATTTGCAATGTCCGCCGGGAAGCGATCCCCGGTGCCGCCGATTTTCTTCGACGGTGAAAACCGGCGGGTGCCGATAAGTAGTGGTGGCGATCCCGAGTCGACCCAATAGGTCCGTTAACCTTACTTCATCCTGATTCATAGGGACTCGGAATCGACTAGAGGAATCTATACGCTACGCGGCGAAGTTTAACGTAGTTCGTAGCGGTCAGGGGCGGCGGCCGCGGCGATCGACTCGTTTGGGGGCGAGCGATGAAACGGATGGGGTGTTGGGCTCTGTTGGCCCTTTGGTTGTCGTACGCGGTTCCGGCTCGGGCCGACGCGTTCAACGATTGGTTCGATCTCTGTTGCGCAGCGCCGCACCACGGCCTGATCGCACCGAATCACGAACCGCCAGGACGCAGCGCATTTCTCACGCTCGTCAGTGACGAGGACGACGATGGGGTGCCCACGCGGTTTCTCATTTTGGTGGCGCAGCTTCAACACGACCTCAACTAGTTGCGCCGCTACACGGGCTGGTGGTTCCGCCAGTTCGGCATGTCGCCTGTCCGTTTCCCGCTGCGTTGAGGCGCTTGGCCCGGATTGGTCGGCGTGTCGCGCCCTGGACCTGCTGGGAAATCTTGCCAATCCGGCTTCTTGGCAGTATGTGTGCGCCCCTGAACCGGTTGCGGGCGTAGCTCAGGGGTAGAGCATAACCTTGCCAAGGTTAGGGTCGTGAGTTCGAATCTCATCGCCCGCTCCAGTTCTCCCAACTCAAAAGATGGCCGAAATCCGCGCGCTCCAAGGGGTCTCTTGGCCATTGGGACGGATATTTCTGGCGCCCGCTGACAAGTGCTGGAAGGCCGCGGTTACTTCCTGGTTACAGGTTAGGGTCGTACTAGCCAGCGATGCGCCCCGTTATGCGGTCAGTTACGTTCTATTTTCTTGTTTGGTCGTGTCTGGGTCAGCGACAAGGTACGGGTTGCCCGCCATCTCAAACTTGTATTGGACCTCCTTCAGTTCATTGAGTTCACACATGACAAGTCGCGCATCGGAGAGTTTGAATAGAGCCACATTGAACCCCTTCTCGCCGAATTTGCTCTTGTAGAGGATCCCATCGAAGCCTTCCTTTCGGAAAAGCTCAGCGAGGATTTGGGTTGGAAGATATTCTGATGTGTCCTCCGCCGCGTTGGCGGGGCTAGAAAACGACCTGTCGATTGCCGCCCACACGGCCCGCTCGCGTTCTTCTGGGGTTGAGTTTCTACCGAAAAAAAGGTGCTCGGCTGGACTCTCGGCGTGATGTTTTGAGCAGTTCATTAGAACTAACTCGCGAGCGGTGTGGAATTGTCCAAGTGAGATGTAGTCACCAATTTACGGACGAATTTCCGACATCGCTGTTTCCCGCGTCGTCGACAGATAAAGTACGGGCACTCCCTTCGGATTGACGCGTCCTTCCGGCGACCGATCTTCGAGCGGTTTCATCTCATCGCGGCCAAATGGCGCAGGTTCTTCATAGGCAATTCTCTCCTCGTCATATACCGGTCGCCGAACAAAACCCTTGCGCGCTCGAAACAAGGGGTGATTTGGCTTCAAATTTATCTTTCGGCGTGTCGACGTCGCTAGAACCGTGTCTAGAAACGCCCTGTCTATTTCGGCAAGAATATGCCGTGCACCCTGTTGCACTCGCTTCGAGAATCGACCGAAGCTATCCCAGTACCGAAACTCAGGAATCGACGGATCGTCAAACTCGACCTTGTGATCAGTCATTGATTGCCTCTAACGGGCGGGTAACGTGCGCGATTTCGTTGCAGTGGTTCCTCGGGCGCCCTTGCTATCGTGGCTTCACCAATTCTATATGGCTGACGCCTAGCGCCGTCGCCAGCTCGTAGATCGTCACGATGGTCGGGTTCCGCCGGCCCTGTTCCAGGCTGCTGATGTACTGCTGACTGAAACCCGACAGTTCCGCGAACTGTTCCTGGGTCAGCCCCTTTTTCTGCCTCGCCCGCCTCACGTTCCTGCCGACGAGTCTGCGCATGTCCATGCGCAGAGGTCAGCGGAATACATACTCTGAGTTTATCAACTATAGTGTGTAATCGCGATGGGCGAGTTTTTTCTTGGATGGGACGTCGGAGGGTGGAATTGCGATCGCAATCCCAAAAGTCGCGACGCCGTGTGTTTGCTCGCTGGGTCAGGCCATAAGCTGAGAATTATTGGCGAGCCGTGGCGGGGCAATCTGCGGGAAAAACTCGTTACGCTTGCCGGGCGCGAACTAGTCGACGCGGTCCTTGATCTCTGCGGAGTGAAACCGATAGCCGGAAATCAGATCACGATTGCAATCGATACGCCCCTCGCGTGGCCAGTGCATCTGATCGATCTTCTTACGACGGGCGCGACGGCCGCGGTTCCGTGTGACCCTGCCCACAACCCCTACCTCTTCCGCGCCCGAGAAATGGCGCTCTTTGATCCTGGCACCGGAAGGGGTCCCCTTTCCGTGGTTCGCAACATGATCGGTAGCCAGAGTACCAAGGGGATCCATTTCCGCTTGAAAGCGGGCTTGA
>VGES01000004.1 GCA_016869765.1 Alphaproteobacteria bacterium
CGGTCGTGTCCCCGGTAGTGGTGTAGGAGCGGCGACCCTTGGCAGGGTCGGTTGGTCGATCAGGCTGCCACGGTGGGCAGGCTGACCATGGGATGATCGCTCAGCGGAGCGATGGTTTCCAGGCTTATGTAGCGCGCGCGCTGAACGGCCCATTCGTCGTTCTGTTCGAGCAGCAAGGCGCCGATCAATCGGACAACGGCAGCCTCGTTGGGGAAGATGCCGACGACCTCGCTGCGTCGCTTGATCTCGCCGTTGAGCCGCTCGAGCGGGTTGGTGCTGTGCAGCTTGGCGCGATGCGGAGCCGGGAAGCCCATGTAGGCCAGCACGTCGGCCTCGGCCTGGTCCATCAGCGCCGCGAGCTTGGGAACGCGCGGTCGGGCCTGGTCCGCGACCTCGCGCCATTGCTTGCGCGCTGCCGCCGCGTCGTCTTGGGCGAAGGCTGTGCCGACCCAGGCGGAGACGATGCGGCGCTGGGTCTTGCCGGCGTAGGCGAGCGCGTTGCGCATGAAGTGGACGCGGCAGCGCTGCCAGGTGGCGCCCAGGATCTTGACGACGGCGGCCTTGAGCCCTTCGTGCGCATCCGAGATCACCAGCTTTACGCCGCGCAGGCCGCGGCGCGCGAGCGAGCGCAGGAACTCGACCCAGAACGGCTCGGCCTCGCTGTGGCCGACGGTCATGCCGAGCACCCCGCGCCGTCCGTCGGTGTTGACGCCGACCGCGACGATGACCGCGACCGAGACGATGTGATGGTCGCGCCGCGCCTTGACGTAAGTGGCATCCAGCCAGACATAGGGCCACTCGCCCTCGATCGGACGGCTCAGGAAGGTCTGCACCCGCTCGTCGATCTCGCCGCACAGGCGCGAGACCTGGCTCTTGGAGATGCCCTCCATCCCCATGGCCTTGACCAGGTCGTCGACCGAGCGGGTCGAGATGCCCTGGACGTAGGCTTCCTGGACCACGGCGGTCAGCGCCTTCTCGGCCAGGCGGCGCGGTTCGAGGAAGCCCGGAAAGTAGCTGCCGCGCCGCAGCTTCGGGATGCGAAGCTCGACGGTGCCCGCGCGGGTCTCCCAGTCCCGGTCGCGGTAGCCGTTGCGCCGATTGAGCCGCTCGGCGCTGCGTTCGCCGTGCCCGGCGCCACACAGGGCTTCGGTCTCCAGCTCCATCAGGCGCTGGGCGGCGAAGCCAATCATCTCGCGCAGGAATGTCGCATCGGAGCCCTTCTCCAGAAGCGTGCGAAGGGCGATCCTATCTTCGGTCATCGTGGCGATCCTCGGGTCAGAGTTGCGTGTTGCAACCCAACCCTACCCAGAATCGCCGCGGTGGCCGCTAACCGCCCGCCTGCGCCAGACTCTTGGCGGTCGCTCCGGCGGGGCGGTCAACGGTCTCCTACACCACTACCGGGGACACGATCCCGTTGCCATGACGGTTGGAGATCGTAGGACCGTCTTTTCGCCCGGTTCCGGCCATCATCAACTGGCCGGGGCGGAGATCGGCTTCCATGAAATTGGACCCGTTGACGACGGCCCCACGGAAGTCCGCGCCGCGCAGGTCGGCCCGCTCGAAGTTCACTTTGACGGCGGTCGCTTTTCGGAAATTGGCGCCGAACAGGTCCGCGGTGCTGAAGTCGCAGCCCGATACGTCGGCTCCGCCGAAGTCACAACCAGCGAGCACGGCCCCGCGGAAGTTCAAGCCGCGGAGCTTCATGCCGGTGAAGTTGCGGTGCTTCAGGTCTGCGCGCAGCCCGTCCTTCCGCCCCTCCACGAAACGGCGGTGGAGTTGCATGATTCGGGCGAGTTCTTCGATCGATAGGTCGCTGCTGCCGCTTAGCTCGACCATCACATCCTTCCGATTAGGAGATGGGCTTTAAGACGCCCCTCCCAGCGAGTCAACCGGTCCGTTCTGACACCGAATTAGGCACGCTGCCTATGTCTTGTGCAAGTATCCCCGCGCCGAGTTGTCCACAGAGGGCAACAGCCGCTGATTCCCATGGTTAACAGGCGACGATCTTTGGCATGGGCCGTGCAAATGGGGCTACGGGATGGGGCCACGGAAGCGGCCGCTCCCGTCGACTGGAACGGTGGCCCATGAAGAAGATCGAAGCGATCATCAAACCCTTCAAACTGGACGAGGTCAAAGAGGCCCTCCACGAGATTGGCCTCCAGGGGATCACCGTGACCGAAGCCAAAGGATTCGGGCGGCAGAAGGGGCACACGGAACTCTATCGTGGCGCCGAATACGTGGTCGACTTTCTGCCCAAGGTGAAGCTCGAGATCGTGCTCGCGGATAACCAGGTCGAGCGCGCCATCGAGGCGATCATCGCAGCCGCCAAGACCGGCCGTATCGGCGACGGAAAGATCTTCGTCCTCAACGTCGAGGAAGCCATTCGAATTCGCACGGGCGAGCGCGGTAGCGACGCCATTTGATCACCAAGCCCGATTTGAACAACAGACCAGAAAAGGGAGCACCTATGTCCGATCCAGCCAAGATCATGAAGCTAATGAAAGACAAGGAGGTCAAGTACGTGGATCTCCGTTTCACGGACCCGCGTGGCAAGTGGCAGCATCTGACCATGGACGTCACCGTGGTCGACGAAGGGATGTTGCGCGAGGGCGTGATGTTCGATGGCTCATCGATCGCGGGCTGGAAGGCGATAAACGAGTCCGACATGGCGCTAATCCCGGATCTCGGATCGGCTGTGCTCGATCCATTCTGTGCGCAGCCAACGTTGATTTTGGTTTGCGACGTGCACGAGCCGCTGACCGGAGAGCCTTACGCCCGTGATCCACGCTCGGTCGCCAAGCGCGCCGAGGCCTACCTCAAGTACTCGGGGATCGGCGATACCGCGTACTTCGGTCCCGAAGCCGAGTTCTTCGTGTTCGACGACGTTCGTTACAAGGTGTCGATGAACGGCGGAATGTACGAGGTCGACGAGGCGGAAAGTCCCCACAACTCGGCGCGTGCCTATGAGGGCGGCAATACCGGCCATCGTCCGCCGATCAAGGGCGGTTACTTCCCGGTTCCGCCGGTCGACATGCACCAGGATCTGCGTGGCGAGATGCTGGCCATGATGGCGGACATGGGTCTCAAGGTGGAAAAGCACCACCACGAAGTGGCGCCCAGCCAGCATGAACTCGGGTTCGTGTTCGACACCCTGGTGAAGACCGCCGACAACATGCAGATCTACAAATACTGCGTGCTGCAGGTGGCGCACTCCTACGGCAAGACCGCGACGTTCATGCCAAAGCCGATCTACGGGGACAATGGATCGGGCATGCACTGCCACCAGTCGGTGTGGAAAGGTGGCAAGCCTCTGTTCGCGGGGTCGGGTTATGCGGATCTCTCGGATACGGCGCTCTACTACATCGGCGGGATCATCAAGCATGCCAAGGCGATCAACGCCTTCACCAACCCGACGACGAACAGCTACAAGCGTCTGATCCCGGGCTTCGAGGCGCCCGTATTGCTCGCCTACTCGGCGCGCAATCGTTCGGCTTCTTGCCGCATCCCGTTCGCCAGCAACCCCAAAGGCAAACGGGTCGAGGTGCGCTTCCCCGACCCGGCCGCCAACCCGTATCTGGGCTACGCCGCCATGCTCATGGCGGGGCTCGATGGGATCGAGAACAAGATCCACCCCGGCGATCCGATCGACAAGAACCTCTACGACCTGCCCCCGGAGGAGCTGAAGAAGGTTCCGTCGGTCTGCGGCAGCTTGCGCGAGGCGTTGGGCCAACTCGACAAGGATCGTGCCTTCCTGAAGAAGGGTGGTGTGTTCAGCGACGATCTGATCGATGGCTACATCGAGCTCAAGTGGGAAGAGGTGTACAAGTTCGAGCACACCCCGCACCCGATCGAGTTCCAGATGTATTACTCGGTCTGACCCGTGGAAATTGTGCGATCGAGAGGGGGCCTCGGCCCCCTCTTTTCGTTTCTTGAGACAAGGGCCTTCGCGCTTACTCCCAGGCCGGCGCCCACACAGCCATGGATCGGAGGCCCGCTTCCGACTAGAAAATCTGCGTGCTGGACCGCCCGCTATCCTGGAAGCGCTTCCCTCCGTCCGAGCAGCCGGAGACCTTCGCCTGTTTGGTGGACGCAGGTTCCCTCACCGATCGATTGATTGCGTCCGGACGTGCGTTCGCAGTGACGCCGCTACGCTTAGGTGACGACACGGCTGCGCCAGATGAGGCGCCCCTGGCGGGTATTGCGCCGGGTGAGGTCATGACCGTCCGCCATGTCGCCCTGACCCTCGACGACGAACGCGTGGTGATGGCGCGGAGTTTTTGTCGTCGCTCCTGCCTGGTCTGGCTACCGGTGCTCGACCGTGGGGGGCGATCGCTGGGGCTCACGTTGTTCTCGGGCGAAGTCGAACGCACGTCCGGGCCTCTGGAGTTTGCCACGGTCGGACGTGGGCACCCGCTCTTCGATCTCGGTCGCCAAGGCGAAGACGCGCGGTCATACCCCGTGCGACGTTGTCGTTTCGAGATGCGCGGGGCGCCTCTGGTCGTCTGCGAGGTCTTCTTGCCAAGACTCGAGGTCGCCCTCACGACGTCGCCCCATCGCGGCGGTCCCGGAGGCACGATCGCAAAGCACCTCTGATGCTAATGCAATAGAGTGGTAGTCGTATTTTATCCATCTATAAAACAAAGAAATTGTTACGACTCAACGGGGCGTGGCCGCCCCTGGTCGTCGATTGCGACGTAGACGAACGTCCCTTCGGTTACCCGAACCTCCTCGCCGCTCAAGCGGCGACGGGCGATCGCCTCGATCTTGACGGTCATGCTGGTGCGACCGACTCGAACGATCTCCGCGTAGCAGGTGACGAGGTCCCCGATCGTGACGGGGCGGTGGAAGGTCATCGCCTCAATCGCCACGGTGGCGCTCCGGCCACGGCAACGCGCAGAAGCCACGGTCCCGCCCGCCAAATCCATCTGCGACAATACCCAGCCGCCAAAAACATCACCGTTGGCATTGGCATCACCCGGCATCGCAACGGTACGCAGCGCTGGTTCCCTAGCCATGAGCTACCACATATAGTTGTCGACGTTCCGGCGAACACCTTATAGTGCGGCCGCTCTATGGGTCTAGGTCGTTGCGATGGCTGATCTGTTTCAACCCGATGCGCGGGGTAAGCGCGGCAAGAGCTACACCGCCAAGGACATCGAGGTCCTCGAGGGGCTCGAACCCGTACGCCGTCGCCCCGGCATGTACGTCGGCGGCACGGGTGAGGATGGTCTTCACCATCTCGCGGCCGAGGTGCTCGACAACGCGATGGACGAGGTTCTCGAGGGCTCGGCGACGCGGATCGAGATCCATCTCCGGGCCGACGGGTTTCTCGCGATCACCGACAATGGCCGCGGCATTCCGGTCGATCCACATCCGAAGTATCGCAATAGGTCGGCCCTCGAAGTCATCCTGACGACACTGCATTCGGGTGGAAAGTTCAGTGGTGCCGTGTACGAGACGGCCGGCGGCCTGCACGGCGTCGGCCTCTCGGTGGTCAACGCGCTTGCCGACCACCTCACCGTCGAGGTTGCGCGCGACAAACGGTTGTGGACCCAGCATTACCGGCGCGGCAAGCCGACGGGCAAACTGGCCTCCAAGCCCGTCAACAACCGACGAGGCACGACCATTCTGTTCCACGCCGACCCGGAAATCTTCGCCGACCTCGCCTTTCGCCCCAATCGGCTCTATCGCATGGCGAGAGCAAAGGCCTACCTGTTCCGCGGCGTCGAGATTCACTGGCACTGTGACGCGGCGCTGATCAAGGGTCGCGACCAAACCCCGGCCGAAGAGACGCTGCATTTTCCGAATGGCCTGATCGACGCCCTGGCCGCGGAGGTCAATGGCCGTGAGACCGTAACCCAGGAGCCGTTTTCCGGTCGCGCCGAGTTCGGTCCCGGCAAGGGCCGCGTCGAGTGGGCGGTTGCCTGGCCGGCGACGGAGGGGGAACCCGCGGTCGGGACCTACTGCAACACCATTCCGACACCGCAGGGTGGCACCCACGAGGCCGGTCTGCGCAGCGGCCTGACGCGAAGCCTCAAAGACTACGGGGCTCTGGTGAAACACCGACAGGCCGGACAGTTCACGGCAGAAGACGTAACCGGGGCATGCGCCGCGATCCTGTCGATCTTCATTCCTGACCCGCAATTCCAAGGCCAGACCAAAGAAAAGCTGGTCAACGTCGAGGCGCAGCGATTGGTCGAGAGCGCGGTGAAGGATCATTTCGATCACTGGCTGTCGGGCAACTCGGAGGTCGCCAACCTATTGCTCGAACACGTGAGCGAGCGGGTCGAGGAGCGCTTACGGCGGCGAATGGAGCGTGACGTCGCGCGCCAAACCACTCGTCGAAAGCTGCGCCTGCCCGGCAAGTTGGCCGACTGCGGCGACGCCAGCGCCAAGGATACCGAAATCTTCCTCGTCGAAGGCGATTCGGCGGGGGGATCGGCCAAACAAGCACGCGATCGCCGCACCCAGGCCGTCCTGCCGCTGCGCGGCAAGATACTCAACGTCGCCAGCGCCGGGACCGGCAAGCTGCTCGAGAATCAGGAGTTGTCCGCGATCGTGCAGGCGCTCGGCTGCGGGATGGGCGATCGCTACAACGAGTCCGGCCTGCGCTACGACCGCGTCATCATCATGACTGACGCTGACGTCGATGGCGCCCACATCGCCTCGTTGCTGATGACGTTCTTCTTTCGAGCGATGCCCAAGTTGATCGAGGAGGGCCATCTCTACCTTGCGCTCCCACCGCTCTATCGCCTGGCCCACGGCGGCAAAGTGTTCTACGCGCGCGATGATCGCCATCGTGATGAGTTGATAAGGAAAGAGTTCCCGCCGCGTGCCAAGGTCGAAATCAGCCGCTTCAAAGGTCTAGGCGAAATGCCGGCCCAACAGCTGCGCGACACGACGATGGATCAGCGCCAACGGACCTTGCTTCGGGTGGCAATCGCCGATCACGAGCGCAAGAAAACCGACCGATTCGTCGAGGAGATCATGGGTCGAAAGCCCGAAGGGCGGCTCGCTTTCATCCAGGAGCGTGCCAGCGACATCGTGGAACTCGACGTTTAGGCACTACGTGCAATACCGTATTTAACCCTGCCGTTCGATCCACTAGGACTTGTCCCGTGTCGTCCAGGGTAACGAGGTGTTGCTATGCGATCGTCTTGGCTTCGTATTCGGGAGCCGACGATTTCCGGGTCGTGCTGGTGTTCAATCCGGTTCGCTCGCAGATCACGGACCGTGACGCCTGTGCAAACCGTCGGACGGAGACCACGCGACATCACCGGCTTGGGACTTACGTCCTCGGGACCTTTTGCAGCGGGAATCGACCGATGGGGTATTACGAGGTTCGCGCCTTCCGATCCCTTCGCGACCTCGACGATCCGCTGCTTCAACGCATGCTCGATTCGATGACGAGGGGCCTGTTGCCACCGATCGACCCGGGGTCCAGGGATAGTCCCTGCAACGTCGTTCGCTGCTAGCCACGCGCTGGGCCGACGTCAACCGATCCAGCGATCGAGGATCAGAGTGACCTCCTCTGGGCACTCCAGGGGCGAAAGGTGCCCACACGCGGGAAGCACATGGAGCTGAGCCCCGGCGATGTGTTCCGCCATCTCGTGGTGTACGTCGGGCGGCGTCAGCTGGTCCTCCGCACCCCCGACAATTACCGTCGGGCAATGGATCGCGGCCAACGAGGAGCGGCTGTCGGGCCGGCCCATGATGGCCTGTTGCTGGCGGACGAAAGCATCGCGGCCGACGACCTTCGCCATGGCCTCGATGGTCTGGACGAGGACGCTGTCCGCTAAGCGGTTTTCCGGAATGAACAACGGCAGCAGCCGGGGGGTCACACCGCGGAATTCCCCCTGCGCACACAACTGGATCAGGGTCAGGCGTCGCTGGCGTTGCTCCGCCGTATCGCCGCGGGCCGAAGTGTTGATCAACGCCAGCCTGATGACGCGTTCGGGGGCCTGGCGGAGGATTTCGAAGGCGACGTAACCCCCCATGGACAGTCCCGCGAGGGCAAAGCGCTCGGGGGCCTTGGTTAGGACGTGATGGGCCATTTCCGCCATGCTTTGGCCCTGGCGGAGGTCCCCGACCAGGATTTCGGACCGATGGCTCAGGTGTTCGATCTGGTGGCGCCACAGGAGTTCGGTGCACAGGAGGCCCGGCAACAGGACCAAAGCAGGGGTAGGCATGGCTCGTCGGACCTTTTTTCGCCGAGGGTGACGCTCTCGTTGACGGGCCGAGGCGTTTCGAGTATCCGTCCGCCCCGATGCATCCAACATTCGCCGATCGCCTCGGCACAGGGCGGTCATGAGTTTCGCAGAACTCGGCCTCAGCGAGGCTATTCTGCAGGCGGTCAGCGACACCGGCTACCGCCATCCTACCCCCATCCAGGCTCAGGCCATTCCGGTCGTGCTGCAGGGACGCGACGTCCTTGGTTGCGCCCAAACCGGCACGGGCAAGACGGCCGCGTTCACGCTCCCCATGATCGACATTCTGGCGGCCGGCCAGCCCAAAGCCCGCATGCCGCGCTCCTTGATCCTGGAGCCGACTCGCGAACTCGCTGCTCAGGTCGCCGAGAATTTCGCGACCTACGGAAAGCAGCACAACCTGACGGTCGCCCTGCTGATCGGGGGCGTGCGGATGGAGGAACAAAACGCCCTGATCGATCGCGGCGTGGACGTTCTGATTGCAACGCCGGGTCGGCTGCTCGACCACGCGCAAAACGGAAAGCTACTTCTGACGGGGATCAAGATCCTCGTGATCGATGAAGCCGATCGCATGCTCGACATGGGCTTTATCCCGGATGTCGAGAAAATTGTCGATCTGACCCCGCCCCTGCGTCAGACGCTATTCTTCTCTGCGACCATGCCACCGGAAATTCGCCGGCTGGCCGACCGCTTCTTGCACAACCCCAAAGAAATTGCCGTTGCTCCGCCGGCGTCGCCGGCAGAGACGGTCGATCAATCGCTGGCGCTCGTCCACGAGCGCGATAAACGTCAGGCCCTACGTGCCCTCCTCGCGTCGCACAACGTTTCGAGCGCACTGATCTTCTGCAACCGAAAGAAGGACATCGGAGTCCTCACGCGCTCTCTGCAGCGCCACGGGTTCAAGGCGGAAGCCCTACATGGGGACATGTCCCAACCTGCCCGCACGGAAACGCTGGAGCGCTTCAGACGCGGCGAATTCGGTCTCCTGGTGTGCAGTGACGTGGCCGCGCGTGGTCTCGACATTCAGGGGCTGCCGTTCGTGTTCCTTTTCGACGTCCCTATGCACCCAGAGGATTACGTGCATCGCATCGGCCGAACGGGTCGCGCCGGCATGGTCGGGCGTTCCATAACGCTGGCGACCCACGACGACGCCAAGTTTCTCGCCGCGATCGAACGCCTGATCCGAAAGCCGATCGATCGCATCGCGGTTCCTGGCCTAGCGAACGAGGCCAAACCCGGGGTTCCCGCGATGGCAGCGCCAGTACCGGTCGGCGCCGAGACGCCGTCAGGCCAGGACGATCGCCGAGGCCGGCGTCGCGGACGTCGGCGGGACCGTGATCCACGCGAGCGCGATAGCCGCCCGCCGCGGACAGAGGATCGCTCCCGACGAAACCGCGAGCCGGAGCCCGCGGTCGTCGGGCTGGGCGATCATGTTCCCGCCTTCCTGCTCAAATCGATCAACCTGAAGAAACGACCAGAAGAACCCGAAGAGAAGGAGCCGGTCGACGAAATGGCCGATGACTGAGGAGGCCAAGGATCTCATCATCGCGCGACCAGGCGACGGGATTCTTCTCCTGACACTCAATCGCCCGAAGGTCCGCAACGCCCTCAACACCAATCTCGTCCGCCTGATCGGCGAGGCAGTTCGTGACGCTGCGACCGACGAGAGCGTCCGCTGTGTTGTCGTGACGGGCGGGCCCGACGTGTTTGCCGCGGGCGCTGACATCAACGAACTCAGGATTCGCCCGCTCCATGGCCCCGGCAACGACGAGCGTTTTCAGCACTGGGAATCGGTGCAGCGTTTTCCCAAGCCCATCGTGGCCGCGGTCAACGGTTATGCGCTGGGTGGCGGTTGCGAACTGGCCATGCTGGCGGACATCGCGATCGCCGGGGACACGGCCAAGTTTGGCTTGCCGGAGTTGAGGCTCGGCATCATCCCCGGCCTTGGGGGCACGCAGCGACTCGTGCGTGTGGCCGGCAAAGCGATGGCGATGAAGATGATCCTGTCGAGCGAGTTCATCGATGCCCCGAGTGCGCACGCGTGCGGGTTAGTGGCCGAAGTCGTTCCCGCGGCAACCACGATTGGTCGCGCGCTCGAACTGGCCCGCAAGATCGCCGATCAACCGCCGTTGGCGATCCGGATGGCAAAACAATCCGTCCTTGCAGCCTACGAGACTACGTTGTCGCAAGGCCTGCATTTCGAGCGCAATACCAGTCTGTCGCTATACCCAACGGAGGACAAAGCCGAGGGTATCGCGGCTTTCCTCGAGAAGCGCAAACCATCGTTCAAGGGCCGCTAGTTCGGCGTTTTGCGACGCGAGGCGGCGCGCGTTTTGGCCGCCGACGCCGATACCTTCCGCGACGGTTTTTTCCTGGTTCGCTTTGCGATTGCGGCGCGCTCGGCAACGGCAATGGCCTTCCGAGCCCACGAGATCATTTCTTGGCTGTCGTCGAGAAGCGCTTCTGGCGCTTCCCAATAGGGCATCGGAACGTGCCCTCGGGAGGGTGAATCGTAGACCCACTGAAGGCATCCCGCTGCCTTGAACGCGGGCCGGTTGCCGTCGTCGACCTTCAAATAGAACCGGTCCTCCACGATGACGGCGAACATCAGTCGGTCGGCGAAGAAACCGACGCCACCGAACATGGAGCGAGCACGTACCCCGAGTGAATCGAGAAGGTCCAGGATGTGATCGCGCAACTCGGCGCTGACGGCCATCTCAGTCGCGCTCGTCGAGCCAAGCCTGCTGAATAGCCTCGAGGATCTTCTCGTTCGAGCGTTGAGGATCGTCCTTGAACCCCGGCAACTCTCGAACCCAGCGATGGAGATCGGTGAACCGCAAGTTGACGATGTCGACGTCTGGATGCTGTTCCTCGAGGGCGATCGCAATATCGATGACATCGGTCCACTTCATCGCCTGGTTCCCTATTTTGAACGATCGACCATCATGTTCCGCGTCGCCTCAGGCAACCGCACCGTCAGACCATCGAGTTCTTCGGACATGACGATCTGGCAGCCGAGCCGAGACGTGTGCGTAAGGCCGAATGCGAGGTCGAGCATGTCCTCCTCTTCTTCCTTGGCTTCCGGGAGGAGCTCGTAGAACTGGGGGTCGACGATGACGTGACAGGTCGAACAGGCGAGCGAACCTTCGCAGGCGCCTTCGAGGTCGATCTTGTTGCGATGGGCGATATCGAGCACCGACGCGCCGAGTGGGGCATCGACTTCGACGCGTTCTCCCTTCGGGGTGATGAACGTCATGCGCGGCACACAGTCACCCGCGTCCACCGGCCATGTCGCGCTCAACCCGGTCGATCGTAAGCCCCTTGAGAGCACTCGCGACCCCATGATCCATCCGTCGCTGGGCGAAGTCCTGACAGGCCCCATCAAGGGCCGTGATGGCCTGCATGATGTCGTCCCGATCCTCACCCTGAACCGAACGGCGCAGTCGTGCGACCGCCGTTTCGATCGTGCTGCGCTCGGGGGCACTGAGGAGCTGGGAGTCCTTGCGAAGGGCTCCCTCGAGAGCGAGCAAGGCGCGCTCCCCTTCGACTCGTGCCTCAGTGAGCAGGCGGCGCGCCAAATCATCACGGGCGTGTTTCATCGACTCCCGCAACATGCGTTCCATGTCCTCCGGCGGCAGGCCGTAGGTCGGTCGCACCTCGACGCGCTGCTCGCGACCCGTCGTCTGCTCGCGGGCGGAGACGGTCAGCAGCCCGTCGGCGTCGACGGCAAATTCGACGCGCACGCGGGCGGCACCAGCCGTCATCGGCGGGATTCCGGCCAGCGTGAAGCGGGCCAAGGAGCGGTTTTGATCGACCATTTCCCGCTCGCCCTGCACGACGTGAACGACCATGGCGTCCTGTCCGTCCTGATAGGTCGTGAACTCCTGCGCTTTGGCCACGGGAATGGCGGTATTGCGGGGAATGATCTTCTCGACCAATCCCCCCAACGTTTCGATCCCGAGGGATAGCGGCGTGACGTCGAGCAACAAGGTGTCCGACCCTCGGGTCAACGCTTCGGCTTGCAGGGCCGCACCAAGCGCGACGACCTCGTCAGGATCGATGTCGCTCAGGGGCGGCCGAGCGAAAAATTCCGCGACACGCCGTTGCACGAGTGGGACACGTGTCGACCCGCCGACGAGGACGACCCCCGCGAGATCTTCGACCGCGAGTCGCGCGTCATGAAGCACTTCGCCGCATATCGCAATCGTCCGCTCGACGAGCGGACCCAACAACCGATCGAGCGTGGCGCGGTCGAGGGGGTGCGCGCTCCGTCGCCCATCACGTTCGATCCACCACTCGCCGCTGTCCTGGGTGGACAGGCACTCCTTGGCGAGCCGCGCGCTGAACAGAGCTCGCTTGACCTCGGCCGCCGATGGTGCCGCTCCCGGAGATTGGGCCAGGAAGTGCTCGGCTATCGCGTGGTCGAAATCGTCGCCGCCAAGTGCCGCGTCGCCCCCGGTCGCGAGCACCTGAAATACGCCCTTTTCCAGTCGCAGAATCGAAACGTCGAACGTTCCGCCACCGAGGTCGTATACCGCGAAGGTACCTTCGGCCCCCTTGTCGAGGCCGTACGCCAGGGCCGCAGCGGTGGGCTCGTTCACCAAGCGAAGGACTTCCAGTCCGGCAAGTCGCGCCGCATCTTTGGTCGCGGTGCGGGCGGCATCATCGAAGTAAGCCGGAACCGTGACGACGGCTCTGGTCACCGACTGCCCCAAGGCTCCTTCGCCGCGATGACGCAATTCGCGAAGAATCTCGGCGGACACCTCGACCGGGGAGACGACCCGGTCACCGATCACCAGCTTCACCATCTCCCCGCTGCGACCGGGCGCCAGTTCGTGGGGGAGCGACCCGGCCAGGCGTTTCACGTCGTCGGTCCCGCGCCCCATCAGACGTTTGATGGAAGAGATCACGCGTTCGGGCTCGTCCAACAGGACGAGGCGCGCGTCATCGCCAACAGCGACTGCTCCGTCGGTCTTGTATGCGATGATCGACGGTATCAGCGAGCGTCCCCGAGGATCGCGAAGGACCTCGGGTTTGCCGTCGCGGCTGATCGCAACGAGGGAATTGGTCGTGCCGAGATCGATGCCGACCGCAAGATTGTCGCCAGCGTGCGGCATCGGCGTTTGGCCCGGTTCATGGATCTGCAGCAGCATTCAAGGCCCCGGCTTGGGTCGGCGGCCGCGCGCGCGGATTTCGTCCGCGAGCTTGTCCAGGTACGCCAGCCACAACGTTTGCTTACCCGCTTCCGCCAGATTCCCGGCCGCGAACGCGGCGGCGATGCTGCGCGTGCAGTCCTCGGCCCGTGCTAGGGCGTCCTGTGCGATCCGTTGCATCGCCCTCGGTTCGGCACTTTCGTCAAGCGCTTCACGAAGCTGCAGGACTTCCGCCAGCAAGGCCGGATCGCCTACCGTGTGCGCGTCGGCTGGGAGCGCCGGTTGGCCAAGCAGCGTCAGCAGGTATTCTGCCCGGCGACGAGGCGAACGGATCGTCTCGAACGCCTCGTTGGTTGCCGTGGAATGCTGCAAAGAAAAGGCCCGCTCCTCGGCCGACTTCGTGGCAAATCGGTCGGGGTGGAAGCGTCGCTGGAAGCCGAAATACTGCCGTTCCAGCTCCCGCAGGTCGACGTCGAACTGCCGCTTGACCCCGAGCCGGACGAAATGATCGACGGCGCGAGGCGGCTGTATGGTCCCGCAGGCATGGCAGAACGGGGCCCGAGCGTCCACGGGCGTGCGACACGACCAACAGGGCGTCGAAGCGCCAGGAGCCGGAGCATTTTCCGGCGAACGATCAAGCATGAGAAGACCGGGGCGGCGTTGATCGCTACACGTGGAACGATTCGCCGCACCCGCACTTGCCCTTTTCGTTTGGGTTCTTGAAGACGAATCCCGACTTCATTTTTTCATCGACGAAATCCATCTCCGTTCCGAGCAGGAACATCGCGGCCTTCGGATCGACGAGGATGGTGACGCCCTTGTCTTCGACGATCTCGTCGAACTCGTTGCGGGCCTCGGCGTATTCGATCGTGTACTGCAACCCCGAGCACCCGGCGGTCCGAACCCCGATGCGAATTCCGGCCGCCGGCTTGTCGCGCTTGCTCATCAAGAGCTTGACGCGCTCGGCAGCGGCGTCGCTGATCGTCATCATCTGAGACATCATCGTCCCCTTATTCGGGCCGCACCCGGCGTGTCAACCAGCTTTGTGCCCCTGCTTGGCACGATAGTCGGCCACGGCGGCCTTGATGGCGTCTTCGGCCAGCACGGAGCAGTGGATCTTGACCGGGGGCAAGGCCAGATGCTGGGCGATCTGGGTGTTCTTGATCGTCGCCGCCTCGTCGAGCGACTTACCCTTGACCCACTCCGTGATCAGGCTCGAGGAGGCGATCGCAGAGCCACAGCCGAAGGTCTTGAACTTGGCATCTTCGATGATGCCGTGCTCGTTTACCTTGATCTGCAATTTCATGACGTCGCCGCACGCGGGCGCCCCCACGAGTCCGGTGCCGACGTCTTGGGCGTTCTTGTCGAGCGACCCGATATTGCGCGGGTTCTCGTAATGATCGACGACGCGTTCGCTGTAAGCCATGGTGCTTTCCCCTGCTGCTGATCAGTGTTCCGCCCAGTTGATCGACTTGAGGTCGATGCCTTCCTGGACCATTTCCCAAAGCGGGCTCATCGCCCGCAGCTTCTTGACTTGGCCGGCAATCAATTCGACCGCGTAGTCGATTTCGGCCTCCGTCGTGAAACGTCCAAAGCCGATCCGAATCGAGGTGTGCGCCAATTCTTCGTCGACACCCAAGGCGCGCAACACGTAGGACGGCTCGAGCGACGCCGAGGTGCAGGCCGAGCCCGAGGACACCGCCAGATCCTTGATTCCCATGAGCAGAGACTCGCCTTCGACGTAGGCAAAGCTCAGGTTCAGGTTGCCGGGGTATCGCTGGGCGCGATCGCCGTTGAGGAAGACCTCGGGCAAGGTCGCGGTGATCCCGTCGTAAAAACGATCCGAGAGCCGGCGGATGCGCTCGTTGTCCGTCCCCATGTATTTCTCGGCGATCGCGCAGGCACTTCCGAGGCCGACACACAGCGGCGTCGGGAGTGTTCCCGAACGCATTCCCCGCTCCTGACCGCCGCCGTCGATCATCGCCCGCAGACGAACCCGCGGCTTTCGTCGCACATAGAGGGCGCCGATTCCCTTCGGCCCATAGAGCTTGTGTCCGGAGATGCTCATCAGATCGATGTTCATCTCCTCGACATCGAGCGGAATCTTGCCCACGGCCTGGGCGCAGTCCGTGTGGAAGAAGGTCCCGCGTTGCCGGCAGATCGCGCCGATTTCCTTGAGCGGTTGGATGACGCCGATCTCGTTGTTCACGCCCATGACGGAAACGATGGCCGTCCGGTCCGTGATTGCGTCGCGCAATTGGTCGAGGTCGATCAGTCCGTTTTTGGCTACCGGCAGGTAGGTCACTCTGAACCCTTCCTGCTCGAGGTGTCGGCAAGTATCGAGGACGCACTTGTGCTCGGTGACGACGGTGACCACGTGGTCTTTGCGATCCTTGTAGAACTGTGCGACTCCTTTCAGAGCCAGATTGTTCGACTCGGTAGCGCCCGACGTGAAGACGATTTCTTTTTCGTCGGCACCGATCACGTGCGCGACCTGCGCCCGGGCGGTCTCGACGGCCTCTTCAGCCTCCCACCCGAACGAATGGCTTCGCGAGTGTGGGTTACCGAACTTCTCGGTGAAATACGGCAACATCTCGTCGAGGACACGAGGATCGACCGGCGTCGTGGCCTGATAGTCGAGGTAGACGGGGGTCTTGATGTTGGGCTTCTTGGTGTTCTCGACCATTACGCGGCCTTCCCTACTAAGCAGCATTTACAGTCAGACGACGGGCCAATCGGCGGACGAGCACGCCATAGGCATCGACAAATCGGTCCACGTCATTTTTCGTATTTTGCCAACCGAGGCTGACCCGGATCGCCGAGCGCGCCCGCTCCGGCGCGACACCCATGGCCGAAAGAACGTGCGATGGCTCGACCTTCCCCGAGGAGCACGCGGCGCCGGCGCTGATCGCGACGCCGTCGAGATCGAGTGCCGCCACCTGCGTCGCACCGTCCAAGCCATCGCAAGCGATACACGAGGTATTTACAACCCGCGGGGCTGAGGTGCCCATCACCTGGACGCCCGGCAAGGCCCGGACCCGGCGCTCCAGGTCATCCCGCCACGCGCCGATCTGCGCCCAAACGCCGAACCGGGGTGAGATCAGAGCCGCTGCAAAGCCGGCAATTCCGGCCACGTTTTCCGTGCCGGCACGAAGGCCGCGTTCTTGGAGGCCGCCCGTCAACAGGGGCGCGATCGACAGCCCAGGACGGACGATTAGTGCGCCGACTCCGGTCGGTCCCCCGACCTTGTGCGCCGACAGCGTGAGCAGATCGATTCCGCTTTCATGAAACGAGATTTGGAGTTTTCCCAACGCTTGAACCGCGTCGACATGGAGGATCGCGCCAGCGCCGTGAACCGCGGCAACGATTTCGGCCATCGACTGAATGACGCCCGTCTCGTTGTTGACCCACTGAATCGACACCAACGTGCTGGGTCCCGCCTGGCGCAGGTATCCGGCGAGGACGTCGAGATCAAGCATGCCCGTCCCGTCAACCGGGGCGGTCAGCATGTGCGGGTCGACTTCCGCGGCAGTCTTGAGGACGGACGGGTGCTCGACGGCAGAGACGATGCGGCGGGCCCCCGGGGCGCCAACCAACGCCAAAACGTTGGCCTCGGTCCCGCCGCTCGTGAAAACGACGCTATCCCCCTGGGCTCCCACGCTCTTGGCGACCACCTCCCGAGCGTGATCGAGGATCCGCCGGGCCTTGATCCCTTCGCGATGCACCGACGACGGGTTGCCGGCGTTCTCGAGAACCTGCAACACCGCCGAAGCGGCTTCCGGCAGCAGCGGCGCCGAAGCGTTGTAGTCGAGATAGGCGCGAAGGTTCGTCACGATCGTCTCAGGCGATTACCTGTTCCGGGGCCGGCACCGGTTCGGCGACGGGCGCCGGCAGCGTGAATTTGCTCACGCCAAGCACGCGCTTGCCGATGACATCGGCGAGCGTCACCGCGCTCAAGAAACGGTGGATTTGATTGCCGAGTTCCTCCCACAGGTCATGGGTCAGGCAGCGGCTATGGTTCTTGCCGCAGCCGAGCGAAGAACCTGGCGGGCAACGCGTCGCTCGCAGGGGTTCATCGACGGCCACCACGATGTCTGAGATTCTCGTCTGATCGACGGAATGGCTCAGCATGTAGCCGCCGCCCGGGCCGCGCACGCTCCGGACCAGCCCACCTCGACGAAGTTTGCCGAACAATTGTTCGAGGTAGCTGAGCGAGATGTCCTGTCGCTCGGCGATGTCGGCCAGGGAAACCGGCCGCCCATTGCTATTCGACGCGAGATCCACCATCGCCATGACGGCGTAACGACCTTTGGTGCTCAGTTTCACAGCTGTCTCCCTATCACCCTGAGGGACTCTGTCCCGAGGTTATCGATCAATCCGGCGTGCCTGTTCCTCACTCGAAGAATCTTTTTCGCTCGCCAAATCCGCAGGCGGCCTGTGGCGCTCGAGTTCCTCGACCCGGGCCCGAAGCAATTCGACCTGCTCCATCAAGCCGCGCAACGCAGCCCCGGCCGGATCGCCATCGCCAGGTGTCCCATAGGCGATGAAGTCGGCCGTCGCACGCTTTTGGGCGACAGGTTTGGCGGGAATACCCACCACCACCGTGCCGCTCGCCACATCCTTGGTCACAACCGCATTCGAACCGACGCGGACGCCGTCTCCGAGCATGATCGGCCCGAGCACCTTGGCTCCCGCACCGACGATGACGTCATTGCCGAGGGTTGGGTGACGCTTGCCCTGGTGGAGCGACGTTCCGCCCAAGGTCACCCCCTGATAGAGCGTCACGTTGTCCCCGATCTCGGTCGTCTCGCCAATCACCACGCCATGGCCATGATCGATGAAGAAGCCCCGTCCAATCTTGGCACCTGGATGGATTTCGATGCCGGTCACAAACCGCGACCAGGTTGCGACCAGGCGTGCCAAGAAACGCCAGCCGGACCGCCACAGCCGAGAGGCGACGCGATGCCAAAGCACGGCATGGAAACCGGGGTAGAGAAAGACCACCTCAAGGCGCGAGCGCGCCGCCGGGTCGCGAGCCAGGACGGCATCGACATCCTGCCCAAGCGACTTGAGGTGAGGGATTAGCGCCATGCTATAGTCCGCCGCTTTCCAATTCGGTCGTCGGTTGCTCATATAGGATGCCCGACTTCCTTGATCAAGTAATTGCGCGCCAGATTTTGCTGTCCCAGGGTTTATTCCCACTTAATTCAGTAATGAATTCCCGTATCGAGACCAAGGATGCCTGAAGTCACATTCAATGGCCCGGAAGGGCGCCTCGAGGGCCGCTATCACGCGAGCAAGTCCACGGGGGCCCCGATTGCGGTGATCCTACATCCACACCCCCAACATGGCGGAACCATGAACAACAAGGTGGTCTACACCTTGTTTCATGCTTTTGCTGAACGCGGTTTTTCCGTTCTACGCTTCAACTTCCGGGGCGTTGGTCGCAGCGAAGGTGAATTCGACCAAGGCCAGGGCGAGCTCTCCGATGCCGCCTCGGCGCTGGATTGGCTGCAGACCTTCAACGCCAGCGAGAGGTCCTGCTGGGTGGCGGGCTTTTCCTTTGGCGCCTGGATCGCCATGCAGTTGCTGATGCGGCGTCCAGAAATCGAGGGGTTCGTATCCGTTGCTCCCCCCGCCAGCCTGTTCGATTTCACCTTTCTCGCGCCCTGCCCGTCCTCAGGGCTGATCGTGCACGGCGACATTGACCAGCACGTGCCGCTCGCAGATGTCAACAAGTTGGCAGACAAACTCGCGCTCCAGCGGGCGATCAAGGTCGATTTCAAAACGATCCAGGGGGCCGATCACTTCTTCAACGACCGGCTCGATCAACTGAAGGCGACGGTTGAAGGTTATTTGACCACGGCCGTCGGCCGCCAAAAGGCCACCGCTTAAGGACTGGGCGCCGGCCAGAAAGTCCCTCCGACGGTCGGCGACCGGCAGCCTGTGGTCTCGGGTACGCTCGTGGGCAGGCCCCGTAGTCGCCTGACGGCCAGATAGGCGAAGGCCTGAGCCTCGAGAAAATCGCCCTGCCAGCCCACGCTTTCGACGGCTTCGACCCGACCCAAGAGCTGTGCGAGCCGCGCCATCAGGGCGAGGTTGCGGCGCCCTCCACCAGTAATCAACCAGCGTCTGGGCCGCTCCGGAAAATGGGGTAGAGCGGCCACGACAGACTGGGCAATACCTTCCAGGATCGTTGCCGCACCATCCGAGAGCGAACCCTCAGCCGGCCGGATCGGCAGGTCCTGACGATCCAGCGATTTGGGCGGCCGCCGGGCAAAAAATGGATGGGCCAGGAAACGATCGACGAGCGCCCGGTCGGGGCGGCCGAGACTTGCCAGTTCGCCGTTGCGGTCAAACGGCGCACCGGTGCTGGCCAGGACCCAATCATCGAGTGGCGCATTCCCGGGCCCGGTATCGAAGGCGAGAATGGCGTCGTCGTGGCCAAGCCAGGTGACGTTGGCGACGCCGCCGATATTGAGCACAGCCAGGGGCTTTTCGAGGCCGCTCGCGAGCGCCTGATGGTAGAGAGGAACCAGGGGCGCCCCCTGCCCGCCAGCCGCCACGTCGGCCGACCGAAAGTCGCTGACCACTGGTCGACCCATATTGGACGCCAACAGAGCCCCATCCCCGATTTGCCAAGTCCGTCCGAGGTCGGGGCGATGCTCGATCGTTTGTCCGTGAAATCCAATTACATCTATTTCATATATATTTACAGAATATTTATCACAGTACACTTTAATCGCGGCCGCGTGGGTCCGCGTAAGATCTTTGACGATTGGGCCGAGGTCGCTCGGGCGTGTCGCCGGCGTAAGGCAGGCCCGCAACGCCTCCCGAAGCCGTCGTTCATAGGGAACCGTGATGGCCGGCCCGGCACGTGTGGCGCCCTCGCCATCGGTCTCGATGAGAGCCACGTCGATGCCATCGAGCGAGGTTCCGCTCATCAGGCCAAGCCCCCTCAGCATGCGCGTTCCGGCCCTGCGATGCGTTGTTGCCGCCATTGCGCCATGATAGACCACGCGCTTGCCGGGAATCTTCGATCATGACCGTACGCTCCGAGTTTCTTCGTCGCATGGTCGAGCGCGGCTTTCTGCACCAGGCGACCGACCTCGCCGCCCTCGACGATCGTTTCGCGCAGCACCGCGTTGTCGCCTATATCGGCTTCGACTGCACGGCGCCGAGCCTTCACGTCGGCAGCCTGCTGATGATCATGGTGCTGCGTCATCTGCAGCAAACCGGGCATCGCCCGATCGTGCTCATGGGCGGCGGAACGACGAAGGTCGGCGACCCGTCGTTCCGCGATGACGCGCGTCCGATCCTGAGCGAAGCGGAAATTGCCGCCAACATGGCGGGGATCAAGCAGGTGTTCGCGCGTTTCCTGACGTTTGGCGAGGGCTCGAGCGAGGCTGCGATGGTCGACAACGCCGAATGGCTGGACTCGCTCCGCTACCTGCCGTTCCTGCGAGACTACGGCCGCCACTTCTCCGTCAATCGCATGTTGGCCTTCGAGTCGGTCAAACAGCGCTTGGAACGTGATCAGCCGCTGTCGTTCCTCGAGTTCAACTACATGATCCTTCAAGCCTACGACTTCGTCGAGCTGGCGCGCCGGTACGGCTGCACGCTTCAGATCGGCGGCTCGGATCAATGGGGCAACATCGTCAACGGCGTGGAACTCGGCCGTCGAACCGCCAATCTGGAGCTGTTCGGCCTCACCTGCCCGCTCATCACCACGGCCTCGGGCGCCAAGATGGGGAAAACGGCCGCTGGCGCCGTCTGGCTCAACGCCGAGATGCGGTCGTCCTATGACTATTGGCAGTTCTGGCGCAACACCGAGGACCGGGACGTTGGCCGGTTTCTCCGTCTATTCACTGACCTGCCGATCGCGGAGATCGAGCGCCTCGAAGCCCTGCGCGACGCCGAACTCAACGAAGCGAAAAAAGTGCTGGCCAATGAAGCGACCCGCCTTTGCCACGGGGTCACGGCGGCCGAACGCGCCGCGGAGACGGCGCGACGAACCTTCGAGCAGCGGACGATCGGTGGCGACCTGCCGACCCTCGCCGTGGAACGGGCGGACCTGGAACGAGGGCTTCCCGCCTTCGAACTCTTCCTCAAGTCGGGACTCGCGTCTTCGGGGGGCGAGGCGAGACGGCTGATTCGGAATGGCGGGGCTCGCCTCAATGGTCGCGCCGTCACCGACGAGAAGCTATCGATCACCGTTGCCGACATCGATGCCGAAGGCACAATCCAGCTTTCCGCGGGCAAGAAACGCCACGCGCTGGTGCGCGTCCGCTAGCCTGGCGGATCCTGCCTCGTCTCGATGGTCTGTGGCTGGCTGCCGCTGCGTCCCGGAGGGTTGGTGAAGATCGTGAAGAAGTTGCGCAAGAATCCCGGAGCGAGCGCAGACAGTGGATTTACGCTGATCGTCGGCTCCTCGAAGGTGCCGCGAACCGAGTAGTTGAGCGCGATGATGCCTTCCCCGGGGCGCCCAACCAGGAGGTTTCCAATCAGCGGGATTTGGCCCAGGACCGAGTTGATCGTGTAGGCCGGCACGAGCGTTCCGTTGAAGGTGAGCTGATCGGTTCGACGATCGACGGTGCCATCGAGCGTGATCCCAAGAGAGGGACCAAAGGCCCGTCCGCCGTTGATCTCGGCCTTGTCGCGGCCGAAACGAAACGGGACATCGGCCCGCACAAACTGAATTCCTTCGCCGCTCATCACCTCCAGGATTCCCGTGAGGGAGGCGAGGCTGAGGACGCGGGTCAACGCCGGCATGTTGTTGACGCGGAGGTTCTCGACCTCGACGCGCCCATCGATCATCCAGCCCTCGGCGGTGTCATCGAGCAGGCCGTTCGCGAGGAAGGTGCCACCGTCGGCATGGATGAAGAAGCCGAGAGTCCGGGCCAAGCGTCCCGCGTTGGCCGAGGCCATGGTCAAGCGGCGCTTGCCATCGACGGCCTTTGCGATGGCGACCGTCACCGGGGCCTCATCGTTCAGCGATCCGGCGAAGCGCAACGAGTCGAGGGCGCCGTCGGTTTGGGAGACTTCCCCGTCAACCTGAGTGATGAAACGTTCGTCGTCGAGTTTGATGCGCGCGAGCTTCAGGCGGGTGACGTGGGACGGGCCACCCGGGTCGCCCGAATCCATGAGTCGATCGAGCGCTGTCGAGATATCGAGCGAAGCCCCCGTTAGGGAAACCCGGTAGCCGCTTTGCTCGCGTTCTGCGGCAACCGCAACGTCCGTTGCGCCTACGACCAAGCGCGACAAGTTGAGACGGTCGATCTTTCGTGCGGCGTCGAGACGGAGGTTTCCTGCGGCCTTGAGATCGACGGTCGCGATGTCGAGGTCTTCAATGAGCACGACGTCGTCACGGTCGGGACGGGCTCGGAACGTGACCTTGCCTTCTGCTCCTCGCGCCTTGCGCCACGCAAGAAGCGGCACATCGAGGACGGCCGGAGTCAGGTCGACCTCGACGGCAACCTCGCGTAACTGCCGATCTTTGGCGGTCACGACCACGGCGGTCGGGACTTCGCCTTGTAACGTTGGAGCGAAATCGATCCCAAGGCGTCGGCGATCGTTCTCGCCGAGCGGCGCCGTAAGCGTGAAGCGCGTGGAGGCTTCCTGCGGCTCCGCGTCGAATCGCTCCACCCACGAGACTCGCGCAGGAATACCCTCGACCTCGGCCGATCCTTCGAGCTGTAACGCCCGGGCCGTCAATTCGAGCGCGAACGTTCCCTTGGACAGCGTGGTTCCGGGGATCAGGCCGCGAACGGCCGTGTCCCGTAGATTGGCCGCGGCAGCGAATTGGACCTGCGCAGCGAGAATCGGTGAGCGCAAGGGGAAACGCAGTCTCGCGCGGGTCGCCGACAGGCCCTCGACCGTCTTGGGGTCGAATCCGCCATGGCGCGAGATGAGCGCCAGGGGGCGACTATCCAGGAGGCCGAGGACATCTGAATTCCGGCCCGAGGCCACGAACTCGATCGCGGCGGTCCAGTCGGCAACCCCGTCTTTGGACAGCCGGATATTGCCCTCGCTCAGGGCGATTCCCCCGATGCGTCCAGCGTCGAGGCCGAGCAACAGAGACTTCCCCGTGATCCGCCCTTCGCCTTGTGCTCCTTCGACGGGCGGCAAACCGGCGAGGAACGTCGCCGCGGTACCGCGATACGCGAAACGAACGTCGATTGCCTGATCGGATACTGGGGCTCCCGCGAGTTCCCCTGCCGACAGCGTGATTCGATACGTCCCTTGATCGATCGCACCGCTACGGACGTTACGGACGAACCAATCCTTGGCTTCCGGTGCAACGATTTTGGGCCAGTACTGCTGCAGGGCTCCGGCGCTGAACCCGCGAAAATTCCCCGACACCGCCAATTCGGATCCTCGCTCCCCCTTGAGCAGGGCTCCGGCTCCCGCCACGGTCGCGCCGCCAGCCTCGACGGTGAAATCGGAGAGGTTGACCGACTCGGAAGGGAGGTTGACGCTCCCCTCGAGCGTCGCGCGGGTGATCGGCAGCGGGCGATCATGATAGGGCGAGGCATCAATGTCGCCGGCTCCCAGAGTCAATCGAAACTGCACGTCGCTCGGCCACGTCCCCGCCGCCACTCGAGTCGTGATCGTCCCGTCGACAGGAACCTGAACCCGGCGCAGGAGGTCGATCTCCGGAAGGTAGGACGTGAGCAACGTCGGACTCAGCCCGCGAAACCGCAGGGTCGCTGCCGTGGTCCGTTCGACGTAATCGAAGCGGGCCGCCAAATCGAGCGGCACCTGGGTTCCCGAGACCGCGGCGTTGGCGGAAAGGCGCCCGCTCAAGCCGCTCTGAGAGCGTTCGAGGAAGAGGCTGGCGCTCGGCAACCGCCACACGACGCCGTTTTGTTCATCGACGAACGCGACATCGGCATCGCGAATTGCGATCTCGCGGAGGGCGGTGGCCAGCGCCTTTCTCTCAGGCGGCAAGAGGAGATCCCGTTCCAGCCGCGCCAGCCATTCTGAACCTTCGTGCTGGGTCTCCCCGAGACCGAAGACAAAGGCCCCATCGGCCTGTCGCGTAACGCGGATCGTGGCGCCAACGATATCGATCGACGCCGGAATGAGATCCGCCTGAAGCAGTTCAGCGAGATCGAACCGAACCGCCATTTCCGGGATACGCGCGATCGGACGGCCGTCAGGATCGACGACGAGCACGTCGAGGACGCTGATGTCGAGGCCGCGGTACAGACCCCGCCATGACAAGACGGTGTCGCGGACGCGGACCTGGAAAGCCCCGGCGCCAACGATATTCAGCGAATCCTGGAGGTAGGGGGTCAGCGGCGCCAAAGACAACGGTCCCTGGGCGAAGCGCCATGCGGCCGCAACGACGATGATCGCGGCTGCGGCAACGAGGCCGCCCAGAAGCTGCACGATCAGTTTACTTGTCCGCCGAAACACTGTTTTCTGCCGTTCGAAGCCCGAATTCACGCGCTATACGAATGACTGGATTTGTCCTCTTTCGTCAACTGCACGGAATTCCGCGCCCTTTCGACGAAAGTCACGCCGCGGCCGCCTTCGATCGGCTCCGGGACTCCACGGCCGACCAGGGGGCCCTGCTCGACGAATTGGTTACAGACCAGCAGGCCGCCGATCTTTTCCGATCGATTTGCGGCACCAGCCCTTATCTCGAGAACCTGCTGCGAAGAGAGATGGGGTTTCTCCATCGGTTCCGCAACGCGACTCTGGATCAGGCTCTCGAGGGGGTTTTCGATGAGGTCGCAACGGCGGGGCGCCAGCCGAGTCCCCTGCCCCAGACCGATTTTGCGCAACACCTGCGGGTCGCCAAGGCCCGGGTCGCCCTATTGGTCGCCGTCGCAGATATAGGCAATGCTTGGGGGCTCCATCAGGTCACGTCCGCGCTCAGTCGTTTCGCAGACGCCGTGGTCACCGCGGCGGTCGATTATCTGCTCATCGACGCTGCCGATCGCGGCGATCTCGTTCTCGACGATCGTTTGGAGCCAGCCCGATCATCGGGTTTCTTCGTGATCGGGATGGGCAAACTCGGGGCTGGCGAACTCAATTACTCGAGCGACATCGACCTGATCGCCCTATTCGATCAGGACGTCATTCGCTACGTCGGCAAGACGTCACCCCAAGACTGTTTTGTCCGACTGACGCGTGGTCTTACGGCCCTGCTCCAGGACCGAACCGCCGATGGCTACGTTCTCAGGGTCGATCTTCGCCTGCGACCGGACGCGGGGGCGACGCCGGTGGCTATGTCGGTGCTGGCTGCGGAAACCTACTACGAAAGCGTTGGGCAGAATTGGGAACGGGCGGCCATGATCAAGGCGCGGGTGGTCGCAGGCGACCATGCCGCCGGCAACGATTTTCTGCGCCGACTGATTCCGTTCGTTTGGCGCAAGCACCTCGATTTCGCTGCGATCAACGACATTCATTCGATCAAGCGACAGATCGATGCCAAAGTCGGACGCACGGCTCAAGCCGAACTCGCGGGCTACAACGTGAAATTGGGCCGCGGCGGCATCCGGGAGATCGAGTTTTTCGCCCAGACACAGCAGCTCATCGCGGGAGGCCGCGATCCGACGTTGCGTGATGCCACGACATGCGGTGCGATTCGTGCGCTAGCGACGTCGAAGCGAATCACCGAAGCCGCGGCGCGGGAACTGATCACGTCCTACGACTTTCTGCGACGGACAGAGCATCGCCTCCAGATGGTGGCCGACGAGCAGACCCAGCGCTTGCCCCTCGATCCCACCGAAATGCGCCGGGTGGCCGTGTTTCTCGGCTACGAGGACGCCGCGGCGTTTTCTAGAGCCCTACTGCGCGTGCTCGAAACCGTGCGGGGGCACTATGCGGCTCTGTTCGAGGACGCACCGGCCCTCGGAGCGGAAAGCGGTAGTCTCGTGTTCACCGGAACGGAGGACGACCCCGAAACGCTCGAATCGCTGTCGCGCATGGGGTACCGCGAACCCCGGAAGATATCGACGGCCGTTCGACAATGGCACCATGGCCGTCTGCGCGCGACGCGGAGCGTGCGTGCACGGGAGTTGCTCACCGCGCTCGGGCCGCGGCTTCTCACGGCCCTTGCGGCGACGGAAAACCCGGATGCCGCCTTCCTCAAGTTCGACGAGTTCCTCGCCAAATTGCCTGCCGGGGTGCAGCTGTTCTCGCTGTTCTACAGCAACCCCGGACTTCTCGACCTCGTGGCCGAGGTCGTCGGCAGCGCCCCGCGGCTCGCCGAATTGTTGGGTCGGACTCCGTCCATCCTCGACAGTCTGCTTACCGAAAACGTCGTCGACCCACCCCCGGATCGCGAAGTCCTGGGGAGAACGTTGGCCTCCGATGTGGCCATGGCGCGGGACTATCAGGACGTTCTCGATATCGCCCGGCGCTGGGCGCGCGATCGCCGCTTCTTGATCGGCGCACGCGTGTTGCGCGGAACCCTATCGGCCCACGATGCCGGGCCCTACCTGAGCGACGTGGCGGACCTCGCGATCGCCGGCCTGCTCGATGCCGTCAGCCGGGATTTTGCGTCTCGTCACGGGGTCCTCGAAAGGGCGTCGTTCGCCGTGATTGCCTACGGAAAGTTGGGCAGCCGCGAAATGACCTTCGGATCGGATCTCGATCTCACCTTCGTCTATGACATCGATCTCGGCGATACGCCGTCGAACGGCCCCCGGCCGCTCTCTGCCACCACCTACTTCGCGCGGTTTTCCCAACAGATGATTGCAGCGATCTCCGCGATGACCGCCGAGGGCAAGCTTTATGACATCGACATGCGACTTCGGCCCTCTGGGACATCGGGCCCGATCGCGGTGAGCTTCGACAGCTTCGTCCAGTACCAGCGACAGTCGGCCTGGACGTGGGAGCGCATGGCGCTCACGCGAGCTCGGGTCGTTGCCGGCCCCGCTACGCTGCGCGCGAAGATCGAAGCCGCCGTGCGCGAGGTCCTGGTCGCTCCTCGCGATGTTGCTGCCCTAGCTCGTGACGTCGACGACATGCGGCAACGAATCGAGCATGAGCTCCCGGAACAGAACCCTTGGCGGCTCAAGTACGTACGCGGTGGGCTATTGGACGCCGAATTCTTGTGCCAGATGTTTCAGTTGCGTTTCGCGCATCAGGACCCGTCGGTGGTCGACTCCAACACGGTGCGTACCCTAGAACGCATCGAGCGGTCGGGGCTCTTGCCCTCCGGGGTGGCCGACGAGTTGCGCCAGCACATCACGTTCTATCACAACATCGAGGGCCTCATTCGGTTGTGTCTGGAGCACCCCTTCGAGGAAACGACCGCGCCCGCCGGTCTAAGGGCCGGCTTGGCCCGCGCCGCGGCGGTCGCGACTTTGGATGAGGTGCGTGGGCGGCTCGTCCGAAGCCAGGCGCGGGTCAGTGACATCTACCGTCGCTCGATCTCGGACTTGCTCCGAGAGGCGCCACAAGCTTGACTGTCATGCCCATCAACGAAGACAGCCTGCGGAGAAAATCCATGAGCGTAGAGCAAGGCGACAAGGCGCCGGCGTTTTCGATGCCCACGGATGGCGATGGCACCGTGAAACTAACCGACCTCAAGGGCCAGACGGTCGTCCTCTATTTCTACCCCAAGGACGACACCTCGGGTTGCACGCAGGAGGCGATCGACTTCACCAAGCACCTCGACAAGTTCAAGAAAGCGGGCGTCGCGATCATCGGAGTATCGAAGGACACGCCGGCCAAGCACGATGCCTTCAAGAAGAAGCACAAGCTCAAGGTCTCGTTGGCGTCAGACGAGGACGGCAAGGTGTGCGAAAAGTACGGCGTTTGGGTCCAGAAGACGCTCTACGGTCGAAAATACATGGGTATCGATCGATCGACGTTCTTGATCGATGGCGTCGGCGTGGTGCGTCGTGTGTGGCGCAAGGTCAAGATTCCCGGTCATGTCGAGGAGGTCCTGGAGGCGGCCCGGGCACTATAGTCCGGGAGCCGCAGAAAATGAGGCTCCTCCGGACGTTTTCGATCTCGGATTCAATGGTTGCGATGGGGTGCCGGAGTCGATATCCCTAAGACGTGGCGATGACGCCACGCGGGAGGGTAAGGGGGGGTGATGGAGTGGCGGGATATCCGCCGGGCGCACGCACGCCTGTTTCCGGAACGGCAGTTCATTCTGCGTTCCGAAGGGCGTGTCCGCTACTTTGTCCTGTCGCGCCGACTTCAGACCTGCGTCGCCACGGTCGCGCTCGTGATCGGCGGCTGGATGCTCTTCAGCACCCTGTATTTCCTGGCTGGCGAGGCCCGCCTCGCGATCCGCGAAACCCTGATCGCCGACCTGTCGACGACCAACCGCAATCTCGAGTGGGAGTTGCGTTCTTCGAAGTCCCGGTTCGCATCGGCAACCGCCGAGCTCGAGAGCAAGCATCGGCAGTTGGTCGACCTGCTATCGCACAAGGACGTCATTGAGCAGCGGATTTCGTCCCTTTCGGCCCAAGTGGAGACGGTGACTGAGGAGCATCGCGATGCTACGGACGAGGTCCAGCGCCTGCGCCGTGAACTAGAAGACCAGCGCGAAAAGATCCTGCAGCGTCTCGGCGCTGGAACCACGCGTTCGGGACAAAACGATCAACGTTCTTCGCTCGACCACGACGTCGACGAAACCCGGGCAAGGCTGGCGGCGGTGCGCAATGAACGGGACGTGCTGGCCCGCCTGCAACCAAAACCAGGCCCCGGCATCGACGTCGATCGGGTCACCGACCGGCTGTCGGCGGTCCGGCGCGAACAGGTCCAACTTCTCGAGCAGATTCTCGGACGCACAGAGCGCGATATCCGCGACCTCGAATCGACGATCGCCAGAACCGGGATCAAGCCTGAGCGCTTGATCGCGGCTGCCAATCGTTCGCTCGGCATGGGGGGGCCCCTGCTCGCCCTTCGCGGCGCACCCGATCAGGCCCCCGCCACCGAGCCCCAGGAGTTCGAGGACGATCCCGAGTTCGACGGCCAGCTAAGCGCCCTCGAGGAGCGGTTGCGACGCTGGGAGGCGCTCCAGGACCTTTTCCTCGTATTGCCGCTCGCCACTCCGCTCGAGAGCGCGTATGTGTCGAGTGAGTTCGGTTACCGACGCGATCCGTTCACCAACCGCCCCGCCTTTCACGCTGGGGCCGATTTCTCCGGGCCGTCCGGACAATTGGTGTGGACCACGGCTCCTGGTCGGGTCACGTTCGTGGGGCGAAACGGACCGTTTGGAAAGATGGTTGAGATCGATCACGGGCTCGGCCTGACCAGCCGCTATGCCCACCTGAGCCGGACCTCGGTCGAGGTTGGACAACAAATAGGGCTACGGGAAGAGATCGGGCGCATGGGTAGCACCGGCCGAAGCACTGGCGCCCATCTCCATTACGAGATACGTTTCAACGGTACGGCTCTGGACCCCGTCCACTTCATTCGGGTCGGCAACCACCTGCGCCGAGCGCAGGGTGCCCCACGAACCGTCGAGGTAGGGAATCATGTTCTCAAAAAATGAGCGGCCCGTTTCGCCGGTGCCGCAGACTGCTTCTCGCGTGGCGCCATCGTTGATCAGCGCCAACCTCCACATCATCGGGAACCTCAAGTCCGAGGGCGAGGTGCAAATCGACGGCCGGGTCGACGGTGACGTCACAGCCAACTCGCTCGTCATCGGCGACCGCGCCGATATCAACGGCGAGATCTTGGCGGACGACGTAATCGTACGCGGAACGGTCCACGGTCGGATCCGCGCCCGCAAGGTTCAACTCGCCAAGACCGCGCACGTCGTTGGCGATGTCTGGCATGAAACGTTGTCGATCGAGCCTGGTGCCTATATCGAGGGCCATTGCAAGCGATCGGATCAGCCCACTGAGCTGTTGGACGGCAAGGTCAAGTCGCTGCCGACGGGCAAACGCGAAACTTTGGAACTGGCCGGCGCCAAGCCCGCGGCCGCCGTCTAGGACGCGACCGGCAATTCGAAATAGAAGCGGCTGCCGCCAGCTTCGGGCGTTTCGTAGCCAATCCGGCCGCCGAACCGTTCCACGATGGTCTTGCTGATCGAGAGCCCGAGGCCGGTACCGCCTGAGCGGCGGTCATTGGCGAGATCGGCCTGAGCGAACTTCTGGAACAGGTGTGGGCGGAAGCTCTCCGGAACCCCCGGGCCGCGATCTTCGACATCGATGCGAACGCTCGAGCCTCGGCGGCTTATTCGCAGCAACACGTCGGCGCCGCGGGGCGAGAATTTTGCCGCGTTCGAAATCAGATTGGTCAGCACCTGACCGAGCCGGCGCTCGTCGACGTCGACCGACGTGGCGTCGTCGACATCGTCCAGCACGAGACTCAGGGTGGCTCCGAACGCCGCGGCGTACGTCGCATTGTTGTCGATCGTCTGGCGCACGATGGGCAGAATTTTTTCACGCCGGATGATGAACTCAAGCCGACCCGCTTCAAGGCTCGCGAGATCGAGGATGTCATCGATCAGAATTTGCAAACGGTCGCTGTTGCGCGACGCGATGGCGACCATGCGCTGCGCTTTCCCGGAAACTTCGCCCATGTGGCCTTCGGCGACGAGCCCGAGTGCACCGCGAATTGCGGTGAGCGGTGTTCGCAACTCGTGGCTGACCACAGCGACGAAATCCGATTTGGCCCGACTCGCCGCCTCGGCGGCATGGCGGGCTCTGGTCAGGGCGGCTTGTTGTTCAATGGTCTCGATGACCGCATTCGAAAGCCGCTGGGCGACCGCCGTCATAGCGAGGACAAAAACGCCCAGCAATACGGGAAACCCAAAGTGTATCCGGTCGAACTCGCTTAGCGCCCGCAACAAGATCGGAAGATTGGCGGGAAGCGCGTAGGCGATGAAGACCGGGAAATACGGCGCCCGAGTTGCGGCGGCGCCGGCGGTTATGCCACCGAGCACGAAAATCAGAAACACTTGGGTGAGGACATCGTCGGGCGGGTAGAGCCAAGCGCAACCGATCCCCCACGCCGCCCCGGTCGCGCCCGTGCCGACGACGTTGGCCACCAGACGTTCCTTCAACGCCTCGGCCGTCGCTGCTTGGAGGTCCGCCAATCCGCGAACCCGATCCTCGATCACGCGCACGATCGTCAACGCGGCTATCGCGACACACCAGACGATCAGGCCCGTTGGTCGAGGGTGCCCCACATCACCGCGGCTACGATGACGGCGTTCACGGGGTTGACCACGTGAACAATAGCAATCTGATCCTGCAGACGACGGAGTTGTTCACGCAGGAACGTCGCCTGATCGACGAGCCCTCCGCTGGCCGGCCCACGGTCGTCATGCTTCTCGGGGGCGCTAGTCACGCGTTCTGCCGCTTGCCGTCAACCCGCTGAGCGAGGGCGGCCGAAAGAAAGGGGTCGAGATCGCCATCGAGGACGCGCTGAGCGTCGCCCTTCTCCACGCCAGTGCGCAGGTCTTTCACCATTTGGTAAGGGTGCAGCACGTAGGACCGGATCTGGTGTCCCCAACCAATGTCGGTTTGCGCATCGTAGACGGCCTGTTTTTCGGCCTCCTGCTTGCTGAGTTCGAGTTCATAGAGCCGCGAGCGCAACATCGACAAGGCGGCAGCCCGGTTCTTGTGCTGAGAACGTTCGGCCTGACATTGGACGACGATCCCGGTCGGCATATGCGTGATACGAACGGCGCTGTCGGTACGGTTGACGTGCTGACCGCCAGCCCCAGAGGCTCGGTAGGTGTCGATCCGCAAGTCCTTGTCCTCGATCTTGATGTCGATTTCGGTGTCGACAACCGGGTAGACCGCGACGCTTGCAAAGCTCGTGTGGCGGCGAGACTGCGAATCGAAGGGCGAGATGCGTACCAACCGATGAACCCCGCTTTCGGTCTTGAGCCAGCCATAGGCGTTGGGACCCTTGACGATGAGGGTCGCCGATTTCAAGCCGGCTTCCTCGCCGGGATTTTCGTCGATTACCTCGGCGCGGTAGCCATGGGCCTCGATCCACCGCATGTACATGCGCAAGAGCATTTCGGCCCAGTCCTGCGACTCCGTGCCGCCCGCGCCGGCGTGGACCTCGAGATAACAGTCGTTCCCGTCGGCCTCGCCCGACAGGAGGCTTTCGATCCGCAGCTTTTCCGCGCGGGCGTGAATCGTCGCGAGGTTTTCCCCCGACTCGGTCACCAGACGTTCGTCCCCGTCGCTTTCGGCCAACTGGATCAACTCGACCGTATCGTTCAGATCACGATCCAATTCTCGACATTGGTTGATCGTTTGATCGAGTTTCGTCCTTTCGCGCATCAATTTCTGCGCCGACAACGGATCGCTCCAGAAGTTTGGATCTTCCGCCTTGTTGTTCAGTTCATCGAGACGACGAACGGCGTTGTCCCAGTCAAAGGTGCCTCCTCAGCAGTGCCAAGGACTGCTTGGACTCGGCCGCCAGTTTTTCGAATTCTGCGCGCAAGGAAATCTCCCGTCGGCCCGTGTCTTAGACGACAGGCAAAGGTCAGTAAAGCCCGCCGGTTCCCGATCCGGTGTCACCGCCTCCAAGGCGGAAACTGTCTGCAGAATCGAGGACCGGCGTGCCGGACGTCGGCTCGGTTCCTGGGCGAAACGCTTCGAGGATCACGTGCTGATCGCCGGGCTTGGCTTTCAAACCGGATTCGGAATCGACGCGGACCAGTCGCACCCCTTTCGGAATGCGGAATGGTGTCTTCGGCTGTTCCACCAGGGCGGACATCATAAAATCGCGGAACACCGGGACGGCGACGCTCGCGCCCTGCTCGTTCGCCCCGAGGCTTCGAGGCTGGTCGAAACCGACAAAAATGCCGACGGCGAGATCGGGAGAAAACCCTATGAACCAAGCGTCGTTCGAGTCGTTCGTGGTCCCGGTCTTCCCGGCCAATGGGCGGCCGAGTTCGCGAATCCGGGCCCCCGTGCCCCGATCGACGACTCCCTGCAGCATCGAAACCATCTGATAGGCGGCTTCGGGGGAGACGACTTGCGCACGATTGTCAGGCAGTTGGGGTTCGCTGGTCGTCGCCGTCGACCAGCGGGCCTGGCAACTCGTGCACTCCCGTTGATCGTGGCGCAGGACGGTCGCGCCACGACGGTCTTGGATACGATCGATCAGGGTCGGTTCGATGCGCTTTCCGCCGTTGACGAACATGGCGTAGCCCGCCGTGAGCTGCAGAAGGGTGGTCTCGCCCGCGCCGAGGGCCATCGACAGTTGGTTTGGCAGGTTGGGGCTGACACCGAATCGGGCTGCATAGTCGCTGACGACTTCCATTCCCAGGAACTGGGCCAGTCGAACGGTCATCAGATTGCGCGATTTTTCGATCCCGAGTCGCAGCGTCGAGGGACCATAGAACCGGTTGGTGTAATTCGCCGGTTTCCACTTCGGGAGCCCTGGTCCCTGATCGATCACGAACGGAGCGTCGAGAACCCGGCTCGATGGCGTAAAGCCGTTCTCCAACGCGGCGATGTAGACGAACGGCTTGAAGGCCGAGCCGGGCTGACGCTGGGCCTGCGTGACTCGGTTGAACTGGCTCTGATCAAAACTGTAGCCCCCGACCATCGCAAGGATTCGTCCGGTGTGTGGATCGAGCGCGACCAAGGCGCCCTGGACTTCCGGAACCTGGCGCAAGGCAAAAATGCCCGCGTCCGCGGTGGTTTCCACCAGAACGACATCGCCAGGCGTCAGGACTTCGCGGGCGTTGCGGATCTTGGGACCGAGCTTCTCCCCCGGCAGCCACCGCCGCGCCCAAGCGAGTTCATCGTTGGAAATCGTGCCGCGGCGGCCGTTCGCTAGGCCGACGATCGCCCCGTGATCGTTCACGTCGAGCACCGCCGCCAACAACCAAGGAGCGCTCCCCTTCGGCTGGGCGACAGCCGAGAGCTGCGTCGCCCAATCGGCCGACAACGGAATTCTCGCCACAGGACCGCGGAAGCCATGGCGGCGGTCGTAGGCAAATAGGCCGTTGCGCAGCGCCTGTTCGCCTGCACCCTGAAGCGTCGAATCGAGTGTCGTACGGACCGAGAGCCCGCCCTCGTAGAGGCCCTTCTCCCCGTATAGTCGGTACAGTAGACGCCGCACCTCTTCCGAGAAGTAGGGGGCATGGACGACCTCTTCCTCGTCGCGCCGCGCAACCCGGACAGGTTCGCGCATCGCGGCGTTGGCATCGGCGGCGGCCGTGAATCGTTCCTCGACCATGCGACCCAAGACCCAGTCTCGCCGTGCCTTTGCGGCCTCGGGGCGCCGGATTGGATGGTAGTTGTTGGGCCCCTTAGGCAACGCCGCGAGAAACGCCGTTTCACCCAGGGTCAGGCTGTCGAGCGGCTTGTTGAAGTAATTGAGTGACGCCGCGGCAACCCCATACGACCCGAAGCCGAGGTAGATCTCGTTCAAATAGAGTTCGAGGATGCGCTCCTTGCTGAGCCAACGCTCCATCCGGAACGCGAGAATCGCCTCTTTGATCTTGCGTTCGATCGAGACCTCGGAGCCGAGGAGAAAATTCTTGGCCACCTGCTGGGTGATCGTCGAGGCGCCGACCGGTCGACGATTCTGCCCGAGGTTCGCGAGATTGGTTACGGCAGCCCGCACGACGCTCATCGCATCGACCCCCGGATGCTCGAAGAAACTATCGTCTTCGGCCGCCAGGAACGCCTGAATCACGCGCTTGGGAATGACCGAAAGCGGCACGAACGCTCGGTGCTCGGTTGCGAACTCGGCCAGCAACCGACCGTCGGCAGCGTGGACGCGGGTCGACGTCGGTAGCTCATAGGTTGCCAGTTGGCGAAAGTCGGGGAGGTTTCGGCCGTAGTGCCAGAACGCCGCGACGGCTCCGGCGCCAGCCAGGACGGCGCCAAGCAGCGTTAGCCCAAAAAAGAAGCCTAGGAGGCGAAACATTGGCTCGTGCTTCGGAGTGCCTGAAATGCCGTCCCCGCGCAAGCGCGCTGGCACACGGTCAACGAAAATTGAGGCAAGGACGTGGCACTAGCGCTTGGCGAGCTTGCCAAAGTACGCGTCCGCCGCGCGCAATAGCGCCTCGGCGATGCGCGATTGGTGCTCCGGGGCCCAAAGCTGCTTTTCGTCCTGCGCATTCGATAGATACCCCATTTCGACCAGGATGGATGGAACGTCGGGAGCGCGAAGGACCGCGAACCCTGCGAATCGGTGGGTCTTGGGCAGCGTTTTGCCATAGCGCTGGAACTCCGGGACCACTTGTGAGGCAAACGTGGCCGAAAGATTCATGGTCTCGCGTTGGGCAAGGTCGATGAGGATCGAGCGCACGTCATCCGCCTCCCCTGACAGGTCGACGCCAGCGATCAAATCGGCATTGTTTTCTCGTTGCGCCAGACTCTCGGCCTCCTTGTCCGAGGCTTTTTCGCTGAGGGTGTAGACCGAGGCCCCGCGAATTCGAGCGTCCTTCATCGAGTCGGCATGTAACGATACGAACAGGTCCGCTTTGGCCTTGCGGGCGACCTCGACGCGGTCGCGCAAGCGAATAAATTGGTCGGAATCCCTGGTCATGACGACCCGATAGCGTCCGCTGGCCTCGAAGCGCTGCTTGACCCTTCTCGCGACCTGCAAGGTCAGGTCTTTCTCGAACAGGCCGTTGGCGCCGACAGCACCGGGATCGACCCCGCCGTGCCCTGCATCGATGACAATCACCCGGCGGAGGTCGCGCGGTCGTTCTGCGGACGGGGCGCGGGGGCCCCCGGGTTGCTCGGCGCCAGAGGCGCGCGGCCGGTTGGGCGCCGGTACGCTTGCGACGGGGGGGGCGGGCGTGGCGGCCTGAGTTGGTCGGCCGCCCGTCGCGGCCCCGTCCGACACGGCTTTCAAGAACTCTTCTCGCGTGGTTTCGCTGAGGTCGACCACGAAGCGATGTGGAAAACTCCCGTTTGGCGGCAAAAGGAACGATCGCACGACCTTGACGGGACGCCGGACTTCGACCACCAGGCGCGACGTCCGCGAGTCGTAGCTGCCGAAGCGCAACGCTTGGATCAGTCCTCCGGTGGCGCTGGGGCCCGTCTCGGTACGCCAATCCATGACCGGAAAGTCGACGACGACGCGGTAGAGGTCGGCGAGGAAAAACACCCGGAACTCGCCGGTATCGCTGAGGTCGAGCACCAATCGTGTGGCATTGAGTTGCTCGCCCGTGCGCACACCGGTAACGCTCGTCGCGGCAGAAGCAGCCGCCAGGGGGCCCCAGGTCAGCGCTAGGGCAAACCCCACTAGCCGCAAAAAATGGACAAACATCTTGCGTCCGGCACCCTATTTGACACTAGATATAAGCGTCGGGCGGGAAGATCGCTAGCCGGTGCTTGCCGTCCATCTGCTTGCCCCCCCGAGGGGAACTGTGTTTAGTTCGACCGTGCACACGATGGCGACTGTCGCTTCCCGCCCTGTTTTTTGGCCGTTCGCGGGATTGCGCGAGGGCCCAGTGCAAGTGAGCGTGGCTGTTCGAAGCCGGTCGTGCGCCGATTTTTTCAACCCCGCGTCTGCGCTGATGTCCTCCACGTCATGGCCCGTTCGAAGGTAACCGGCCCTAACTCGTTCGTGGGCCGCGCGGCGCCGCAACACGTGGCGACCCCTGGATCGGGGCGTCGCCCTGGAGCTTCACGTCATGGTCACGCGTATGCTGATCGACTCGGCCCACCCGGAGGAGACCCGGGTAGCCGTCGTCAAAGGAAACCGGATCGAAGAGTTCGACTTCGAATCCCTCGCCAAGGCCCAACTTAAGGGCAACATCTATCTCGCTAAGGTAACCAGGGTCGAGCCATCGCTTCAGGCCGCCTTCGTCGAATACGGGGGAAACCGACACGGTTTCCTCGCCTTCAACGAAATCCACCCGGATTACTACCAGATCCCCGTGGCCGATCGAGAGGCGCTGATCGCCGCGGAAGCGGAAGAACAACGCCGTCACGACGAAGACTCGCAACATTTCGACGACGCCGAGGAGCCGTCGGATACCGACCGATCGACCGCCCCCGCGGTGGACGTCATCGAATCGGGCGAAACAATAGAATCCGGCCAGGCTGCCGCTGAACCTCCCGTCGAAGACGGGCAGCATGAACCCGAGGAAGGCAAGATCGAGGACCCGCTTCCGGGGGGCAGCGAGTCGGACAGCACCGGCGCGGTCGCCGAGTCGACCGGAGTTGCAGGTGGCGGTATTTCCGAACCCGTCGAAGCCAGCGAAACGAATGACGAACGGCCGCGGCCCGAGTCCTTCGGCGGCGATGATCTCGACGAGATACGACCGCGGCGCGTACGCACCATGCGCAGCTACAAAATCCAGGAGGTTATTCGCCGCCGGCAGATTCTTCTGGTCCAGGTCGTCAAAGAAGAACGCGGAACCAAGGGGGCCGCGCTCACGACGTATATCTCTTTGGCCGGCCGATACTGCGTGCTCATGCCCAACACGCCGCGTGGCGGCGGAATCAGCCGAAAGATCACGGGCGCGGGGGATCGTACCCGCCTCAAGGAGATCATTGGCGAGCTGGAAGTGCCTGCCGGTATGGCGTTGATCGTTCGAACCGCGGGATCGGGCCGAACCAAGCCAGAGATTCGGCGAGATTTCGAATATCTCTGTCGTATCTGGGATGAGGTTCGTGAAAAGACCCTCTCCTCCCGCGCCCCTGCTCTGATTCACGCAGAAGGCGATCTCATCAAGCGTTCGGTCCGCGATCTCTACACCAAGGACGTCGATGAGGTCATGGTCGAAGGCGATGAGGGGTACAAAGTCGCCAAGAAGATCATGCGCATGCTCATGCCGAGCCACGCAAAGCGCGTCCAGCAGTACCAGGCCAGCGTTCCGCTGTTCACAAAGTACGGCATCGACCATCAGCTCGAATCGATGATGACACCGCGGGTTCAGTTGCCCTCGGGAGGCTACATCGTCATCAACACCACCGAGGCGCTCGTCGCGATCGACGTCAATTCGGGGCGTGCGACGCGCGAGCGCAACATCGAAGAGACTGCTCATCGGACGAACCTCGAGGCGGCGGAGGAAGTCGCTCGGCAGCTGCGCCTCCGGGATCTTGCCGGACTTATCGTGATCGACTTCATCGACATGGAGGAACACCGGAACAATCGTTCGGTTGAACGACGCCTGAAAGAGTGCCTGAAAGCCGATCGCGCCCGAATTCAAGTCGGTCGCATCAGCCACTTCGGCCTTCTGGAGATGTCGCGCCAACGGTTGCGACCGAGTTTGCTCGAAGTCAGTTCGCATACGTGCCCGACGTGCAATGGCACGGGCCTTGTTCGTTCGACCGAGTCCTCTGCCCTGGTAGCGCTGCGTGCGCTGGAAGGTGAAGGCCTGAACGGCTCGGCGCGCGACGTGACCGTTGCGCTGGCGAGTCCCGTGGCGCTTTACCTCCTGAACCACAAGCGTGCGTCCTTGGTTGCGATAGAGAAACGTTACGGGCTGGAGATCACCGTAGTCGCCAACGACACGTTGGTTCCGCCAGAACTGAAGCTCGATCGCGGGACGCTTCCGCGACTGGCGCCGGCCATCACCGAGAGCGCCCAGGCCGCGGTGGATGAGGACGATGTTGCGCCCATCGAGGAGGCCGATTTGGGCGATGCCGACGACATCGCCTCCGAAGAGCCTGCGGAGTCAGATGCGAGCAATGAGCTCCAGCGGTCACGCTCGGTGCCGGCGAGCGATGATGGGGCCCAGGGTGATGGTGGACGCAGGCGCCGACGGCGTCGCGGCCGCCGAGGTGGCCGTCGGCGGCGTCGCGAGGAAGGATTCTCGGAACGCCGCGATCAGGAGCCGACGACGACGTCTCCGGACGAGATAGCTCCTCCGTTTGCAGGGCCGGCCGAGCATGTTCCGCTCTCGCCTGAGGATATCGACCCGAGCTTGCAGTACGACCGGAACGAGGACACGCGGCTAGCGGGTTCGCCTGACGGGGCGGAAGGCACGGATGACGGTCGGCAACCATCGGAAGGCGGTGGCCGGAGACGCCGTCGTCGTCGTCGCCGTCGTCGTCGCGGGGAAGGCCATGGTGAAGGGGCCCATCAAGAAATCGCGACGGGCGCGCTCGACCAAGTTGTCGCCCACACGGAGGCCCCCTACTCCCCCCCCGCCGAACCTGTGGTCTCATCGGAACCCACGTCGTCGGCTCCGATTTCAGATCATGCCCCGACACCGGATCCAGTCCCGAGGATCCCAGTCCCTGCACCGGAGGAACCTGGGCCTGAGTCCCCGCGCGAACGCCGACGCGGATGGTGGAATCGGCTGACCGGAAACTAGATGGCGGAGCGTCGCCCGGCCCAGCACCGCTCAGCTCTAAAGCTTACGTTTCAACCACGTCGCCAGGCGCATGCTGGCTTCGGTGATCGTCGCCTCGGAACCGGCATAGCTGAGTCGCACATATGCGCTACCCTCGTCGATGTCGAAGTCGACCCCGGGAGTGATCGCGACGCCGGTTTCCTCCAGCAGTTGTCGACAAAATACTGCTGAATCGTTCGTCAAATGGCCAACGTGAGCGAACAAATAGAACGCACCGTCCGCCGGCGCGACGTCGTTCACCCCTGCCAAACGAAGGCCTGCGAGTAGCTTGGCCCGGTTGCGGGCATACGCGGCGACGTTGGTATCGAGTTCGGACGTACACTCGAACGCGACGGCGGCCGCCCGTTGCGCCGGCGTTGGCGCGGCGATGAACAGGTTCTGCTGAAGGCGCTGGACGGCTTGGCGAAGATCGGCTGGTACGACCATCCAACCCAATCGCCAGCCGGTCATACAGTAGTATTTGGAGAACCCGTTCAGCACGATCCCCGATCGGTGCCGCGACAAGACGGTGTCGGCCGGCCGGCCGTAGGTGATGCCGTGGTAAATTTCATCCGAGATGACGCGAATCCCTCGACGCTCGCAATAATCCAGGATTTCCCAAAGAACTCGCGATTCGATCATGGTTCCGGTCGGGTTGGCCGGACTCGCCAAGAGCAATCCGTCGAGAGGACCAGCCTGCTCCAGCAACTCGACCGTGGGCTGATAGCGGCTGGCCGTCCCGGTTCGCAACAGCACGGGTGTCAAGCCGAGCGAACACATGATGTTGCGATAGCCCGGATAGAACGGGACGGCCATGGCAACACGGGCGCCAGCATCGAAAGCCGCGAGGAAACTCAACACGAAGCCGGCCGAGGACCCCGCCGTGATCGCAATGTCTTCGACGTCGACATTGACGCGATGAGTGGCCTGATAGTAGGCGGCAATCCGCGCACGCAAATCCGGAAGGCCGAAGGCCTCGGTGTACCCAAGGTCGGATTCGCGAATCGCGAGCGCTGCTGCCTCACGGATGCGGGGCGGCGTGCCGGCTCCTGGTTCGCCGACCTCGAGATGAAGAGTCGGTGCGCCGCTCGCGGCGCGCTCGTTGGCCGCCTTGAGAACGTCCATCGCATGGAATGGCGCGATTCCCGCCCGGCGCGATTCCTTCCACATGATTAGGGGCCGGTGCCACCCGTCGCGAGGCCAAAGCCTCGACGATCGCTCGCAAACTGACAACCGAGCGGGTCCAACCGCAGGCCGCCAAAACACAGGATGGCCGCCACCTGGCCGAACTGGCGCCCCTCCTCGACGACGTGTCCACGACGGGTGAGGCCTGCACGTACGCCAGGATCGGTCCCCGCCTCGACGAAGACCTTGTCCGGCCGTGCGGTTGCCAAAATCCTCGGCGTGGCGAGTGAAACCGGCAGCGGCTGTGCGTCGATCACGCCGCGTAGCGCAATCGTCACCGCGGCGGGGGCCGCAGCGGGACCGCCGTTCGCCGCCATCGCGACAACCAGTTCGCCGGTTTGGGTGTTCGTCAACAACGCGGGGGTGAGGTAATCCGACCCCGTCCGAAGCCAACCGGGTGGTCCCAACGGGCGTGCCGGCGCCGGGAACGTCCCCAGGACCGCGGCGAGCCGACCAACGCCGAACGGGGCGTTCATCGTCAGCGAACAGGCAATTGCATTGCCGACCCGGTCGACGGCAACCAAGCTCGTGCTGCCGTCACTGCCTGCGTTGGCCCAGGGTGACAAATCCACCGGCGCCGGATTCGTCGATCCGGTGCGCCGCGCAAAGTCGAAGCCGTTCATAAGTGTAGCGCTGCGGAATGCCGATAATTCGGCCCCCGCGGCGCGGTCGCCAAAGGCACGTACGATCGCCTCCGCCATGAGATGGGCCCGTTCTTCGGCATTCGCCCGGACATAACGTTGTTGGTCGGTAACCATGGTCCAGATCATTGAGGCGAGCGGACCACCGCTCGCAGGGCCTGGCGCCGTGTGGAAACCGAGCACCCCAAGATCTGCCCGCGTTGATCGCGTCCACTCCGGGAGGAAACGACGGAGGTCCTCCATGCTGACACGTCCACCGCCTACCGATGTCGCATCGACGAATGCTCTCCCTGCCTCGCCCCCGTAAAGGTCGCCGGCCCCCCGCGCCCGAATCAGGGCCAACAAATCGGCGAGCTCCGGCTGCTCGATTCGCTGGCCTTCACCAGGTCGGTTCCCCCCCGGCGTGAGCCGTCCGAGGTTGGTGTTCCCGGTCGTCGTCACATAGGCATCGACGCTACGTGCCAACGCGCGCGAGGCGTCGTGGCCAAAGCGCGCCAATTCTTCGCCGGGCTGAACGACCTGGGTCCACCGCAGCCGACCGAAGCGGGCATGAACCGCTGCCATTCCCCGTACCGAACCCGGAACGGCGATGGTCCCCCCCGCCTCGGCCTCGCGGGGCAGGAAGTCGATGCTCTCGGCAATCCGCCCCAGGCCGTCATAGGCAAGGCAGACTCCACCGCCGCCGATCCCGGCCGCGACCGGATACGTCACCGTCAGGGCAAAGAAGGTCGCAACAACGGCATCAGCCGCAGTCCCCCCTTGCTCCAACGCCCGCAGACCGGCCAGGGCCGCGCGGGGCTCGTCGGCGACAACGCCTCCAAGAAACGTCCTGGTACGAGCCTCGATCTGTTGTTGTGCCGAGGGCCCGCAGGCGCCGAGCAGTCCCAAGGTCAGGAGCGCCGCGGCGATGCGTTGACGGGGCACGCCCCCATGCCTACGTTGAGTTCGTCCCAGCGAGTATAGATTGCGCCACATCGTTCGCGTCATCATCGCCGCCATCTTCGCCGTCGGATCGATCGTGCGACCCGCGTTGGGGCAAGGATTCTCCCTCATCAGCGATGCGGAGATCGAGGCCACGATCCGCGCATTTTCCGACCCCATTTTTGTCGCCGCTGGTCTTAGCACGGATTCCGTTCGCGTCCATATCGTGAACGACCGCAATCTCAACGCCTTTGTCGCCGACGGACAACGCATTTTCGTCTTCACCGGGTTGTTGATGCAGGCCGATCACGCGGGCCAGGTCGTGGGAGTCATCGCCCACGAGACGGCCCACATCGCGGGCGGACACCTCGTACGCATGCAGGATGCGCTACGCAATGCAACCGCCACATCCATCGTCGCGTTGATTCTCGGAGCGGCGGCGGTGGCCGCCGGCGGTGGTGGTGGAGCAATCGTGGCCGGTGCTGGCGCGCAGGCCGGACAACAGACGTTTCTGCAATACACCCGCACCCAGGAATCCGTCGCCGACCAGGCAGCGGTCAAGTACCTCACGTCGACGGGCCAATCGGCACGCGGCCTCATCGAGACGTTGGGCAAACTCAGCGGGCAAGAGGCCCTGCTTTCGTCCAGTCAGTCGAGCTACGTGCGGACCCACCCCCTGACCCGGGAGCGGATTCAATTGCTGAGCCTCGAGGTCGAAAACTCGCCCTACGCGGCGACCCCGGTTCGTGCTGACTTCAACGACGCGTTTGCCCGGATGAAGGCAAAGCTGGTGGGATTTCTCGCGCCGGAACGGGCGCTTCGCGACTACCCCGAGCGCGATCGATCGGTCGCCGCCCGTTACGCGCGCGCGATCGCCTATCACAAACTTGCCCAATGGGATCGCTCACATCGTGAGATCGACGAATTGCTCAGCGTTGCTCCTGGGGATCCATTCTTTCAAGAGTTGAAGGGCCAGATCCTTCTCGAGAGCGGCAAACCGGCCGAGGCGATCGCCTACTACACCGAGGCGACGCGGCTCGCCCCCCGTCAACCGCTCCTCGAACTCGGATTGGCTCAAGCGCAAATCGCCACCAATGACACAACTCTGAATCGGGCGGCGATCCCCCACCTCGAGGAGGCGGTGCGACACGATCCGGACATCATCCAAGCATGGCAACTGCTGTCGATCGCCTATGGACGCAATCAACAGTTCGGCCTCTCCAGCCTTGCTAGCGCGGAACGTGCGCTGCGCACCGGTCGTATGGATGAAGCACGAGGCCATGCGACTCGCGCCGAGCGCGAACTCCCGGTTGGGTCTCCAGGGTATCTGCGCGCTCAGGACATCGTGAATGCCGCTCGACCGCGTCCGCGCCAGTGAAAGACGCCTTTTGAAGCCTTTTCGAGCACCGCTACTTCTTGTTCTCTCGGCGCTGATCGCGGCGGCCGTAGCCTATGGAATTGTTCGTTGGGAACGCCCACCGGAGTTCTCTGAAGATCGGATTCGGCAATATTTGCTCCAGCATCCCGAAGTGGTCATCGACGCTGTTCGAGCATTCCAAGAACAGGGCCAGCGTCAAGTCGCGTTGCAGCGCGAGCAGGCATTGCGTCAGTGGCGGACGGCGCTGGTTCAGGATCCGCAGACGCCGGTGGCCGGCAATCCGGACGGCGACGTGTCGGTGGTCGAGTTCTTCGACTACACCTGCTCGTACTGCCGCCAGGCTCACCCGACGGTAACTCAGCTGCTCCGCGAGGATCCTGGGATACGCTTGGTCCTCAAGGAATATCCGATCCTGTCGCAACGGGCCGTCCTTGCCAGTCGCATCGCTCTTGCGCTGCATCGTCTCGCGCCCGATCGCTACGTGGCGTTCCACGACGCGCTGTACGGTGTTCGTGGCTCCCTGGACGAGGCCACGATCCTGAGACTGGCGGCCGAGACCGGTGTCGATATCGAGGCGCTCACGCGGATCGCCGAGTCTGACGAAATCGGAGCCATTTTGGAGGGCAACGCCCAGCTCGCCAGCGCTATTGGCGTGGACGGTACTCCGGCCTTCGTCATCGGTGATGAATTGGTCCCGGGCAGCGTCGACCTCGCGACGTTCCGGCGTCTCGTCGCCAAAACGCGCGAACGGTGTCGCACCTGTTGAACGGGTTAGATTAGGCCGGCCAGCGGTGAGGATGGCGAGGCGTATCGCCGCTTGGGCATACGGCCGGCGCGGTAGGCCTGACGGCCCGCGATCACGGCATGTTTCATCGCCGAAGCCATGAGGACGGGATCCTTTGCCTCTGCGATCGCCGTATTCATGAGGACGCCGTCACAGCCCAACTCCATGGCGATCGCGGCGTCGGAGGCCGTTCCGACTCCGGCATCGACGATCACCGGGACCCGCGCGCTCTCGATGATGATACGTATGTTCACGGGGTTCTGGACGCCGAGACCCGAACCAATCGGAGCCCCCAACGGCATGATGGCGCAGCAGCCGATTTCCTCCAGACGTTTGGCTTGGATTGGATCGTCGCTGCAATAGACCATGACGTCGAAGCCGTCTTTGATCAGCAGGCGTGCCGCATCGACCGTTTCTGGCATGTTCGGATAGAGCGTTTTCTGATCGCCGAGAACCTCGAGTTTGACCAAGTTCCAGCCGCCGGCCTCACGCGCCAAGCGAAGCGTGCGGACAGCATCGTCGGCGGTGTAGCACCCTGCCGAATTCGGCAAATAGACGTACTTCTTTGGGTCGATGAAATCGACCAGCATTGGTTGATCGCGGTCGGTCAGGTTGACCCGACGCACGGCGACCGTCACCATCTCCGCACCCGCTGCTTCGGCCGCCAGCCGATTCAACTCGTAGTCGCGATACTTGCCGGTGCCGATGATCAGGCGAGAGCGAAACGTTCGTCCCGCGACCGTCCAACCATCGGCGTCAGGTGCCGACTCTTGTTCACCGCCACCGATGAAATGGACGATCTCGAGGCGGTCGCCATCCGTGAGCTGCGTCCGCCCATAGACCGACCGCGGCACGATCTCGCGGTTGCGCTCGAGCGCGATTTTGCGCGAGTCGAGCCCAAGTTCGGTCAGCAGCTGTTCCACCGACATGATGGATGCCGGGAAGGTTCGGGCTTCGCCATTGATGGTCAGTTGCATGCCGGCCGTACTCCGTGGACAAAGTATGGTAGTCCCAGCGTTCCTCTTCAACGTCCCAACCGGCGATTGCAGGTCGACCGGCACATGATATAACCGCGATCACCTTTGGCATGGCCGCCCTGAACACAGTCTTTGTCCTCAACGGGCCCAACCTGAACCTGCTGGGAACGCGGGAGCCCGACATCTATGGACGGGAGACGTTGGGTGACATCGAACGCAGGGTGCGCGAACGAGCAAAGGCGCACGCCCTGAACGTCGTTTTTCGACAGAGCAACGCCGAAGCCGAGATTATCGGTTGGATTCACGAAGCGCGGGTACAGGCCAAGGCCGTGATCATCAACGGCGGCGCGCTCACCCACACTTCGATCGCGATCCTCGACGCCCTCAAAGCCTTCGATGGCCCGATCATCGAAGTCCACCTGTCCAACATCTATCGTCGAGAAGCATTTCGGCATCAGTCCTTCATCAGCCAAGCGGCCAGCGGCGTGATCTGTGGCCTCGGTCCGTTCGGATACGAGGTTGCCGTCGATGCGGTCGCCCGTCTCATTCGCTCTTGACCCGGTGACCCGATGACCAAGCTCGACATCGACAAATCCGCGATTCAGACCCTAGCCGACCTCCTCCATGAAAAAGGCCTGAGCGAAATCGAGTGGTCCGACGGCGAACGCCGCGTCCGCGTCACCCGTCAGACCGCGGCGATCGCTCCCGTCGCCGTGATGCCCGCTGCCGCCGCCTCAACGGTGATCGCCCCGACGGCGGCGCCCAATCCGACTCCTTTGGCGGCCGACGACCCGGCGAAGCACCCTGGGGCGGTCACTTCCCCAATGGTCGGCACCGCCTACGTTGCCGCCGAACCCGGCGCGAAACCGTTTGTCCAGGTCGGCGACAGCGTAAGCGCCGGGCAGACGCTCTTGATCATCGAAGCGATGAAGACCATGAACCCGATTCCGGCGCCGCGGGCGGGCAAAGTGACCCGCATCCTGGTCAAGGATTCCTCGCCGGTCGAGTTCGGTGAGCCGCTGATGATCGTCGAGTAATGTTCGAGAAGGTCCTCATCGCCAATCGAGGCGAGATCGCCCTCAGGGTCCACCGGGCGTGTCGCGAGATGGGCATTCGCACGGTCGCGGTCCACTCGACGGCGGACGCCGATGCCATGCACGTGCGGCTTGCCGACGAGTCCGTTTGCATTGGTCCGCCGAGCGCCACCGCGAGTTATCTGAACATTCCGGCGATCATCTCGGCAGCCGAAATTACCGATGCTGACGCCATACATCCGGGCTACGGCTTCCTCTCGGAGAACGCAAACTTCGCCGAAATCATCGCGGAGCACGGCATTACGTTCATCGGGCCAACCGCGGAACACATTCGGCTGATGGGAGACAAAGTGCAGGCCAAGGCGGCCGCTAAGGCTGCAGGCTTGCCGGTCGTTCCCGGTTCGGATGGCGCGGTGACAACCGACGCCGATGCAATGGCGATCGCGACGGCGATCGGGTTTCCCATCATGGTCAAGGCCGCGGCCGGCGGTGGTGGCCGCGGGATGAAAGTGGCGCGAACCAAGGACGATCTGGCGAATGCCCTGGCCATGGCCCGCCGTGAAGCCAAGGCCGCCTTCAACGATGACGCCGTCTATCTCGAACGCTTCCTTGCTCATCCCCGCCATATCGAGATCCAGATCATCGCCGACTCCCACGGCAACGTCGTCCACTTGGGCGAGCGCGACTGCTCGCTGCAGCGCCGGCACCAAAAGGTTCTGGAAGAATCGCCCTCGCCTGCCCTCAACCGAGGGGAGCGTGATCGTCTCGGGGAGCGGGTCGCCACCGCCATCCGCAAACTCGGGTATCTCGGTGTCGGAACGGTCGAGTTCCTCTATGAAGGCGGCGAGTTCTATTTCATCGAAATGAACACGCGCTTGCAGGTCGAACACCCGGTGACGGAGATGATTACGGGGATCGATCTCGTTCGCGAGCAGATTCGCGTTGCATCGGGAGCATCTTTGAGCTTTGCGCAACGCGACGTGACGTTCGAAGGGCACGCGATCGAGTGTCGGATCACGGCGGAGAACCCCAAGAACTTCGCGCCGACTCCCGGCAAAGTTCGCGACTACCATGCTCCCGGCGGATTGGGGGTACGCGTCGACTCGGCGCTCTACGCCGGATACGCCGTACCACCCTATTACGACAGCTTGATTTCGAAGCTGATCGTCCATGGCAGCTCGCGAAACGAATGCCTGATGCGCCTGCGACGTGCCCTCGAAGAGTACGTCATCGGCGGCATCCAAACGACCGTTCCCCTACATCTCGAACTGATCGGCAACGCCGACTTCGTCAACGGCACCTACGACATTCACTGGCTCGACCGGTTCATCGCTCAACCGACGCGATGACGAGCCTCACGCCCGAATTGTTGCTTCGGGCCTACATGGCGGGCGTCTTCCCGATGGCCGAGGATCGGGACGATCCGAATCTCTATTGGATCGATCCCGAGCGGCGGGGAATCCTGCCGCTCGATGGCTTTCATTTGCCGCGCCGCCTCCGAAGGACGATGCGCCAGAGCACGGCCACCTACTCGATTGATCGCGCCTTCGGAGCGGTGATCGAAGGGTGCGCGTCCGCGAACGTCAGACGACCGACGACGTGGATCAATTCTGAGATCGTGCGCCTCTACACGGGGCTTTTCGATCGCGGACATGCCCACAGCGTCGAGATATGGCTCGACGATGCCCTCGTCGGGGGGCTCTACGGAGTCTCGATCGGCGGGGCGTTCTTCGGGGAAAGCATGTTCAGTCGCGAACGCGACACGAGCAAATTCGCCCTCGTTCACCTCGTCGTTCGCTTGCGCGCCGGTGGCTTCGAATTGCTCGACACGCAGTTCATTACCGATCATCTTCGTCGCTTCGGAACACTCGAAATCCCGCGCGACCAATACCATCGGCGTTTAGCGCATGCCCTTAGCCAACCGGCGAATTTCTCAGCGCTGGTCGATCACGGACGCGTCGCAGACGTTCTGCAGTCGATGACCCACACGTCGTAGATCGGGTGCTCCAGCGCCGAGAGGGCCGGCGTCGACGCGAACATCCATCCCGAGAAGACGATCCTCGGCAAGTCCCCCGGTCTTTGGTCGGAGATCTCGATGAACGCGGAGGTCTCTGGTGGCTCTTCGGGCGGGCGACTGCGACAGGTCCGAACGAGGACTCGCAGCGTACCGAAACGAACCTCCTGTCCCAGCGGTGCTTCGAACGTCGAGACTCGCGCGGTGATCTTGTCGAGGCCACGCAGGACGGCGACGCGCCCGTCCGCACGTTGGGCAAGGCCTTGCGGCCCAGAATTGACGAGCGCCCCAACCGAGAGCGCGATGACGCACCACGCGCGACTGCGAGCGATCACGGTCGCCGGGCGGAGAATCGCAGGCGGACATAGTCGGCCCACCACACGCCGCCACGATCGCAGATCTCGGGACGCAACGCGTTCACAACGGCATCACGGGCCGGGCGTCGATCCGCGAACGGGAGGACGCGAAGAAAGCTGTCCGCGAACGTGTCGAGCCAACCGCCGACGTCGCCGGGAAGCCGCGTCGGCCGCTCATGCAAGCCGATTTCGAGCACCTCAAACCCGCGGCTCTCGAGCAATGCGCGGTACTCCCGCGCGTCGGCGAAGACCCAGGGATTTCCAACGAGCCCTGGATATCCACGCTGGCTCAGTATCCGATCGATCGCGGCAACGATCGTCTTCACGTTTCCGGCACCGCCGCATTCGGCGACGAACCGCCCGCCGGGTTTCAGCGCGCGATAGACGCCGTCGATTACGGCGGCGGAGTCGCGCATCCAATGAAGGGCCGCGTTCGAGAACACGGCATCGAACTCCTGATCGAAATGGAGATTCTGGCCGTCACCGACCTGGGCCTTCACCCCGCTCTTACGGGCGGCTTCAATCAGATCCGGACTCGAATCAACGCCGAGAGCGTCGACCCCAATGCCTTGGAGTCGCTGCGTCAGCACGCCATCACCACACCCTAAATCGAGGATACGCTCGCCGGGACATGGCCCAAGCAGCGAAAACACATCGGTCGCCAGATCTGCCACGAAACGGGCATTCTTGGCGTACGACGACGCGTTCCAGTCCTGGGCCGGGGACCGAGTCATGTCACCGGGCATGCTAGTTGGCGGGGTCCTTGCCCCCGTCCTTGTTGCCGGTGCCAAAAATGTACTGCCCGATCAAGCCCTCGAGGTTTATGGCGGACTGCGTGAATTGGATCACGCCACCCGACTTGAGCGTGTCCGTGTCGCCGCCAGGTACGAGGGCCAGGTATTTGCCGCCGAGCAAGCTTTCGCTCACGATCTGCGCCGACGTGTCCTTCGGTAACTGGTACCGGGAATCGATCGTAAAGCGGACCTCGGCCAGGAAGGACTTTGGATCCAGCCGTTGCTCGGTCACGGTTCCAACTTTGACACCAGCCACCCGGACATCCGAACCGACATTCAGACCGTCGACCCGATCAAAGCGTGCGAGCAACTCATAGCCTCGAACGGCCCCGACTTCGGCCGTAGAAAACGCAAAATAGAGAAACGCCGCAGCGACGATCAGTACGATCGCCCCGACAACGGCTTCGAACACGTTGCCTTTCATCACCCGTCCCCGCTACTCCGGCCGCCAAGCTTGGTAATCCCCCGTCGCCCGGTCGCGCGCGCCACGATCGAGCACGCTTCCCGGCGGGTGGTAGGCGGCCTCGCTCCCCGTCGTGTTGGGGACGTGAGGTTTGATCCAAGGGTAGCTGGTCGCGGCTGGCCCGATCGGCGGAACCTCGCTCTGGTGCTGCAGCCAAGCGTTCCATTCGGGCGGGACGTTGGAAGCCTCGGCCAAGCCAGCGTAGATGACCCAGCGTCGCCGGCGGTTCCAGTGGGGGCCCTGGCGGTCAGGTCGCCCCTTCTCCTGGTAGTAGCGATTGCCAAACCCATCGGTGCCGACCGGCTCGCCACTGCGCCACGTGTAGAGCCAGGTGCCCCAGGTCGCGCGATCCCACCAGTCGAATATCAGCGTCGCCCAACTCAACGTATGTCCCCTTGCTGAACCGCTTCGTGGCGCGGACTATACACGGCGGCCCTTTCTGCCAATACGCGGCATTGAAGGCGAAATCGCGGAAACACGCCGTGTTTCTCGACCGATTTATCCCCGCAACTCACGTGTTTCACAGCCCACTTGCTCGGCCCCCTATATCTTGTGGTGGCGAAGCCGCGGAAACACTGCATCTTTGACAGCCTTAGCGCCCGACCACTATCATTCGCGCCCCGTTTGAACAGAACCACAACAAATAGAGGTTCTGAACCAGGCGGAGGCTTTCGTAGTGGTTCTTTGTCCTGGGCTGGGGGCCTGGGTGTTTGAGGGGGAGAAATCATGCGTGTGGAACGGTTTTTTACGGTCGACGGGCGTTCGCCCTACGACGAGATCGAATTCCGTGGCGCGACGAGCGAAATCCGAAATCCCGACGGCTCGCTCGTGTTCCAGATGAACAATGTCGAAGTTCCCGCCGACTGGTCGCAGGTCGCCTGTGACATCCTCGCGCAGAAATACTTCCGCAAGGCCGGCGTCCCCGCCCACCTCAAGCGCGTGGAGGAAAACAATGTTCCGTCGTGGCTGTGGCGATCGATACCTGATCAGGCGGCTCTTGGAAAACTCCCGGAAAAAGAGCGCATCGTCGGAGAATTGAGCGCCAAGCAGGTTTTCGATCGCCTGGCCGGAACTTGGACGTACTGGGGCTGGAAGGGCGGCTACTTCGACTCCGAACAGGACGCCCGCGCCTATTTCGACGAGATGCGCTTCATGTTGGCGCGCCAGATGGGAGCGCCCAATTCCCCGCAGTGGTTCAACACCGGCCTGCACTGGGCCTATGGCATCGATGGCCCGGCGCAAGGACACCACTACGTCGATTTCGCCACCGGAAAATTGGTCCGCTCGGAAAGTGCCTACGAGCACCCCCAACCCCACGCCTGCTTCATCCAAGGCATCAGCGATGATCTGGTGAACGAGGGCGGCATCATGGATCTGTGGGTCCGTGAAGCGCGCTTGTTCAAATATGGATCGGGCACGGGGAGCAATTTTTCCGCCTTGCGCGGCGAGGGCGAGCGCCTTTCAGGCGGAGGCAAGAGCTCTGGGTTGATGAGCTTTCTCAAGATCGGAGACCGAGCAGCCGGCGCCATCAAATCCGGTGGCACCACAAGACGCGCGGCCAAGATGGTGGTCGTCGATGCGGATCATCCTGACATCGAGAACTTCATCAACTGGAAGGTCATCGAGGAGCAGAAGGTCGCGGCCTTGGTCGCGGGGTCAAAGCTGTGCAACAAGCACCTCAATGCGATCATTCGCGCCTGCCATGCCGTCACAGGAGCAGCGCGTTTCACACCCAATGACAATCCCGAGCTGAAAAAAGCGATCGTCGAGGCTCGACGATCGATGATCCCGGAAAACTATGTTCAGCGCGTCATCGAATTTGCCCGGCAGGGTTTCACGGAAATCGAATTTCCCGCCTACGACACGGATTGGGATGGCGAGGCCTACCTGACGGTCTCCGGTCAGAACGCGAACAACACCGTCCGGGTAACGGACGCTTTTCTCGCGGCCGTGGAGAAGAACGGCGATTGGAAGCTGATCCGTCGCACCGACGGCAAAGTCGCCAAGACGCTGAAGGCCGCGGAACTTTGGGACCAGATCGCGGAGGCCGCCTGGCAGAGTGCCGATCCCGGCGTGCAATACCACACCACCATCAACGACTGGCATACATGCCCTGCTGGTGGGGACATCCGAGCGTCCAATCCATGCTCGGAGTACATGTTCCTCGACGACACGGCGTGCAATCTCGCCTCGCTCAACCTGATGACCTTCCGACGCGAGGACGGGAAGTTCGACACGCCGGCTTTCGAGTACGCCGTGCGACTCTGGACAATCGCCCTCGAGATCTCCGTGTTGATGGCGCAGTTCCCGGCACGACGCATTGCCCAGTTGTCGTACGAATATCGAACGCTGGGGCTCGGTTACGCCAACATCGGCGGCTTGCTGATGGCGAGCGGCCTGCCGTACGACAGCGCGGCTGGCCGTGCTGTGTGTGCGGCGATCACCGCGGTGATGACCGGGGTCTCGTACGCGACATCGGCCGAAATGGCGGGGGAGTTGGGTGCATTCCCGCGGTACGACGAAAACCGGGACAATTTCCTGCGCGTCATGCGCAACCATCGTTTGGCCGCGCGCGGCCGACACGATGGTTACGAAGGGCTCCGCACCCTCCCCGTTCCGCTCGATCTCGCGAATCTGGCTGATGCCGATCTCGCGACGGCCGCGGCCGCCGCGTGGGATCGTGCGGTCAGTCTCGGCGAGCGTCACGGCTATCGTAACGCCCAAGCAAGCGTGATCGCCCCGACCGGGACGATCGGCTTGGTGATGGACTGCGATACCACCGGTATCGAACCGGACTTTGCCATCGTCAAGTTCAAGAAATTGGCGGGCGGTGGTTACTTCAGGATCATCAACCGGGCCGTTCCAGAGGCCTTGGCCGCTCTCGGCTACGACGAGCGGCAGATTGCAGAAATCGTCGCCTATACGATCGGGCACGGCAATCTCAAGAGTGCTCCTGGCATCAACCACGAGACGCTGAAGGCTAAGGGATTTACGGCGGAAGCTCAGGAAAAGCTCGACGCCGCGCTGGCCAATGCCTTCGACATCAAGTTCGCCTTCAACAAATGGACGCTTGGCGAAAACTTCCTGACGAAGGTGCTGGGATTGGACGCGAAGCTCCTCGATGACCCCGGGTTCGACCTCCTGAGCCATCTCGGGTTCAGCCAGAAGGACATCGACGCAGCCAACAACTACTGCTGCGGTGCGATGACCGTCGAAGGAGCGCCGCATTTGCGCGAAGAAGACTTGCCGGTCTTCGATTGCGCGACACCGTGTGGGCGCAAAGGCAAACGGTTCCTGTCGGCGCAATCGCACATTCACATGATGGCGGCCGCTCAGCCGTTCATCTCCGGCGCGATCTCGAAGACGATCAATATGCCGAACAATGCGACCGTCCAGGACTGCCGTGACGCGTACATGCTTTCTTGGAAGCTCGGCCTCAAGGCGAACGCGCTCTATCGTGACGGCTCGAAGCTCTCACAGCCATTGTCGGCGCTGGCGCTCGACGAGAACGCCGCTGTGACGGAAGAGACCGCGGTTCCGGTAACGGCCCAGGTGGCCGCCCTCGCCGAAAAAATGGCACGCGACATGATCCGTGACATGAAACTTCAACCGTCCCGCGGCAAGCGCGATCGCCTGCCGCAACGCCGTCGCGGCTATACCCAGAAAGCCGTGGTCGGTGGCCACAAGGTCTATCTTCGGACCGGGGAATACGAGGACGGCTCGCTCGGCGAAATCTTCATCGACATGCACAAGGAGGGCTCGTCATTCCGCAGCCTGATGGACGGGTTCGCGATCGCCATTTCGCTCGGCCTGCAATATGGCGTCCCGTTGGACGATTTCGTCGAAGCGTTCACGTTCACACGTTTCGAACCCTCGGGCCTCGTCGAGGGCAACGATGCGATCAAGATGGCGACATCGGTGCTGGACTATCTATTCCGGGAGCTTGCGGTCTCCTACCTCGGGCGAAACGACTTGGCCCACGTGGAGCCGGACGACCTGCGCCACGATGCCCTCGGCGCCAAGGTCGACACGAGTGCGAGCGAGGCCCACACGAGCGACGGCAACGAGCGTATCAAGGCGGTCATGAACGTCGCGAGCAGCGGCTACCTCAGGACCAATCTCTACGTGGTCAACGGTGGTCAAGCCAAGATATCGTCCGGTCCGACATCGGTGTCCGTCGGTGCGGCAACGACGCAATTGTCGGTCAGCCTGACGGAAGGAACCACGGCCATCTCCGTGTCCCCCAATGTCATGCAGGCGCTCGACGCCAAACTCGAGAAGGTGCGCGAGGCCCGCATGAAGGGCTACGAGGGCGACGCCTGCTCCGAGTGCGGGAACTTCACGTTGGTCCGGAACGGTACCTGCCTCAAGTGCGATACCTGCGGCTCGACGTCCGGCTGCTCGTGAGGCGATAAGCCGTGGTCGGGGCGCGCGATGGGCGCGCCCCGTGAACCTGTGCGCTACGATTTCTTCGGTTCCGGCAACGCGACCCGCAGGTGCAGTTCGCGCAACTGACGCGGCAGAACTTCGGCAGGCGCCCCCATCATGAGGTCCTCGGCCCGCTGGTTCATCGGAAACAGGATGACCTCGCGGAGATTGGCCTCATCCGCGAGCAACATCACGATTCGGTCGATTCCCGGGGCGAGCCCACCGTGCGGCGGCGCCCCGAAGCGGAATGCGTTGAGCAGGCCACCGAAGCGTTGTTCGACGTCGGCTGCCGTGTAGCCGGCGATCTCGAACGCCTTGACCATGATGTCCGGGCGATGATTGCGAATTGCGCCCGAGCATAGCTCAATCCCGTTGCAGACAACGTCGTACTGATGCGCCTTGATCTCGAGCGGCGGCTTCGAGGCAAGGGCCTCCAGCCCGCCTTGCGGCATCGAGAACGGGTTGTGGCTGAAAACCACCTTCTTCTCTTCTTCGTCGTATTCGTAGAACGGAAAATCGGTGATCCAGCAGAGGCGGTACTCGTCCTTGGCGATCACGCCCAGGTCTTCGCCAACACGTGTGCGTGCCGCGCCCGCCAGCTTGGCCGCCGTAGGCGCTTTGTCGCACGCGAAAAAGACACCATCGCCCGGGCCAATGCCGGCGGCATCTTGAATCAGCTTGAGGCGCGCCGCATCCAACTGCTTGGCGATTGGTCCCTTGGCCTCGTCGGCCGCAAAGATGATGTAGCCGAGCCCCGGCGCCCCTTCCCCCTTGGCCCAGTCGTTCATCTTGTCGAAGAAGCTCCGCGGCCGATCGGCGGCCCCGGGAGCCGGAATGGCTCGCACCACCGCACCCTTTTCGATAGCGCGAGCAAAGATTGAAAACCCCGAGTCCTTGAAGGCCGCGGTGACGTCGGCAATCTGAATCGGATTTCGCAGGTCGGGCTTGTCTGAGCCGTACTTCAGGAGCGACTCCGCGTATGGGATCCGCGGAAACGGTTCCGGAACGCGGCGGTTCGAGAACTCCTTGAAGATCTGCGCGAGCACTGGCTCGATCGCGGAGAACACATCTTCCTGTTCGACGAACGACATCTCGACGTCGAGTTGGTAGAACTCGCCCGGAGAACGATCGGCACGAGCGTCCTCGTCACGAAAGCACGGCGCGATCTGAAAGTAGCGATCGAACCCGGCCACCATGATCAGCTGTTTGAACTGCTGGGGGGCCTGAGGTAGCGCATAGAACTTGCCCGGATGCAGGCGACTTGGCACGAGAAAGTCGCGCGCTCCCTCAGGAGAGCTCGCTGTCAGGATCGGCGTTTGAAACTCCATGAACCCGGCGGCCGTCATCAGCTCACGGATGCGGGCGATCACCTTGGCACGAAGCACGATGTTGCGGTGGAGTGCGTCTCGGCGAAGGTCGAGAAAGCGATAACGCAGGCGTGTTTCTTCCGGGTACACTTGGTCGCCGAACACCTGAAGCGGAAGTTCCTCGGCCTCCGACAGAACCTCGACACGATCGACGCGAACCTCGATCCGACCGGTCGGGAGTTCGTCGTTGATCGTCTCCTTGCTACGCGCGACGACGCGGCCGGCGACGCAAACGACGGTCTCTGGTCGCGCCTTATCGAGGACTGGGAAGCTGTCCGAGCCCGACTCCATCACGAGTTGCGTCACTCCGTAATGATCCCGGATATCGACGAACAGCAGATTGCCGTGGTCGCGCTTACGGTGGACCCATCCGGCTAGCTTCACCGTCTTTCCGACATCGCCTTCGCGCAGGTCGTTACACGTGTGGGTCCGGTAGCGATTCATCGACGGGGTTCTCCAAAGGGCCGCATTGGCCATAGCGGCGGCGGCGCGTACTCCGCATAGGTCATCGTCCCTTGTCAAGCTGGCTGCGGTTTTTTGCGCCGCCGGGCGTCGTGTCAATCGTGTATAGAGAGGCCCACATGACGACGATTTCGACGACCAGCGAACTCGCGGCGCTTTGTGAGCGCCTGCTCACCCTGCCCTACGTGACAGTCGACACCGAGTTCATGCGTGAGAACACCTACTACAGCAAGCTGTGCCTCATCCAGGTCGCAGGTCCGGACGAAGCGGTTGCGATCGATGTGTTGGCACCGGGGCTCGATCTCGCGCCATTTCTCACCTTGATGTCGGCTGAACGCCCCCTGAAGGTTTTCCACGCGGCACGACAGGACCTGGAAATCTTCTATCACCTGATTGGCCGTGTCCCCGCGCCGATCTTCGATACCCAGGTGGCGGCCATGGTGTGCGGGTTCGGCGATTCGGTTGGCTATGAGACTCTGGTCGCAAAACTGGCTGGCGCTCGAATCGACAAGAGTTCCCGATTCACCGATTGGTCGCGACGGCCGCTGAGCGAGCGTCAGTTGCACTACGCCCTTTCCGATGTCGTACAACTGAGGACCGCCTACGAGACTCTGTCCCATCAAGTCGAGCGAACCAGGCGGGCCTCGTGGGTCGAAGAGGAGATGGCGATTCTGACCAGTCCTGAGACTTACAACATCGATCCCCGCGAGGTCTGGCGGCGGTTCAACCTACGCAACCCGCGACCTCGGTTTCTCGCGATCCTGCGCGAGGTCGCGGCATGGCGAGAGATCGAGGCCCAGAGCCGTGACTTGCCCAGAAACCGTGTGCTGCGCGACGAGATTCTCACGGAGATCGCGTCACAATCTCCGGCCAATATCGAACAGCTGGGACGTATCCGCGGAATTGGACGCGGCCTCGTCGAAAGTCGGCGCGGCGAAGCCCTGTTGGCCGCGATCGCGGCCGGGCGTTCCCTGCCCAACGATCAATGTCCGTCGTTGCCAGAACGTCAAGAGCGTCCGCGGGGAATCGCACCGACGGTCGAATTGCTTCGCGTCCTCCTCAAGCAGAAGTGCGAGCAACACGATGTGGCACCGAAGCTCATCGCGAGTGGCGACGACCTGGAACTGATCGCAATGGACGATGCGGCCGAGGTTCCCGCTCTGTACGGCTGGCGACGCGATGTGTTCGGGAACGATGCGATCGCGTTGAAGCACGGGAAATTGGCGCTTTCGATCGCGCGCGGCGAGATCCAAGTTACGCCGCTTCAATCCTGATCGGCGTTCGCCCGACAAGGACGCGCGCTTTCAAGTCGAGAGACTCGGCAAGCTTCTTCAACCGCCGCAAGACCAAGTCTCCGGCCAACTCGCGATGCCGTTCGGGGAGGTGCAGCGTCAAATGGCGATCCCTTCGAGTGAGACGCACGCCGCGCAGGAGGCCCGGGACTCCGCCCGAGAGCGCAAAGGCGAGATTGATCGTCCGCCCGAGTTGAATGGCTTGGGAACGCCGTTCCTCGGGTAGCAGGCGTCGCGTCATGGCACTGACGACCTCGTCTTCCTCGCCGCGATAACGGGCGCAGACGGCGAGGGCGACGAAGGCGCGCTCCGCGTGATCGACGCCGACGATGGGCGCGTGCAAAATTCGTAGGAAGGCTGTCCGCGCCCGGTAATCCGGATGAACCCGCCAACCGATATCGGCCAGCAACACGGCCCCGCGCTGCAAACGTTGATCGTCGCGAGCGGTTCTAGGAAAGATTGGCCGAAGCCAACGGCTGAGTTCGTCGGGAAAGAACTCGAAGCGCGCGCCTTGACGGCCCACGTCTTCGGCCGCGGCGAGGAGCGGATCTTGCTTTCGGGCCTTGACCGTGAGGCGAGAGAACAACAAGCCCTCGCGCAATCCGAAGGCGCAGAAGACGACTTTCGAAGGCTGACCGAGGCGTAGGATTCTCTCGAGAATCAACGACGCGAACGGGAGCGTCTCGAGACGCCGACGGGAGACCCCCCTGATCTTCTGCAGCGAGCTTTCACTCAGGCCCGAAAGAAGTTGCGCCAGGTCCTCTGCTTCGCGACGAGGCATCGCATACTGATGGATCACTCGTAGCGGATAGTCGGTTCGGCTCATGTGGACGCGGGCAAAGGAACGCCACGCCCCGCCCACGGCGTAGAACGTCTTGCCGGCGAGGTTCCGAACCCAGGGGAGCGCTTCGACGGCCTGATCGACCTGCCGGATCAACTCGGGATCTCGTCGTGGCCGATGGACGCTCCGCAAAGGTCCGAATGGCAACGTAGCGTGAGCGCCAGTCCCTCCCTTGGCCACCTCGATCAATTCCAGACTACCGCCGCCGAGGTCGCCCACGATGCCTGAAGCTTCAGGGATCGCTGAGATCGCTCCCAGTGCGGAGAGATGCGCCTCCTCTTCGCCGGCGATAACCCGCACCGGCACGTGACACGTCCGCTCGATCTGCCGGACGAACGATGCGCCATCCTCCGCATCGCGTACTGCCGCAGTCGCCACGACGTCGACCTCCGCCTTCATTGCCTGGGTCAACGCCAGGAAGCGTTTGATCGTGCGCATGGCCAGTTTGGCGCCGGCTGGGTGCAGCCGACCGGTATCGCCCAACCCGCGACCGAGCCCGCAGAGGACCTTCTCGTTGTAGATCGGCGCTGGTGCCCGCGAAAGCCGTTCGAACGCAACAAGCCGGACCGAGTTGGAGCCGATGTCGACCACGGCAATGGGGCGGCCCTCGCGGGCTGCAGAGGCCTTCAACCTAGGCATCCGTTCGACGCGGCTTGAATTGAAGGCGACGCAGCTTGTCCGAGCGGATGGCCTTGCCGCGGCCCGAGAGACTCGGATTGGTCATGAAATAGCGGTGGGCGCTAAACGGTTCGTCGTCATCGGCCGGTTCGATTCGCATATAGTGCCCGTCGCCTTGAAGCAACCACGCTTGTTCGGAGTCCTTCAGGTTGGCAATCATGATCTGGTCGAGGACCTGCTCATGCACCGTCGGGTTGTCGATCGGCACCAATGCTTCGACCCGGCGATCGAAGTTGCGTGGCATCCAATCGGCGGACGTGATGTACACCCGAGCCTGCGATGAGGGCAAACCATGGCCGCAGCCGAAGGCCACGATGCGTGCATGCTCGAGAAAACGCCCGACGATGCTGCGGACGCGGATATTCTCCGACAGCCCGGGCACGCCCGGTCGCAGGCAGCATACCCCCCGAACGATCAAGTCGATCGCAACCCCCGCCTGCGAGGCCCGATAAAGGGCATCGATCGCCTCGGCGTCGACCAGCGCGTTGAGTTTGGCCCAAATCGCGGCTGGGCGACCTGCTCGAGCGTGCTGAATCTCCTCTTCGATACCTCGAACGATGGTCTCGCGCAGTTGCAGTGGCGAGATCGCCAGTTTCTCGAAGCGCTCGGGTTTGGCGTACCCCGTCAGGTAATTGAACAGATGGGCAGCATCGCGACACAGCGCCGGATCGCAGGTAAAGAACGACAGATCGGTGTAGGTCGTGGCGGTGACCGGGTGATAGTTGCCGGTACCAAAATGGACGTAACTGCGCACGCTGTCGCCTTCCCGCCTGACGACGAGCGAAACCTTGGCGTGGGTCTTGAGGCGAATGAAGCCGTACACGACTTGCACGCCGGCCCGTTCCATATCGCGCGCCCAACGGATGTTCGCCTCTTCGTCGAATCGGGCCTTCAGCTCGACCAGTGCCGTCACGGACTTTCCCGCCTCGGCAGCGGCAATCAGAGCGTGAACGATCGGCGAGTCATCACTGGTCCGGTAGAGCGTCTGCTTGATCGCGAGAACGTCGGGATCCGCAGCGGCTTGCTGCACGAAACGCACCACGACATCGAAGCTCTCGAAGGGATGATGGACGATAAAGTCCTTCTGCCGGATCGCCGCAAAACAGTCGCCACCGAACTCGCTGATGCGTTCCGGGAAACGGGGGCGAAACGGTGGAAACTGAAGATCCAATCGATCCGAGGCGATCAGCTGGCGCAAGTCGGCGACTCCGACGATACCGTCGACGACAATCATGGAACGTTCGTCCATGGCTAGTTCGTCCCTCAAGAACTGGATCAGCGATGACGGCATCCCTGCCGTGACCTTGAGACGAATGAGGGTTCCGCGACGACGGCGCTTCATCGCTGTTTCGAATAGGCGAACCAGATCCTCGGCTTCCTCCTCGATCTCGATGTCACTGTCGCGCAACACCGTAAACGCACCGAGACCGAGCAACTCGTAGCCCGGGAAAAGCTGGGTCAAGAACAGTTCGACGACCTGCTCCAGTGCGATAAAGCGCACACGTTGGCCCGGTATGCGGATGAATCGGTCGATTTGACGAGGCAAAGGTACCAACGCGTTCATCACCGCGCCGTCAGAGCCACGCCGCAGCTGCAGCAAAAGTCCGAGCCCTTGATTGGGCAAGAACGGTAGAGGATGGGCCGGGTCGATCGCGAGCGGCGTCAACACCGGGAAGATCCGATCGAGGAATCGGGTTTCGAGCCAGGTGCGATCCTCCCCGGTGAGGTCGGCGACGCCGAGCACCGATATCCCACTCGCGGCGAGGTCGGCTTTGAGATTGCGCCAGACCTGCTGTTGACGGTCGAGCAGCAGCTTCGTTCGCCCAAGAACCTCCTCCAACTGCTGGCTCGGCGTTCGGCCATCCTGGCTCGTGGCTTCGACCCCTGCCCGCACCTGGCCATAGAGTCCGGCCACGCGCACCATGATGAATTCGTCCAGATTTCCGCCGGATATCGAGAGAAAGCGAACCCGCTCCAACACGGGGTTCTGGCGGTTGCCCGCTTCCTCGAGCACCCGCTCATTGAACGCCAACCAAGAGAGTTCGCGGTTGATGAAACGTTCTGGCGATTGCATCAAGGCTACGGGATCGCCGGGGGAGATCGGCCTTTGAACGGTCGCGTTTGGCATGTCTAAGTCGGTTGCGGTGGGTTGCGGGCCCGGCGAAGATGTTAGCGAAATATGACCGTGACGTGACAGCGCCTTCCCGGCTGGTGCGAGAGCGGTCGATCCAAGGTCGAGGACGGTGTGAAGCGGACGGTTATTCTCTTAAGGCATGCCAAGGCGGCTCCTGCCGAAAGTACTCCGATCGACCGTGATCGCCCGCTGATCGAGCGCGGGATCCGGGACTGTGTGACAATTGGCGCGTTCCTTCGCAAAAAGGGGTTGAATCCCGAGGTCATCCTGTGTTCCTCGGCCAAGCGAACGCAGGAAACCCTGCGGCTTGTCGCGGGCGCCGCATCGTGGAACGGGCACGCCAACCGGCAGATATCCGATGACCTCTATTTGGCGTCTGCAGACGATCTGATCACGGCCGTCCAACATCAGCCCGCGACGGCCCGTTCGGTCATGATTGTCGCCCACAGCCCCGGAATCGAGGAGGCCGCCATGCGCCTGGCCGCCGAGGACGACACGCCGGAGCGGCAGGCTCTGCTCGACAAGTTCCCGACGTGTGGTTTGGCGGTGCTCGAGTTCGACGACGATTGGTCCAAGGCCGATCGTGGACTTTTCAAACTCGAACGCTTCGTAACTCCGAGGATGTTGGCGCTCACGGGCTAGTCGGGCGGAGCGGCGGCGCTGTGAAAGTACGACGGGGGGTCACGCTGCAGCGTTTCGATGACGAATGGCAGAGAAACGGGGCGCCGGGCCTCGAGCGAGCGCTGATCGAGCCAAGCAACACAAGACCCGGCAGCCTCATAGGTTCGTTCGATTCGCGGTACCAGGTAGCGAACGACCTCCTCGCCAACGACGATGCCGCGTTCAACGAACTGCTTGGCCATGATGCCGGCGAGCAGCGTATCGTCGGGCGACCCGATCCTGACAGCGGCAATCGCGCGAAGACGCGACACGAGATCCGGTAGCGCGCAGGGCCAGCTCGATGGCGGCGCCTCGGATATCAACAACAGCGAACCCTGTTGGGCGCGGATCGAATTGATCAAGTGCAGGAGACGTTCGTCGTCGCCGGTGTCGCCGGCTTCGTCCAACGCGATGCGCGCGTGACCCCGCTCGACGAGAACCGGCGGCTCGATCGAGGCAATCATCGCCCTGTCGACCAGCACGGCGCCGCTCGACTTGCACCAAACATGGGCGAGATGGGTCTTTCCCGAGCCGCGCGGGCCATAGACGGCGAGCGAACCGTTCGGCCAATCGGGCCAGCGATCGATCCAGCGAACGGCACTCTCGTTGGGCGTCGCTACGAGGAAGTCGGTGCGATCGAGCGCCGATCGATGCGGCAAACGCAGCGAGAGTTGTCCGCTCATCCACCGCTTTCCGGCGCCTCATCCGGCCCGGTAAACAACCGTGACAAGCGATACCGGCCGAGGACGAAACGAACGAGCACGCCGACAGCCGCGGCAATCGGTACGGCCAGCAAAATACCGACGAAACCGAACAACACGCCCCCCGACAACAGCGCGAAGATGATCCAAACGGGATGCAACCCGACCCGGCTTCCGACCAAACGCGGAGTCAGGAACCCACCGTCGACGATCTGGACCAGCGCAAAAACTCCGACGACCGGGGCGATGTGACCGACATCGAATCCGTGCTGCAGGATCGTAAAGACGAGAGCCGTGACCAGTCCAACGAGTAGGCCGACATAGGGTACAAACGCAAGAAAACCAGCGAGCAAACCGATCACCAACCCGAACCGCAGATCGAGCAGCGACAGCGCCACGGCATAGATTGCGGCTTGTGCCAGGCACACAGTCGCTTGCCCGCGGAGAAAGCCCGCCATTGCCTGATCGATCAGATTGCATTGGGTGCGAATGGTCTCGGCATGTTGGCGCGGCAACAGGCCGTCCACCGTTCTGAGAATGCGATCCCAATCTCGCAGCAGGTAGAAGGTGACGATCGGCGTGATGAACATGAGCGACAAGATGTTGAAGAACGCGAGCCCGCCGCTCCACAGCGATCCGAGCACACCGTTGACCAGACGCCCGGCGTTTTCGGCGACCAAACCCGCGGCGTCGGAGGGGCGTTGGGCGTCGCCTGCCGGCACGTAAGCCATCACGCGCTCGATGACCGGGGTCAGGATCTCCTGGACCCGTTTGAGATAGGTCGGAAACAATTCGACAAGGTGCAGAACCTGGCCCTGCACCAGTGGGGCGACGAGCACGACGATTGTCGCCACCAACGCGAAAAAGAGCAGCGTGATGACCGCGGTCGACCAAGTTCGCGACAGGCCCGCCCGCTCGACTCTATCGACGGCCGGATCCAAGAAATACGCGACGGCGAGCCCGGCCACGAAGGGCAGCAGGACGCTGCGCAGGGCATAGATCAAGAGGCCGATCAGAATCGCCATGGCGATCCAGTAGGCCAGTTGCAGGCGGGCCGTCATTTGGGACCTTCGGCACTGGACGCAATACGTGCCCAGTGTATGACGTAGATCGTGCCGGAGGCGATCGTCGTGATGGCGATCGCATAGTAGGTTCCGAGTTCGAGCAGGCCGAAATCGATGCCATACCCGAGATGGCTCAGGGCTATCCCCGCCCCGATGATCTGGACCAGCGTGTTCACCTTGCTCACCAGAAACGGGTGCATGGCGATCGTCAGCCCGATCGCCGAGGAGAGCAGAAGCCCACCGACGATCAGAACGTCACGCGACACCACGAGTATCGCGACCCAGCTAGGAATCGCTCCCTGCGTCGACAGAACGACATAAATGCTGACCAGCATGACTTTGTCGGCGATCGGGTCGAGGTAGGCCCCTAGCTGCGACGACTGCCCGAAGTGTTTGGCGATCAAGCCGTCGATGGCATCCGATACGCCGGCCGCAATGAACACCCAGAACGCCAATTCCGGCTGCCGGGTGACCAACAGCCACACCATCAGCGGGACCGAGAATAACCGGCAGAGACTGATGAGATTGGGGACGGTCAAGGAGCCGACTCAGCGATTGGGCGCTGTGCGCGAGGCAGGTTGTCGCGCCGACAACGTCCAGAACCCGTCGCGCTCGGTGAGAACGAGGTCCATCTGACCCAAGGCTCCCTGTAGCTGGACGATGTCCCCGAAATATTCAATGACGATCTGGGCATCGGTTCGCGACAACGCCGCGACCTCGACACTCTTGACGATCGGAAGACGAGCGAGGCGACGTCGCACATCGACCCAATGGGCCAAACTTTGAACTGGTACGCGGGCGCTGACGCGATCGGAACTATCGAGCCGAAGAAGGTTTTCGCGCTTCCAGTCTTCTTCGAGCCGGGTTATCACGCGGTCGATGGCCTCGCCATAGAGTTCCGGAAGTTTCTCAAGGGATTCGCCTATGACGACCACCTGGACCGGCGAGGATGCGATCGCGCTTCCGATCAGACGAAGCGTGACCTGCAAGCGTGGCCGGCCGCCTCCTGCTTCGGTGTCCAGGACAGCCCGGGCGAGCAGCGCGTCGCGCAGCTCATATCGTTCTGCCAAGGCGAGCAACCGGGCTTCTTCCCCACGCGTCGGAGGAGCGACCGCCACTACGATCTGGTCGCGGCCGTCTCCCCGTGGCACCACCAGGGGGAAAAGCGATTCCCGATCGAGCGTGCGGCGCTGCCAGGCCGCCAGCCAATGGTTGCCGTCTTCCCACAATAGGGCCACGCCGCCGGCCTCGACGATGGGGAGCACGAGATGCGGCCGGGCAACGGTTTCGGTGAACGCCAAATCCGATTCCCGCAGCAACCGGCGGATCTCTTCCGACCTAAATCTAAACGTTAGCTTTGCTATGTAACGTCTTGAAGAACTTCGTTCTTCTTCGACTTCAAAGTTCTCAATGAGACCGGCCAACCTGGCGCTATCGACGCGTGGCAGCGCGCCATGATCCGACCGCGGCACGAGCCGTCGCAGCAATCGATCGAAGGCTCGTCGCTGCCCATCCGCTAGGGCCTGGTCGCGAGCGAGCGTCGTCGAATCCGCGCTAGCGTCCACGGTGATCCCGCTTACGATCATCGTCGGTTGGGCACCGACGCCCGTCGCGGTGATCATCAAGGTGCACCACAACCCGAGGGTCGCCATGACGCGGCGCCCTAAGGCGAGAGGACCCATTGCAAGGTGATGACGGATCGCTATTCTCCCGCGCGGCTCAAGCACCATAGCTCATGAGCATTTCGACCATCAACCGACGTGCCGGTCGAGGGAACGCGTTCTGATGACATCGTCTGCCCCTCCCTCCGGAAGAAACGGCCTGACCTATCGCGATGCCGGCGTGGACATCGACGCCGGCGATGCCTTGGTCGAAGAAATCAAACCGCTAGCCCGGTCGACGGTCCGAGCCGGTACCGACGCTGCCCTCGGCGGTTTCGGGGCGTTCTTCGATCTGAAGGGCGCCGGCTTTCGCGATCCGATTCTCGTCGCCTCGACCGATGGTGTGGGAACCAAACTGCTGATCGCCATCGAACTCGGCGATTACACGACCATCGGCATCGACCTGGTGGCCATGTCCGTCAACGATGTCGTGGTTCAGGGAGCCTCCCCCCTGTTCTTCCTCGACTACTACGCGACATCCAAGCTCGATGTCGCCGCCGCCAAGCAGGTGATCGCCGGGATCGCAGAGGGATGCCGCGATGCCGAGTGCGCACTAATCGGTGGCGAAACGGCGGAGATGCCCGGCCTCTATCGGCGCGGAGACTTCGACCTCGCCGGCTTCGCGGTCGGGGCCGTCGAACGCGACCAGATTGTCGACGGACGATCGGTTGCCGAGGGCGACGTGATCATCGGCATGGCCTCCAGCGGCGTGCACTCGAACGGCTATTCCCTGGTCCGCAAGGTCGTCGAACACGCACGAGTCGACTATCGGCAGCCCGCTCCCTTCGAACCCAGCGTCTTGCTCGGCCGGGCATTGCTCCGACCGACTCGCATTTACGTGCGGTCCTGCCTGGCACTTCACCGCGAGCGCTTGGTCAAGGCCCTGGCTCACGTCACCGGAGGCGGCATCATCGACAACCTGCCGCGCGTGCTGCCGGAGGGGCATTCGGCCCAGCTCGACGCGCGCCGCTGGCCGCTGCCACCCGTCTTTGGTTGGCTGCAGCGGGCGGGCGGGATTCCGCTGGGCGATCTATTGCGGACCTTCAACTGCGGCATCGGCATGGCGGCGGTCGTCGCTGCGACGAACGCCGACCGCGTTCTCAGCGTGTTGCGCTCGACGGGGGAAAGCGCCTGGGAGATCGGCCGCATCGTTCGTCGACCGGGAGAAAGCGTGGTCGACATCGATCATGCTGAGGACGCATGGCGCGACTGAAGGTCGGCGTGTTGATTTCAGGGCAGGGGACGAATCTCCAAGCCCTGCTCGACGCGTGCCAGGATCCGGGCTATCCCGCCGAGATCGTCGTCGTCCTATCCAATCGGCCCGGCGCCCCGGGTCTCGATCGTGCGCGGGCCTTCGGCATTGCGGCGGAAGTGGTCGATCACAAAGCCTTCGGTGATCGGCCGACGTTCGAGGCGGCGCTCGACGCGCGCCTCAGACACTACGCCGTCGAACTCGTGTGCCATGCCGGTTTCATGCGCGTGTTGACCGACTACTTCATTTCCCGTTGGCACGATCGGCAGCTGAACATCCACCCTTCGCTGCTACCGGCGTTCCCAGGGCTACGTACCCACGAACGCGCGATCGCCGCAGGTGTCCGCTTTAGCGGCTGCACCGTTCATATCCCTCGGGTTGAAGTCGACGGAGGACCGATCATCGCTCAGGCCGTCGTCCCCGTACTCGCAGAAGACACGCCGGAAACCCTCGCTGCTCGCATTCTTGCCTGCGAGCACAAGATCTATCCGCTAGCGCTGCGCCTGATGGCTGAGGGGCGCGTGCGAGTGGTGGGCGACGTAGCCTACATCGACGGTCGGGCGGGCCCGCCGACGGCGCTATTCAATCCTTCGCTCGAGCGTTAGCGGACGATTTCGGTTTCTGCGAAGAAGAAAGCGATTTCCTTCGCCGCATTGTCGAGTGAATCCGAACCGTGCACGGAATTGGCCTCGATCGATTCGGCGAGTTCCTTGCGAACGGTTCCCGGTGCTGCCTTGGCCGGATCCGTCGCGCCCATGACCTCTCGGTTCTTGGCGACCGCGTTGTCGCCTTCCAGAACCTGAACGACGACCGGCCCCGACGTCATGAACGTGCACAGGCTGTCGAAGAACGGTCGGCTGCGATGCACCTCATAGAACGCTTCGGCTTGAGCCCGCGTCAGCCGCAGGCGCTTCTGGGCGACGATCCGCAGCCCCGCCGCTTCGAACTTGCTGTTGACCTTGCCGGTCAGATTCCGCCGCGTTGCGTCGGGCTTGATGATCGAAAGCGTTCGTTCGGTGGCCATGGGAAACTCCTGTCGACAGGCCGGCGCCTTATACGGGACCGGGGCCGATCCGGGCAAGGGTCAGGCCGTTTTTTCCCAACGCCCCTGATCGTTCTGCTGCCAATAGGTGACGTCGAAGCCAGCCGCCTTGGCTTCCTTCCAACGATCCCGGGCCCGGCCAACCGCTTCCGCATCGCTACCGTCGAACAGATCGAGGCAACGTTCGAACTGTCGGGCGAAAGCCACGGCCCCGCCGTCGACAAGCACCAGGACCTTGGCGCCATTGGGGTTCTCTTCTTGGGCGGTGAGAAAAATCGGCTGATCTTCGATCATGCCGTCGCTGGAGGCGCCATGGGGAAGAAACGAATCAGGATCGTAGGTCCATAGCATGGCGTTCAGGTGCTCGACCCGCTCGTTGCTTCCCGCCAAGACGACGGCCCGCATCCCACGCTCGATCACGCGCTCGAGCAACCGAGGCAGCGCACGATCCAACGGTGCTTGTTGGAGGTGGTAGAAGCTGAACTCCGGCAAGTCGGTCAGGACTCGAAGTTGTCGGCCACGAAACGATCGAGCAAGCGCACGCCGAATCCAGTTCCGCCCTTGGGAACCGTCGGACGATCGTTCTTGGACCAAGCCACACCCGCGATGTCGAGGTGCGCCCATGGTACCTTGCCGACGAAGCGCTGAATGAACTGCGCACCGGTGATGCTCCCAGCGCCACGCCCGGAACTGATGTTCTGCATGTCGGCTATCGGACTATCGATCAGCTTGTCGTAGGCCTTGCTCAGGGGAAAGCGCCAGAGCTCCTCGCCCACCGCCTTGCCGGCCTTGGTCAGCTTTTCCGACAGATCGTCGTCATTGCTGAACAGACCTGCGTACTGGTCCCCGAGCGAAATGATAATCGCCCCGGTCAACGTGGCGAGATCGACCATGAGTCGCGGCTTGAAGCGGTCCGCGGTGTACCAAAGGGCATCGGCAAGCACGAGTCGACCCTCGGCGTCGGTGTTGATGACCTCGATGGTCTGTCCCGACATCGAACGAACGATGTCGCCTGGCCGTTGCGCGGTCCCAGACGGCATGTTTTCGACCACCCCGGCGATTCCGACGACATTGACCTTGGCTTTTCGAGCCGCCAAGGCGTGCATCGTTCCGATGACCGCCCCGGCCCCGGCCATGTCCCACTTCATTTCTTCCATGCCCTGAGCCGGCTTGATCGAGATGCCGCCCGAATCGAACGTGACACCCTTTCCGACAAAGGCGATCGGCTGTTCCTGGGCACCAGCGCTTCCGTCGTAATGCATCACGATCAATTGGGGCTCGTTGGCACTGCCTTGAGCCACACCGAGGAGCGCGTTCATCCCGAGCTCCCTCATTCGTTCACGGCCGAGAGCCTCGACGTTCACGCCCAAGTCCTTGAGGGCCTGGGCCCGTTCACTGAGGGCCTTCGGGAAGATCACGTTGGCTGGCTCGCTGACCAAGTTCCGCGTCAGGAAGACTCCATCGGCCAACCGGTCCTTGGCTCCGTAGGCACGCTTCGCCTTGGCCGCGTCCTTGACCATCACGGTCGCCATCTTGAGCGTCGGTTTTTTTTCGGCGGGCTCCTTGGTCCGGTAGCGATCGAAGCGGTAGCTCCCGAGACGGGCACCAAACCCGACGTCAGCCGCGGCGGACGTTCCGTCGCGCGGCGAATCGGTAATCTCGTCCACGGCAATCGCGACGTCTCGATCGCCAGCGGCATTCACCCGACCGACGATGGCCCCGCCGACGCTTTCCCAAGCCAGCGCATTGAGCTCGTTTGCCTTGCCCAGTCCAGCCGCGATGACGCGCGTGATGGAAAGACCCGTGGGAGCAGCAACCTCGAGGAACTGACCCTTCTCCCCCTTGAAGCGACTGTTCTTGATCGCTCGGCTCAGCGTCCGTTTCATGCGCAGGTCCACGCGCTCCGCGCTCGGGGTCAGTTTGCGCCCTTCGGTGACGCCGACCACCAGTGCGCCGCTTCTAGGCAACGCAAACTCGGCGAATTTGATCTTCATGGAGTCCCTCTCCGACGGAAGTTGCCTTTGGTCATGCGCATCTTACTCACGAGGCTCGCGTTGGAAATCGGTAAAGGTTGAAGAAACACCGGTTTTGACATTGATTTTCTTAGTTATAATCGCCCCGTGAGCAGCCTCGGCCGCTACATATTCGTTCAGCTGCTCGGCCCCCTCGGCTTCATCACGATCGCCTTGACCGGGGTCGTCTGGCTCATGCAGGGCCTGCGGTTTCTCGATCTCATCATCAACAAAGGGCTTTCGCTCGGGGACTTCCTCTACCTGACCCTGCTGTTGCTTCCTGGTTTTCTGACCATGATCCTGCCGATTGCCATGGTCTGCGCGGTGATGGTCGTCTACCTGCGCCTGGAGGCCGATAGCGAGACCATCGTGATGCGGGCAGCCGGATTCGGTCCATGGCGTTTCGTCATGCCGGCGCTGCTGCTGGCGGGGATGGTCGGGGGCATCATGCTCAGCCTGACGACGTATTTCGCGCCGGCCGGTTATCGCACCTTCAAGGACATGCAATTCGTCGTGCGCAACAACGTTGCCTCCATCCTCCTGCAGGAGGGGGCTTTCACCCAGGTGGTCACGGGGGTGACAGCCTACGTCCGGGAGCGCGTCTCCGACGGCGAACTCCTCGGGTTGTTGGTCCACGACGCTCGCGATCCGAGCCGCCCGGTTACGATCATTGCGGAGCGAGGTTCATTGGTGTCGACCGCCGATGGCCCACGGTTCGTACTCGCGGCGGGGCATCGCCAGGAACTCGACAAGGCTCGCGGGCAGCTGAGTTGGCTTTACTTCGACGAATATGCGTTCGATCTCGGTGGCTTCGCCGTGGCGCCTGAAACGAGGTGGCGGGAGGGCAGCGAGCGCTTCTTGCACGAGTTGTTGCAGCCCAGCTCGAACCTCGACGACATCAAGAATCGGACGCGTTTCCTGGTCGAAGCGCACCGCCGGTTGACGATTCCGCTCTACCCCACGGCGCTGGCCGCCATCGCCCTCGCCACCCTGATGTGGAGCCAATTCAGTCGACGCCAGCGTTGGGGGCGCGTCGCGGTTGTCGCGCTTGCAGCGGTATTGTTCGAGCTCGTGGGTTTGGGCCTCGTACCGATTCTCGGTAGGTCGCCCTACCTGATCCCATTGCTCTATGTGCACGGATTGGCGGCCATCGCGGGCGGGCTGTTTCTGGCCGCGTATCCCCGCCGGCCGTTGGGGCGTGGATTGCTAGCCCGGGGGACCACCTGATGCGTGTCTCCTGGACGTTGTCCATCTATCTCGGTCGCCATTTCCTCCACGGCATCGTCCTCGCCCTCGCCGTGTTGAGCGCCTTGATCCTCCTGATCGAGGTTGTCGAATTGCTTCGCCGTTCGGCGGATCGACCCGAGGTGACCTTCCTAATCGTGTTGGGCCTCGCGTTGCTCAACCTGCCTACCGTGTTGCAGAAAATTCTCCCCTTTGCCTTTTTGTTCGGCGGGATGTACGCGTTCCTGCGGCTGACCAAAACCCACGAGTTGATTGTGGCGCGTGCCGCTGGTGTCTCGGTCTGGCAATTCTTGTTGCCCGCCTTGATCATTGCCGTGGCGCTCGGCGCCTTCGTCATTGCGGTTGTCAATCCGCTGGCGGCGGTCATGGCGAGTCGCCATGACAACCTGGAGGCCAAGTATCTTCACGGCCGCTCGAGTTTGCTCGCGGTGTCCTCGAGCGGCTTGTGGTTGCGCCAGGCGGACCCCGGCGGTCGCTCGGTGATCCATGCGCAGTCCGTGTCTCAGCAGGGCACCGAGTTCCGCGATGTCGTGATCTTCCGCTACGAGGGCAGCGGCGATCGATTCGTCGAGCGCCTTGATGCGCGTCTAGCGGAACTCTCGGAGGGACACTGGCGACTGCGCGATGCGATTCTTTCGAGCCCGGATCGCCCAGCACGCACAGTCGCGCACTCGGAGTTGCCGACAAATCTGACGTTGAAGGAGATTCAGGACAGCTTCGCCGCGCCCGAAACGTTGTCTTTCTGGGCGCTCCCGGCGTTCATCGAACTGTTGCAAGAGGCGGGCTTCGCAGCACGTCGCTATCGGGTTCATTGGCATTCGGTGCTGTCCTTGCCGTTCTTCCTCGCCGCCACGGTGTTGATTGCCGCGACGTTCTCGCTGCGCCTGACTCGCCGTGGCGCCACCGGGTTGCTCGTCGCCGGGGGGGCCGCCACGGGATTCGCGTTGTTCGTCGTCTCGGACTTGGTCCTGGCGCTGGGCATGTCGGGCAAGGTGCCGCCGCTGGCGGCCGCCTGGACGCCGGTGGGCGTGACAGCGCTGCTCGGTCTGGCCCTGCTTCTGCACTTCGAGGACGGCTAATCGTGTCAGCCGTCGTGCTCCGCTGGATCGGGATCGCGCTCGTCCTGGTCGTTTGCTGGATGGCTCGTCCGGGATTCTCGGCGGAGGCGTCCGGTGAGCGCCGGTTCCTCATGCTGGCCAACGAACTGCGCTACGACGAGACTGCTGGCTCCGTGAGTGCGATCGGAGACGTCGAAGTTTCGACCGACGGGCGCATACTCCTTGCCGAACGAATCACATACTTCCAGCGTTCGGATACCGTGATCGCCGAAGGAAACGTCAGTCTCCTCGAGACCGACGGAACGGTGCTGTTTGCGGATCGCATGGAGTTGCGCGATCAGCTGCGCAACGGAACCATCGAACAATTCAAAGGGCGCCTTGCTGACAACGCCCGGGTCACCGCCGCCATCGCGCGACGTGACGATGGCAATCGCACCCGGATGCTGAAGGCCCTCTACTCGCCATGCGACGTCTGCCCGAATGATCCCCAACGCCCGCCGATCTGGGCGGTCCGGGCCTCCCGAGTCACACACGACCAAGCGGCGAAGCAGGTCGAATACAACGACGCCCGGATCGAGATTTATGGCGTCCCGATCCTCTACACGCCCTACCTCTCGCACCCCGATCCCAGCGTGGATCGCAGGAGCGGATTCCTGGCGCCTTCGTTCGGTCGTTCGTCGAAACTCGGAACCAAAGTCGAGACCCCCTACTACTTCGCTATTGCGCCGCACATCGACACCACCGTCACCCCACTCTACACCTCGCAAGAAGGGCCGGTTCTCAGCAGCGAATACCGGCAACGGACGCGCACCGGCGCCTTCGATCTCACGGGAAGCTACACGCGCCCCGACCGCCGCGACGACCTCAACCGCCGAACGAACAAGAAGGACGATCGATCCCATGTCCGCGGGCAGGGCCGTTTCGACATCGACAACACGTGGCGCTGGGGGTTTCAGGCCGCGCGGGCTAGCGACGATACGTACCTGAAGAAGTACAGTTTCGGGAGCGACGACATCTTGCGCTCGCGGCTGTTCGTCGAAGGGGCGCGTGGGCGCTCGTTTGCTTCGGCAAACGCCTACGCCTTCCAAGGGCTGCGCTCGACGGACGACCCCGGGCAGACCCCGTATGCACTGCCCCTGCTCGACTACAACTACATCAGTGACGCCGGGCGATACGGCGACACGTTTCGTTTCGATGCAAACTTCTTGTCGCTTTCGCGCAACGCCGGGAGCGACGTGACACGAACGGTGCTGCGCGGGGCGTGGCAGGTCCCCTACTACGGGGCGATGGGCGACGTGACGACGCTCAAAGCAGAGCTACGCGGCGACGGGTACTACGTCACCGACGCCGCTCAGTCGCCTGCGCCGCACGCCCCCACCGACGATGGATTCGTCGGTCGTGCCCTGCCGCAGGTCACGGTCGACTGGCGGCTCCCCTTCGTGCGACGCGAGCAAGCGTCCTATCAGTCTCTGACGCCGATCGCCAATTTCGTGGTGAGCCCCTATGGCGGCAATCCCGGTCGCATTCCGAACGAAGATAGCCGGAACTTTGAGTTCGACGATACGAACCTGTTCACGTCGTCCCGCTTCCCGGGTTTCGATCGCGTCGAAGGCGGCCCGCGGGCCAATCTCGGCCTCAAGTACGGCATCTATTCCTTCGACGGTCACTCTGTCACCGCGCTGCTCGGTCAGACGTTTCGCGGCCATGCCGACGACACGTTCGCCCGGAAGAGCGGCCTCGAAGGCTACCGATCCGACTACGTGTCCCGGCTCGATTTTTCGCCGATGCCAAACCTACAGCTCTATGAGCGGTTTCGCTTCGACAAGGACACCTTGGGCTTGCGGCGTCACGAACTCGGGGTTGACGCCGGGCCGCGCGACTATCGGGTAAACCTGACCTACGTTCAGCTGAGTCGCGAACTCATTGATGATGCCCTCGCACCGCGCGAGGAACTGAGCCTCGCGGCGCGAGCCAAGGTGGCCCAATTCTGGTCGGTCCGGGCTGCAACCCGTCACGACTTGACCTCGACCGGCGGCGCCATTAAGTCCGCCGCTGGTGTATTCTACGAGGACGAGTGCTTGGATCTGGGCGTCGACTTCGTACGCGACTACACGCGGGACCGTGATGTCGAACCATCGACCAGTTTTTCGGTCAGAGTTCGGCTGAAGACGTTGGGATGAGGATGCGCACGCGCCTGTTTCGCCATCTTGTGCTGATGACCCTCGTGGTGGCTGGGCCAATCGTACCCCCGGCTGCGGCACAGGTGATGCGAATTGCCGCGGTCGTCAACGACGAGGCCATTTCGGCCTTCGATATCGATCAACGCGTTCGATTGGTTGTCGCTACTTCGGGTGCCCGACCGAACCCCGAGCTGCTACGCCGGCTGGAAAGCCAGGTGCTGAACACGTTGATCGAAGAGCGCCTGCAACTCCAGGAAGCCAAGCGCTTGAACATTCGCGTCAATGAAGCCGAAGTCGACGAGGGGATTCAATTCATCGAGAAACAGAACCAGTTCCAGCCGGGTCAGCTCGAGCGTGCCCTGGCGCGCTCCGGCGTCGATCTAACCACGCTCGCCGACCAGTTGAGGGCGCAGATTTCCTGGAGCAAGTTGGTTCGCCAGCGCCTGCGACCGAGCGTCGTTGTCGGGCAAGATGAGATCGAGGAGGCGTTGCGACGATCGGCCGAGAGTGAAGGCCAGATCGAGGTCCAACTCAGCGAGATCTTTCTGGCACTGGATTCCCCTGAGCGGCGTGATGAAACGACGCGTGTAGCGGCCGAGTTGGTGCGTCAGGTCCGGGGTGGCGCCTCGTTTGGCGACCTGGCGCGGCAAGTCTCCCAGGCGTCATCCGCACAAACCTCGGGCGACCTGGGCTGGGTCAGCGTTACACGGCTGCCTGAAGCGGTCGAACGGGCCGTGCGCGATACCCAGCCGGGCTCCGTGACCGACCCCGTGGTCACCCGTGAGGGCATCTATGTGCTCCAGGTTCGCGATCGACGGACCGGGGGCGATTTGGGCGAGGCCCGTGTTCGGCTCAAACAGGTTCTCCTGCCTCTGCGGCCCGATGCGCCACGCGATGCCGTTCAGACACAAACGGCGCTCGCCAGCCAGATCGCAGCTTCAATTGCGTCCTGTGAGGACATGGATCGGGTGATCGCGGACCTGAAATCGCGCGACTCGGGTGACCTAGGTTCGGTCAGACTTCGCGATGTCCCCGAACAGTTACGTCGTGCAATCGAGAACCTGCCCGTCGGCAAGGCAAGCACTCCCGTCCGCACCGAGGCCGGGATTCAGGTTCTCGCGGTCTGCGAACGGGACACCCCGAACAATCTCGCGCAACGACGTGCCGTCGAGAACACGCTCGGCCAGACCAAACTCGACATGATGGCGAGACGCTACTTACGCGATCTTCGCCGCGACGGCCTGATCGAAATTCGATGATGCGACGAGAGCCCGCCGCGATTGCGGTCACGATGGGCGAACCTGCAGGAATCTCCGGCGAGATCACCATCAAGGCTTGGCTCGCCCGAGGTGACCTTCCCGCGTTCTTCGTTATCGGGGACCCGGCATGGCTGTCGGCCGTCGCCCACCGTTTTGGCCTCTCGTTGCGGTTGGCGCTCATCGACCATCCCGAGGAGGCGGCCAACGCGTTCCCACTCGCGTTGCCCGTCCTGTCTGAGCTGTTGGCCGCACCGGAGTGTCTTGGCGAGCCACGGAACGAAAACGCTCCAGCCGTCATTCGCGCCATCGATCGCGCCGTCGAAAACGCCATGACCGGTCGTGCGAGCGCGGTGGTTACCAATCCGATTCATAAGAAAACCCTGTATGACGCGGGATTCCACGCCCCAGGCCACACCGAGTATCTCGCGGAACTGAGCGGTCCGGACGTGCGGCCCGTGATGATGCTGTGTGCGCCCGGCCTCAGGACGGTACCGGTCACCATCCATCGGCCACTCGCCGAAGCCGTCGCGACCTTGCGGGCCGAGGAAATCGTGCGATGTGGTCTGACGCTGCACCACAGTCTGCAGCGAGATTTTTCCATCGATCGGCCGCGCATTGCGGTGGCCGGGTTGAATCCTCACGCCGGCGAAGGCGGTTCACTCGGAACCGAGGAACGCTCGATCATCGGGCCGGCCATCGACACCTTGCGTCGGCGCGGGGTTCTGATCGAGGGCCCAATGGCAGCCGATGCCATGTTTCATCCCGGCGCGCGCCGCGGCTATGACGCCGCGCTTTGCATGTATCACGACCAAGCCTTAATCCCCGTGAAGACATTGGCGTTCTCCTCGGCTGTCAATACCACCCTGGGCCTGCCTTTTGTTCGCACCTCTCCCGATCACGGCACCGCCCTCGATATCGCAACCCGAGGGCAAGCCGACCCGAGCAGCCTGATCGCGGCTATTCGCCTCGCCAGCGCAATGGCGGCCAGCCGCCGTGACGCTGGCGATCAGGCCGCCTGACCCCCGTGTCAGCCCCCCTCCGGCCACTGCGCGATCTGATTCGCGACCATGGCCTGTGGACAAGAAAGTCCCTCGGCCAACATTTCATTCTCGATCTCAACGTCACGCGGCGGATCGTACGCTCCGTTCCCGACCGTGCAGGGGCTTGGGCGTACGAAGTTGGGCCGGGCCCAGGAGGCTTGACGCGCGCCCTGCTCGAAGCGGAATTCGCCGGAGTCGTCGCGGTCGAACGCGACGAACGTTGTATCGCGGCCCTCGGCGAACTGAAGGCCGTCTACCCGGATCGACTTCGCGTCATTTCGGGTGATGCCATGGGGGTCGACGAAAAGGACCTGCTGCCGAGCCCGGCGCACCTGGTGGCCAATCTTCCCTACAACGTAGGAACACCGCTGCTTTTCAAATGGCTGGAGCGGCCCACCACCTTCCAAACCATGACCCTCATGTTCCAGAAGGAAGTCGCAGAACGTCTGCGCGCACAACCACGAACGAAAGCCTATGGTCGCTTGGCGGTGATGGCCCAATGGCTTTGCGAAGTCGATACACTCTTCGACATTCCGCGCAGCGTTTTCCTGCCGCCACCGCGAGTCACCTCGACGGTGGTTCGCCTGGTCCCGCGGGCAACACCCTTGGCCGATGCGAGTCCGATCGTTCTAGCACGGGTCGTCGCTGCCGCCTTTGGTCAACGTCGAAAAATGTTGCGGGCGAGCTTGAAGTCGATCGAAGCGCGAACGGATGCTTGGCTGGCGGCGGCAGGCATCGACGGTCGTCGCCGAGCAGAAGAACTGTCGATTGCCGAATTCTGCACGTTGGCGCGCGAGTTCGAGAATCTCGGCGCTCAGCGACCTTGATCGAGGAGCTCGCGAACAAACTGCACGAGCCACGTTTGGCGCTGCCGGCGAAGCCGCTCGGCCTCGACGATCGTCTGGAGCTGCCGCAGACAGGCCGCGAGATCGCTGTTGACGAGGACATAGTCGTACTCGCTCCAATGCGTGATCTCGGCTCCTGCTTTCGCCATACGCGTAGCAACCACCTCGGGCGTATCTTGGGCGCGCAAACGCAGGCGATCGGTGAGATCGGCCATAGTCGGCGGCAGGATAAAGACAGTCACCATATCGTCGCGGTGCTGGGTAAGTTGTTGGGTTCCCTGCCAATCGATGTCGAACAGAACACAGCGACCGTTTGCCAGCGCCTCGTGCACCGGCGCCGCCGGCGTTCCATACCGGTGCGCGAACACTTTGGCCCACTCGAGAAATTCGCCGCGACGGACCATTTCGTCAAATCGGGCGTCATCGACGAAAAAATAATCGCGCCCGTCGACTTCTGTCGCCCGCGGCGGCCTGGTCGTCGCCGAAACCGACATCACGAAGTCGCCGTTGGCCTCGAGCAGGGCGCGCGAAAGCGTGGTTTTGCCCGCGCCCGAGGGCGAGGACAATACCAAGATGAAGCCGCGGCTCGAGGCCGCTCGAGAATTGGGCCTATTCAAGGTTCTGCACCTGTTCACGCAGACGATCGATTGCGACCTTTAGATCGACACCGACCGCCGTCAATGCGACATCGCTCGACTTCGAGCACAGGGTGTTGGCCTCCCGATTGAGTTCCTGACATAAGAAATCGAGCTTGCGACCGGGGGCCTTCGCGGCCATGAGTTCGCCCACGGCGGTGACGTGCGCCGTAAGGCGTGCCAGTTCTTCGCTGACGTCCCCTTTTACCATGAGAAGGGCGACCTCCTGGTTGAGACGTTCCTCCGAGAGATCGGGACGATCAGTCAACAGGGCGTCGACCTGGCTCGAAAACCGTTCACGCCACGTGGTCCGACGCTGCTCGGCCAGAGTCGAGGCCGCCGTTATTCGTTGGCCAATTTCCGCCAACAGGTCTTGGATCACTCGGCCGAGCTTTTCGCCCTCTCGCCGACGAGATTGCAACAGGCCATCGAGCGCGGCGGTGGCTGTCGCCACGATCGCAGCGTCACGGCGCGCCAGCACCTGATCGTCTTCGGCAGCTTCTGCAATTTCGATCACTCCACGCGCGGAGAACAGACCATCGACGGTCACTGGCGAAAACCGCCCCGCTGCGCTCAATCGTTCGGAGACAGCGATCAATTGCTTGAGCACCGCTTCGTTCACCCGAAGTGTGTCGCTCCCGTGATCACGTTGGACGGTCAATGACAGATTGATGTTGCCGCGATCGAATCGTTGAGCAGCCAGAGGCTTGATCGAAGCTTCGAGTACCTCGAAACCCTGTGGAACTCGGCAGCGAACATCGAGGCCACGACCATTGACGCTGCGTACCTCCCATGTCCATCGGTAAGCCCCCTCCTGGCCGGTCGCACGCCCGAACCCGGTCATGCTCGAAATCTCTGGTGGCACAGGTTTGGTCATGGGGGCTGCTCCTCGACGGAAAATTAACCGTTCCGCGAACCTTCAGTCGACTCGACCGCTCGTTGCGCGCCAACGCGCGACGTTGCGCTGATGTTCTTCGAGCGTTCGTGCGAACGCATGGCCGCCCTGCCCGTTGGCGACGAAGTAGAGTTCATCACTTTGCATCGGGCGCGCGACGGCCAGAAGCGACATCCGCCCGGGGTTGGCAATCGGCCCGGGCGGCAATCCGTCCGAAACATAGGTGTTGTAGCGGCTCGCCATGCCGAGATCGGCTCGCGTCAGCGGACGGGCCAACGTCGGATCGCCGCCAGTGAGTGCGTAGACCACCGTTGGATCGGCCTGGAGGCGCATTCCACGTCGCAAGCGATTGAGAAACACCGCGGCGACGCGGGGACGTTCCTCTTCGACCGACGTTTCCTTCTCGACAATCGAAGCAAGGACCACCATTTCCTCGGGCGAGCGCAACGGCAACCCCTCGGCACGATCCTGCCAAACACGGGCGACTGTCTCGCGCATGGCCTCCTGCATACGTTCGATGACCGCCATCCGACGGTCGCCGTAACTGAAGAAATACGTTTCCGGAAGCAGCGTTCCCTCCGCGGGGCGCGTGAGGAGAGCTCCTTCCAATCCCTCGGTCGCCGCGAGCATACGCCAGGCTTCGACGGCCGTGGCCCCTTCGGGTAGCGTCAGTCGACGCTGGAGCGTACGCCCCTCGACAAGAAGGTCGAGTAGGCCATGCATGTTGAGCGCCGCCGGGATGAGATACTCGCCAGCCTTCAGGCGTTTGGCCGAACCGCTAAGCCGTCCGGCCGCTTGAAAAAGCCAAGGACGCTGCAGCACTCCGGCGTCGACCAAGATCTGGGCAATGCGGGTCGGCCCGGCTCCTGGCGGGATGAGGACGGTACGGGCCTCACGGTGCGGACCGGGTTGCTCGTAGAGACGACCCAGGGTCCAGCCGAGCGCGGCCGTCGCAACAACAGCCACCGTCAGGACGGCAAGACCGAGGAATAGAACCGAATGAAAAGGCCGACGCGCCGGTTTCGGCGGATTCACGACGCCTTAGAAAACACCAGCGACGCGTTCGTACCACCAAAGCCGAAGGAATTGGAAAGCGCGTTTCGGACTTTCCGCTGCTTTGGTTGGTGCGGAACGAGGTCGATGTCACAACCCTCCTGTGGGTTGTCGAGGTTGAGGGTCGGGGGCACGACGTCGTTGGCCACGGCCAAGATCGAAAAGATCGCTTCCACGCTCCCAGCGGCCCCCAACAGGTGCCCGATCGAGGACTTCGTCGAGGACATCGAAAGTTGATAGGCCGCAGGTCCAAACAAGCGTTTTACGGCATTCAACTCGATCTCGTCCCCGAGTGGGGTCGACGTGCCGTGGGCGTTGATGTAGTCGACGTCGGAAGGCGCAAGCTGAGCCCGCTTCAGCGCGTTCGACATCGAACGAAACGCGCCGTCCCCGTTCTCGGACGGCGCGGTTATGTGATGGGCATCACCGGACATGCCGTAGCCCACGACCTCCGCGTAAATCTTAGCGCCACGCTTCTTAGCGTGCTCGAGCTCTTCGAGGACGACGACTCCCGAACCCTCGCCCATCACGAACCCGTCGCGGTCACGATCCCATGGCCGCGATGCCCGTTCGGGAGTGTCGTTGAACCCCGTGGAAAGGGCTCGGGCCGCGGCAAAACCGGCGAGCCCGACGCGACAGATCGCCGCCTCGCTGCCTCCCGCCACCATTACGTCAGCATCACCAAAGGCGATCAAGCGCGCAGCGTCCCCGATAGCATGAGCGCCGGTTGAGCACGCAGTGACCACCGAATGATTCGGCCCTTTGAAGCCGAACCTGATCGATACGTGGCCCGACACGAGGTTGATCAACGCGGACGGAATGAAAAATGGACTGAGACGACGCGGCCCCTTCTCCTCGACCACGAGTGTTCCTTCGACGATGGCGGGCAGACCGCCAATGCCCGATCCGATCATCACGCCGGTGCGGATGCGATCTTCTTCGCCTTCGGGCTTCCAACCAGCGTCGTCGACGGCTTGCTGCGCCGCTGCGATGCCATAGAGGATGAAGTCGCTGATCTTGCGCCGGTCTTTGGTCGACACCCAATGATCGGGATTGAACATCCCCGGGCCATCGCCCTGAGGGACTTGCCCGGCGATTTTGCTCGGGAGATCGGAAACATCGAAACTCTGAATGCCGCTCACGCCGGAGCGACCCACGAGCAGGCGCTCCCAGGTTTCTTTGACCCCGCAGCCCAAAGGCGTGACGAGGCCCAATCCCGTAACGACGGTGCGTCTTAATTCCAACGTCGCGATCCCGAAACTATGCGGCGGGCGAGGCTCCTAGGATTTCGCGTTCTGCTTGAGGTATTCGACCGCATCCTTGACGGTGACGATTTTCTCGGCGGCATCGTCCGGAATCTCGACCCCGAACTCCTCTTCGAAGGCCATCACCAACTCGACCGTATCTAAGCTATCCGCGCCCAAGTCATCAATGAAGCTCGCAGCCTCCGTGACCTTGTCCTCTTCCACCCCGAGGTGTTCAACGACGATCTTTTTCACTCGGGCGGCGATATCGGTGCTCATGCCTCAGTTCCTTAAGTGTTGTCTTCAGAAAGTCCGGTAACTACCACCATACCTTGGGGGTATCCGGCCATATGTTGCGCGAATATAGTAGGTTCCTAACACAATTCGTGGGGCATTGCTAGGCGCCTAGAACATCGCCATGCCTCCGTTCACGTGGATGGTCTGCCCCGTAATGTAGGACGCCTCGTTACTGGCGAGGAAAACCACCACCGGCCCGATATCCGACGGGACCCCAAGGCGAGCGGCCGGAATCGAATCGGACAGTCGTTTGCGTTGCTCGTCGTTGAGCGCGGCCGTCATCGGACTCTCGATGAAGCCCGGCGCGAGGCAGTTGATCGTGATGCCGCGAGCTGCGACTTCTGCCGCCAGGGATTTGCTCATACCGATGAGGCCCGCCTTCGAGGCAGCGTAGTTGGCCTGACCGGGGTTGCCAGTCACGCCCACGATCGACGTGATGTTGACGATGCGCCCCCAGCGCTGACGAATCATCCCACGCAACGCAGCGCGGGAGAGTCGAAAGGCCGCCGTCAGATTGACGTCGAGGACGCGCTGCCAATCTTCGTCCTTCATGCGCAACGCCAGCGTGTCCCGCGTCAATCCGGCGTTGTTCACCAGAATGTCGAAGCCACCAAGCGCTTCGCTCGCCTTGTCGACCAGCGTCGCCGTCGCCGAGGGATCCCCAAGGTCACCCGCTACGACCGTCGTACCGCCGCCCAACTCCTGTGCGACAGTTTGCAATGCTTCGACACGTGTCCCTGACAACGCCACTTTGGCGCCCGCGGCAACGAGCGACCGAGCGATGGCTCCACCGATCGCTCCCGAAGCACCGGTCACCAAAGCCTTTTTCCCCGTGAGGTCGAACATGATCGCTCCTAAAGGCCCTTGAACAGAGCCTCGACATCGGCGGGTTGGGAAACGTTGAAGGACCGGATGTCGGGCGCCACCCGCTTGGCAAGGCCCGACAACACCTTCCCGGCCCCCACTTCCACCATGGTGGTCACACCCTGATCCCGGAGATAGAGGATCGTCTCGCGCCACCGCACCGTCGCGGTGACCTGCTCGACCAGAAGTTTGCGAATCGTCGCGACGTCCTGCGTGGCGGCGACACTCACATTGGGGACGACCCTAACGATCGGTGCCGCCAACGCCACCTCGTCCAGCGCCCTCGCCATCACCACTGCAGCGGGCGCCATCAATGCGCAGTGAAACGGCGCAGATACGGGCAATAGGAGGCCGCGCTTGACCCCGCGCTCCTTGGCCAGAACGATCGACCGTTCAACCGCCGCCTTATGACCCGACACAACGACCTGGCCACCACCGTTGTCATTGGCAACCGAACATATTTCGCCTTGAGCGGCCGCAGCCGCGACCTCGCGCGCAGCGTCGAGTTCGATTCCGAGCAGCGCCGCCATGGCTCCGATCCCCATGGGCACAGCGGCCTGCATCGCTTTGCCGCGAGTCTTCAGCAGTTTGGCCGCATCGCCGACAGCAAACGTGCGAGCTGCCGCTAGGGCCGAATACTCGCCAAGCGAATGACCGGCAACGAACGACACGCGAGCCTTCAGGTCGAGCCCGCCCTGTTCCAGGACGCGCAACGCTGCCAGGGACTGCGCCATCAAAGCGGGTTGGGCATTTTCGGTCAGGAGCAAGTCCTGCTCAGGCCCCTCGAACACGACGCGGCTCAGGTGCTGTCCGAGAGCTTCGTCGACCTCCTGAAGCAGGTGGCGGGCCGACACGAAGGCTTCCGCCAGCTCCTTGCCCATCCCCACCGCCTGCGAGCCTTGACCGGGGAAAACCAATGCGATCGACATATCCGTGGACCCTCGCCTTTGCCGTGGGTCTAGTGGGGCCTTGACCCAGGCCCTGTCAAGCGACGCCAAGTCCTTGCGCGGCGCCCGCGGATCGCTATATTGCGCCGCTTCATAACTCCTTGCCGGCAATGCGTCCGGCTAGTTCCGGAACGCCTCGCGGGCACCGGGACGTGAACAGCCATAAGGAGCCAAGTGCTATGGCGTTTTACGAGAACGTCTTCATCGTCCGTCAGGACGTGTCGACCCAGCAGGTTGAGGAGATGACGACCCGCTACAGCGGCCTCATCGAGGCCGGTGGTGGCAAGGTCGTGTCCAACGAGTATTGGGGCCTGCGCAACCTCACGTTTCGCATCAAGAAGAATCGCAAGGGGCACTACGTCCTGCTCAATATCGACGCCCCTGCCCCGGCGATCCAGGAAATGGAGCGCAACATGCGGATCGACGAAGACGTCATTCGCTATATGACGATTCGCGTTCCCGTCCTCGAGGAAGGGCAATCCGCCATGTTGCGCAACAAGGATCGGCGAGACGACCGCGACCGTGAACGCGGCCGTGGTCGTGGATACGGACGGGACGAGTACGAGGCTCCGGTCGTAGATCGCACCGCGCCTGGTGGAGGCTCCTAATGGCTATGCAGGGTCGTCCCAAGCCGTTTTTCCGCCGTCGCAAGTCCTGTCCGTTCTCCGGCAAGGACGCGCCCAAGATCGACTACAAGGACATCCGCCTGCTTCAGCGCTTCGTGTCGGAGCGCAGCAAAATCGTGCCCAGTCGGATCACCGCGGTGTCGGCCAAGAAGCAGCGGGAACTCGCTCAGGCGATCAAACGTGCCCGCTTTCTGGCGTTGCTGCCGTACGTGCTTCAATAGCGAGCGATTAGCGGCTCGGAGCGACATCGTCGCTCCGCGCACGGAGAAAGTCATGCAGGTCATCCTACTCGAACGCGTCGAAAAACTCGGACAAATGGGCGACGTCGTATCCGTGCGCGATGGATACGCGCGAAACTTCCTCCTTCCGCAGAAGAAGGCGCTCCGCGCGACGAAGGACAACGTGGCAGCGTTCGAGGCCCACAAGGTTCAACTCGAAGCGCAGAACCTCGAGCGCCGAAAAGAAGCGGAAGCAGTCGCCAAGAAGATGGACGGGCTGGCGGTCATTGTATTGCGTCAAGCGAGCGAGACCGGCCAGTTGTACGGGTCGGTGAGCGCCCGCGACGTCGCCGATGCGATCAGCGAAGCCGGATTCACCATCGCCCGCCGCCAGGTTCAACTGCAGTCGACCTTCAAGACCGTTGGATTGTCCAAGGTTCCGGTCGCTCTGCACCCGGAAGTCGTCGTATCGGTGACCGTGAACGTCGCGCGATCCAAGGACGAAGCGGACGCTCAAGCCGCCGGCAAGTCGATCGTCGGCGCCGCCGCGCAGGAGGCTCAGGAAGCGACGCAGTTCTTCGAGGAAGATGTCGCCGCCAAATTGGCCGTCCCGGACGCGGCTGCGACCGCCCCCGCCGCAGCGCCGGAGCCCATCGAAGAGGCGGCAGCCCCAAAGAAGGGCAAAAAGAAGGGCAAAAAGGCGGAGTAACCGTCCGGCGATTGCATCGCCGACTGCGGCCGCTCTAACCTAACGGCACGAACCATCGCGCAAACCGGTCGGTGGTTCGGCGCGATGCTTCTTTGGCAACTGCTTCGACGGCTGATTCGTCAGGGATCGCTCACCATCGTATCGGCGAGCGGCGAGCGTTTCGTCTTTTCCGGACCGACACCAGGACCGACCGCCACTATCCGGATTCACGACCGCGCGACCCAGCGGCGCCTGTTCACCAATCCGAACCTACGCCTCGGCGAGGCGATCGCCGACGGCACGGTGACCGTCGAAGACGGCGACCTCTACGACGTTCTCGAGCTTCTGATGATGAACCTCGGCTGGACCCATGGTGGTCACTGGCTTCCGGAACTGTACGGCCGCCTTCGGGTGCTGGGGCGACGCCTGGCGCAACATAACCCCGTTGGACGCGCTCAGCGCAACGTCGCCCACCACTATGATTTGTCAGGCGCGCTCTATGATCTGTTTCTCGACCGCGATCGGCAATATTCCTGCGCCTACTACGCCAGCGCCAATGACAGTCTGGATCAGGCGCAGACCAACAAAAAGCGCCACCTCGCCGCCAAATTGCTGCTGCGCCCAGGCCAACGTGTGCTTGACATCGGCTCAGGTTGGGGTGGCTTAGCGCTCTATCTCGCGAAGGTTGCGGGCGTCGATGTCACGGGGGTAACCCTGTCCGCCGAGCAGCACAAGATTTCGCAAGAACGGGCCGCCAGCGAAGGACTCGCCGACCGTGTTCGCTTCGAGCTGCAGGACTATCGCAAAGAACAGGGGACCTACGACCGGATCGTGTCGGTCGGCATGTTCGAGCACGTCGGGATCGGCCACTATCGGGAGTTCTTCGCTAAGGTTCGAAACCTGCTCGTCGAGGACGGTGTCGCTCTCCTACACACGATTGGCCGTGCCGACGGTCCGGGCGCGACCAACGCTTGGCTGACCAAATACATCTTTCCGGGTGGCTACACCCCAGCCCTGTCCGAGGTCACGGCTGCCATCGAAAGAGCCGGGCTCTATGTCACCGATGTCGAAGTCCTCCGCCTTCACTACGCCACGACGCTGCGCGACTGGCGGCGTCGGTTCAACGAGAACCGTGACAAGGTTCGTGCGCTCTATGACGAGCGGTTTTGTCGCATGTGGGAGTTCTACCTAGCCGCGTGTGAAGCCGCGTTCCGATACGGCGGCCAGGTGGTGTTCCAAATTCAGTTGGCGAAACGCCAGGATGCAGTGCCCATTACACGTGACTACATCGGCGATTGGGAGAACGCCCATATCGGCCATCCCGCATGATCCCCGCTGTCCACAGGCTGGGGACACAGTTATTCGCGTCTTCTTCGCCCCAAGGATCATGCCGATCGCGACCAACGGCGCGGAACTGAGTACATAAGGGACCGCTCACCGCTAGCCAGAGTTCAGTCTTGGCCGAACCCTCGAAGATCAGCGCCCTCCCGGCCAGCCGCAACGATCGTATCGCCCTCCGTTCGGCGCCCCAGAACGTCGAAGCAGAGCAGGCGTTGCTCGGCGCAATCCTGATCAACAACGACACGGCGGCTCAGGTCTCGGGTTTTCTTGCGCCGCAACACTTTTTCGAACCGATCCACGCTCGGATCTTCGAAGCCATGACCCGCCTGATCGACCGTGGTCAGATCGCCAACCCGACGACGTTGCGCGCGCTTTTCGAGCGCGACGAGGCGCTGGCGGTCGTTGGTGGACCGGACTACATGAAACGGCTGGCGTCCGGCGCCGTCACGATCATCAACGCCGAGGACTATGGCCGCCTGATCCACGATCTCGCGGTCCGGCGACAGCTCATCCAGGTGGGCGAAGATATGGTCAACGTCGCCTACGACTCGACGAACGACGAGTCGGCGACGATGCAAATTGAAGCGGCCGAGCAACGCCTCTACAACCTTGCCGAAAAAGGTCGCTACGATAGCGGCTTTCGCCCCTTCGGGGCGGCACTCGCCGAAGCCGTCCACAACATCGAGGCGGCGAAAAAACGCGAAGGTCATTTGACCGGGGTCGGGACCGGGCTGCGGGACCTCGACGCCCGGCTCGGTGGCCTGCACCCCTCCGATCTTATCATTCTTGCCGGCCGCCCGAGCATGGGAAAGACCGCACTCGCCACCAACATCGCGGTCAACGCGGCACGGGCCTATCGGGAACAGCGCGATGAACGGGGCGATGTCAGGGTCACCGACGGTGCGGTCGTGGCGTTCTTCTCGCTCGAAATGTCGGCCGAGCAGTTGGCCGCCCGTATCTTGTCCGAAGAGACCGGCATCGCCTCCGAACGGCTGCGCCGCGGACAACTCACGGAAGACGACTTCTTGCGCCTCGTCCAGGCCAGTCAGCGCCTGGAGCAGTACCACTTGTTCATCGACGATACGCCGGCGATCAGCATCGCCGCCCTGCGCGCCCGGGCGCGCCGTTTGAAGCGCTTGAACAATCTCGGTTTCATCGTCGTCGACTACTTGCAGTTGCTCCGACCCGCGACCTCGCGGGGCGCGGACAACCGCGTCCTCGAGATCGCCGACATCACGCAGGGACTCAAGGCCCTGGCAAAAGAGTTGAACGTGCCGGTGATGGCGCTGTCCCAGTTGTCGCGCCAAGTGGAACAACGCGACGACAAGCGGCCGCAGCTGTCGGACCTGCGCGAATCGGGAGCAATCGAACAGGATGCCGACATCGTCATGTTCATCTTCCGCGAAGAGTACTACCTCGAACGCAAGCGACCGGGCGCAGAAACCGCACCAGAATTCGACGATTGGCGGCGGAAGATGGAAGAGGTCCAAGGCATTGCCGAAGTCATCATCGGCAAGCACCGACATGGCCCCACCGGAACCATCAAGCTGCTGTTCGACGGCAAGTTGACGAAGTTCGCGAATCTCGCGACCCCAGACTCGCTTCCCGAGTCCTTCTGAGCGATGGCGCCGACCTCGCGCGCCCTCACCTCTCTGACGATCGACCTCGACGCGATCGCCGCGAACTACCGGCGGATCCAGTCGCGGTTGACCACGCCTTGCGAATGTGCCGCGGTCGTCAAGGCCAACGCCTACGGGCTGGGAGCGCTGGAGGTCGCAGCCAAACTGTATGCCGTTGGCTGCCGAACGTTCTTCGTCGCAACGGTCGATGAGGGGCTGGCCCTGCGCCAGGAGTTCGAGGATGCGACGCCGGGGCAGCAACCTCAGATCGTCGTTCTCGGTGGCCCCTCCATTGATGCGGTCGATGCCTTGGTGTCGGGATGGCTCACCCCGGTGCTGTCGACCCCCGAACACGTCGATCTCTGGCGCGAAGAAGCATCGAACCTAGGACGAGCCCTACCGGCCGTCGTCCATGTCGACACCGGAATGAACCGACTGGGTTTCACGCCCGAGGAATGGGCGGGTTCGCTCAACGAGCCGCGGCGGTGGACGGGGATCGATGTTCGTCTGTTGATGAGCCACCTCGCCTGCGCCGACGAACCGAGTCATCCCAAGAACGAGGGCCAGCGCCGTGCCTTCGACCGTTGCCGGAAGCGACTACCCGCGACGCGCGCCAGCCTGGCCAACTCCGCGGGCGTCCTCTGTGGTCCGGCGTTTCACTATGACTTGGTGCGGCCGGGCATCGCGCTGTACGGCGGAAATCCATTAAACTCGGATGTAAACGAGTTCTCTCAAGTTATTGTACTAGAAAGTAAAATCGTTCAGATTCATGAAATTGACAGCCCCCAGACCGTTGGATACGGTGCGACGCACACGGTGACCGGGCCCAGTCGCATTGCGACGGTTGGCGTCGGGTACGCCGATGGCTACCCGCGCAGCCTCAGCAACGCGGGTTTTGCGTTCTTAGGGGGGGTCCGCGTACCGGTAGTGGGCCGCGTATCGATGGACCTGATGACTTTGGACGTGAGTGCGGTACCGGGCAATGTTGCCTACCCGGGCGCGACGATCGAACTGATCGGCCCAAACGCCCCCGTGGATGCCCTGGCCCTCACCGCCGGAACGATCTCTTATGAGTTGCTCACGCGGCTGGGGTGCCGTTACGAGCGCCGATACACCGGCAGCGTTCGTTAGGCGGCATCGTGGACGTGCTGGCAGCACTCGGGCGGGTCGTCCTCGGTTTCGCCGCGGCCACAGGCCGCCTTGGCCTTTTCACTGGCCACGCGCTTTCGCACGTGTTCCGGCCGCCCTACTTCCTGGGACAAGTCGCCCAGCAGATGGTGAGCATCGGATACTTTTCGTTGCCGGTGGTCGGCCTTACCGCACTGTTCACCGGCATGGCCCTGGCCCTTCAGATTTTCGAGGGCTCTTCGCGTTTTAATGCCGAGGGCACCGTCGCCTTCGTCGTCGCCATCGGCATGACGCGCGAACTTGCCCCGGTACTCGGCGGACTGATGGTCGCCGGTCGCGTTGGCGCGGCTATGGCGGCCGAGATCGGGACGATGCGCGTGACCGATCAGATCGACGCGCTAATGACGTTGTCCACGAACCCGTTCAAGTACCTGATCACGCCACGCCTCGTGGCGGGCGTGACGATGGTCCCGTTCCTCGTGGCCGTCGGCGATGCGATCGGCATCTTCGGTGGCTACACGATCAGTGTGCAGCTCCTCGATTTCAATTCTTCAACCTACATTCGCAACACCTTCGACATCCTCGAAAACATCGACATCATCGCTGGGCTGGTCAAAGCCGCGGTGTTCGGATTTATCGTCACGCTGATGGGCTGCTATCACGGCTACCACAGCCAAGGCGGAGCCCAAGGCGTGGGCGCCGCAACCACCAATGCGGTGGTAAGCGCCTCGATCCTCATCCTCACGTCCAACTTGGTCGTGACCCAACTGTTCTTCTCGCGATGAGCACGACGGCGAAAATCTCACTCCAGGGCGTCGCCAAGCGCTTCGGTAAGAAGGTCGTCTTGGACGGCATCGACCTCGATGTCCGGCCGGCAGAATCGCTCGTGATTATCGGCGGCTCCGGCACCGGCAAGTCGGTCACCTTGAAATGTGTACTCGGTTTGCTGCGGCCGGACGCCGGTCGCATCATGGTCGACGGCGATGATGTCGTCGCCATGTCAGGCAGCAACCACGAGCGGGTCATGCGCAAGTTCGGCATGCTGTTCCAGGGGGCCGCATTGTTCGACAGCCTGCCGGTCTGGCATAACGTCGCCTTTGGCCTGATCAACGGTCGCGGGCTCGCACGCGCCGAGGCACGCGCAGTCGCGGTGACAAAACTCGGCCAAGTCGGCCTCGGGCCCGAAGTCGCCGACCTGCGCCCCGCCGAACTTTCCGGCGGCATGTTGAAACGTGTGGCGTTGGCTCGGGCGATCGCCGCCGATCCCGAGATTATCTTCTTCGATGAACCCACGACCGGCCTCGATCCGATCATGGCCGATGTCATCAACAACCTGATCGTCGATTGCGTCAGACGCCTGGGAGCGACAGCCCTTTCGATCACCCACGACATCGCCAGCGTGCGAAAGATCGCCGACCGAGTCGCAATGATCTACCAAGGCAAGATCATCTGGTGCGGCGCGGTGGCCGACCTCGATCACAGCGGCAATCCCTACGTCGACCAGTTCATTCATGGTCGTGCTGAGGGCCCGATCCAGATGCAGGTTCTGAAGCCGTGAGCTGATGGCCCGAAACGCAACGCGCTACGTCTGCCAGCAGTGCGGGGCAAGCCACCCCAAATGGTCGGGTCGCTGTGAGGCGTGTGGCGCGTGGAACACGCTGGTCGAAGAGGTCGTTCAATCGTCCCGTGGTTTGAAGGGCGACAAAGGGCACGCAATCTCGTTCGACGACCTACAGGCCCGCGGTGAAGACCCCAAGCGCACCGAAAGCGGCATCGCGGAGTTCGATCGCGTGTGTGGCGGTGGGCTGGTCGAAGGGTCCGTTTTGCTCGTGGGCGGCGACCCCGGTATCGGCAAATCCACCCTGCTGTTGCAGGTCGTGGCAGCGCTTGCACGCCGGGGTCATCGCTGCGCCTACATCTCCGGCGAAGAAGCTTCCGCGCAGGTGCGCCTACGCGGCCAGCGCCTCGGGCTGGCCGATGCGCCGATCGCCCTCGCCGCGGCGACGAGCGTGCGCGACATCGCCGCGACCATGGCATCCGAAAAACCACCCGCGGTCTTGATCATCGATTCGATCCAGACGATGTACCTCGACACCCTGGAATCGGCCCCTGGAACGGTCGCCCAGGTACGTGCGAGTGCGCTCGAACTGATCCAGCTTGCCAAGCGCCGCGGCGTCATCCTCGTCCTCGTCGGCCATGTCACGAAGGATGGTCAGCTGGCCGGTCCACGCGTGCTCGAGCATATGGTCGATACCGTCCTGTATTTCGAAGGCGAGCGCAGCCACCACTTTCGTATTCTGCGCGCGGTCAAGAACCGCTTCGGGCCGACCGACGAGATCGGGGTCTTCGAGATGACCGATCGCGGCCTGATGGAGGTCGCCAACCCGTCGAGCCTTTTCCTTGGCTCGCGCGATCGCTCGATCAGCGGGGCCGCGGTGTTCGCGGGCGTCGAGGGCACGCGACCGCTACTGATCGAGATTCAGGCCCTGGTTGCACCCTCGTCGCTCGCCACTCCGCGCCGGACCGCCGTCGGCTGGGATAGCGGTCGTCTGTCGATGATCCTGGCCGTGCTCGACGCCCGATGCGGACTTGCCTTCGCCGGGCGAGACGTATACCTCAACGTCGCTGGTGGCCTGCGGGTTCAGGAACCGGCGGTCGACCTCGCGGTGGCAGCGGCCCTGACCTCCAGTATGGCCAACCAGCCGGTGCCGGCCGACAGCATCGTCTTCGGCGAGATTGGACTATCGGGTGAAGTGCGCATGGTCAGCCTGGCCGAGCTCAGACTGAAGGAAGCCGCCAAGCTCGGTTTTTCGCGAGCGATTGTGCCCAAAGGTCTGCGCACGCCGAGCCCCGGCGTCACCGTGACGGAAATCAGCCGGCTCAGCGATCTCGTCGACTTGATCGAACCGGGCGAGCGCCGAGCCCCGGCGCGCGGTTGGAAGTGACATGCCCGACCTCGCTCAACTGGCGTTGACCCCCCTCGACATCGCCGTGGTCGTCGTGATCGTGCTGTCGGGGGTCTTCGCGTTGTTTCGCGGCCTCATTGTCGAAGTGCTCTCGGTGGTCGCTTGGGTCGGCGCCGCGCTCGTGTTTCTCTACCTTTTTCCGCTGGCCCGGCCGTACGGCCGCGAGGTCATTTCGTTCACGCCCCTCGCCGACGGCATTACTGGCGTCGTGGTCTTTCTCGGTTCTCTGATCGGGTTCTCGCTGATCGGCCGTCTGCTTGCCCGCGCCGTCCATGGCGGCAGCGTGAATTGGATCGATCGGCTGCTCGGCTTCGTGTTCGGGCTGGCGCGCGGGGTCTTCGTCCTCGGCGTCCTTCTGCTGGGCTTCAATCAATTTGTGCCTCCCAGCCAACATCCGGCCTGGCTGAAAAACAGTCGCAGCGAGCCGATCATTGCCTGGACGGCGCGCACGCTCGAGGGCCTGTTACCGCGCCTCGAAGGACAATTCGACGATGGTCGAGACTCGGCCGAGACGAATCGCTATAACCAGCCCGCTGGCCCCCGTGACTTGCGCCGCGGTGAGCGTTGATGAACGGGGCCGCAGGGCTGCCCATGACCATACCGAGACCCCTTCCTCGCGACGGGGACACGTTTCACGAAGAGTGTGGCGTCTTTGGGATTTTCGGGCACAACGATGCCGCGGCGCACACTGCCCTTGGGTTGCACGCGTTGCAGCATCGCGGTCAGGAAGCCGCGGGCATAGTCTCTTTCGATGGCGCGCAGTTCCATTCCGAGCGTGGGCTCGGACACGTCGGCGACATCTTCAGCGATCAACGTGTCATCGATCGGCTCAAGGGTGACCTGGCGATCGGTCACAACCGGTACGCGACCACCGGGGACACGATCTTGCGCAACGTTCAACCGCTGTTCGCCGAATTCTCCTTCGGCGGCTTCGCGATCGCGCATAACGGCAACCTGACGAACTCTTCCATCCTGCGGCGGCGCCTTGTGGCTCGCGGCTGTATCTTTCAGTCGACCAGCGATACCGAGGTGATTATCCACCTGATGGCGATCAGCCCGCAGTTCGATATGGTCGATCGCCTGATCGATGCGTTGCGCCAGGTCGATGGAGCGTACTCGCTGGTCGTGAGTTCCAACGACGTGATGGTGGGCGTCCGCGATCCGTTGGGCGTGCGCCCGTTGGTCATCGGCACGCTCGACGGCGCGACGATCCTCGCCTCCGAGACTTGCGCCCTCGACATCATCGGTGCCAAGTTCGTGCGCGACGTCGCACCGGGCGAGATCGTCGTCGTCGACCGCCAGGTGACGAGAAGCCTGCGTCCATTCCCCCCGGCGCAGCACCGTTTCTGCGTTTTCGAATACATCTATTTTGCCCGCCCCGACAGCATCAGCGAGGGCACCAGCGTTTACGACGCACGCAAACGAATCGGTCAGGAACTCGCCAAGGAAAGCCACGTCGCGGCCGACGTGATCGTGCCCGTCCCGGATTCCGGCGTACCGGCCGCGATGGGCTATGCCGAGCAGGCAGGTATTCCCTTCGAATACGGGATCATCCGAAACCACTACGTCGGCCGCACCTTCATCGAACCCGCCGAACAGATCCGCCACCTCGGGGTCAAGCTCAAGCACAATCCCAATCGGGCAGCCGTGGCCGGCAGGCGGGTGATCCTGGTCGACGATTCGATCGTCCGCGGAACGACGTCGGTCAAGATCGTCGAGATGATTCGCGCGGCCGGCGCCCGCGAAGTCCATATGCGCATCGCCTCGCCGCCAACCACCAACTCTTGCTTCTACGGGGTCGATACGCCGGAACGCGAGAAACTCCTGGCCGCCCGCCACGACGTCGAAGCCATGCGCGCCTACATCGGTGTGGACACGGTCGCCTTCATTTCGATCGACGGGCTCTATCGTGCGATGGGCCTGCCCGGCCGGAACAACGGCAAGCTGTACTGCGACGCGTGTTTCACGGGCGACTATCCCATTCCGCTCACCGACCGCGATGGCGGAACCGCCGGGGCGCAATTGTCGTTGCTCGCCGAAGGCCTGTAACTCGTCATGACGCGCCTCCGGGACAAGGTGGCCCTGGTCACCGGGGCTTCTCGCGGCATTGGCGCCGCCCTCGGCCGCCGCTTGGCGGCCGAGGGTGCCCATGTCGTCCTGGTGGCCCGCACCATCGGCGGCCTGGAAGAGGTCGACGACGCGATCCGCGCTTCCGGCGGAACTGCGACGCTGGTGCCGATGGACCTGCGCGAGGGCGAGGCGATCGACCGATTGGCTCTCGCCCTGCATGGGCGCTTCGGCCGCCTCGACATCCTGGTCGGCAATGCCGCGGTCCTCGGAGGATTGAGCCCGCTCGGGCACTACAAACCCGAAACCTGGGCCGAAGTCATGGACGTGAACCTGACCGCCAACTGGCGGCTAATCCGCGCCTTCGATGGCCTTTTGCGCGCCGCCCCGGACGGGCGCGCCGTGTTCGTCACCTCCGGTGCCGCACGGCGGTCCCGCGCCTATTGGGGACCCTATGCGGCAAGCAAAGCGGGCCTCGAGGCGATGGTGCGAAGTTACGCGGACGAACTTGCCAACACGCGCGTTCGCGTCAACTTGGCCGACCCCGGTCGCGTGCAAACGCGCATGCGGGCGCTGGCCTATCCGGGCGAGGACCCGAGCAAGCTCGCCGATCCGGTGGCGATCGCCGAACGCCTGGTCGAGGCCGTGCTCCCGACGTTCACGCGCCACGGCGAAATCATCGAACTCGCCTGACCTGCCGCGGCTTGTCGCGCCGCTTCTTGGCGCGCCCAGCGTAGGGGTTCTTCGACTTGCGCAGCAGGAAACGTATCGGCGTTCCCGGCATGTCGAACGTTTGGCGCAGGCTCGTCGTTAGGTAGCCGATGTAGGAACTCGGAAGTTCTTCGACTTGGTTGGTGAAGAGCACGAGAGTCGGCGGTCGGACTTTGCTTTGCGTCGCGTAGCGAATGCGGATGCGTCGGCCGTCGACCAGCGGTGGCTGATGACGTTCGAGAGCCTGCCCGAGCCAACGATTGAGGGTCGCGGTCGGAATTTTGTGGTTCCACGCCCGATAGACCCGGCGCACGCCGCTCAAGAGTTTGTCGACGCCGGCGCCTGTGGTCGCCGAGAGACGCACGATCGGAATACCGCGGAATTGCGGCAGGGCTTCGGCGACTCGCGCCTCGAGCTCCTTGCGCACCGCATCACGGTTCTCGACCAGATCCCACTTGTTGGCGGCGATCACCAGCGCACGCCCCTCCTCCGCTACGGCCCGCCCGATATGCAGATCTTGACGGTCGATCGCAGTCGAGGCGTCGATCACCAGGACGACGACCTCGGCGAACCGCATGGCGCCGAGAGCTTCTTCGGCCGAACGCTTCTCCAACGCGTCATGAATGCGGGCCTGCCGGCGCAAGCCCGCCGTATCGACGAGGTCGATCGGCCCCTCCTCGGTCAGCCAACGAGCGGCCACCGCGTCCCGCGTCACGCCCGGTTCGGCGCCGGTCAGCATGCGATCTTCGCCGAGCAGGCAGTTGACGAGCGTCGACTTGCCGACGTTGGGCCGACCGACGATCGCCAGGCGCAGCGGACGCTCGCTCTCCTGTTCGCGGTCGTCTTCTTCGTCGATCCCGGGAACCCGTTCGAGAAGCGCCGCTACGAGATCGGCCATGCCCTCGTCGTGCTCGGCCGATACCGGAACCGCCTCGCCGAGCCCCAGGCGCCCAGCCTCGGAAAATCCTTCCGGAAGTCTGACGCCTTCGCACTTGTTGGCGATCAAGACCACCGGTTTGCCGACGCGGTGCAACACCCGGGCAAAGGCCAGGTCGAGCGGCGTCACCCCGGCGCGGGCATCGAAGACGAACAGAGCTGCGTCGGCTCCGGCCAACGCCTGCTCGGTGTGCCGTGCGGCGGCGCCCGCCAGTCCCTCACGGTCGGATTCGACCCAGCCGGCGGTATCGACCACCCGAAACGACAGCCCGCCGACACCGGCCGCCGCCTCGATGCGGTCCCGCGTCACCCCTGGACGATCGTCGACGATGGCACGGCGCGCGCCGACCAGGCGATTGAACAGCGTCGATTTCCCAACGTTGGGACGACCAACGATGGCGAGCGTCTTGGTCATCGGGGTTAACGGAAGGCCGTCAGACGGCCGTCGTCGCCGAGGACGAACAGAGTTTCGCCGGCGATCACCGGAGCGATGTAGACCTTGTCGCCCAAGCGTAGGTTTCCGAGCATTTTCCCGGAGTACGGCGACACCGCAACGGCGTCGCCACGCGAGGACGTGATGATCAGGCGATCGCTCGCCAGCACCGGTCCAGACCAGACGATCCGACGGGTCCGGCTGTCCGGGCGTTCGAACAGCGGGAGTTCCGTGACCCAACGAATCCGTCCCTCGGAGCGGGTCAGCGCCACGAGTTCGTTGTCGAGCGTGATGACGAACACGTAATCGCCCGCGACCCAAGGCGACTCGGCGCCGGTCAGGTTCTGAGTCCACAGCCGCGCGCCTGTCGAAAGGTCGGTCGCCACCATGCGGCCGCTGTGGCCGAGCGCGTAAACGATGCCGCGATCGATCACGGGTCGGCCGTTGATGTCGGCGAGTTCCCCCGCGGTGGTCGCTTGCCCCGCCCGGGAAAGGGCCTCGGTCCAGACGAGCCGACCGGTGTCCGCGCGCAGCGCGACGAGTTCGCCCGATGAGAATGCCCCGACCACGACGCCGTCGGAGGCCGCCGGCGCCCCAGCCCCGACCAGACCAGCCGGTTCGGCGATCCCGACGTGACTCCACAGCAACTGTCCATCGGCAGCGGCCAGCGCCACGAGTTGATTGTCCTGGGTGATCGCAAAGACGCGTCCATCGGACACCGTGGGTGGCGATGTGAGCGGTGGACCGACACGGCGGCGCCAGATCTCGGTCCCGCGCTCGGCGTCGAGCGCGATGACCTCGCCGTGGCCGGTTGCCGCGAACACCATGCCGTAGCCTGCCGCGACGCCGCCACCGATCAACCCCTCGTCCTCCCCCTTCGGCAACACCGAGGTGCGCCATAGGCGACGGCCGTCCGCCGCAGCGAGGGCCGTAACGCTGCCGGTGGAGTCGAGCGCGAACGCCCGTCCGCCCGCGATGATCGGTGGCTGGGTCAGGCGCGAATCCGAACTCGATCCGCTGGCGATACTCTGGCGCCACACTTCCTGCGGCGCTTCGCTCATCGCCAGATGATGCATGGCCTTGTCGGCATTGCCGCCATCCTGGGACCAATCGGGATTCGCGAACGGTCGTGGCAACCGGATCGCGGTATCCTGGATCCGCGGATCAGGTTCGAGCTTTGACTGCAGGGAGAGAATCGAGACACGTTGCCCGGGAAGCGGCGGCGGCTTGTAGGGCGCGAACAGGGTGTCGCACGCCGCGGTCAAAAGCAGCATGGCGGCGGCCGCGGCCAATCGGCCCGATGTCGCGAAAAGAGGACGCGAACCCATCGTCCTAGTGTGCGCTAGCCGCCCAGGGCTGCCAAGAGTTCTGCGGCGCGGCCCCGGATGCCCGGGGGGGCCGCGATATCATCCGTGAGCGATACGAACAACTGGCGCGCCGCCGCTGTGTCGCCGCGCCGGAGCGCGAGCAAAGCCTGCAGTTCTCGGGCGGAGTAGCGCCAGGGATTGGAATCCTTGAGTAGCGGATCAATGCGGCGCTGGATATCGGCTTCTTCGGCCTGATCGACGCTGTGCAGCGCCGCGAGCAGCGCGGCGAGATCGCGCATCAGCGGTTCGATCGAGCGATCCGCTGCAAGGCGATCGTACGCCGCGAGGGCCGCCGATCCATCTCCCGCGCGCGTCAGCGCCGCCGCCTCCTGGAGCGTGGCGAGAGCGCGGTAGCCGGTGTTGGTGTCACGCGCGATCAGCTCGAAGGCGGCCGCCGCCTCTTTGGCCGAACCGCCGCGCGCCGTGTCGAGGGCCTTGGCAAAGCGGGCACCCAGTTCCTCGCGCTGGCTTTTCTGGTAGTCGCGCCAGGCGGCGACGCCGGCGGCTGCCAGCACGACGATGAGCGCAACCGCAATAACGTACTTGCCGTAGGCCTTCCACAGCTTCTCGTAGCGATCGCGTCGGACGTCGTCGTCGACTTCGCTGAAAATGTCGGCCACGCCAACTCCCTGCTACGGCCTAGTGGCCTTCGTGGTCGGAGCGCATCAGAATCTGATCGCGCACGCCGGTGTCGTATGCCATGCCGGCCGGGGTAATGGCTACCTCTCCGCGCTCGCCGATGGCCGTCAATCCCTTGCGCGACAACGCGACCCAGACGCTCTGATTGTGCAGACCGGTGGCATCCCGCCCCATGACCACGGCTGAACCGACGTGGAAATGGTCGCCGTGCGGGTTGGGCAACCATTGCAGCGCGATGTTGCCGCTTGTCGCGTCCTTGCGGCCGTTGTCTGGCAGGCCCGCGAGTTCCTGCACCAACGCCAACGTTTTCAACTGCAACGGATTGAGTTTCAAAGGGTTTTTCTTGGGCGCCATGGTCGTTCCGAGAGCAATGCGGCGCTGTTGTAGCACGCCTGGGGCAGCTTCGCAGGGCCCTAGCCCTGCTCCCCGCCATGCGCTCGCAGGTGGTGCTCACGCAGGAGAAGAAACAGCGGCAGCCCGCAGGACACGCCCACTTCGGAAAGCTCGATAGGCACCGCGCCTGCCGTGCTCCGGCCGAAGCGCGTTTTCTCAGCCGTCGGCTCAGGCGGACCCTGAGGACGAAATGCGGTGTCGCTGGACGGAAGCGCGGACAATCAGAGACCTCAGATCCGAACCAAGGCCGCCACCCCGAAAGTTCTCCAGGTCAGCGTCGGACCCCCACTGCTCGAACACATTGACTCGGTCCTCATCCAAGGGATCGGCGGCCACGACAAAGTCGATGCAGCCGGGAGCTTTTCGAGCCAACGAAACGGCCTTCAAGGACTCCTTGAGGAATTTCGGGCGACCGCCAGCGACAATGTGGATTTGCCCAGAAACGATGATCATCCCCAACCCCGTCCTTACTCCCACTCGATCGTGCCAGGGGGTTTGGACGTCACGTCGTAGACCACCCGGTTGACGCCGCGCACTTCATTGACGATCCGCGTGGCGACGCGGCCGAGGAATTCCATGTCGAAATGGAAGAAGTCGGCGGTCATACCGTCGACCGAGGTGACGGCACGCAACGCCAGCACGTGGTCGTAGGTCCGCGCGTCGCCCATCACCCCCACCGTGCGCACCGGCAACAACACGGTAAAGGCCTGCCAGATCGCATCGTAGAGGCCGGCGTTGCGGATCTCCTCGATGAAGATCGTGTCGGCGCGGCGCAGAATATCGAGGCGCACTTGGTCGATCTCGCCCGGAATACGAATCGCCAACCCCGGACCGGGGAACGGGTGCCGGCCGACGATACGATCGGGAAGTCCCAACTCGCGCCCGAGCGCCCGTACCTCGTCCTTGAACAGTTCGCGCAGCGGCTCGACCAGCTTCATCTTCATGCGCGCGGGTAGGCCACCGACATTGTGATGCGACTTGATCGTGACCGACGGCCCACCGGCGAACGACACCGATTCGATGACGTCGGGATAAAGCGTGCCCTGGGCCAGGAAATCGGCGCCCCCCGCTTTCTTGGCCTCGGCCTCGAACACGTCGATGAACGTGGCGCCGATGATCTTGCGTTTGGCCTCGGGGTCGGTCACGCCGCGCAGCCGCTCGAGAAACAGCGCCCCGGCATCGGCATGCACCAGCGGGATATTGAAACGATCGCGGAACAGCTCGACCACCTCCTGCGCTTCGTTGGCACGCAGCAATCCATGGTCGACGAACACCGCGACCAGCTGCGAACCGATCGCCTCGTGGAGCATCACCACTGCCACCGATGAGTCGACCCCGCCGGACAATCCGCACAACACGCGGGCGTTGCCAACCTGCGCACGGATCTTGGCGATCGCGTCGGTCTTGAAGTGCGCCATCGACCAATCGCCGTGACAGCCGGCGATGCGATGGGTGAAATTCTTGAGGAGCTTGCCGCCGTCCGGCGTGTGCACCACTTCGGGGTGGAACATCACACTGTAAAAGCGCCGCGATTCGTCACACGCCACGGCATACGGCGCGGCCGGGCTCGCCGCGGCAACGGAGAACCCCGGAGGCAGCCGATCGACCCGATCGCCGTGGCTCATCCACACGGTGTGACGCTCGCCGGGACGCCAAACCCCGTCGAACAACCGGCAGTCCTTGAGCACCTCGATTTCGGCGCGCCCGAACTCATGATGATCGGAGGTCGAAACGCGCCCGCCCAACTGGGCGCACATTGTCTGCTGGCCGTAGCAGATGCCGAGCACCGGGACGCCCAACTCGAAGGCGCCCTGCGGTGCGCGCGGCGTGTCGGCGGCCGTTACCGACGCCGGGCCGCCCGACAGGATGATCGCCTTTGGCGAGAATTTTGTGAGGATTTCCTCAGCCTTGTTGAAAGGCACGATCTCGCAGTAGACGCCATTTTCGCGCACGCGGCGGGCGATGAGCTGGGTCACCTGCGAGCCGAAATCGATGATCAGGACGCGATCCGCCATGGCGCGCAAGCTACTGATGCGCCTAGCAAAGGTCCAGCGATTGGCGAAAAAAAGGCGGCCCGAGTCGGGGGGCCGCCTGGAGGGAGGACGGGCGATGCGCACGAAAGGGACGGCCCACGCTGGAGCCCACATCGCCGTCTGATCTGTAAACGCTCCAGACGCGCCGGTTATTTCGCCGCCGGTTCGACAATCGCAAGGAAAAATCCATCCGTCTCGGTGGTTCCCGGCGCCAGCACGAGGTCGCCATCGTCGGTCCCCGGCCAGGGCCGCGGGGTGAACCGCTGCCAGTCGGCGCGGAGGTCCCGACGTCGCCAAGCGGGGTGCGCCGCGAGAAACGCTTCGATCTGCGCCCCGTTCTCGGACGGGAACAGCGAGCACGTGATGTAGGCAAGCCGCCCATGCGGCCTCACGAGGTTCGCCCCGGACGCAAGAATCCGGCGCTGTGAATCGCGATACCCCTCGAGGACCTCGGGCGACAACCGCCAGGGCGCATCGGGATTGCGCCGCCACGTTCCGCTCCCCGAGCAGGGTACGTCCAGCACGACCAAGTCACCTTGCTCGATTGCCGGCGCAGCAAGGGCGGCATCCGCAATGTGCGTCGTGATGTTCGTGGCGCCTGCCCGACGCGCGCGTCGTTCGAGTTCGCCCAGGCGGCGAGAATCGACGTCACAGGCAACAAGCCGCCCCCGCCCGCCCATCGCCGCCGCGAAGGCCAGTGTCTTGCCCCCAGCCCCGGCACAAAAATCGATGACGATCTCGTTCGGCACCGCACGACACACCGCGGCGACGATCTGGGATCCTTCGTCCTGGACTTCGATCGTCCCGTCGCGAAAGAGCTGGTGGGCGTCGAGGCGGAGCGAACCGGCGACGCGAATACCATTTGGAGCGATCGGCGTTGGCACCGCGGCGATCCCCTCACGCTGCAATTGCACGAGGACCTCCTCGCGTGTCGCCCGCAATGTGTTGACGCGGAGGTCGAGGGGTGCGCGGGCATCCGGGTCGCCAAGCAAGACCCGCGGATTCGTCGCGACCTCTGGAGCGAACTCCGGTGTCAACCAGGGCGGGCAATTGGCGAGCACCCATGGCGGTGCGGATCCCCTTCCCTCGCCCTCTGTCCCGATCAAGCGGCGTTCGCGTTCGCTCAGCAGCGCCGGCCCATACTGGCTGCCGTCGAAAAGCTGATCGGCAATCGCTCCCGTCGCTGCCAGTTCGGCAATCACGAGTGAACGGGCATGGGAAAGGGGATCGGTCGGGACTTCGCCCATGGCCCACTCCAGGCGCCCGCGATGGCGAAGCACGCTGTAGACGAGATCGGCGATGGCGCGACGATCCTTGGAACCCACGTAGCGACGGGCGCGCAGGTATTCGTCCGACAGCCGATCGGCCGGCTGCCGGCGTGCGAGCACGCTCGCGATCATCTCGATCGCCGCCTGGACGCGCGCCGCCGGCCGCATGGCGGCCGTGGATCAGGTCGGGATCGGGTAGTTCGGGCTTTCCTGCGTGATCGCCACATCGTGGACGTGGCTCTCGCGCAAACCGGCGCTCGTCACCCGGAAGAACTGGCAGTTGCGACGCATCTCCGGGATCGTCGCGTTGCCGGTATAGCCCATGGCGGCGCGCAGGCCGCCCACCAACTGGTGAATGACACCACTGACCGATCCCTTGTAGGGGACCCGGCCCTCGATGCCCTCGGGCACGAGTTTGAGCGAATCCTTGATGTCTTCCTGGAAGTAGCGATCGGCCGAACCGCGGGCCATGGCGCCGACCGAGCCCATGCCGCGGTAGGCCTTATAGGAGCGTCCCTGGTAGTAGAAAATCTGCCCGGGCGCCTCGTCGGTACCGCTCAAGAGCGACCCGATCATGGCGCAACTCGCGCCGGCGGCGATCGCCTTCGCGAGATCCCCCGAGTACTTGACCCCGCCGTCGGCGATCACCGGCACGCCGCGTTTCGCACACGCCTCGGCCACATCCATGACCGCGGTGAGCTGCGGCACGCCGACACCGGCGACGATGCGCGTGGTGCAGATCGAGCCCGGGCCTATACCGACCTTCACCGCGTCGGCTCCGGCGTCCATGAGCGCTTCGGCCGCCTCGGCCGTGGCGACATTTCCTGCCACCACCTGAACGTAGTTACTCTTCTTCTTGATCGTCGCGACGGTCTCGATGACGCGACTGGAATGCCCGTGCGCCGTGTCGACGACGATCAGGTCGGTCTGGGCATCGATCAGCGCCGCAGCGCGCTCCAACCCGCTTTCGCCAACCGACGTCGCGGCAGCAACCCGCAGCCGCCCCTGCTCGTCCTTGCAGGCGTTGGGATGGCGCTGGGACTTCTCGATGTCCTTGACCGTGATCAGGCCGATGCAGTGATGGTCGTTGTCGACCACGAGAAGTTTCTCGATCCGATGCTTGTGCAGCAGGCGCTTCGCTTCCTCCGTGTCGACGCCCTCGCGCACCGTGACCAGATTGTCTTTGGTCATCAGTTCGGAGACCGGCTGACGTAGATCGGTGGCGAAACGCACGTCACGATTGGTCAGTATCCCGACGAGGCGCCCTCCTGTGCGGTCGAGGACGGGAATGCCCGATATCCGATGACGGGTCATAAGGGCCAAGGCTTCGGCCAGCGTTTCCCGCGCCTCGATCGTCACGGGGTTGATGACCATTCCGGACTCGAACTTCTTGACGCGCCGCACTTCGGTCGCCTGCTTCTCGGGATCGAGATTGCGGTGAATAACGCCGATGCCACCCAATTGCGCCAACGCGATGGCCATGTCGGACTCGGTTACCGTGTCCATGGCGGCAGACACCAGCGGAATGCCGAGCTGGATGTTGCGGGTGATCCGCGTACTGGTATCGACCTGGGCGGGAAGGACGGACGAGGCGGCTGGCCTGAGGGTAACGTCATCGAACGTCAGAGCTTCTCTGAACGCCATGCGTGCTCCATCGGGATGGGGTCGGGCAATATGGCATGGTCGCCCGAAGATTGGTAGCGGTCGCCCGCCTCAACGAAAGCCGCTCGCCACGACGTACATTTCGGCCGAGTCACTGCGACTGGCCTTGGGCTTGTAGTTCTTCACCGTCGCAAATCGGGTCTTGAGCCGTCGGGTCAGATCGGCCTCGGTGCCACCGCGGAGGATCTTGGCGACGAAGGTACCACCGGGTTTCAGCACCTTTTCGGCGACCTCGAACGCCGCCTCGCACAGCGTCAGCACCCGGTCATGGTCGGTGCCTCGATGGCCTGTGGCCGGGGCTGCCATATCGCTCAGCACGGCGTCGCAGTGCCCGGCGAGCGCCTGGACGATCGGTTGCAGCGCCCCGTGGTCGAGCACGTCGGCCTGGTGTGTTTCGACGCCGTCGAGCGCCTCCATCGGGTTGATGTCGACGGCCACGACACGGCATCCGCGGGTCAGCGCGACCTGGGACCACGAGCCCGGAGCGGCGCCCAGGTCGAGGACGACGTTCTGGCGGCGCAGCAGATCGAAGTGATCGGCGATCTCCACCAGCTTGAAGGCGGCCCGCGAACGGTACCCGGCCTTCTTGGCGGCAGCGACGAAGGGATCGTTGAGTTGCCGTTCGAGCCATCGGGTCGAGGATACCGACCGACCCTTCGCGGTATGGACGCGCGTCCGGATTCTCATCGCGATCGACCGGCGACGTAGCAATGATCGGCCAGGGTGTCCTTGTCGGCGCCTTCCATGAGGTGAACCAACATACCGTCGCGCACCCCCCGGTCGGCGACGCGCACACGGGGCGCTGGCCAGATGCGAAAGATCGCTTCGAAGATCGCGCAACCGGCGATGACGAGGTCGGCCCGGCCGCGGCCGATGCACGGATGCTGCGTGCGCTGGGCGTAGCTCATGTCGAACAACTGTCGGGAGACGTTCGTGACGTCGTCAGCGGCGAGCCAACAACCATCGACCGCATTGCGATCATAGCGCGGCAGCGCGAGGCGCAATGCCGCCAACGTCGTCACGGTCCCAGACGTCCCCAACAACTGGGTGCGGCCGTTGTTCATCGCAGCCGCCAGCTGATGGCGTGATTCGAATGGTGCAAGCTGGCTCGTCACGGCCCCCATCATTTCGGCGTACGTCTCCCGACTGACGTCTTGGCCGCCGTGGCGCTCGGCCATCGTGACGACGCCCAGCGGAATCGATGTCCACGCCGCGACCTGGGGCGGCGCATCGGCCGTCATATCGAGCCACATGATCTCGGTCGAACCACCACCGATGTCGAACACGAGGGCATGGTCATGACTACGATCGAGCAGCGGCGCGCACCCGGCAACCGCCAGACGGGCCTCTTCGGCCGGATCGATAATGTCGAGGGCGATGCCGGTTTCGGCCCGCACGCGGTCGAGGAACTCGCCCCCGTTGGCGGCTTGCCGGCAGGCCTGGGTCGCCACACAACGGGCGACGCTCACGTCGCGGCGCTGCATTTTCTTGGCGCAGATGCGGAGCGCACCGATCGTTCGTTCGATTGCGGGTTCGGCCAAACGCCCGCTGGCACCGACGCCCTGCCCCAAGCGTACGATGCGGGAAAAAGAGTCGATGACGCGAAAGCCTTCCGGGCTTGGCTTGGCGACGAGAAGGCGGCAGTTGTTGGTGCCGAGATCGAGCGCGGCGAACGTATGCCCCCAGCGCCCGCGGTGACCGGAACGGCGGGGCGGCATACGACCATAAGGGGCTGATCGTTCCTGGTTCATGCCACGACCTCCAGGGCGCGGGCACGTCGCACCCCGAGGGCTCGGCCCAAGCATAGGCACAAACGACGGCCGCCGGGTAGTTGACAATGGTTCGGGTCGCCACCTATCTAGGCCGCTGTTGCGAGACCTGGTGGGGGATCGTCTAACGGTAGGACCCCAGACTCTGACTCTGGTTGTCTAGGTTCGAATCCTAGTCCCCCAGCCAATTTGCATAGGTCGGCCGATTGACTCGCTCTCGAGCGCCTCGAGTTTCTAGGCGTCCGACACGTCCAGCGCGCCGTACTCCTTCGAAATCGCAACAATCTGCTCTTCCGTGAACCTGCTCGTTCCTTGCGCGCGCCCGAGGGGGCGCAAGCCTCGAGAAAAGGGTGGAACCGGCGGCGCCGGTCCCACCCCTTTTTCTTTCGGCTACCGCCGTCCCGGCGCGACGACGAACTCGTTGTACGGGATCCAGAGGTTCGTGTGCTTGAAGTTCTGGATTCTGGCGTTGTAGCCCATGCTCTCGTCGAACTCGATCAGATACATGATCGGGGCGTTGTTGCGGTTGATCTCCAGCAACTGTTGCAGCATCGCGATGCGCTTGGGTTCATCGAACTCGACCTCGATCTGATCGACGAGTTTCATTTCGTCCTGGTTGCAGTAGTAGGGATCGGGCTTCTTGCAGGACGTGAGCTGCAGGAAGGCCTGCGAAGCGTCGAGCCAGGTCGTCAGGTCGTGACCGAAGCCGAACACGTCGTAGGGCCAGTCGCCGCCGAGCCAGTGCTTGATCCAATCCGGGAACTGCTGCGGGATCAGCTTGGCGCGCACGCCGATGCGGGTCACATCTTGGATCGCCGCCTGATAGACCTGCGAGATCGATGCGTCGGTCATGATCGCCCGGGCTTCGAACTCGAAGCCGTTGGGGAGGTTGGCTTCGGCGAGCAGGCGCTTGGCTTTTTCGGGATCGTATTCGTAGGGCCGGAGTGCCTTGTTGAAGCCGTTCACCACCGAGGGCGCCGACTGACTCACCGCGGCTCCCTTGCCCTGATAGATCGCATCGACGATGGCCTGCTTGTTGATCGCGTGGTTGAGCGCTTGGCGGACGCGAACGTCGCCGATCGGGCCGGTCACCAACTCGCCCTTGGCCTGCCCCTCCTTCTTGCGGAAGGTTACGAAACTCAGGCCCAACGTGCGCGAGGCGCGCTTGGCGTAGGTCTTGAGGCCGGCGGCCTCGAGCTGCGGGATCGAATCACGGGCGACCGACACGTCGATATCGATCTGATTGGAGAGCAGCGCCTGGGCGCGTGCCGGCCCTTCGGGCAGTTCGATGAATTCGATGCGATCGACGTTCTGGCGCTTTTGCCAGGACGAGGCATTGACGCTCGCGACTGCCCGATCCTGGCGGTATTCGATGGTGTAGGGGCCGGTCCCGATCGCGCGCGTCGTGAACCCCTCCTGGCCCGACTCGGCAAAGAGCTTGGGCGGCAGGATGGTGACGCTCTGGACGATCTTGGGGTAGATCGGGTTGGGGCGCATGGTCTTGATGTCGACCGTGAAGTCGTCGACCACCGTCACCTCGGCGGTAAAGCTGCTGATGTTCTTGCCGGTGACCGAGGCCTTGCCCGGGTCGGTCTTGAGCAGCCAGTCGTAGGCTGCCTTGACGCCGTGCGCGTTGAGCGCTTCGCCGTTGGCGAACGTGATGCCACGGCGAATGGTGAAGCGCCACGTGTCGCGATTGATGCTCTTCCATTCGGTGGCAAGCAAGGCTTCGGAGACGCCGCCTTCGCCGTTTTTGGTCAGCTGTTCGTAAGCCGCCGACCAGGTGAACACGCCGGGCGTCTGGATACCGCCGGTGTAGGGATTGCCTTTGCCGCCGGCGAACTCGCGCAGACCGACGCGCAGTGTCTCGGCACTCGCCGGAACGCTCGAAACCAACCACGCCGCCGCGGCGAACACGACGCCGAGCGCGGTACTGGACTTCAGGCCTACCATGGGTTCCTCCCCTGTTGGGACGCTCATTGTCGCGCCGCCCGGGCCACGCCGACAATCAACTTCGGCGGAGGCATAGAAAAAAAGGTCCGATCGACGACCGGGACCTTTATCGGAAACGCTAGGTCTAGCGGCCTCTGCAACATCATCTCGTGCCAGTTGAACACGGTGTTGGCCTGCGTGAAGTTGTGCAGTTTGCTGATGAAGGCGGCCGGCTCGCCGCCTTCGGCGAGAAAGACGATCTGCGCGTGTTCGGCGTTGATCCTTCTGCAACAGCCTCTTGCGCCTGTCCTGATCAAACTCGGACAACGCCGCGTTGATCAAGGGGCCTTTCGCCTCGTTGCGGTAGTAGTGCGACTCCTTCAGGCACGAAGCGTAGTCCTTGAAAGAACTGTCTGGCCTCCAAGGTCGAGGTCCAATCCGTGCCGAAGCCGAACAGGTCCTAAGGCCACGTCCCCGCCAGCCAATATTGGAGCTACTCCGCGAAGGGTTGGCTTCGCAATTTGACCGGCACACTGACGGCTTGCGGGTCCTGAACTCCCGACTGATAGGGGGGATCGAACGCAAACGCCATCGCAGCCCCAGCCCATTTGCCCAACAAGAACCGCCTTGACCCAGCTCCTCCCCAACGGGCAAGCTCCGACCATCGTTCGGCGCGGCCACCTTCCCTGTATCGAGCATCCGCAATTTTTTGACCAGTAACGGGCCGTCCACCGTTGACTGCTTCGATCTCTTCGCTGTCGCGTCGATGGCGATTCGAGGATTGCCCGGAGGTTGAACGCACCGAAGCATTGACGACGTGAACCGCTTACATCCGCGCAGTTGCGCCGCCGAGCGTGACGATCAACATGGACGACTAGAATGAAAAACGCCGCTACCGACAAGGGCGCACGTTCGTCGGGTGAGTCGCTTTCTCCCAATGCCACTCGGACCCTCGCGCAGTTCGGGGCCGGCTTGCGCCTTCGCGACGCGCCACCCGCTGTTCTACCGCAACTCAAGCGGTGCGTACTGGATGCTTTGGGGTGTTGTCTGTTTGGGGCCAACCTACCGTGGACGAGGGCGGTGACGGCGATGATTGCCGAACAGGGAGGTCGGCCGGAGGCCTCGATTTTCGGCAGCTCGCTCCGAACATCCGCGTCGTTCGCCGCTCTCGCGAATGGTACGGCCGGGCACGCCTTCGAACTCGACGACATTCATCGGGGCGCGATCTTTCATCCGAATTCTTTGACGGTTCCCGTCGCACTGAGCATTGCTGAACGACAGGGCGGGGTAAGCGGCCGTGCACTTTTGACGGCGATCCTCGCCGGATACGAAGTCGGTACGCGCATTGGTCGCGCCGCCGGACAGGCGCTTTTTTTCCGCGGCTTTCATCCGCAAGGAACATCGGGGACTTTTGCGGCCGCCGCCACAGCGGCACGGTTGCTTGGCCTCACGCCGGAGCAGACGCAGAACGCTTTAGGCATCGCTGGTTCGCAGGCCGCCGGCCTGATGGCGGCCCAGGAGGGCGCGGACGTCAAGCGCTTCCACTCCGGACGGGCTGCTCAAAGCGGAGTCTATGCGGCGCTTCTTGCCAAGCGTGGTTTCACCGGCATCAGCAATGTCGTCGAGGCGCCATATGGTGGGTTTCTGAGTTCGCTCGCAGGCACGCCGGATGTGTCGCGTCTGGTGGTCGAGTTGGGAACAACTTGGGAAGTTCTCGCGGTCGGATTCAAGCTGTACGCTGCCGTCACCAGCATCCATACCGCACTCGACGGTCTGCGTTCGATCATGGACGAGAACCGCTTGACCGCGGCCGATATCGATCTGATCAACGTCGGTGTGAGTTCGTTGACCTATCAGCACTGCGCCTGGCCGTACAATGCGACGAGCGTCACCTCGGCCCAGATGAATCTTTACTATGGCCTTGCCGTGATGGCGCTCGACGGCCAGGTGTTTGTCGAGCAATACCGCGCCGCTCGTCTGCGCGATCCGAAAATCCTGGCACTTATCAATCGGATCACCGCGCGCATCGACCCGGCAATTGAGGCCCGGGGTTCCGAACATCGTCACGCCAGTACGCTGACCGTCACGACCCGTGATGGTCGATCGATCGCGAAAGAAGTTCTGCGACGGCGTGGTGGTCCGGAGAGTCCGGCATCATCGACCGATATCGAAGTGAAATTTCGCGCCCTCGTGAAGCGGCGCATTGCGAATGAAGCGGCGGACAAAATCGTCGATCTTGTCAACGGGCTCGAACGACTCGACGATACGAATCGGCTGGTGAGGTTGCTGCGGACGTCCGCCAAAACAGCGAGAAAAGCGCGCCCGACCTGAGTTCGATCCCTCGTTTCGGCGTTTCGAACGTTGCCTGAATTCAACGGGCATAACACCACGACCGCTGTCTCGGGCCCGACCAAATCAAGAGGCCCAGGTTACCCGCAAACCCGCGGCTCGTGCGGCCGTCGAAACGCGGCGCAGCGGTCTGTTCGAGCTCCACCTGGAGATGGGCGGCGCGCACTTACCGACGGCTCGACGCCTGCAAGGATTACGTTGATCGCGGGCGCTTGGTGAATCCGGGTTCGCTCGGGCTACGATAGGCCGGCGTCGACGTTACGGTGACGCCACGCATCGGGGTTCAACGCCATGTCCTCACCCTCCGCCTACCCGCGCCTGCTCAGCCCAGTGAAGATCGGGCCCAAAACGTTGCGCAACCGCGTCGTCTTGAGCGGTCACAGCATGCGCCATTCGGACAACGGGCTGATCGGCGACCGGGCGCGCGGCTACATGGCGGCCCGCGCGCGCGGTGGCGCGGCGATGGTCATCCTCGAATCGGCGTTGATCACGCCGGGAACCCGCGCAAACGTGCAGCAGATTTCGCTCTACGACGACGCCATCGTCCCGGGCCTCCGCCGGCTCGCCGATGAGGTCCACGACGCCGGCGGGCTCGTGTCGATCATCCTCTGGCACGGTGGCCACAACGTTCCCCACCATGTCAGCGGTCGAGCGGCGTTGGCGCCGTCGGCCCTCCCCTCACCCAGCACCGGCGAGATGCCACGGGCGATGACCAAGCGTGACATGAAAGATGTACGCGAGGAATTCCGCCAGTCCGCGCGGCGGTGCCGCGAGGCCGGGCTGGATGCCGTCGAGGTGCAGACCGCGACCGACTACCTGCTCGGGTCTTTTCTCTCGCCGAGGCTAAATCTGCGCACCGACGAATATGGTGGGTTGCTGGGGAACCGCGTCCGCTTCGTCGCCGAGGTCTTGCAGGACGTTCGTGAGGTGGTGGGAAACGCCATGGCGGTCGGCGTGCGGACCTCGGCCAATCACGTGATCGCCGGCGACCCGGAGGACTATGGGCTTCGCGACTCCGTCGCTGCGATGCAATGGCTGGCCGAGCGGGGGTTCGTCGACTGGGTCAGCGTAATGAATGGTTCGCACTTCTCGTTTCCCGAATGCATCCCGCCGATGAGCTACCCGCGCGTGAATCAGGCAGCGCTCGGAAAAGCCTTCAAGGATGTACTGAAGGTACCGGTGTTTCTGACGAGCCGCATCCGCACGCCCGACGAAGCCGAGCAGCTTATTGCCAACGGCGAAACCGATGTCGTGGCGATGGCGCGCACGCTGATCGCCGAGCCGGAATGGGTGAACAAGGTGGCCGCGGGACAGATCGACCGTATCCGTCCCTGCCTCTCCTGCAACCAGGGCTGTCTGGCGTTTTCGATCCGCAGCATCCCCGCGTCCTGCATCGTCAATCCGGTGGCAGGCCGGGAGTTCGAACTCGATCCTATGGTGCCGACGACAACGCCGAAGCGCTTCGCCGTGGTTGGCGGTGGGCCCGCAGGCCTCGAAACCGCCCGCGTCCTCTCCCTGCGCGGCCACGCCGTCTCGCTTTACGAGGCGTCGTCCCGGCTCGGCGGCGCCTTGCGGCTCGCCGGCGAGGCGCCTTTCCGCAACGAGATGTTGCCGATCATCGCCTGGTGGGAGCGCGAACTGGCCCATCAGGGCGTTGCTGTGCACCTCGACACGCGCGTCGATCCGAGTCGGCCTCCTGACGCGGACTCGGTGATCTGGGCGATCGGAGCGACGGTCGGCCAGTCGGCGGTACACCGGCGACGGCCCTACTTGCGCGACGGCATTCCGGGCTCGCAGGGGCTGCCGCACGGCCGCCAGGTCTTGGCCGGAGAAGTAACGGTGCGGGGTCAGATCTTGATCGTGGGCGAAGAAGGCGAATGGCCGCTGATCTCCCTTGTCGACCACCTCCTCGCTCAGCCCGGCACACAGCATCTCACGGTCACCATTCCTACCGCGCGATTGGGTGAGCCGCTGCTCGACCTGACGGCGGAGAGTGGCGACGTTGTGGCGCGATTGGCGAACGCTCCGGTTCGGATCTTGCGCGAAACCATCGTGCAAGAGATTGCGGGGAGCAAAGTGACCTTGGCCAACGGCACGACCCTCGGGCCGTTCGACGCGATCGTCCTTTCGACAGGGACCGTCTCGCGGCCTTGGCCCGAAGACGCGTTGGGTGTGGGCGACTGCGTCGCACCGCGCGGCATCTGGGGCGCCACGCACGACGCCAACAGGCTCGCGCGGCGACTCTAGAGCGCGTTTCTGAAAGGTTGAATCGGCGGGGATTCCCTTGGTCGGGGATTCGTGATTCAAGATGCTGGCTGGATTGGAGGCCAGCAGCGATGGCGCGTCCCTATTCGCTGGATTTGCGTAACCGCGTGGTGGCCTCGGTATCGG